>JAFXVJ010000044.1 GCA_017524615.1 Clostridia bacterium | reverse complement strand
CCCGGCTTTCATTGGGCCAGAAGCCCCAAACGTTCGCAATCCCAGCGTAACACGCGACAATTCCTTGGTTCTATCGATCAAGCAGCTTCGCGAGGAGTGGGTCCAGGGGATCATCCCCTGGCGCGGGGTTCAGGGGCCGCGAAGGCCCCTGTCTCGTCCTCCTCTTCTTATTGCGAATTGTTTTTTAGAACGCGAATAGTATGAGAATGGTATGACACCGGGGCAGAGAGCATCGGCACCAACAAGCAATGGCCCCTGAGAAAAACGTTCGCGTTTTCTCAGGGGCTTTATTATTTCCCCGGCGCACGGAAGCTGAAGCCGTCTATGCTCACAAGCTCCATCGTCCGTTTCGGGAGACCGGCCGCCGGATATGTCACGACTGCGTGCGGGGCGTCCGAAAGCCGCGGGCAGCCCAGCGCGGGACGCGACGCCGGCGTCCCCGCCGTTACGGATTTTCCACCGAAGACAGCATCAGCAACTGTCCGTTCCGGCTGTAGGTAGCGCGCCAGCACAGGTTCGCGTGCTCCACGTCGGTGTCGTAATAGACCTCCAGATACCCGTTGCGGATATTGATTTCAAAGGGCCGGGCGATGCGCTCGTCCGGATATTCCATGCGCCAAAGCACCGCGCCCGCGGGAGACAGGGACAGCAGCTTTCCTTCGAAGGCGACATAGATTTTCCCGTCCTCATCGGCAATCGCGCAGATGCTGCCTCCTGCCTGCGCCACAGTGTTGGGGGTTTGCCACAGGACGCCCGTCCAAGGCCCCACGCCGTAGGCCGTGAAGCCCTCCTCCACCTCATAGAGCACGATCTGGGGAGCGCCGGAGGTGCCTGCCACAAAGGCGGCGGTTTGCAGTTCATTGCCCATTTCAGAGCCAGCCATCACGCCGGTCTGCCACAGGGGCCGCAAATCGGGGTCATAGCACACGGCCACCAATTCCTCGCGCTGGCCATAGGCCCGCCGCACCAGGATGGTATAATCGTTTTCCGCCGTATAATCCACCACGCCGGTGCCCAGCTGACTCAGCAGGTTATAGGAAGGCCGATCCATCCACGCGAAGATGGATTCCACCTCCCCGGCATTCCCGCCGGGCACAGGGGTGGGTGTGAAGCCCGGGACATAGGGCGTGACCACAGGAACCATGGAGGGCGTCACCACGGGCGTGACGGTGGGCGCCACAGTGGCCTGACGGCCCTGCAGGTACTGAATCTGGATGTAGCCCCACAGGGTCTTATAGCGGCAGTAAACAAACTGATCCGACACCTGCACGCAGTTGTCCACATATTCCCCCAGGCTGACCTTGGTGATCCGGCTGGACGCATCGGAGGCCCGCACCCGCAGGGAGACCCATTCCTTGCAGTTCACCACCTGCATCGGCCCGACGATGGCGGGATATTTCCCCGCCGCGTCGCTGACCACCTTTTCGTTTTTCTTCAGCGCGTCGTAATACGCGCTGCGCAGGTACGTTGAGGAAATGTAGCCTTCCCGGCCATTATACCGGCAGTAGATGAAGTCCCCGGCGTAATAAGCGAGACAGCCGGTGACCACCGTGCCCAGCGGCACCTGGGCCACCCGCTTGGAAGTGTTGTCGGGGCTTTCCCGCATGGACACCCAATCCTTGCAGTTGACCACCATTTGATTGCCCACAAACCCCTCGGCGGAGGAATAATTCGTGGGCTGGAGGTACTGAAACAGAATGTAGCCCCAAACGCCCTCATAGCAGCAATGCACAAAGCCGTTGGTGGCCATGGTGCAGTCCGTCACGAATTCACCCAGCCGGACCGTTTTCAGCCGTTTGGAGGCCGTGTCCGGCGATTCCCGCAGAGACACCCACTCCGAGCAATTGGCTACGATCATCACATCCGTGACACCCACCGCCAGCGCCGGAACCGCGGACAATAACAGCGACAGGCAGATCAGCCCACACAGGAACCGTTTCATGGGGATACCTCCTTCGCAAATTCTTACTATGATCAAGGCCCATGCATCGTTTCACGGCCTTTTTTGTACACATTGGATCGCAATCGGGGGGAGCCCCCCGATATCCCCCGCGGGCGCGTTTCGCCCTGCTTCTCTATTCCTTGACTGAACAATTATCATTATATCATAATTTCCGGGGCAGTCAATGCTTATCCTGTGCGCAGACAAAAATGTCAAAAGATTTGGGATGGTGTTTTCGTCAGAAGAATGGTATAATTTTCTCGGCTTTTGGGCCCGGATTCCAAACCCGGGCAATAAAACACCGACACGGAGAAAACCATCATGAACATGCATATTGGCTCGATGTCCCACGGCCCCCGCAATCTGATCACGGATGTGCCGGGCGTGCGGGTGGGGCATGCCACCATCGACGAGGGAAAATGCCACACGGGGGTGACCGTGGTGGTGCCGCCCCGGCACAATCCCTTTACGGACAAGCTGACAGCGGCTTCTTGCATATTCAATGGCTACGGGAAAACCCTGGGTCTGGTGCAGGTGGATGAATTGGGCACCCTGGAAACGCCCATTGCCCTGACTGGCACCCTGAACGTAGGCCGGGTGCACGACGCCATGGTGTCCTGGATGGTGGAATTGTGCGCCCGGGACGGGATCCCCCTCACCTCCGTCAATCCAGTGGTGTGCGAGTGCAACGACAGCCGCCTGAGCGACATCGTCCGCCGGCCCGTGGGTGAAAAGGAAGTGCGGGCCGCGCTTGAATCCGCCGGGGCGGATTTTGCCCAGGGGGCGGTGGGCGCGGGCCGGGGCACCACCTGCTATGGCATGAAGGGCGGCATCGGCTCCTCCTCCCGCCTGATGGAATTGGACGGGGCCGTCTATACCATGGGCGTGCTGGTGCAGAGCAATTACGGCGCGTCGGCCGATTTCAGGATGGCGCATCTGCCGGAAGGCCTGGCGGAAGCGGACCAAGGCAGCATCATCCTGATCGTGGCCACCGATCTGCCCCTGTCCGCCCGGCAGCTTCGGCGGGTCCTGCGGCGTACGTCGGTGGGCATGGCGCGGCTGGGCTCCTACATCGGCCATGGCAGCGGGGAAATTGCCGTGGGGTTCACCACCGCTCCCCGGACGCCGGAGGGCGCCAGCTTTTTCGCCCAGCGGATCCTGCGGGAGGAATGCATGAACATTCCTTTCCGGGCTGTGGGCGAATGCGCCGAGGAGGCCATTTTGCAATCCATGTGGCATGCCGGGGCCGACACCGCCCTGGACGGCAGCGCGGTGCCCTGCCTGCGGGACGTGATCAAAGCACAGATCAAGGAGGCGCAGCCATGAAGGAGCTGGGCTATTACAACGGAAAAATCGGGGAACTGAGCGAAATGACCGTGCCCATGAACGACCGCGTCTGCTGGTTCGGCGACGGGGTCTACGAAGCGGGCATGTGCCGCAACGGCATCGTGTTCGCCCTGGACGAGCACGTGGATCGGCTGTTCCGCAGCGCGGGGATGCTGCAGATCCGGGTGCCCGTTTCCAAGGAAGAATTGAAAAACCTGCTGGATGACCTGATCCGGCAAATGGATACCGGCAACCTGATGGTGTACTTTCAGGTCACCCGGGGCACAGGCCCCCGGGGACATGCCTTCCCGGCGGGGCCCGCCAACCTGTGGATCACCCTGACGCCCAAGGAAATCAATCCCGACGCGGCGCCGGTGTCCCTGATCACCGGGGAGGACACCCGGTTTTTCCATTGCAACATTAAGACCCTGAACCTGATCCCCTCCGTCATGGCCAATGAGCGGGCGAAGCAGGCGGGCTGCTACGAATGCGTGTTCTTCCGCCCCGGCGGGCGGGTGACGGAATGCTCGCACAGCAATGTGCACATCCTGAAGGACGGCGTCTTCCGCACCGCGCCTACCGACAACCTGATCCTGCCCGGCATCGCCCGGGCGCACCTGATCGCCGCCTGCGGCAGGCTGGGCATTCCCGTGATCGAGGAGCCCTTCACCGTGGAAGACCTGCCGGACGCCGATGAAATCATCACGTCCAGCTCCACCGCGCCGTGCATCCGCGCCTGCCGGGTGGACGGCCGGGACGCCGGCATGCGGGATCCGGAGCGCTTTGCCGCCCTGCATCAGGCCATTTTCGATGAGTATTTCGCCCAAACCGGCGGCTGAACATGCCGCCGCACGCAGAAAGGAGACACCCCATGAAGCTGTACGTATCCGCCGATATCGAAGGCACCACCGGCATTACCCTGTGGGATGAAACGGAAAATGGACACAGCCGCTATCCCTATTTTGCCGAGCAAATGACCCGCGAGGTGGCCGCGGCCTGCCAGGGCGCCATGGACGCCGGCGTCACCGATATCCTCATCAAGGACGCTCACGACAGCGCCTGCAACCTGATCCCCACCCTGCTGCCGGAGGACGCGCGCCTGTTCCGGGGCTGGGGCAGCGATATCCTGAGCATGATGGCGGGCATCGACCGGGATTTTGACGGCGTGTTTTTCACCGGCTATCATTCCGGCGCCGGTATGGACACTAACCCCCTGTCCCACACCATGAATACCCGGGTCCAATCCGTGCGCATCAACGGCATCCTTGCGCCGGAATTGATGATCAACGGTCTGACCGCGGCTTATTTCGGCGTGCCCGTGCGACTGGTGACCGGCGATCGGGGGTTGTGCGATTGGCTCCGCGACATCAATCCGAACATCGAAACCGTGGCCGTCAGCGAGGGCCGGGGCCGGGGCTCCATCTCCATTCATCCCCACAAAGCCCTGCGCCTGATCCGGGAAGCGGCCTGCCGCGGTATGCAAAAAAACGCCGCCGACTGCCTGTTCCCCCTGCCGGACCACTTCCGGGTGGAAATCGCGTTCAAGGATCATTTCCGCGCCAAATCCGCTTACCCCGGCGTGATCCGGACCGGTCCCTGCGAGGTGGCGTTCGAGGCCGACGATTATATGGATGTGCTGCGTATGCTGGACTTTGTGTTATGATACTATTCTTCTTCTGAAATCTTATACTATGCTCAAATTAAAATAGCAAGTAAAAAAGTAAAACGCTCCTGTCATCCCGAGCGGAGTGGAGCGAGAGCGGAACGAAGTCGAGGGATCTTTGAGAAACAGATTACTTCCAGCAGCATATTGCCCAGTTTCCAGAT
>JAFXVJ010000043.1 GCA_017524615.1 Clostridia bacterium | reverse complement strand
GATGATCACCGCCGTTATAACGCCCTTTCTGCTTCTCTTTCGGGCTAAAGAGAATACCCCGTCGTCCCTTTGCTCTTTTTTCATCCTTGCCAATCTGGATCTTAAATCTTAACAGATTTGGGATGGATTCTTTGTTCTGGCCAAGCAGAACGAAGGGAGGCGCAGCAGCGCCGCGTTGACCGCTGTCATGTGCTGCCAGAACGAAAATGACGCCCAAAGATGTAAGGTTTTAGAAGAAGAATAGTATCAATCATCGCACAGGGAGGCACCGTATGAGCGAATACCATCTGCAATTGCCCCTGTCTTCGGAGGATGTAGGGATGCTGCAAGCCGGTGACACCGTTTATTTAACGGGGACCATGCTCACCGGCCGGGACGCTGCCCATAAGCGGCTGATCCAATTGCTGAACGAGGGAAAGCCCCTGCCCGTGGACGTGCGGGGCCAGGCCATTTATTATGTGGGGCCCGCCCCGGCCGCGCCCGGCCGGGCTGTCGGCTCCGCCGGCCCCACCACCAGCTACCGCATGGACGCCTACACGCCCCAGCTGCTGGCCCTGGGCCTGAACTGTATGATCGGCAAAGGCCGCCGCAGCGACACGGTACGCGCCGCGATGCGGCAATACGGCGCCGTCTATCTGGGCGCCGTGGGCGGCGCCGCGGCGCTGATTGCCCGGAGCATCGAAAAGGCGGAGGTCATCGCCTACCCCGATCTGGGCACCGAAGCCATCCATCGCTTCACCGTGCGGGATTTTCCCGCCATTGTGCTCATGGACGCCCACGGCGGCAATCTGTATGAATCCGGCCCGGCCCAATACCGGGAAGAATAAGCTTCCAGCAGGAGAACAGCGTATGCGCATCATTTTTGTCCGGCACGGGGAACCCGATTATGCCCGGGACTGCCTGACCGAAGCCGGCCATAGCCAGGGCCGGGCCGCGGCGGAGCGGCTGCGGAGCGAAGGCATCACGCACATATTTTCCTCTCCCATGGGGCGGGCGATGGAGACAGCGGAATACACCGCCGACGCGCTGGGCCTTCCCATTCAGGTGCTGGATTTCATGCATGAAATCCGCTGGGGCAGCGCGGATGGCACGCGGCTTTTTGCAGACGGCCACCCCTGGGATACGGCCAACGAGCTGATCCGTCGGGGCGTCGATCTGGCCGATCCGGGCTGGATGGCGCACCCCGTTTTCCAGGGCAATCTCCTGCTCACCGAGGTGCCCCGGGTGGGTGACGCCACGGACGCCTGGCTGGAAGAAATGGGCTACGTCCGGCAGGGCGCGGCCTATCGCTGCGTTCGGGAGCAGCGCGCCACAGCGGCGCTGTTCTGCCACGGCGGATCCTCCACAGCCGCGCTGGCCCGCATGCTGCATCTGCCCTTCCCTTATCTGTGCGCCGCCGTGCACCTGTGCTTCGCCGGCAGCCTGACCCTGCGGCTGGACAGCCGCCCCGGCAGCGTGTGCCTGCCCATCCTGGAAGCCGTGTGGGACGACCCGGATTTGGGCTGACGCGCCGAAACTCGGCCTGTACAACCCGGGATTATTATGGTATGATAGCGAAGAAAGCGCGGCTTTCTGTCCCGGTGGGCGCGAATGGGCGCACGCCGAGCATTAAGGTCTAAACATCAAGACTGTGTTTCAAATTCTTTACGAACGCGGGAGGAGCACATGAGGCGAGGAACGGCGCAACGACTGGCCGGGCTGCTGATGGCAGCCTTGCTTCTGCTGCCCATTTTTGCCCTGCCCGCCAAGGCCGATGACTACAACCCCGATTATCCCGAGATCCTGGAGGAAGGCCACCTGTCCGCCACCGCGGTGATCCTGATCGAGGCGGACTCCGGCGAAGTGATTTTTGAAAAAAAGGCCGATGAACCGCTCTATCCCGCCTCCACCACCAAAATCCTCACCGTATGGCTGGCCCTGACCCTGGCGGAGCAGCTTCCGGGCGAGACCATGTACGATAAGCTGCAAACCAAGCTGACCGTCAGCGAAAACGCCGTGAACCTGGCCCCCGACGAATCATCGGCCAAGCTGGCGGCTGGGGAGCAGGTGGCGCTGATTGATCTGTGCTACGCCGCCATCCTGCCCTCCGGCAACGACGCCGCAACGGCCATTGCCGAGGGGCTGGCCGGGTCGGAGGAAACCTATGTGCAGCTGATGAACCAGGCCGCCTATTCCCTGGGCTGCACCAACACGCACTTTGTCAACGCCAACGGCCTGCACGACGACAATCACTTCACCACCGCCCGGGATCTGGCCATTCTGACCCGCGTGGCCATGCAGAATGAAACCTTCCGGCAAATCGTGCTGGCCAAGGAGCATATCATGCCCCGGGACAATGTCTACCGGAACCGCACCATCGTCAACCGCAACAATTTCGTGAACAAGCCGACGGAGGAAAGCAAGGCCGGCCGCTATTACGAATACTCCACCGGCGTTAAGACGGGCACCACCTCCGCCGCCGGCAACTGCCTGGTGGCTTCCGCCAGCAAGGACGGCGTCAACCTGATTGCCGTGGTGCTGGGCTCCACGTCCGACGGCTCCCGCTACACTGATGCCCGCCGCTTGATGGACTACGGATTCTCACAGTTTTTGAGCACCAGCATCGCCGAAATCTACATGATGAACCCCCGGGTGGTGGAGATACGGGGCTTCGCGCTGGACGACCCCCAGGTGGGCCGCCTGACGCTGAACCTGCGCATGACCTCCACCGATGCTTCCGATCTGGTCGTTACCACCCAGCAGCAGGTGGATTACTGGGTACAGAATTTTTCCACCATCACCGTCACCGAATTCACCCGGGATTTCCAGGCGCCCATCCAGGAAGGGGAAGTGATGGGCACGTTGACCTATTATCCGGAGCGCAGCAATCCTGTGGTTTACGAGCTGATTGCCTCCCGTTCCATCGCCGCCCGGGATAACATCGCCCCCACCATTGATCAAATCGTCGCCGCCGCCGAAAACGACCCGAACCCCTTCCCGCGGCTGACAGTGGAATTGGTGGTGCTGTATGTGCTGCTGCCCATTCTGGCAGTGTATGTGGCCATTCGGGTGCTCAAGCTGCTGCTTCGGCTGATGAAAAAACGCACGCACGTGAAAACCTTCAAGCCCACCAGCCGGTATTACAGGTGAAGCGGCCTGCGAAAAACACCCGGCACCTGCCAGTGACAGGGAGGGACGCCGGGGAGCGAAAAGCGGAACGGAGTCGAAAGATCTGTTTGCCGGATGCACGCATGGATCCCTCGACTGCGCTTCACCTCCCGGCTTCGCTGCGCTCGGGATGACGCCGAAGGTTTTTTTATTTCCCTCACAATCCGTGAAGAACATAAAGCGGGACTGTTGCAGCTTTTCAAACCGCTGCAACAGTCCCGTTTTTCATTGCCGGTATGCGTTTGGATCCGAATCATCAAAGATTGCGATGCCCGCGGACGGTGATTCCGGGGCAGCGCCCGCGGGACGCCGTCCCGTCACTGCACGGATTCAATATGGTTCAGCTGATCGCCGCAGGCATCCAGACTGGTCTGCCCGCCGATCACGCAAACACTGGACCGGGCGCAGGCCGTATGCAGAACATCCGCAAAGGCCAGCAACTGCGCCTTGGTGGTATGCAGCACCTGATTCCACTCCTGCATGCGTTCCTCCTCGGTGGTTCCGCTGAAATACATCCAGGCGGCTTCCACGCCGATGGAGCGGGGCGTGCGGAGGGGATCGATGCCGCCGATGGTGCTGATGATATACTGGGTCAGATCGGCGTCGCTCTGGCAGAAGGCGCGCAGGGCATCGGCGGTCTGGCAGAAGCTGCGCAGGGATTGCGCCGCATTGGGATCCCGGAAGGATGTGATCTCCATGGTGCCCGTTTCCGTGCTCCGGAAACCGGTGCCATATGCGCCGCCCTTGACGCGGATCACATTCCACAGGAAATCGAACGTGAGGAATTGAGCCGCCACCTGTACCGCGCCGCGATTATCGGCAGGCAGATCCGCCACACGGGCGGCAAAGCCGATTTCAGAGGGGATCATGAAGCCGTCGGCCTTCCCCTGCAGAGGCGTCAGCGCCACAGGCTCACCCATGGGCGCTGACCGCAGCACATCCCGGGCGGCCCGCAGCCAGGCTTCATCCATCGGGCCGGTCAGGCTCAGGGTGACCCGTTCCCGGGTGAAGATTCTCTTTGCCAGCGCATCCATCCAGCGCAGGGTGTCAGGCCCGAACGCTTTTTCTTCCTTTTGCAGCTGCCGCAGCAAGCTCATGCCCTGGAAATGCTCGCTCATGGCCCCCACGGGGGACAGCGCCGCGGAGGCGTGGCGGGCGGCGTAGGCGTTGCCCTGCATCATGATGGCCTGCTCCATGCCGATGCGGTTCTGGCGAATCAGGTTCAGGATATAGGCTTCGTCGGTGAACAGGGAATGATTGAGAATCTCGTCCGCCAGGGCCACGGCATCCTGCTTGTGGCTTTCCAGCACGGCGATATTGACGGTGACGAAAGCCCCCGCCTGCTTGCGGCCGGCGTGAATCTGAGGGAAGATGGCCAGGCGGCCCAGCTTTTCATTGGTTTCGGATTTCAGGGCGGCCACGTCGTAATGCTCGGTGGCGATATTGCCCATCAGCGGAGCCAGGATGGCCGCGCGGCTCAGCTCCTCCGCGGTGAAATCGGCCAAAGAGAAGTACATCGTCAGGTAACTGATCCCGGCGGTATCCACATCCTGATGCAGCAGCGCCGTATCTTCGATCTTCGCTGTCCGGTTGGGCACCGGGGCGCACGTTTCGGGAATGTCGCTCAGGGACAGCCGGGGCAGGGCGGCCTGCTGTTCAGGCGTGTCCGGGCGGCTCTGGCGTTCCCGCAGGGCGGCAAAATCGCTGATCACCTGCTGCACCTGCTGATCGCTCCAGCCCGCCTTCACGGCGGCCAGGCGCCGCTTTTCCGCTTCGCGCTTTTCCCCGGCGATGGTTTTGGAGGGCAGCATAATCACCCGGGCATGATGCCTGTTTTCCAGGAGCACTTCCCGCAGCAGCTGCTCGAAGCCGCCCTCTCCCACCATGGCATACAGGGACGGGAACAGCGTTTCCTGGCTCAGGGGCGCAGCGGGATCGCCGCCGTACAGCCAGGTATTCATGCTGATAATGGCATAGATCAAGCCCTTCGATATCCGGCCGAAATCCTTCTCCCGGTTCAAGAATTCCATGCGGCTCAGCACGCTGTTCAGCCGTTTTTTGTCCAGGCCCTGCTCCGCCTGCTGCCGGAGCACATCATCCACCAGCGCCCAGATTTCTTCCCGCTTATCGGGATCGCAGTTTTTCAGCACCAGATGCACATGCATCTGCTGCCGGCCATCGCTTTGCTCCAGGGCCACATCCTCGCACAGCCCCGCATCCAGCAGCGCCCGGGTCAGGGGCGCGTCATTGGAGCCGGCCAGCACATCCACCAGCGCCGACACCGCCAGGTTCTTTTCCAGCTCATCGAACCGGCCGTACACCCAACCCTCGCCCAGCAGGGCTTTATTCTTTTCATCATCGTCCGGCCCTATCGCGTAATACACCGTTTTATCCGCCGGGGCGATGGGAGACTGCATCGCGATGTCTGCGTCGGGGTCGATGCGGTCATAGGGGCTGAGGAAGCCGTCCAGCTTGGCAAACACCGCGTCCAGATCCACCTTGCCATCCAGGAAGATGTAAGCGTTGGAGGGATGATAGAACCGGCGATGATTGGCCAGATACTGTTCATAGGTCAGTTCCGGAATGTGGTCCGGGTTGCCGCCGGAATCGCAGCCGTAGCAATTGTCGGGATACAGCTGCACGTTGATCTGATCCCGGATCATCTCATCCTGAGAGGTGTAAGCGCCCTTCATTTCATTGAATACCACGCCGTTGATGGTCAGTTCGCCGTCGGCGCTGTCCAGTTCGTAATGCCAGCCCTCCTGCCGGAAGGAATGGGGATCCCTGAGGGACAGGGGATGCAGCACCGCGTCCATATACACGTCGATCAGATTGAGAAAATCCTTATCGTTGCGGGAAGACACGGGATACATGGTCTTGTCCGGGAAGGTCATAGCGTTGAGAAAGGTGGCCAGGGAGCTTTTCAGCAAATCCACGAAAGGCTCCCGCAGGGGGTACTTTTCCGATCCGTTCAGCACCGAATGCTCCAGGATATGGAACACGCCCGTACTGTCCTGGGGCACGGTTTTGAAAGCGATGGAAAAGGATTTGTTGTCGTCGTCCCTTTCCAGCCAGATGGTGTCCGCGCCGTTTTTCTGATAGGTAAACCGGTGCAGGGTGGCTTTCAGTTCGGGAAGGGGCTGGGAATACTTCAGCTCAAAGCCGTGCAGAATGGTTCCGGGATTCATAAATCAGGCTCCTTTCATTTTTTGTCTTTCGTCACTGTTCCTCATCAAAGCCCAGGGCGTCCGCCACGATGTACAGCGGCCGTCCCCTGCTTTCATCGTAAATCCGGCCCACATATTCGCCCAGGATGCCCAGAGCAGTGAGCACCGTGCCGGTGAGGGCCCCGTTCAGCGCCGCCATCCACCACAGCCCGCCGTGCCGGCCGCAGAGCAGCAGAATCAGCAGCGCCAGCAGCCCCAATCCGCCCGCCAGCAGCAGCAGCAGGCCCACCGCCGTGATGGCTTTCAGCGGTTTTTTGGAGAACGAAAACACGCCGTCCGCCGCCAGCTTCAGCATTTTTTTCAGGGGATAGTGGGTCTCCCCCGCGAAACGCTTGTCCCGGTCATAGCGGATGGATTCCTGCCGGAAGCCCACGGAGGCGAACATGCCCCGCAGGAAGCGGTTATGCTCCGGCATGCCCCGGATCACGTCCGCCACCCGCCGGTCCACCAGCCGGAAATCCCCGGTATCCCGGGGCACCATGCCGCCGGTGAGCCAGTTGAGCAGCTTGTAATACGCGCTGGCGGTGATTTTTTTGAACGCCGTCTCCCCCGCCCGCTTGTTTCGCTGCGCGGCCACCACCTGCGCGCCGTCCTTCCATTTTTCCGCCATCTGCGGAATCAGTTCCGGTGGATCCTGCAAATCGGCGTCGATGATCACGACGGCGTCGCCGCTGGCATAATCCAGCCCTGCGGTCACCGCCATTTGGTGGCCGGCGTTCCGGGCAAACATGATGGCGCGGACGTGATCGTCCTCCGCCGCCAGTTTCCGCAGGATATTTCCCGTTTCATCCCGGGAGCCATCGTTGACATACACGATTTCGTAGCTTTCGCCCATGTCGGTCATGACCTTCGTCAGCCGCTTGTGGGTTTCGCCCAGCACGGCCTCCTCATTGTAGCAGGGCACGATGATGGAATACACGGGGTTCATGGTTCATCCCCCTTTCAAGTGTTTGTTCACCATCAAGACGAACAAGCGTGGCAGTTTCTTCCCGAATCCTACGGCATCGCAGGCACCGACATCACTATGGGCTCAGGCCAGTTCATCCTGTTCTTGATGAACGCTGTGCAGACAGGGATGGCCTTATTCAGCAAGGTGACCGCTTCCCGTGCGCTATGCAAAGACACCATGTAAATCTCGATGAGCTGCGTGTCAGGCGGACGATAGAAGAAGATCCGTTCACGGAATTCTTCCAGCGGCATATCCAAATACAATTGGGACAGGATTTCTTCCAGCGCCTCATCCGAGGACAAGGCAGTGATGTAAGCGTCCATATCGATGCTTTGGAAGTAGGCATTTAAGTCGGTAATGGGTTCATCGCTTATGACGTACAGGGAGGCTTGCGCCGCATACGCCCTGGACTTTTTCCATTGTTTCAGCCATTTTTCAGGCGGCGTATCTTCACTGCCGCCAAAGACGAACGTCCTGACTTTCTCCATTGCTTCCTGCAGACACTGCAATACGGCCGGTTCCTCTTCCTGCGCTTTCCTTCCCTCCGCGAAGACGGCAATACACGCGCCCCAAGCCAGGATGCCCGCCATCAGCGCGCAGAAGATCCGTTTCACGGCAGCAGCCTCCTTTTTGTTCCGTTCAGACAGTTTTCCAAAGCATCACAGCATTTTGATCAGCATATTGTTTTGCCCGTCCAATTCCAGCTTCAGCAGCTTTTCCTTTTCCATCTGCTTGAGCACATCGGAAAAACGCTTGAAGCCGATCGCCCGCTCGGTAAAATCGGGGAAAGCGGCCTGGATATCCGCCTTGAGGATGGAGGGATTGATGCGCTCAAAGCCGTCATCCTTATAATGCTGCAATTGCTCGGTGAACGCGGCGCGCCAGTTGTCCGGCGTCAGCTGTTTCTTGCCGCCGCCTTCGTCCGGCGCATCGGTGTTCAGGGATACCAGCAGATTGTAATTGTCGTTGCGCACCTTGATGGTGCCGAACTTGGCCGCCAGCTTGCTCAGCAGCTTGCCGAAGTACGCGCAGCCAAAGGAGTTCTCGTTGAAATCCGGCCGCAGGCGCAGCAGCACGCCTTTCAATTCGCTGGCGTACATTTCATCCTCGTCCGACTGCTCGGCCAGGATGCCCTCCAGCAGCTTGTTGAGCCCGGCGTCGTCCAGCGGCTCGTCCTTGGATTGGGTTTTCCGGGTGCGCTTGTCCCGGCTGACGGAAGAAACCGTCTCCAGGAACTGAAATTCATTGCAGGCGTTGATGAAAATGCTGCTGGCCACCTCGCTGCGGCTGATGCCCAGCACGAATTTGCCCATGCTCTTTAGGCGCCCCACCAGGGGGGTGTAATCGCTGTCGCCGGATACGATGCAGAAGGAGTCGATCAGCGGGTTGGTGTAGGCCACCTCCAGGGCGTCGATCACCAGCATGATATCGGCGTTGTTTTTCTGGGCGAAGCCGTAGCGGATGGAGGGCACCACGGTAAAGGTGTTGGACAGCAATACTTCCTTCAGATCGCTGAACCGGTCGGTGTAGCCGTATACCTTGCCCAGCAGGATGTCCCCGCGGATCTTCACCTTGTCCAGAATGCTGTTCAGCGTGGCCGCCTTGGCCCCGCAGTTTTCCAGGTCTACAAATAACGCAAAACGGGATGTGCTCAAAAAAATTCTCCTTTCATATTGGGAAAAAAAGGGGTGACAGGCCCGGCGCGGCGGTCATTCCTCCTGCCCGGACTTATCCTCCGGGTGCGCCCAGGCGTAGACGGCCTTCGCCGCCGGGGCGTTCATGCCGGGTGCTTTCTGCAATTCCTCCAATTCCGCTTCCCTGATGGCTTTCACGGACTTGAAGTATTGCAGCAGGGCGCGCCTGCGGGCGGGCCCGATGCCGGGGATATCCTCCAGGGCGCTGTGGACGCTCGCCTTGCCCCGCAATCCCCGGTGGTAGGTGATGGCAAAGCGGTGGGCTTCGTCGCGGATACGCTGAATCAAATGCAGCGCCGGGGAGTGGTGGTCAATCAGGATGGAATCCACCCGGTCCGGCAAAAAGATTTCCTCCAGCCGCTTGGCCAGGCCGAACATGGGCACGTCGGCCCCCTCCCTGCGCATGGCATCCCGGGCGAAGGCCAATTGCTCCGGGCCGCCGTCGATCAGCACCAAATCGGGCAGGGGCCAGCGCTCCTTGGGATCCTCCGCAAAGCAGCGGCGGAAGCGGCGGGAAAGCACTTCATTCATGGATGCGAAATCGTTGGCCCCTTCAAAGGATTTGATCCGGTAATGCCGGTATTCCCTGGGGGCGGGCTCCCCGTCGATAAAGACCACCATCGACGCCACGTTCTGAGCCCCTTGAGTGTTGGATATATCGTATCCTTCGATGCGGTGGGGCACATGATCCATGCCGATGGCCCGGGCCAGTTCTTCGGCCGCGCCCAGGGTGCGCTCGTACTGCACCTGCTTTTTCGCGTTGCGCTTTTCCAGGGCGTCCCGGGCGTTTTTTTCCGCCAGCAGGGTCAGCGCCCGCTTGTCCCCCCGCCGGGGGACGGTCAGCGTGACGGCGCCGCCCCGCTGCCGCCGCAGCCATTCTTCCAGATCGCCGCTGATTTCGCCGGGCAGGCCGGGGCACAGCACCTCCCGGGCAGGCTTGCGTTCGTCCTCGTAAAACTGCACGATGAAATCGAACAGCACTTCGCCGGGATCCTCCTTGCCCTCCCGGGGCAGCGCGAAGGAATCGCCGCCCAGGATACGGCCGCCCCGCACGTACAGCACCTGGGCCATCGCGTCCAGATCATCCTGGCACAGGGCGAACACATCCTGCTCCGCCCCGCTGGTCTGAATGGCCTGCTGACGCTGCATCAGCCCTTCGATGTCCCGGATCTGGTCCCGTAACCTGGCGGCCTTTTCAAACTGCAGCTGGGCCGCGGCGGCCCGCATGTCCTTTTCCAGGCCCGCCGTCACATCCTGAAATTTCCCTTCCAGGAATTTCAGCACCCTTTGCACCACCGCCCGGTATTCCTCCTGGGTGCATTTGCCGCAGCAAGGGCCCAGACACCGGCCGATCTCGTAGTTCATGCAGGGCCGTTTGGGGCCTTTTTCCGGGAGATGATGGGCGCAGGTGCGCAGAGGGAACAGCTTTTTCAGCGCTTCCAGCACCTCCCGCACCGCGGTGGCCCCGATGTAGGGGCCGAAATACCGGGCTCCGTCCGATGCCTGCCGCCGGGCCAGGGTGACCCGGGGATAGGGCTCCGACAGGTTCAGGCGGATGTAGGGATAGTGCTTGTCATCCTTGAGCAGAATGTTGTAGTAGGGCTTATACAGCTTGATCAGGTTGCATTCCAGGATCAGCGCTTCCAGGTTGGTCCGGCACAGGATGATGTCGAAATCCGTGATATGCGAAACCATGGCCGCCACCTTGGGAGTGTGGTCGCGGCCATGGAAATAGCTTCGCACACGGTTTTTCAAATTGACAGCCTTGCCCACATAAATGATTTTCCCGTTTTCCTTCATTTGATAGCACCCGGGAGAATCCGGCAGCAGGCTCAGCTTCTGGGCGATGATCTCGTTCATGGGGCAACGGGATTATTCCTCTTCGTCGGCTTCAAATACGTTCTCCACCACGCTGATCAGTTGATCCATCAGGTCCTCGTCCACGGGCACGAATTCCTCCATGTCTTCGTCCCCTTCCACGGACTGCACCTTCATCACGTACCGGGAGACCTCCTCCTCGTCCTCCACGTCGCAGGCGTCGCTGAGCAGCACGTATTCATCCCCGTTATAGAAGAAATAGCGCTCCACGCACAGGCGGATGGGCTCCCCGTCGTCGCCCTCCAGCTCGATGATATCCCAGTCTTCCTGATTGGCCATGGATACCGCTCCTTTCCATACGCATTTGATCCGCTTTTATTATAACCTATTTTTGCTAAATGCACAAGCGGAATACGATCCTTCCCTTACCGGGCGAGTTCGACATGATATGTCTTGGGATCGAAGGGCTCGACATGGCTTTTCCCCCAGTCCGTGACGTTCAAATCAAACTGTGCCCGGACATGGAAGATTTCCCCGTCGCAGAAGACGGAATCCGCCCAGACGCTTCCATTCACTTTGACCAGCCGGCCTTGACCGTCCACGGTGAAATCCACGTCCGCCTGTTTCAGCTCCCAGCGCACCGTGCCCTCGGCCAGCGCGGTGGCGGGGGCGACGTAGCTGGAAAAAGAAGTCAGGTTAAAGGAATACCGGTCATGGCCGGTATTGAACCAGCGATCCGCCAAGTACGCAGCGCCCATGCTCAGGGCGCTCTGGGCCACATCCGGCAGCTGATCGCCCGTCAGAGAAATATGGACCTTTTTCGCATCGTTTTCCCGCGTCACCGTCACCGTGCCAGCCGGCAGCGTGGGCTCCAGCATCCGGGTCAATTGCCCGCCCAGCGCGGTCAGCGCGTCCAACTGCGGCGAACGGTGCAGCAAGCTGCTGTTGAGCCCATCTGTGCCCAGACGGTATTTGCCGGGTGATAAGGCTTCCATCACATACACGAACGTGGATTCGCCCTTCGCCTGGCCGATGATGATCCAGCCTGTTTCCCGCTCCGTGCCGTCCTTCCGGGGCGTGAGCAGCTTCAGGCCGTAATAGGAGTTATAGCCATCCTGCACGTAATGCAGCTTCGCCGTCTTGAAACGGCCGTTCATTCCAAAGATGATTCCTTCTTCCTCCAGTTCAGCGGTCCTGTCCCATTCCAGGTCAAAGGACGCTTCCCCATCCACGGTCACATTGTCGGTATCAAACAGCAGCGCGATGCCGCTGTCCCACAGCTCGGCCAGTGGGCTTTCAGCCAGCGCCGCGGCGGCGAAGCAAAGGCACAGCAGAAACACGGACAGAGACAGGATTCTTTTCGCTGTACGCATACGATAACCTCCTTGCGTTTCAGGCTTCAATTTCCCTTATACCCAGCGGGCAGGCGGTGAAAATCCCGCCCTTTCCGATGGCGTGGACATTTGTCTACGATTTCATCTTAGCATGGCCCCCCGCCGCTGTCAAGGCGCTGAATTGTAAATGTCGCCTGCGGCTCCTCCGCACCGGGCGAAGGGCGTCACGGCTCCCGCCATGCCGACCGGCCAGGTCAAAAGCATTCCCCCACCCGCGCCAACGAAAGAACCGCTTCACCGAGCGGCGGGAATTTGTCCTGCTTCCGCGGGGAGCAGTCAAACGGAGGGGCGCACGATCAGGTCGGCGCAGGTGACCGGCACGGCTTTTTGCAGATCCGTCAGGGCGCATTCCACCTGATAGCCGATTTTCCCGGCGCTGAACAGGATGGTGTCGTACCGGGCGGCGGTTTCATGGATCAGGGTGCGGAAAGGCTTTTTCATCCCGATGGGGGAGCAGCCCCCATGCACGTAACCGGTCAGCGGCAAGAGCTCCTTGCTTTTCAGCATTTCGACGGCCTTTTCCCCCACCGCCGCGGCGGCCTTTTTGAGATCCAGTTCCTGCGCCACCGGGATCATGAACACATAATGCGTCTTGCTCCTGCCCACCGTCACCAGCGTCTTGAAGGTCCGTGCCGGGTCCTCTCCCAGCGCGGCAGCCACCTCCACGCCGCTGACGGCGTCGGTATCCCCGTAAAAATGCTCCCGATAGGGGATCTTCAGCCGCTCCAGGGTGCGCATCACATTGGTCTTCTCCTGTTTTGCCATGCTTTCCTCTTCTTTATGATTGGAAGGGGACCATGCTTTTCGTCCGCAGCATGATCCCCCCGTAATCCGCCTCGTTATTCCAGCGGTTTTTCTTCCTCGATCAATGAGAACATGTCCACGCGGCGCTGGTGGCGTCCGCCCTGGAAGGGCTCCTTCACCCAGATCTCCACGATCAATTTGGCCAGTTCGGGCGCGATCACCCGTCCGCCCAGGGCCAGCATATTGGCGTCGTTGTGGGCGCGGCTCATTTTGGCGCTGTAGCAGTCCGAGCAGCAGCAGCACCGGATGCCCTTCACCTTGTTGGCGGCGATGGAAATGCCCACGCCCGTGCCGCACAGGATGATGCCCCGGTCGCAGTCGCCCTTAACCACGGCGTTGGCGGCGCGCACGGCGAAAATGGGATAATCCCGGGGATCCCCCTCGTTGATGCCGAAATCCTCATATTCGATGCCCAGCTCCTGGAGCGTTTCCTTGATGGGCTGCTTCAGCGGTTCGCCCGCCGGATCGCACGCGATGGCAAATTTCATAAGCAATCATCCTCCCGCTCTTTTGTACCTTTAGTATAGCGCAGAATGGCATCGGCTTCAAGCCAATAATAGCAGGGCGGTGAAATATATTGTAGACTTTTTCCCCTTCCCGCGTTATAATGAAACAAAAAAAGCGAACAGAACGACAGGAGGAGATCGAATGACGCAGTTTCCGCGCACGGAGGTCGCTGGGCAATCCCTGCCCCGCATGCTGATCGGCACCAATTGGATCCTGGGCTACAGCCATACCGGGCCGGCGGCCGACGATATGATCAAGCGCAGGCACGCGAACCCGGAAAACACCGCGTTGCTGCTGGACGCCTACATGCAATACGGCATCGACGCCATGATGGCGCCCAATTTCACCGAAGGCACCCCCATGCGTCAAGCCATTCACCGGGTGGAGGAAGCCTATCAACGTCCCATCATCCAGATCGTCACCCCCGGCATCAACGTGGATGACAGCGCGGCGGCCCGGGCGGAGGCGGAAAAGACCATCCGCCAGTGCGCCAAAGACGGGGCGACCTTCTGCCTGATCCATCATGCCTCCGCGGAGCAGCTGGTGAATAAAAACCGCCGCACCATGGACCGGCTGCCCGATTATCTGGACATGATCCGCCAGCACGGCATGATCCCCGGCCTGTCCGCCCATATGCCGGAGCTGATCCAGTATTCCGACGACAATGAATACGACGTCCAGACCTATATCCAGATCTATAACTGCATGGGCTTTTTGATGCAGGTGGAGGTGGAAGGCGTGAACAGCGTGATCTGGAACGCCAAAAAGCCCGTAATGACCATCAAATCCATGGCGGCGGGCCGGTGCACGCCGTTTGTGGGCCTTACCTTCAGCTACACCACCCTGCGCCCCTGCGACATGGTCACCTTGGGCGCATTCACCCCGGACGAAGTGCATGAGGACGTGGAAATCGCCCTGGCCACCCTGGAACACCGGCATCCCCTGCTGGGCAAGCGCTCCAGCCCGGTGATGACCTCCCTGCTGGAAGCGCGGAAATAACGCTTTTCGCGGAGCGCCGGGGCGTGCCCCTTGCGGCCCCGGCGTCCCGCGCCTTCACGGAACGGTTTTTCACGTTGTTCCCGTTTTTTCGCAAGCGAATCCCTCAGATTTTCTCCTTGCATTTTAGGCGCTTTGGTGCTATGATATCCCCATACCGCGTGGAAGGGACATGGCGGCGGACGCTTCATCCAGAGAACTGCCGGTTCGGTGCGAGGCAGCTGGAGCACGGCGCGATCCATCCCGGAGCGGGCGATGAGGAATCGCCGGGGCGCGCCCCTTACAGCGCCGTCGAGCGGCGCAGAAACTTCCGCGCAAGCTGGGTGGCAACGCGGATACCTTCCGTCCCAGATGAGGGACAGGAGGATTTTTTATTTCAAGGATGAGCGCACGGGCGGAGCCGTGGCGCGTCCCGCCGCTTCCGTAGGGAAAAGCGGCGGGCATCCAAAAAAGATGAGCGCACGGGCGAAGCCGTGGCGCGTCCTGCCGCTTCCGTATGGAAAAGCGGCAGGCATCCAAAAAAAGATGAGCGCACGGGCGGAGCCGTGGCGCGTCCTGCCGCTTCCGTAGGGAAAAGCGGCAGGCATCCAAAAAAAGATGAGCGTACGGGCGGAGCCGTGGCGCGTCCTGCCGCTTCCGTAGGGAAAAGCGGCAGGCATCCAAAAAAAGATGAGCGCACGGGCGGAGCCGTGGCGCGTCCTGCCGCTTCCGTATGGAAAAGCGGCAGGCATCCAAAAGAAAGGAAGTAGCCTCATGATCGACATCAACCTCATTCGGACCAACCCCGATCTGGTAAGGGAAAACATCAAAAAGAAATTCCAGGATCAGAAACTGCCCCTGGTGGACGAAGTGCTGGACCTGGACAAAAAGAACCGCGAAGCCATTCAGCGGGCGGACTTCCTGCGCTCCCAGCGCAACAAGATCAGCAAGCAGATCGGCGCGCTGATGGGCCAGGGCAAGAAGGACGAGGCCGAACAGGCCAAGCAGCAGGTCAAGGACATGCAGGACGAATTGGCCGCCCTGGAAATCAAGGAAGGCGAATACGCCGAGGAAATCAAGAAGCGCATGATGGTGATCCCGCAGATCATCGATCCTTCCGTGCCCATTGGGAAGGACGACAGCCAGAACGTGGAAAACGAGCGCTTTGGCGAGCCCGTGGTGCCGCCCTTTGAAATCCCCTACCACGTGGATATCATGGAGCGCCTGAACGGCATCGACCTGGACGCCGCACGCCGCACCTCCGGCAACGGCTTCTATTACCTGAAGGGCGATATCGCCCGGCTGCACAGCTCGATCCTCTCCTACGCCCGGGATTTCATGATCGACCGCGGATTTACCTATTATGTGCCCCCCTTCATGATCCGCAGCGCCGTGGTGAACGGCGTGATGAGCTTTTCCGAAATGGAAAACATGATGTACAAAATCGAGGGCGAGGATCTGTACCTGATCGGCACCAGCGAGCACAGCATGATCGGCAAGTTCATCGACCAGATCCTGGACGAAAGCGAACTGCCCCAGACCCTGACCAGCTATTCCCCCTGCTTCCGCAAGGAGGTGGGCGCCCACGGCATCGAAGAAAGAGGCGTGTACCGCATCCACCAGTTCGAAAAGCAGGAAATGATCGTGGTGTGCAAGCCGGAGGACAGCATGATGTGGTATGACCGCCTGTGGCAGAACACGGTCGACTTCTTCCGCAGCATGGATATCCCGGTGCGCACCCTGGAGTGCTGCTCCGGCGACCTGGCTGACCTGAAGGTGAAATCCTGCGACGTGGAGGCGTGGAGCCCCCGGCAGCAGAAGTACTTCGAAGTGGGCAGCTGCTCCAATCTGGGCGACGCGCAGGCCCGCCGCCTGGGCATCCGGGTCAAGGGCGCGGACGGCAAGAAATATCTGCCCCACACCCTGAACAACACCGTCGTGGCCCCGCCCCGCATGCTGATCGCTTTCCTGGAAAACAACCTGAATGAAGATGGCTCCATCCGCATTCCCGAGCCGCTGCGTCCCTACATGCACAGCGACACAATCAAATGACGGCCCTGGCCGCGCCTGCCCTCTCGCCTGTGAAAAAGCGGGAGGGCAATATAGAATTGCTGCGCATCGTGTGCATGCTCATGATCATCGCCCACCACCTGGCCTATCATGGGGTGGCCATGCACGCTCCCCTGCGGACCAACAAGGTGCTGGCCACGGTGCTGTTTTCCGGCGGCATGACGGGCGTCAACAGCTTTGTGCTCATCACCGGCTATTTTCTGGCGCCCTTTCGGGCCAAGCGCCTCGTGAGCATCCTGCTGCAAACGCTGTTTTATTCCGTGGGCCTGACGCTGCTGTGCCGGTGGACCGGCTGGCGGCAGGACGTGACAGATGATGCCGTGCTGCGATCGGCCTTTGTGCTCGCCCGCAGCCCCTATTGGTTCGTCACCATGTATGCGGCGATGACCGCCCTGCTGCCCCTTTTGCAGCCCGCGGTCCAGCGTTTGGGGAAACGCGCGCATGCCTGGGTGCTGGCCGTGGCCGCGCTGTACCTGTGCGTCATTCCCACCCTCACCTTTCAGGATCCCGCTTCCCCGTATTTTCACCAGCTCATCTGGTTCTTTTTCCTCTATGTGCTGGGCGCGTTCTTTCGCAAGTATCCCAGCCGGGTGACCCGCTGCATACCGCTCCACGCCGCAGTCTTTGCGCTGTCCCTGGCCTTCATCGCCCTTTCCTGCCTGTGGGGCGAAGAGCATGCTGAGCTCTTCCAGCGCGTTGGCAGCCGGCATAATTTCTTTGCCGATAAGAACACCATTCCCCAGTTGATTTGCTCCTGCGCGCTGTTTCTGTTTTTCGCAAATCTGCGCGTCAGCTCCTCGGCCCTGCTGACCGTGCTGTCCGGCGCATCCTTTGGGGTGTACCTGATTCACGATCACAGCCTGATGCGGGATATGATCTGGCGCACCTGGCTGCAGATCTGGACCTTGTGCCAGCGCGGCACTTTCTGGCTTTGGGCGCTGCTGATTCCCCCGGGCATCTATCTGGCCTGCGCCCTGGCGGATTGCCTGCGCAAATACGTCCTGGAAACGCCGCTCATGAAGCTGCTGTCCCCTGCCTGTCAATGGCTGGACGAAAAGCTGTCGGCATAACCAGACCTCACAAAAGCCGCCCTCCCCGGCCGGCGTTGCCCGGCGGAGAAGGCGGCTTTGTTTTTATGAAGCGGGAGCGGCCTGCGGTGTATGCTCCGGCGCCAGCAGGAAGTACTCCTGAATGCCATCCCGGATGGCCTGGGCAACCTGGCGGCGATAATCGGGCGTCAGCAGCCTGGCTTCCTCCGCGGCGTTGGAAAGAAAGCCGCATTCCACCAGCACGGACGGGACATCCAGAGAGAGAATGAAATAATCCCCGGCCATCGCGCTTCTTTCCCGGACGGGATGCAGCGTGCGGATCAGCGCCGCCTGGATGGCCCCTGCCAGCAGGCGGCTGTTTTCCTGGCCTTCCCGGTAAAACACCTGCGGGCCGCTTTCCCGCCGCGTGCGGTATTCGTTCATATGGATGCTGACCACCATGTCCGCCCCGTGCTGCCGGGCCAGATCCAGCCGGGCGGTCAGATCCTCGCGTTTCTTAGCGCTGTACTGCATGTCCCCCTCCCGGCTCATGATCACCGACGCGCCGCTCTCCTCCAATTCCTCCCGCAGCGCCTGGGCCACCAGCAGGTTGATTTCTTTTTCCCACAGGCCCGAATCCCGCGCGCGGGCGCCGCCGTCGTCGCCGCCGTGGCCCGCGTCCACCAGGATCACCCGGCCGCTGAGCCCGCCCGCCTCCTCCTGCCGCACCGGCCGGGCCGGCACCGCCGGACGCGCGGGCCGGGGCGCCACCGCAAACAAGAGCAGGCACAGCCCCGCGATTCCTCCGCCTGCCCACCGCAGCCAACGACACTTGCTCATATCCGGCTTCACCTCCGCCGTCCTCAGCGTATGCGCCGCTTCCCCCGTTTATTCTGTCAAGTCAAAAAAGTTTGAACTTTTCATCACGTCTTTCGCCCATGGAATTATCCACAGCCCACAAGGACCGATTATTCATAATTATTCATAATATGCATAGCGAATGAATGGGAAATCCTACGAAATCCGTGGCTTCCGCGCGCATATCGCCTCAGCGCCGTCTGAGTTTATGCGTTTTCTCGAAAAATGAAGTTTTCCACATTATCCACAGAGTTATCCACAAAATCAACCGTCAAAACCGCCTGTTTTCCGTGATTTCTCAAAACGCCTGTGGATAACTTCCCGAATAATCCAAGTTATCCACAGCAAATTTCGGCTCATCCGCCGTTTTTGTCCACAAAATGATCCAAGAAAAGCCGCGGCCAAAATATTAAATTCGCATCTTTAATTCGTCATAAAATCGTAATAATTAAACGAACCGAGCATGAACATGCAGATCGTTTGTTCCCCTCCACGCGTCTGCCTGGCCGGCGGCGCGCGCCGGAGGATACCGGGGCCAGACCGCTTCGGGAAGAAAAAGCGCGTCCCATTCGTTGTTCAAATGTGCCTTTCTTCCCGCTTCGGGGGTGACAAGCGGCGCTTTTGTGTGGTATAATGCCCGTGGTTCCTTTTTTCTGCTTGCGACATGCGGAGGTGCCTGTGAAGTATTTACGGCGATTGCTGTGGTATCTGGTTTCCCGGCTGCTGATCCTGTGTCTGGTGCTGGGGCTGATGACCATTGTGTTCTATTATTCCATGAATGCCACCAATGTCTATATCGTGCTGAAGGATGGCATGGCCAACCGCGCCCAGGCGATCATGATGGGCGTGGACGGCGCGGAGGGGGACGCGGGCAGCGCCCTGGCCTATTATCAGCAATCCGGCCTGGATCGGTATTTTTCCGTCACTTATCTGGATCGCGACCGGCAATTATCCCAGGCCCGGGCCGGCCAATCGGCCTATCAGAATTATTACAGCATCACGGGCTTTGATCACCGTATCTCCCTGGACCGGTTCTGGTGCTGGCCCTGGGACAATGAAGTGAGCGCCACCATCACCGAATCCATCCCCGCGATTGATGGGAAGCTGAAATCCTCCGCCCGCGAGGCGGCCCAGGCGGCGGGCCTGACCGGCTCCTCCCCCAAGTGGGAAACCACGCAGTATTCCGTCATTCTCCGGCTGGAAAACGGACAATGGCACATCCTGGATCTGACCCCCACCCGGGTCATCAATAACCAGCAATAGAGGGAAGCAAATTGAATCCAACCGTACATTTGGCGCCTATGGCGGGGATCACGGATCAGGTGTTCCGCCGCCTTTGTTTTGAAAACGGCTGTGATTGGGCCACCACCGAAATGGTCAGCGCCCAGGGCTTTTTGACCGCGCCGCCGGACCGAAACGCCTATCGCTTCCTGCTGGCCCGGTATGCCGATGAAGGATCCCTCGGCGTACAGATCTTCGGCGCCGATCCCCTGTATATGGCGCAGGCAGCCGAACGACTGACCGGTCTGGGGCTGTTTGACCGCATTGACATCAACATGGGCTGCCCCGCCCAGAAGGTGGTGGGCGGCCAATCCGGCAGCGCCCTGATGAAGGACCCGGATCTGGCCGCACGGATCGTGGAGCAGGTAAAAAAGTCCACCGTCCTGCCTGTCACCGTGAAAATGCGCCTGGGCTGGGACGCGGAGCACGTGAACGCCGTGCCCTTCGCCCGGCTGATGGAGCAGGCCGGCGCCGATGGACTGACCGTGCACGGCCGCACCCGGGCGCAGCAATACGCCGGAAAGGCCGATTGGCAAAAAATCGCTCAGGTAAAACAGGCGGTGCGCATCCCCGTCATCGCAAACGGTGATATCGTGGATGGCCCCTCCGCCCTGCAGGCGCTGCAGATCACGGGCTGCGACGGCGTGGCGGTGGGCCGGGGCGCGCTGGGCCGGCCCTGGGTGTTTGCGGAAATCCAGGCCGCGCTGGCGGGCCGGCCTTATACGCCTCCCCCGTATTCCCACATCGTGGACACCGCCATGCGCCATGCCCGGGAAATGGCCGCCTGGAAGGGCGAACGCAGCGCGCTGCTGGAAATGCGCAAGCATTTCACCTGGTATACCTTCGGCCGCCGCGGCGCCGCGCAGGTACGGATCCGCATCAACCAGGCCGATTCATTTGACGAGGTGGAGGCGCTGCTGCGATCCTTGGCGCAGAATTCTCCGCGCTGACCGGTGCGGAAAAGACGCCCGTAGATGCAAGACCTTGGATGAGCATGATAAGGTCACGAACAGAGGGTGAGCTTCCGGTGGCGCGGGGGGCAGTGGGCCGCGGAGGCTCCTAAAACCCTCCCGCAGATCCTAGGCTGTCCGGCTCGTCAAAGTTTTATATCAAAAATGAATATGGCAGTAGCCATCCGGATGCTTTTCCAGGTATTTTTGGTGGTATTCCTCCGCCGGATAAAAATTCCGGAGGGGCAGATTTTCCACGGCCAACGGCTGGTCATACCGCTTCGCCAATTCCGCCAGGGCGGCGGCGACCGTCGGCGCGTCTGCGGGATCGGTGTAATAAATCCCGGTGCGGTACTGAATGCCGAAATCCTCCCCCTGATGATTGACCGCAGTGGGGTCGATCACCTGAAAATAGCGGTTCAGCAATTCGGGCAGCCGCAATTCGTCCGCGTCATACCGGACCCGCACGGTTTCCGCGTGGCCGGTGTGCTGGTGCTTTACCTGCTCATAGGTGGGGTTTTCCGTACCCCCGTTGGCATAGCCGACGCAGGTGTCCAGCACCCCGGGGATCAAATCAAAATACTTTTGGCAGCCCCAAAAGCAGCCGCCCGCCAGATAAATGGTTTTTTCCTTCATGCGTCGTTTTCCTCCTGCCAATGGATCGCTTGTTCCACGGCCCGGGCAAATTGCTCCAGGCCTTTTTCGTCTTCCGCCGTGAACCGGGAAAACACCGGGCTGTCCAGATCCATCACGGCCCGCACGGTCCCCCGGCCGTCCCGCAGGGGTATCACGATTTCGGCGTTGGACGCGCCGTCGCAGGCGATGTGGCCGGAAAACAGATGCACGTTGTCCACCCGCACCGTGCGGTTTTCCTGCCAGGCGGCGCCGCATACGCCCTTTCCCCGGGCGATGTGGATGCAGGCCGCCTTTCCCTGGAAAGGCCCCAGCACCAGCGCGCCGTTCCGCACCAGATAAAACCCTGCCCAGTTCAAATCGGGCAGCGATTGATACAGCAGGGCGGAGGCGTTGGACAAAAGGGGCACATACCACCCATCCTCTTCCGCCAAAGCCCGCGCTTGCTCCGTCAGCAGCGAATAATCCACCGCCGTCACCTCTTTTTTCTTTTATCACCGTCATTATACAATACCGGGCAGCCCCAGGCAATCGTTTTTTCATAGCGGCAGAAAAGCGGAGGATATCGTCCCGGATCTTCCCGAAGTTTCCGGATGCCGCGCGCATTTTTTTGCTTTTCCGACCCCGCCGCGGTTGCGAATCGGGCCATAATATGGTATGATTAGAAAATGTCGGGACCGGCCCATGCGGCGCGGCGGAGAAGCGAAGCGCCACGGAGACGCCCTCCCGTTCCTTACTTTTTTTGCAATCGGAAGGATGATTCAGTCATGGATATGAAACAGCGCATCGCCGACCTGGCAGGGGACATGCTCCGTGCCGCGTTTCCGGAAGCCCAGGGCCTGCCGGAGGATCTGGCCGCCCTGCTGGAAGTGCCGCCCGATCCCGCCATGGGGGATTATGCGTTTCCCTGCTTCAAGCTGAGCAAAGCGCTGCGCATGGGCCCGCCCATGATCGCGCAAAAACTGGCGGCGACGCTGGAAAAGCCGGAAATCGCCCGGGTGGAGTGCGTGGGCGGCTATCTGAATTTCTTTTTTAACAGGGAAAACTTCGCTCGGGAATTGCTTGCCGCCATCCTGGCCGCCCCGGAAAAGTGGGGCAGCAGCGAGGACGGCAAGGGCAAAACGGCCTGCGTGGAGTATTCCTCCATCAACATCGCCAAGCGCTTCCATCTGGGTCATCTGAGCACCACCGTGATCGGCAATTCCCTGAAAAGGATTTATGATTTCCAGGGCTGGAAAACGGTCTCCATCAATTATCTGGGCGACTGGGGTACGCAATTCGGCAAAATGCTCTGCGCCTACAAAAAATGGGGCGACAGGGAGCAGGTGGAAAAGGGCGGCGTGGACGAAATGACGAAGCTCTACGTCCGCTTCAATGACGAGGCGAAAGCAGACCCCTCCCTGGAGGAAGAAGGCCGGGCCTGGTTCAAAAAGATCGAGGATGGGGACCCGGAAGCGCTGGAAATCTTCCAGTGGTTCAAGGATGTGACGCTACGGGACGCCATGAAGGTCTACGGCCTGCTGGACGTCAAGTTCGACAGCTACGACGGCGAAAGCGTCATGGCTCAAAAAACAGGCCGCGTCATCCGCGAGCTGGAAGAAAAAGGCTTGCTGAAGGATTCAGACGGGGCCAAGATCGTGGACCTGGAAGCATACGGCATGCCGCCCTGCCTGATCCTCAAATCCGACGGCGCCACGCTGTATCACACCCGGGACATTGCCGCCGCCATCTACCGCAAAGAAACCTACCATTTCAATAAAAGCCTGTATATCGTAGCATACCAGCAGGATCTGCATTTCAGGCAGCTGTTCAAGGTGCTGGAGCTGATGGGCTACGATTGGGCCAGGGATGAATGCGAGCACGTATCCTTCGGCATGGTCAGCTATGAAGGCCAGGCCATGGCCACCCGCACGGGCCACGTGGTGCTGCTGGACGAGCTGCTGACCCGCGCCTGGGAAAAGGCCCTGGAGATCATCAAAGAAAAATCCCCGGGCCTGGAAAACAAGGAAGAAGTGGCCCGTCAGGTGGGCGTGGGCGCGGTGGTGTACGCCACGCTGCAAAACAACCGCATCAAGGACATCGACTTCTGGTGGGATCGGGCGCTGAATTTTGACGGGGAAACGGGCCCCTACGTGCAGTATACCTTCGCCCGGTGCTGCTCGGTGCTGCGCAAAGCGCCGGACAACACCGCCGCGCCGGATTACGCCGCCCTCACCGATGACGAAAGCCAGGCCCTGCTCCGGCTGCTCAGCCGCTTCCCGGAGGCGGTGGCGGAAGCTGCCCAGCGGAACGAGCCTTACCTGGTCACCCGGGCCACCACGGAAATCGCCAAGGCGTACAATAAATTCTATTACGAGCACCGCATCCTGGACGACGATGCCGGCGCCACGGCCGCCCGCCTGCAATTGACGGACGCCTGCCGCCAGGTGATCAAGACCGGGCTGTACCTGATCGGTCTCTCCGCCCCGGAGCGCATGTAACGCCGGGGATCGGCGCAACATATACAGAAGGTAAGGCCGAAAGGAGGCAGCGCCATGAAATTCACCAAGATGCACGGCATCGGCAATGATTATATTTATATCAACTGTTTTGAAGAGATCGTGAGAGACCCGGAGCGCATGGCCATCGTCATGTCCAAATCCCATTTCGGCGTGGGAGCGGACGGCCTGATCCTCATCGAGCCCAGCGACACGGCGGATTTCAGCATGCGCATTTTCAACGCCGACGGCAGCGAGGGCGACATGTGCGGCAACGGCATCCGCTGCGTGGGCAAATACGTCTACGACCGGGGCATGACCGATAAAACCGAGCTGACCATCGAAACCAAGAGCGGCATCCGCCAGCTGTGGCTGACGGTGGAGGATGGAAAGGTGGCCCGGGTGAAGGCCGACATGGGCACGCCGGAGCTGAACCCCCGGCTGATCCCGGTGGATCTGCCAGGCGAAATCGTGCTGCGCCACCGGCTGCAGATCCTGGGGCAAACCTGGTTCATCACCTGCGTCAACATGGGCAACCCCCACGCGGTGCTGTTCGTCCGGGATCCGGAGGTGATCGACGTATCCACCATCGGCCCCATGATCGAGCATCATCCCCTGTTCCCCCGGCGCACCAATGTGGAATTCGTGCGGATCATTGACCGGGGCATCCTGCAAATGCGGGTGTGGGAGCGGGGCGCCGGAGAAACCCTTGCCTGCGGCACCGGCGCGTGCGCCGCGGTGGTGGCTGCCGTGCTGGCCGGCCTTTCCGACCGCACGGTACAGATGAAGCTGTCCGGCGGCAACCTGCAATTGCACTGGAGCGCCGAAGACAACCACGTGTATCAGACCGGCCCCGCCGCTTTCGTGTTCGACGGGGAATGGCTGGGCGACTGAGGCGAAAGAAGAAACGAGTACCAAAAAAGAACCGTCAGACAGGTTCCCTTTCGATGAATTGTGGTATATACTGGACGCGGTCTGTCCGAATCCCGGCATGGATTCCGGCTTTCCGGTGAATACCATCGCAGGCGGTCCGCACGCCTGACAGAAAAGGGAGGCTTCCATATGAAAATCAACGCCTGTCTGGCCAGCTTGCCTGCCGGATACTTGTTCGCCGAAATTGCCAAACGAGTGAAGGAATACGCCGCTGAAAACCCGAACGCCGATCTGCTGCGCTTGGGCATCGGCGATGTGACCCGGCCCCTGGTGCCCGCTGTGGTGGAGGCCATGAAGCAGGCCGCCGTGGAAATGGGCACGCCGTCCGGTTTCCGGGGATACGGCCCTGATTTTGGTTATCGCTGGCTGATCGACGCCATCATCGACGGCGATTATCGCACCCGTGGGGTGGAGATCGGCCCGGACGAGGTGTTCATTTCCGACGGAGCCAAGTCTGACGTGGGCAATTTGCAGGAGCTGTTCGGCCCGGACGCCGCCATCGCCGTGACCGATCCGGTGTATCCGGTTTACGTGGATTCCAACGCCATGGCGGGCCGCCTGGGCGAATATGTGAACGGCAGATGGACACGCCTGACCTACCTGCCCTGCAACGCCGAAAACGGATTCGTGCCGCCGCTTCCGGACAAGCCGGTGGATGTGATTTACCTGTGCTATCCCAACAATCCCACCGGCACGGTGCTGACGCGGGATCAGCTGAAGGTGTTTGTGGATTGGGCGCTTGATAATGATGCGCTGATCGTTTATGACGCCGCCTACAAGGCCTTCATTTCCGACGGGGATATCCCCCGGAGCATTTATGAAATCCCCGGCGCGAAAAAATGCGCCATGGAATGCTGCTCCTTTTCCAAAACCGCCGGCTTCACCGGCACCCGCTGCGCCTATACCGTGGTGCCGAAGGAGCTGGTCTTTGGCGGCGTCAGCCTGAACCGCGTCTGGGGCCGCCGCCAGGCCACCAAGTTCAACGGGGTTTCCTATGTCACCCAGCGCGCCGCCGTCGCGGTGTACACCCCCGAGGGACAAAAGCAGACCATGGAAAATATCGCGTATTATCAGGAAAACGCCCGGGTGATCCGGGAGGGGCTTGCCGCCGCGGGCATCAGGGTGTTCGGCGGCGTGCACGCGCCCTATATCTGGATGAAAACGCCGGCGGATATGAAGAGCTGGGATTTCTTTGATCTGCTGCTGAAAAAAGCCCACGTGGTGGGCACGCCGGGGGAAGGCTTCGGTCCCAGCGGGGAAGGTTATTTCCGCCTGACCGCCTTCAACACCCTGGAAAACACCCGGGAAGCGGTGGATCGGATCCTGCGGATCCTGTAAGCCAACCGGCAAAGCTGAAACAAAAGCGTACCCCGCTGACACTTGAAGGAGGAATCACGCATGATACGCGCAATCGTAGGCGCCAACTGGGGCGACGAGGGAAAGGGAAAAATCACCGATATGCTGGCGGAGAACAGCGATATCGTGATTCGCTTTCAGGGCGGAGCCAACGCGGGCCACACCATCATCAACAACTACGGCAAATTCGCCCTGCATTTGCTGCCCAGCGGCGTATGCCACCGGCATGTGATGAACGTCATCGGCCCCGGCGTAGCGCTGGATATCGAAGCATTGCTCAAGGAACTGCAAATGCTGCGGAACCGGGGCGTGCCACAGCCCCAGCTGCTGATTTCCGATCGGACACAGGTGCTGATGGAATACCACGTGGCCTTTGACTGCTATGAGGAAGAGCGCCTGGGAAAGGCCTCCTTCGGCAGTACCAAATCGGGCATTGCCCCCTTCTACGGGGATAAATACATGAAAATCGGCCTGCAGGTGTGTCAGCTGATGGACAAGGAAATCCTCCGCGCCCGTCTGGAAAACGCCAGCAAAATCAAAAACGCCATGCTGGAAAGCCTGTATCACAAGCCACTGCTGGATGTAGACGCCCTGACGGAAAAGTATTACGCCTTGGGCCAGCAGATTCAGCCCATGGTGTGCGATGTGGCCCAGTACCTGCATAAAGCCGTGAAGGAAGGCAAGCGCATCCTGCTGGAGGGTCAATTGGGGACCCTGCGGGATCCGGATCACGGCATTTTCCCCTTCACCACCTCCTCCTCTCCCCTGGCCGGCTTTGGGGCTGTGGGCGCGGGGCTGCCGGTAACGGCCTTTGAGCAGGTCATTGCGGTGACCAAGGCTTATTCCTCCTGTGTGGGCGCGGGCCCCTTCACCACGGAATTGTTCGGAGATGAAGCGGAAGAGCTGCGCCGCCGCGGCGGTGACGCCGGCGAATATGGCGCCAAGACGGGCCGCCCCCGGCGGGTGGGTTGGTTTGACGCGGTGGCCACCCGTTACGGCTGCATGATCCAGGGCGCCACCGACTGCGTGATGACCAATCTGGACGTGCTGGGCTACCTGGACGAAATCAAGGTATGCGTGGCCTATGACATTGACGGCCGGCAGGTGCGGGATTTCCCGGTGACACCGATGCTGAACAAGGCGAAGCCTGTTTATGTCACCCTCCCCGGCTGGAAAACAGATATCCGCGGCATCACGGAGTACGGGGATCTGCCCGAAAAATGCCGGCAGTACGTGGAATTCCTGGAAAAGGAAATCGAATGCCCCCTGACCATGCTGTCCAACGGACCCAAGCGGGAGGAAATCATTTACCGATAACCCGGGAGATAAGTTGAAGCGTAGAAATGCCCACACAATGGGCGTATCCAAAAAAAGAGCCAAGGGGCTGCCTCTTCCCGTCAGTTTTTCTGACGATTTGAGGCAGCCCCTTGATCGAGTTTCAGGAATGTTTTTGGATTCCCCGGGGATGGAAGACCCTTCTTCCATCCCCGGGCATTTCACAGTCTCAATGATCTGTCGCGGCACAAAGGCTGGGGTGACAGATCACGGCTTATCTTACTCCGCCACGGCGGTGAGGGCCACGGGGCCGCCGATCATGTTGCCGTCCAGGTCCACGGAGCGGAACACGAACACGGACACAGCCGTACCGGCTTCCACCGGCGCGTCATAGGTGACGGTGACAGCCTGGTTGCCTTCCGCCCACTCGTAGGTATAGCCGGACACTGTGTTCACGGCCAGGGCGAAGTCATTGGGATTCACAGGCTCGCTGAAAGCGATGGTGAAGCCGTTGGCGTCCGCAGCGGCCAAGGTGATTTCGGCCTTGTAGGCAGACTCCGTTTCGGCCGTGTACAGCGGACGGATCTCATCAAGCGGCTTCAGGTTGCCCTGCTCGTCAAAGTCGGTTGCCCAGTTGCCCAGGATGGGCCAGCGTTCTTCGTCCTTGGGCAGGCCCAGCTTGGGGGTATTCTGGCGCAGCTCAGGCTCCCACACGGGGGTTTGGGTGCTGACGGTGTTGTAGGTGGTCTTGAAGCGCATACGGCCTTGAGCGGGATCATACTTCTCCAGTTCAACATCCAGGGACAGGACATAGCCCTGCAGCGCTTCGATCTTGGCGTTGCGGATGGAATAAACCACCTTGTCGCCCATGGGCACGTTGTAGCCCATGGTGTCCGGATACAGGGTCATGGTGGCGCCATAGGGCTGCAGATAGCCGCTCTGAGGCACCACAGTGCCATCGGCCAGGGTGATCTTGTTGTCGTAATCGTAGATATCGGTGGGCATTTCTTCGCCATTCAGATACAGCTTCACGGGGTCGGCGGGATCGTTGTAGTTCACCATCGGCGTGGTGAAGCAGATGCCGGAGCCGGCGTCGTGGCCCAGAGCGCTGTTATCGGAAATGGCATGCCGCAGGGCATCCTTCACGGTCCAGCCGCAAATCTCGATGCTCTTGGAATCCTTGTCGCCGATAGCGGTGGCCATATAGCGGCCCGCTTTGGCCTGCTCGGCAGTCAGCGGGATGCTGGCCACGCCATCCACAACCTCAGCTTCCAGCTTGGTTTCCCCGTCGGTGAGCAGCAATTCCACCTTCTGGGCGTCGGTGTGGAAGGCGAAGGTCATGGCCACGCCCTCGGTGACGGAGTTGGATTCCGTCCACAGCACGTGCTTGGTGGGCCGGCTCCAATTCAGATAGGTGCTGGGAATGTAGAAGGGATTGCGTTCCATTTCGCGGATGGAATCGTAGGCCTTATCCGGCATGATGGCGCCGTTGCCGTCGGCGGCCAGCAGGCCGTTGCTGGTCAGGGTTTCATGATACTTGCGTACGATCTTCTCCGCGCCGTAGTACAGATGGTCCATCAGGCCGATCAGGTCGGCGATGTCGCGGTCCTGATTGGCATGGGCCTGGTCGCGGACGATGACGGCGATGTTGTCGCCCTGGCCCAGGAATTCGAAGGCTTCGCGGGCGCCCCAGGTGTTGAGCACCGTGGCGGGAGTGTTCAGCCAGGCATCCTGGCCCTCGCCGGTCCACACCAGGAAGTAGTGGTTTTCCTTGGTGGTGGCGAAGGAGGCGATCAGGGAATGCGCGTCGATGGGCATATTGTCCGCCAGATCCGCCCGGATGGTCAGGATCTGGGCCCGATCGCAGAACCAATGATCCTCGCCGGTGTTCTGGATGGCGCGCTGGGTGGTTTCATTCAAGCCATAAGGATAGTTGTGCACCACGCCGCTGGCCATGGGGGGCTCATAGCTGAACAGCTGGCCCTCGGTGGCGTACCGATAGCCGCTGGCGCCGCCGCCGCCGGGATCGCTGGGCACGATGATGTCAAAGCGGGTGTCGCCGTTGTCGCCGGTGTCGAACACACCGCCTACCATGGCGCGTTTACCGTTGTTGGAGCAGCCGGTGATGGCGGAAGCGTACACGTCGATGTCGGGGATAATGACGTTAGCGTTCAGGGCGGCCTTTTCCTCATCGCTGAGGGCCATGTAGCTCTCGATCGCGTCCAGCGCGCGGCTGGCAAACCAACCGGAGTGCATCAGGTCGCCGCTGTCCACGGCGTAGTCATTCTTGATGGTGTTGTCGTTGTACACGATGGGATCTTGGGGCGGATACAGCTTTTCATACACGCTCAGCTGGCCGTTATCCGGATCGGCGGAATCGCTGGCGGCGATGAAGGCATAGCCGTTGCTGTTCAGGGTCACGATCTGGGCCTCAGACAGGGAGCCGATGCCCACCACCACGGGATAGCCGCGGCCATTCACGCTGCTGTGGGGGCCGCGTTCCTCGCCGTCCACCTGCACGGGGGCCGCGGGGAAGCGGATGTTGAAGGTAGCCTTGACGCCGGTGGTCTTGGCTTCCTCGGACACATAGGCCGCGTTGTCCGGGTTGGTGTCCCGGATGGTCATTTCCACGGTGACCGTGGGCAGGGTGATGCGCGTGACGGCATCGGCATGCTCCTGCCAGGTGTCGCCTTCCGCCCAGTCCTTCAGCCCTTCCGGCATGGCAAATCCATCCCCGTGATACACAAAGGCGTTATCCGGAGCGATGTTGGAATACACCATGCCCATGCCCCAGCGGCTGAAATCCATGGCCGTGTAGGTCACGGCGCCTTCGGGCAGGTTGGGCAGCTCACTGTAGCCAAAATAGCCGGGCGCGCCGCCCATCACGCCGTCCGCCCAATTGTAGGCGTAGTTTTCACGCACGGCGGTGACAGTGGTGTCAGACTTGAGGGGATCCATCCGGCTGCCGTAAAGATAGTATTTCAGCAGGTCTTTCATCTCGTCCCGGCGGGCTTCCCACTCCTCCGGGCTGTCCACCCGGCCGGTGCCGTCGGGGTCGGCGGAAGCATCGAAGAATTCAAACAGATCAGGCAAACTGAAGTTATCCGGCAGGTTTTCCAATTCCGTCGGATAGGGGAAGTAGGACCGGGGCGCCTCGGTGTTTTCCGCCAGCGCGCCACCCACCATGAACAGCACCAGCAAACCAGCCAATATCATGCTCAAAAGCTTTGTCATATGGATTCTCCTTTCCTTTTTTTCAACGTCGCATGGTTTCCATGCGTCAGCCGAATTTTCGCCGCTTGCGAATGCGGTCAGCCTCCTTTCATGTCGTCCGCTCACAATTCCGCATAGCACGGAAAAGCCTGTTCGCAAGGCGGGAATACGGTCTTTTCGGCTGCTTTCTAACCGTATTATACAAAGCGATTTGCCTGATTTCAATACAGATCTGGCGTAAAAGTATGCATTTTATGCACAAATAAAAAAGGAGCGGCTGCACAAACGCCGGCCTGGTGCGCAGGGCTCCGTCGTTGTGCGCGCCTCTCCCCCGCGTCAGCGAATCCTCTGCAGCGGCTTGAGCTGTTTGCGGTATTGACTGGGCGAAACGCCCACCAGCTTATTGAACATCCGCAGGAAATTGGAATAATCGTTAAAGCCGCACTGATAGGCGATGGTGTTCAATGTCAGGTCCGTCTGGATCATTTGCTTGGCCAGCATCACCCGGCGGTAAAGGATATACTCATACACGCTGCGGTTGGTGAATTTCGTGAATTCATGAGAAAGATAGGAAATGCTGATGCCGAATTGCTTGGCCAGCTGATCCATTTTCAGGGGCTGCGTGTAATGGCTGTTGATGTAAGTGAGCACGTTCTGGATGATGTTATTGGAAATCACATTGCCGGTAATCGCCTGGGACTGGTGCACGGTTTTGCAGACCACATTCAGGAAATTCACCAGAATACAGTAATTGCCATAGTTGTCCAGCGCGCTGTCGGAAGACCGTCCGGCCTCCAGCTGCCGAATCCAGGCGATGCATTGCTCCGCATCCCGGGCGCTGAGCTGGAAGGTGTTCTGTCCCCGGGAGGTATAGGAGCGGAAAAACTGGTCCAGGTCGATCTGCTCAAAGCCCAGGATCTTCATCAGCTCCGGCGACAGGTTCAGATAAGCGCGCTCGTAGCCCCGCATCTCATCCTCGCAGGACAGGCCATGCATGGAAAAAGGAGGAACGATGAACAGCTGATTGGGCTGCAGCAAATACAGATTGTCATCCAGCCCGAAATACTGACCGCCCCGCAGGTGAATATAAAACTCATAAAAATCGTGGCAGTGGTATTCAGATTTGCGCAGCCGGTCGGTATAATTGTACTTGGCCTCATATCCCAGGCCGCCGTTTTGCATGGTGGTCAGGGACGCGGCGTTTTCCGTCATCAGGTGATCCACAGTACTCCTCCTCTCCGGCACGCATGCCAGATTCACATAGAAGACAACAGAAATTGCACAGATAGGCATCCGGAAAAACCATTATACTACAAATGACGATCAAGGTATGCTCATAACAGACGCGTCTGGAGCGATCCGTCCCAGAACCGCGCAGAAAGGATGATCATGTATGCTTCAAGTCGCCATTGTGGGCACAGGCAATATTTCGCACGCCCACATATCCGCTTATTTGCGCTTTCCGGAGCGCTGCCGTATCGTTGCGCTGGTGGACATCCAGCCCGGCAAGGCCCAACGGGTGAAAGAGCAGTATCATCTGGATGCTGAAGTATTCCTGGATCACCGGGATATTCTGCCCCTGGATATCGATCTGGTGGATGTATGCACGCCGCCGTATGTGCACGCGGAAATCAGCATCAACGCCCTGCGCAGCGGTAAAAACGTGGTATGCGAAAAGCCCATGGCCGCCTCCCTGGCAGAATGCGACGCCATGCTGCTGGCGCGGGATGAAAGCGGCAAAAAGCTGTCCATCATCGCCCAGAACCGGTTCCGCCAGCCCATCCGGGATTTGAAGGCCCTGCTGGACAGCGGCATGGCCGGCCCCGTCCGTCACGCCCAGGTGGATTCCTTCTGGTTCCGCAGCCACTGTTACTACGATCTGTGGTGGCGTGGCACCTGGGAAAAGGAGGGCGGCGGCTGCACCCTGAACCATGCCGTGCATCACATCGACATGCTGGGCTGGATGATGGGCCTGCCCAATCGGGTGACCAGCGTGCTGGCCAATACCGCCCACGACAACGCGGAGGTGGAGGATCTGAGCGTGTCCGTGATGGAATACCCCGGGGCTTTGGCCACGGTGACGGCCTCGGTGGTGCATCACGGAGAAGAGCAGCAATTGGTGTTTCAGTGCGAAAAGGCCAAGATCGCCGCGCCCTTCAGCGTGTTTGCCTCCCAGCCCCAGCCCAACGGCTTCCCCCTCAAGCAGCCCGATCCCGCCTTTGAGCAGAGGGCCCGGGATTACCTGGCCGCCCTGCCGCCCCTGCCTTATGAAATGCATGAGGGACAGCTGGAAAATGTGCTCACCGCCCTGGAAACGGGCGGCGACGTGGCCATCACCGGGGAGGACGGCCGACGCACCATCGAGCTGATCACCGCCATTTACAAATCCGGCGCGGAGCGCGTTCCCGTCTCCCTGCCCCTGGCCTCCGACGATCCCTTCTATACGGTGGAGGGGATTCGGAAAAGCGTGCCCCATTTTTACGAAAAAACCGTGTCCGTCACGGAATTCGAGGGCGAAATCACCTTCGGTGGTTTCGGGAAAGGAAAATGACATGAAGGTATCCGACGGCATGAACTACGCACCCAAGGGCAAGCCCCAGCCGGTGGTCAAGCCCGGAGAATTCGTATTCTCCGCCGTACGGCTGGATCACGGCCACATTTACGGCATGACCAACGGCCTCACCGAGGCCGGCGCCACGCTGAAATATGTGTGGGATCCCGATCCCAAAAAAGTGGAAGCGTTCCTGCGGACCTATCCCCAGGCCACCCCCGCCCGCAGCGAGGAAGAGGCCCTGGCGGATCAGGAGACCCACATGATCGCCGGCGCCGCCGTCACCAGCGAGCGCTGCGCGCTGGGCCTGCGCGCCATGGACGCCGGGAAGGATTACTTCACCGACAAGGCGCCCTTCACCACCCTGGATCAGCTGTCCTCTGCCCGGCAGAAAGCCTCGTCCACCGGCAAAAAATACATGGTGTATTATTCCGAGCGTCTGCACGACGAAGGAGCCATCCTGGCCGGATACATGGTGAAGGAAGGCGCCATCGGCAAAGTGCTGTCCGTCAACGGCTTCGGCCCTCACCGTCTGGGCGCTGCCGGCCGTCCCCGTTGGTTCTTTGAACGGGAAAAATACGGCGGTATCCTGTGCGACATCGGCAGCCATCAAATCGAGCAGTACCTGTATTTCGCAAGTGAGGAAGACGCCACCGTCACTTCCAGCCGCATCGCCAATTACGCGCATCCCGAATACCCCGAATTGGAGGATTACGGCGATTGCACGCTGACAGGAAAAAACGGGACCGCCAACTACTTCCGTGTGGATTGGTTCACCCCCGACGGCCTGCGGACCTGGGGCGACGGACGGGTGTTCATCGTGGGCACCGAAGGCTTCATCGAGGTGCGGAAGTACATCAACCTGGCGGCGGATCAGCCCGGCGGCAATCACGTGTATCTGGTCAACGGCCAGGGAGAACAGTACTTCAATGCCAACGGCGTCACCGGCTTCCCCTTCTTTGGCCAGTTGATCCTGGATTGCTTGAACCGTACGGAAAACGCCATGACCCAGGCCCACGCCTTCAAGGCGGCGGAACTGTGCCTGCAGGCGCAGGAAAAGGCGGTCAGGATCAGATAATCCGTTTTTCAGCCATCATTACTAAGCGATACGATGATCCCTTGGATGAAAACAGGCACCGGCCGAAGCCGGCGCCTGTTTTCATTGAAGGATCAGTTACAGCTTGTTCCGGCGTGAATTACAGGTTGCCGGGGAACACGCCGCGGTAGTTGCCAGCCTGATAGGCCTCACGGAAGCCTTCGATCATCTGGGCAGCACCGGAGTTCAGGATATCCTGGATGCCGGCATCGTACACAGCGTCAAATTCAGCGGGATCGCAGCTGACCACGTCGGCCAGGAACTTGCCCTGACGGCTCTTCACGTTCGCACCGAAGTCGGTTTCGGCCTGGATGCTGACGGTGAAGCTGATCTGGGTCCACGCATCGGTCAGAGAATCCGCATAGGAGGCCACCACGTCGTCTTCATAGCCGGCGAAGGGCAGAGCCAGAGCGGCGGCGTTCTTGGCGTCATCGCCGTAGCACAGGCCGTTGGAGATGAAGCAAATGTCGCCTGCGTGCATCTTGTTTTCATCGGGCACAGCGTCAGCGCTCTTCACGCCGTAGGGGATGCCGTCCGCGGTGAGGCCTTCATAGTTGATGCCTTCCAGACCGTTCTGCATCATGAACATATTATCCTGGATGGCCATCCAGTCCATGTACTTGATGGCGGCGATGGCGGTTTTTTCATCGGTGGTCAGGGGGATGATGATGCTCAGACCGGCGGGCGCATACATGTCGTGCAGCGTCTTGCCGCCCAGGCTGTCATTCTTGAAGGGGTTCACGGTGACCCAGTGGCCGCCTTCCACGTTCTTGGCCAGTTCAACCTGGTAGTTCTTGTCGGTGCGCCAGGGCTGGTCGGGCTGCTGAGAGAAGAAGCCGTTGTAGCCCATGATCAGGGCGGTGTCGTTGGCCTTGTCATTGTCGGAGAGGGCGAAGGTTTCGGGGAGCAGGCCCTCATGATACAGGGTGTTCAGCCAGCGGAAGCCTTCCTTGGCGCCGGGCAGCATTTCGGGGTTGCGGGCATAGGCGAACCAGTCTTCTTCGGTGACCTGGCTGAAGTCCACCCAAGCGTCGGTGAAGCGGCGCACGTTGTACAGAGGATCGGGCGCGTAAATGCCGAAGGAGAAGGGCATGGTGTTTTCACCGGCCAGCTGAGCTTCCTTGGCAGCGCGGAGGTATTCGGTGAAGCTTTCGATATCGGTGGGCTTTTCCATGTTCAGGGCTTTCAGCCAGTCTTCACGGATGAAGTTGCCCACGTTGGCGCGGCTGATGCGGCGGGCGGGGATGTACCACTGCTCCTTCACGCCGTCGCCGTCATGGTCGCTCTGGCCGTAGCCGAGCAGTTCATCGCCCAGGAAGGCTTTCAGGTTGGGGCCGTATTCGTTGAGCAGATCGTCCAGCTGCCAGATGCCTTCGTCGTCGATGCACTGCTGCACCAGACCGCCGTTATAGGTCAGGCAGATGTCGGGGGCGGTGCCGCCGGCCAGCGCGTTGGTCAGCAGGTCACCTTCCGTCCAGCGGGCAAAGGACACAAATTCCAGTTTGATGTGGTTGGGATCGCCGAAGTTTTCCTGCGCGTAATGGAGCTGCCAGCAGTTCGTTACGTCCAGACCGGTGATTTCACGGTCATAGGTTTCCACCCGCAGGGTGATCCAGTCGTCATCGGCCAGCACAGTGCCGGTCGTGCCCAGCAGCAGCGCCAGGGTCAGCAGGATAGCCAGAGCCTTTTTCATGGATTTGTCACTCCTTTTTTTATTTTCACCGCCATACAGGCGGCAGGGTACGGTAATTGGAAAGGGCGCGCAGCCTCGATCGGCGCGGCTGTCCTTCAGGGGCAGCCCGCTTGTTTCGGCTGATTTCACCTTCGGCAGATCATCCCTTGACGGCGCCGATGGTGACACCGGCCACGAAGTAGCGCTGCACGAAGGGATACACCAGCAGGATCGGCAATGTGGCGAAAATGATGGAAGCGGGCTGGATGGATTCGGAAATCTCCGTGGCCACTGTGGACGAGCCGCCTTCCATGGCGGCTACGTCTACCGCCTGGGAACCCTTGATCAGGTGGTACAGCTTGAGCTGCAGGGGCTGGAATTTTTTATCCTGGATATAGTACAGGGCGTCCTGGAAGCTGTTCCATTTGCCCACCGCGTAGAACAGGGTCAGCGTGGCAAGGGAAGCCATGGACAGGGGCAGATACACCCGCAGCAGGATCTGGAAATCGTTGGCGCCGTCGATGGTGGCCGCTTCCTCCAGCTCGCTGGGCAGCGCGGAGAAGAAGCTCTTGAGGATGATCATGTTATAGGTGCTCAGCATGCCCGGCAGGATCAGACACCAGGGGGTATTCAGCAGGCTCAGCTCCTTGATGTTCAGGTAGATCGGGATGGTGCCGCCGGAAAAGTACATGGTGAACAGCGCCAGGAAATTGAAGAACTTGCGGCCTTTCAGACGCTTCTTGGTCAGCGGGTAGGCCATCAGCACTGTCAGCACCATGGAAAAGGCGGTATAGGCCACGGTGATGGACACCGTGAAAGACAGGCTGCGCATCATGGCCGGGTCGGAGAAGATCGCCTTATAGGCCATGCCGGTGAATTCCACCGGAAGGAAGGACACACGGCCGCTGAGAATGGCGGATTTGCTGCTCAGGGACATGGCCGCCACGTTGATGAAGGGCAGCAGGCAGGTCAGGCTGATGATCACGATAATGACCGTCAGGACGATCTGCGGCCCGGTCCATATGCGCTGTTTCTTTTCGGCAATCAGATGCGGCTGCTGTACGGTGTTTACACTCATTTTCCACACCTCCTTACCAGATGCCCTCTTCGCCCAATTTCTTGGAGACGAAGTTGGCGCCTGTGATCAGGATCAGCCCGACCACCGACTGGAACAGGCCGATGGCGGTCGCCCGGGCGAACTGAGAGTTGGTGATACCGGTGCGGTACACGAACGTGGACAGCACGTCGCAGTAGTCCAGCACCTGGGGATTGCCCAGGATCTGGGGCCGGTCGAAGGAAATATTCATCATCTGGCCCACGCTCAGGATCAGCAGCACCACGATGGTGGAGCGGATACCGGGCAGGGTGACGTGCCAGATCTGCTGCAGCTTGTTGGCGCCGTCGATCTTGGCCGCCTCAAACAACTCCATGTTGATACCGGTGATGGCGGACAGGTACAGGATGGTGCCCCAGCCCATGCCCTGCCACACGCCCACCAGCGTGTAGGTGAACTGCCAGTGAGGGCCGTCCGTCAGGAAAGGAATGCTCTTGCCGATCCAGCGCCATTTGAGCAGCGTGGCGTTGATGATGCCGCTGCTGGGAGAGAAGATCTGCAGCACCATACCGCCGATGATGATCCAGGACAGGAAGTGGGGCAGGTACAGCAGCGTCTGGCAGAGCTTTTTTGTTTTGATGCTGCGCATTTCGTTCAGCATGATGGCCAGGATGATGGGCACCGGGAAACCGGCGATCAGACCCATCAGGTTCAGCCACAGGGTGTTCACAAGGGCGGGCCTGAAATCCGGCATGGACATGGTGTCCTTGAAGTTTTTGATGCCGATCCAGGGGCTGGCCCACATGCCCTTGAACATGTTGAATTTTTCAAACCCGACGATCACGCCGACCATAGGCTTATAGCAAAAGATCGCGTAGAAGGCCAGCGGCAGGATCAGCATCACATACAGCCGCCAATCCTGCAGCCATGAACGCCCTCCCGTGGCCTTTGCGTTGATCGACTTGGTGCTCATGACGGACTTCCTTTCCTTTGGAAAAAATGAAAACAGATATTTTTGGGAATATATCAACCAGATATAAATATTATAAAGACAGGATTTGGATATATCTATGCAAATCCGGCTTGATATTATGCTAATCGCGCACAATCATCAAAGCATCCTCCCCTGCTGTTTTTACAGAAACGGCATCGGAAAGCATCCGGCCGGATTCTTTGACAGAAACGGAAGCCGGCGGCAACTTTTCTTTCCGATCCGACAGGATTTTATCCGGCGCTGCAGAATATATCCAGGATGGGTCCGGAAGCGGGCCCATACGGGAAAGGATGGGATGCATTTGTTTCAGGTAGGCATTGTGGGCTGCGGCGGCATCGCCCGGGTGCACGCGGCCGTGCTGCATCAATTGCCGGATACGAATATCGCGGCCTGCGCCGATATTATCCCGGAGCGGGCGGAGGCCCTGGCGGCCCAATACGGCTGCCGGGCATACAGATCCATGGAGGAAATGCTGGACGCCGAACGGCTGGACAGCGTGCATCTGTGCACGCCTCACGCGCTGCATACGCCCATGGCTGTGGCGGCGGCCCGGCGGGGCATCGCCGTATTCACCGAAAAGCCGCCGGTAATCAGCCATGAGCAATGGACGCAGCTGGAGCAAGCCGCCGCCCAGGTGCCTCTGGGCGTGTGCTTTCAAAACCGGTACAATCCCAACGTCCAGGCCGCGAAGGACATCCTGGAAACCGGGCAGTACGGCGCGCTGACGGGCGCCCGGGCTTTTATCACCTGGCACCGGGATGAAAGCTATTACCGGGACAGCGGATGGCGGGGCGCCTGGGCCACGGAGGGCGGCAGCGCCCTGATCAATCAGGCCATCCACACCCTGGATCTGCTGGTGCGCCTGATGGGGCCCGCCGATCTGGCAGAAACCCACATGGTCAATCATCACCTGCGGGGCGTGATCGAAACGGAGGACACGGTGGAAGCCTATCTCCGCCTCGGGGGCAAGCCGGTGCTGTTTTTCGCCTCCACGGCCTACGCCGCCGACGCGCCTGTGCTGATCGAATTGCAGGCTGAACAGGCAGCGCTCCGCCTGGAGTGTGACGCGCTGGAAATCATCACCGGGCATGAAACGCAGCGCCGCACCTTCGATCTGCCCCAGACGCTGGGGAAAGGCTACTGGGGCAACGGCCATCTGCCCTGCATCCGGGATTTTTATCACAGTCTGGCGTCCGGCAAGCCCTTCCGGAATGATTTGGCCTCCGTTCGGGACACCGTGATGCTGATGCTGGCCATGTACGATCAGGGGCGCAAAGCGCTGGCTGAAAAGAACGCCGCGGAAGGCTGATTTTCTTTCGTCGGACGCGAATGGACGATGCGACGAATCCTGCCGCCCTGCAAATCCCGGATGGGAAAAAGGAGATTCCGACCACTGAAAAAGGGGCTGCCGCAGCAGCCCCTTTGATTTACGTATTTTTCGTATTTTACGAATTATGCTTCAGCGGATTGCCTGCCTCAGTACATTCCGCCCATGCCGGGATTGGCCGCGGGAGCGGCGGGTTCGGGCGCGGGAATGTCGGTGACCAGAGATTCGGTGGTCAGCACCATGGCGGCCACGGAGGCGGCGTTCTGCAGCGCGGAACGGGTCACCTTGGTGGGGTCGATGATGCCGCGATCGATCATATCCACATATTCGCCCTTCATGGCGTCGTAGCCATAGCCGGTCTTGCGGCTGCGGCGAATGTTTTCGATGATCACAGCGCCGTCGATACCGGCGTTCAGGGCGATCTGACGCATAGGCTCTTCCATGGCCCGCAGCACGATCTGCACGCCGGTCTTGGCGTCGCCCGCGGTCTTGGAGACCAGGGCCTGCACCTTCGTGATAGCGTTGAGCAGCGCCACGCCGCCGCCGGGCACGATGCCCTCTTCCACAGCGGCACGGGTAGCGGCCAGGGCGTCCTCAATGCGCATCTTGCGTTCTTTCATTTCGATCTCGGTCGCGGCGCCCACCTGGATGACGGCCACGCCGCCGGCCAGCTTGGCAAGCCGCTCCTGCAGCTTTTCGCGGTCATAGTCGCTGGTGGTTTCCGCGATCTGGGCCTTGATCTGGCCCACGCGGTTCTGGATCTCCTGCTTGTCGCCCGCGCCGTCAATGATGGTGGTGTTTTCCTTGTCCACCCGCACCTGATGGGCCTGGCCCAGCATGTCAACGGTGGCTTCCTTCAGATCCAGGCCCACCTCTTCGCTGATCACCTGGCCGCCGGTCAGGATGGCGATATCCCGCAGCATTTCCTTGCGCCGGTCACCGAAGCCGGGAGCCTTGACAGCCACGCAGGTGAAGGTGCCGCGCAGCTTGTTCACAACCAATGTGGCCAGCGCTTCGCCTTCCACGTCCTCGGCGATGATGAGCAGCTTCTTGCCCTGCTGCACCACCTGCTCCAGCACGGGCAGGATCTCCTGGATGTTGCTGATCTTCTTGTCGGTGATCAGGATGTAGGGGTTATCCAATTCCGCCACCATCTTGTCGGTGTCGGTGACCATGTAAGCGGAGGCGTAGCCGCGGTCGAACTGCATGCCTTCCACGGTGGTCAGCTCGGTCTTCATGGTCTTGCTTTCTTCTACGGTGATGACGCCGTCCTTGCCCACTTTTTCCATGGCGTCGGAAATCAGCTGGCCGATGGTTTCATCGCCGGCAGAAATGGAAGCCACCTGCGCGATGGCCTGCTTGCCGCTGATGGGACGGGAAATTTCCTTCAGGCCTTCCACGGCGGCGTCCGTAGCGTCCTCAATGCCCTTTTTGAGCACCATGGGGTTCGCGCCGGCCGCCAGATTCTTGAGGCCCTCGCGCACGATGGCCTGCGCCAGCAGGGTGGCGGTGGTGGTGCCGTCGCCGGCCACATCGTTGGTCTTGGTGGCCACTTCCTTGATCAGCTGGGCGCCCATATTCTCAAAGGGATCCTCCAGCTCGATTTCCTTGGCGATGGTCACGCCGTCGTTGGTGATGAGGGGCGCGCCGTATTTCTTGTCCAGCACCACATTGCGGCCCTTGGGACCCAGGGTGATCTTCACGGTGTTCGCCAGGGCATTGATGCCGTTTTCCAGGGCGCGGCGGGCATCCTCGCCATATTTCAGCTGCTTTGCCATATTCTTTGCATCTCCTTATTTTCTGTCTTATCCGGATTATTCCACCACTGCCAGGATATCGCTCATCTTCACGATGATCACTTCCTGGCCGTCCATTTTCACTTCGGTGCCCGCGTACTTGGAATAAATCACCTTCTGGCCCACGCTGACGCACATGGTGGTGGTTTTTCCTTCCACCGTGCCGCCGGGACCCACAGCCAGCACTTCCGCCATCTGGGGCTTTTCCTTGGCGCTGCTGGTGAGAATGATGCCGCTCTTGGTGGTTTCTTCCGCTTCCACGTTCTTGATGACCACGCGGTCAAACAAAGGTTTGATGTTCATAAGGCTCCTCCTTCAATCATGGTTCAACACATTCAGGAGATTTGTTAGCACTCACAATTGTTGAGTGCTAAACCATCCTTGCATAGTGTACTTCATAAATCCGTTCGGCGCAAATGGTATTTTCTCCAAATTCATCCATTTCATTCAAAAATTCATGCGTTTGTCCGATTGCTGTCTGTTTTCCACATGTTTTCTTGAATTTTCTTCGATTTTCTTTAATTTTTTGTTTTCATGTTCAAATCGGGGGCTTTTCGTGTTACAATGAAAATCGAATTCTGCCGAATGATCCCCTATCCGTTGAAAGGAGGGACACGCCCTTGCTGTCCGCCCTGATGCTGGCCTGGTATGATGAAAACGGGCGCACCCTGCCCTTCCGGGGCACCAAGGATCCCTACCGCATCTGGGTCAGCGAAATCATGCTGCAGCAAACGCGCACCGAAACGGTCGGCGCGTATTACGAACGGTTCCTGCGGCGCTTCCCGGACGTGTTTGCCCTGGCCGATGCGCCTGAGGAAGACGTGCTGAAATGCTGGGAAGGGCTGGGCTATTATTCCCGGGCCCGGAATCTTCACAAAGCCGCAAAAAAAGTGGTGAAGCAATACGGCGGCCGCTTTCCCGCCGACGTTACCGCCCTCCGTGCCCTGCCCGGGGTGGGGGATTACACCGCCGCGGCGGTGGCGTCCATCGCCTTTGACCTGCCCGCCCCCGCCATGGACGGCAACCTGACCCGGGTGCTGAGCCGGTTCCACGGCGTTCGGGAGGATGTGGGCGTCCCGTCCGTCCAGCGGCGGCTGGCCGCTTTGGGCCAGCGGGATATGCCGCCCGTCCGCTGCGGGGATTTCAACCAGGCGCTGATGGACCTGGGGGCCACGGTGTGCGTGCCCGGCACGCCGGATTGTCCCCGCTGTCCCCTGCGCACCCTGTGCGACGCGTGCCGCGCGGGGGACGCGGAGGATTTGCCCGTCAAGGCGGCGGCCAAACCGCCGGTGAATGTGTCTTTGGCCGTCCATCTCATCACCTGCCATGGCCGGATCTGGATGACCCAGCGCAAGGAAGCGCTGCTCAACCATCTGTGGGTGTACGCGCTTTCAGCGGACGAACCGGACGGCGACCCGGAGCAGCCGCTGAAAGCCCTGGGCATTCAGGCGGAGCGTCAGGCGGATTTAGGGCCGGCCCGCCACGTATTCACCCACCGGGTGTGGAACATGCGCCTGTTTCACGACCGGGCAGGCAGCGCCGCCTGCCGTTCGGGCCGTTTCGTCACCTTATCGGAAATGCAGGCCCTGCCCATGCCCACCGCCATGCGCGCGGCCCGGGAAGCGGCGTTCCGGCTGCTGACGCCTCAGGTGATCCTGTCCGATGACGCATCCCTGCCGCTCCTGGCCGCGGCCTACGCGGACAGCTGGAAAGACAGCCATGCCGGCATCTGCGCGCCCGCTTTCCTTGCCGACCACACCGCTGCCCATATGGAAGCGGTGCTGCGGGGCCAGCGGGACGCGGGCAGGGACGTGTACGGCCTGTGGATCGCGGGCGAAGCCGCGGGCGTGCTGGTGATCGACCGGCAGGAAAACGAGCTGGTATCCCTGTACGTGCATCCCGACTGCCAGGGCCTGGGCATTGGCCGGGCGGCGGTCGCCTATGCTGTTTCCGTTCTGGATGGCCGCAGGGATATGCGGGTGACCGTGCTTTGCGGCAATGAAAGGGCACGGGCGCTGTATCAGTCCTCGGGCTTTGACAGCGTTGCGGAGATTCGGGTGCTGGACCCGCAGCGCAGCATCCGGGAAGAGGTGCGCATCCGTCCCGGGCGGGAGACGGACGGACTCGCCCGCGCGGCTCAGGAAAATGCCGACGGCGGCTGACGCTGTTTCATTTGAGAAAATGCCTTGATACGCATCGCGTGCTAAAACTTGTTGGAAAGCTTTTCAAGGGAAACGGCTGGGGGCTCCGCGCGCCCAGACCCCGCGGCAAGGAATTTCATCCCTTGCATCCCAGCAGGCGAATTTTCTCCATTGGGGAGCACAGACAATGTCCGCCTGGCGCGTCGGGGTTGGCCGCTGAAGGCGGCCGGGCCAGAAGCGTACGACGTCAGAAGGAACATCTGCGTTCCTTCAAGTTTCAGCGGGGACCAAGCCGGTGATTGAAGTCAAACATCTTCCGCTGAATGGGTCCAGGGGCTGCACAGGCCCCTGAACCGTTATCTAACAATAAGCATGAGATCGGGAGGAAACGCCATGAAAACGTTAAAAACCATCCGTAAGCTGACGGATGGCTTCCTGAAAAAATATGAATTGGTATACGATGCGGACGGGCAGGAGGTGCGCTGGGAAATGGTTTCCCTGAATCCCCTGAAAACGGCGGCGGACCTGGCCTCCCGCCTCACGGCGGTGGAGATCATCGCCCGGTTTGATGATGGGGATTACCTGCTGTGCCGGGAGTTCCGCTTTCCGGTGAACGATGAAGTATACGAGTTCCCCACCGGCATGATCGACGGCGACGAATCTCCGGAAACCGCCGCCGCCCGGGAATTATATGAGGAAACCGGGCTGCGGGTGATCCGGGTGGACCGGGTGCTTCCCCCCGCCTGCTATTCGGTGGGCGTCACAGACGAATTGATCGTGCCGGTGTTCGTGACCGTAGCTGGCGACATGCGGAGTTGCGATACGGCCTATGAACAGATCCGTTCCTATAAAATGAGCCCGCGGGATATCCGCCGGCTGCTGGCCACCCCCGGCGTTAAGATCACGGAAACCTGTCTGCTGGTGCTGGCCGGCGCCGTGACGGAGCAAGGGGAAGCATGAAGGGGATTTGCATTCCTTTCAATTGCGAAAACCGTTTTTTCCGCTCTCTTCCGCCCGTCTGTATATGGACCCCTGCCCCCGCGGATTTCACAGCGGATATCGCCTGACCCGGGCAAAAGCATCTTAAACCTGGGATCGATTTTCCATTCTGACGGAGCCAGGGAAGGAGGACGCGGCAGCGCCGCGCGGAAAAGGCGCGCGCATCAGAAGAAAATCATTCCTTCTGTTCCTTGTCTTCCTTTTCCTGTTCCTCTGCGTCAGCGCGGATCACCGTCACCCGGGCCCATTCGATACGGCGGTCCACGATGGATTCCACCTGGATGCTGATCCGGTCCGCTTCGCCCTCCTCCGGTTCCTCCCCGTCCGGGGTGGCGTACAGGGTCAGGCTGGGGGTGGATCCATCCCCGGGGATGGAGGAAAAGCGGCTGAAGATCAGGCCGCCCAGCGTATCGTAATCCTCGTCCTGGGGCAGGGTCACGCGCAGCGTTTCCGCCACGGTTTCCAGATCCGCCGTGCCGCTGATGCGCCAGGTGTCCGGCCCCAGGGGCTGGATCTCGCTGGCTTCGGCGGGATCGAATTCATCGTAGATGTTGCCCACGATTTCCTCCAGCAGATCCTCCATGGTCACCAGGCCGCTCATGCCGCCGTATTCATCCACCACGATGGCAATGTGCGTCTTGGCATGCTGCATATTGCGCAGCAGCACGTCGGTGGGCACGGTCTCCGGCACGAAATACGGGGCCCGCAGCAGTTCGCGCAGGGGCCTGGGCTGCTTTTCGCCCGCGTTGAGCAGGTATTCCCGGGTGGACAGCACGCCCACGATGTCGTCGATATCCTTATCGTACACCGGGAAACGGCTCAGGCCGCTTTCCTTGATGGTGTTGCGGATGGTTTTTTCGTCGTCATTGATCCACAGGGCGGTCACATCCGTACGGTGGGTCATGCAGTCGGCAGCGGTCAGATCGCCAAAGTCGAACACGTTTTTGATCATTTCCCTTTCGTCGCTCTCAATGGCGCCAGATTCCTCGCCGATATCCACCATGGCGCGTATATCCTCCTCCGTCACCTCTTCCTCCCGGGCATGGAAGTCAATGCCGAACACTTGGGCCAATCCCCGGGCGCACAGGCCTTCCAGCCAGGTAAAGGGCGTCATCACCCAGTCGATCAGCTGAATGATCGGGCGCAGGGACAGTGCCAGATGATCCGCCCGCTTTTTGCCGATCCTGTCCGGCGTCAGCTTGCACAGGATCATGATCACCGGCGCCGCGGCCAGGCAGAAGAGCAACGCCGCATGGGAAAAGCGCATGCCGCCCTGCTGGCAGGTTTTGACGCCCAGGGCCGCGAACAGCAAGAGAAAAAGCGTCCGCAGCCCGCGCAGCGCAATCACGGGGCCGGTCCGCTCCAATAAGGGCACAAGCTTTTTTGCCCGTCCGTCGCCATCGGCGGCAGCGGCGCGCAGCTTGCCGTCATTTGCGTTTGTCAGCGCCGACTGCATCAGGCTCAGCAGGGCGCACAGAAAAAGCAGCGAGATTTCAATCAACCATCGGCCAACCGGGTCTTCCAAGGAAATTCCCTCCCAATAAAACAAGGTGGAAGTATTATAGCATACCTTCCTCCAGAATGCAAATCTTTCTCCGGAAACATTTGCTGTGCACGCGCGCGCTTTGCTCCCGGCGCTTTTTTCGTTTTTTCGGTTTTCGACACGGATCGAAATTTTTCCGGAATGGGCCGCGAATGCTGGACAAACCTGGCGGAGTGTGGTATCGTGAAGGATGCAGGGAGGAGGCGAAGGCCATGATTTCCCAGGCGCAGGTCATGATGGTGCTTGAGCCCTGGCTTGGCGCGCGGCTGACCCAGGCGCTGATGCCCATGATGGCCGATATTGCCTCCCGGCTGAACGCCTATTCGCCCCGGCAGGAAATCAGCGCCCTGGCCCAGGAGATCGACAGCCTGCTGTTCCGCGCCGTGCACCAGGCCACCCGGGGCCAGATGCTGATCCAGCTGCCGGAGGGAGACTGGGTGCGCATCCGGGTGGAGGACTTTTCGGTGATGGCCGATGAGCTGCTGCTGCCGGTGTTTGAGGAATTCCCCGTGGACAGTGCCCATTTGAATCTTCTGCGGTCCTATTCCATGGGACACGCCAGCCTGTCCGTCCTGCGGGCGCTGTACACCCGCTTCGCGCCGCTGCAGGCGGACGCGGAATTGGACGCCATTGCCTCCGTGGCAAAAAACTGCTATCCCCCGTTCCGCTGGCGGCAGTGGCTGCGCTGATCGCCCGGCGGGACGCAGGAAAACTGAGGAAGGATCATTGCGTTGAGTAAAATCATTTGCGTTGCCAATCAGAAGGGCGGGGTGGGCAAAACCACCACGGCCGTCAACCTGGCGGCCTGCCTGGCCGAGGCAGGCAAACAAACGCTGCTGGTGGACATGGATCCCCAGGGCAACGCTTCCAGCGGTCTGGGCGTGCGGGCCGGCAAGAAAACGGTGTATGAAGCGCTGCTGAGCGAATGCACCTTGGACAGCATCCTGGAAAAAACCAAACAAAAGCATTTGCTGGTAGCGCCTGCCGATATCCGTCTGGCCGGCGCCGAATTGGAGCTGGCCGGCCTGGACCGCCGGGAATACCGCATGCGGGCGGCGCTGGAAAGCGTGAAGCAGGGCTTTGATTTCCTCATCATTGACTGTCCGCCTTCCCTGGGCCTGCTCACCGTCAACGCGCTCACCGCCGCCCAAAGCATCCTGATCCCCATTCAGTGCGAATATTACGCGCTGGAGGGCGTGACCGCCCTGATGAACACCATTCAGCGGGTGAAGAAAGGGCTGAACCCCACCCTGGAAATCGAAGGTGTGCTGCTGACCATGCTGGACGGACGCACCAACCTGGGCCTGCAGGTGGTGGCGGAGGTGAAAAAGCATTTCCGGCAAAAGGTGTTTGCCACCACCGTGCCCCGGAACGTGCGCCTGGGCGAGGCGCCCAGCCACGGCCTGCCCGTCAATCTGTACGATAACCGCAGCACCGGCGCGGAGGCATACAGAGCGCTGGCCCAGGAAGTCATCCGGCGCAACAAATAACCGCGCGCGGCTTGCGCGGTTATCAAAATGTCGTTTATTTGTATCTGTTCGGTCGCGCGCTGGACAGTTGCCTCATTTATTGGAAGGAATCGATGCATCGGATCCGATCGGACGCCGATGCCGCCCGGAGCCGCGGCGCGTCAGACACGTCTTTGCGGCACCCTGATTGCGGCATGCGCATGCCGCAGCATCCTTTTGTATCACGAGTATCGCGGCGCGTCCGCCAAAGGAGAAACGCCCATGAAGAAAACCGGCCTGGGCCGGGGGCTGGATGCCCTGCTGCCCGAACCCAACGATTCAGAAAATACAGTCAGCATGATCGCCATCACGGAACTGGACCGGAACCCGGACCAGCCCCGGCGGGATTTTGACGAGGCCGGGCTGCAGACCCTGGCCGATTCCATCCGGGAAGCGGGCGTGCTGCAGCCGCTGCTGGTGGTGGAGCAAAACGGACGATACCGCATCGTCGCCGGAGAACGCCGGTTCCGCGCCGCCCGGATCGCCGGATTGGACGCGGTGCCCTGCATCGTGCGGAATTTTACCCCGGAAGAGCAGATGGAAGCGGCGCTGATCGAAAATATCCAGCGGGAGGATCTGAACCCGATCGAGGAAGCCGCCGCTGTGCGTCAGCTGATGGACGCCTGCAACTACACCCAGGAACAGGCTGCCAAGCGGCTGGGCAAATCCCGCCCGGCGGTGGCGAATCTGCTGCGGCTGCTGAACCTGCCCGCGTCCGTGCAGCAGGACGTGATCGAGGGCCGCCTCAGCGCGGGCCACGCCCGGGTGCTGGCGGGCGTTGAGGAGGAGCAGCGCCAGATCGCCCTGGCGGAAAGGACCGTCCTGGAGGGGCTCAGCGTGCGGGCGCTGGAAAAGCTGGCGGCCCAGCCGCTGCCCGTCATCCGGAAAAAAGCCGCCCCCAAGCCGTTGCCGCTGGAATTGCAGGATATGGAAAACCGCATGCGGGAAACCCTGGGCCTGCGCACCACCCTGCAGGGCAGCCGGAAAAAGGGCAGGATCATCCTGCAATACTACAGCGAAGATGAATTGGAGCACCTGTACCAGTGCCTGGAGCAGCTGGAAGGGCATTGAGCCGTATGGAAAAATGGCAGCGCAGATATCCCTGACGGGAAGAATCGCGCGGAGGAGACAGTGGGCGCGCTGAGCGTGCCCTTTTTTGATTCTTCACGGAAAGTCAGGGAGAAAGAATCAGTCTTTCATACTATTCTAACGAAGGGAGACGTGGCAGCGCTGCGTTGGCCGGAATGAAGCCCCGCCAAGGCGGAAAAAGACGCTCAAAAATGATAAATGTTTTTTCTGAGAATAGTATCATGTCATCTTGAGCGGAGTGGAGCGAGAGCGGAACGGAGTCGAAAGATCTGCTTGCCGGGTTAACGATTCACGCATAGATCCCTCGGCTGCGCTTCGCTCGGGATGACACCGAAGGGTTTTCGTTTCTCTGACAATCTGTGAAGAACACCTTTTTCCCGTGTCCCGGCTCCCTTCCGTGCTTTGCCCCTCCGTTTTTCAGGCCGGCTGCCTGTCCGGCCCAGGTTCTTTTCAGCCGTGTATAGAAATATTTCCCAAATAAGAAGAATTTGCACCAGAAATTTAATAATATTGAATAAATATAAATAAATTGGATAAATTTTCATTTTCAGACGGCAACGGTTCCATAAATTGTGGCGGCAACGGAAGGGTCATACCATTGGTTGAATAAAAGTTATCAACAGTTCTATTTTCTTTCCTTCGGGGAAAGGGGGAGGCAAGGCGGTGTTCCTCTTGAAAAAAAACATGAAATCTGCTATGATAAGGGCGTGGTTGATCTGGAAAAGAGTTTTCCACAAAAAGTTATCCACATCCTGCCGCATGGATGATTGCTGCCGGGTGTTCTTTTTTCCGCTTTTCAGCGAAAAGGGCCGCAAATAAACATGCAGAAACCGCGCAAAAGAAATGGGAGCGAGCACATTGGACAAACAGGCGATTTGGGACCAGGCGTGCGCCATCATGCGCGCTGAAATGTCCGACATTACATACAACACTTGGATCAAAACCTCGCTGCGCCCGCTGGGGTATTCCGGCGATCAGTTTTTTATCGAGGCCGTCACGGATTTTTTCCATCAGTTCGTGGTGCCCCGTTATTCCCTGCTGATCAGCAATTCCCTGTCCCAGGTGGTGGGCAAGCCCATCACGGCCCACATCCTCACCCCGTCCCAAGCGGATGAGTACCGGGCGGGCATCACCCCGGACAACAAGCCGGCGGACGAATCCAGCCTGAATCCCAAATACACCTTTGACACCTTCGTGGTGGGCAACAACAATCGCTTTGCCCACGCGGCGTCCCTGGCGGTGGCGGAATCCCCCGCGGACGCTTATAATCCCCTGTTCATTTACGGCGGCGTGGGCCTGGGCAAAACCCATCTGATGCACGCCATCGGCCATTATATGCTGTCCCAGAAGCCCACATTGCGGGTGAAGTACGTCACCAGTGAAATCTTCATGAACGAAATGGTCAATTCCCTCAATAAGCGCACCCAGGCCGAATTCCGGGAAAAATACCGGAACATCGACGTGCTGATGGTGGACGATATCCAGTTCCTCACCGGCAAAACAGGCACCCAGGAAGAATTCTTCCACACGTTCAACGCGCTGCATACCGCCGGAAAGCAGATCATCCTCAGCTCCGATAAACCGCCCCGGGAAATCGCCAAGTTAGAGGAGCGCCTGCGCAGCCGGTTTGAGTGGGGGCTTATTGCCGATATCACCAAGCCCGACCTGGAAACCCGCGTGGCCATCCTGCAAAAGAAGGCCGAGGACGAACTGCTGAACGTGGACACGGAAGTGCTCACCATGATCGCCGAACGGGTGTCCAGCAACATCCGGGAGCTGGAGGGCTGCCTGACCCGCCTGGTGGCCTATTCCTCCCTGACCGGGCGTCCGGTGGACCGGGCGCTGGCGGAGGAAGCGCTGAAGGAGATCTTTGCCCGCAGCGAGCCCCGGCGGGTCACCTGCGAGGATGTGATGGACGCGGTAGCCACCTACTACAGCGTGTCGGTGGATGATCTGAAGGGCCCCCGCCGCAGCCGCGATGTGGCCGTTCCCCGTCAAATCGCCATGTATATCGCCCGGGAAATCGTGGGCGCGCCGCTCACCATGATCGGCTCCTCCTTTGGCGGACGGGATCACTCCACGGTGAACCACGCCTGCCAAAAGGTATCCCTGGAAATGAAATCCTCCCCCGCGCTGAGCACCCTGGTCAGCGATCTGATGCAGCAATTGCAGGAGCGTTGAGGAAGGTGTCCTCCCCCCTGCCGTGCAAAGCGGCTGAAGGCCACAGCGAAAAACATCCCATGAATCCCAGAGATCATTCGTGCTTTCTCTGGGATTTTTCCTGTTTTCCGGCGGGATACGGGGCCGCGGAGGCCTCTGCCGGGGCGTTGATCTCCGGAAGAATCGCGTCAGGCTTCCCGGGCGAGGCCATCAAATCCTTCAAAGTGATCCCATCGAAAAACTGCCGGATCAAATCGTCCAGCCGCTTCCACATCGGCAGCGTGACGCATTTTTCCCGCCGGGGACAGGGATCGGCTCCCTCCTCCAGGCAGGCAACAGGGGCCAGGCTTCCCTCGGAGAGGCGCAGGATCTCCCCCACGGTATATGCTTCGGGCGGCCGGGTGAGGCGGTATCCTCCGCCTTTGCCCCGCACGCCGGTCAGCAGGCCCTGGCGAACCAGGATCATCAGAATGCTTTCCAGATATTTTTCGGATATTTCCTGCCGGTCCGCGATTTCCTTCAGCGGAAGATACCCGTCCCGGCCATGCTGCGCCATGTCAGCCATCACCCGCAGCGCATATCGCCCACGCGTGGAAATCATCATCATTGTCGTCTCCCCCTTTCCGGTTTAACCCATTATACAGGAGGGTAAGTGGGATTTCAATTGTTTTTTGTTTCTGTTCGGCCGAGGAGAGATCGGCCATTGTTTTTTTACAGTATATCCGCCGAAAGTATCCAGTTTTTTTCTTTTTCCCCCTTGACAATCCGCTCCGGTCCTTCTATAATGCCGATAAACCTATTTGAAAGGTGGGTTATTCAGATGAACTGCGCAAGGATCAGGCGATGTTGATGCGGACAGTGTTTTTTCCCGGAAATCATTAAAGAATAAATGGAGGATGAAATCATGAGCCGTACGTATACATCTGCCGACCAGCTGATTGGCGGCACCCCGCTGCTGGAGCTGAGCCATATTGAAAACGAACTGAACCTGAAGGCCAAGGTGCTGGCCAAGCTGGAATACTTCAATCCTGCCGGATCGGTGAAGGACCGCATCGCCAAGGCCATGATCGATGACGCGGAAAATAAGGGCCTGCTGAAGCCCGGCGCCACCATCATTGAGCCCACCTCCGGCAACACCGGCATCGGCCTGGCCGCCGTGGCCGCCGCCCGCGGATACCGCATCATCATCGTCATGCCCGACACCATGAGCGTGGAGCGCCGCCAGCTGATGAAGGCCTACGGCGCTGAATTGGTGCTCACCGAAGGCGCCAAGGGCATGAAGGGCGCCATCGCCAAGGCCGATGAACTGGCCGCTCAGATCCCCGGCAGCTTCATTCCCGGCCAGTTCGTCAATCCCGCCAATCCGGCCATCCATTACGCCACCACAGGCCCCGAAATCTGGCAGGATACCGATGGGAAAGTGGATATCTTCGTGGCCGGCGTGGGCACCGGCGGCACCATCACCGGCACGGGCAAATTCCTGAAGGAAAAGAACCCCGCCGTGAAGGTGGTGGCCGTGGAGCCCGCCTCCTCCCCCGTGCTCAGCCAGGGCACCGCAGGCCCCCACAAGATCCAGGGCATCGGCGCAGGCTTCGTGCCTCAGGTGCTTGATACGGGCGTTTATGACGAGATCATCCCCGTGGCGAACGAAGACGCCTTCGCCGCCGGAAAGCAGATCGGTAAAAAAGAGGGCGTGCTGGTGGGCATTTCCTCGGGCGCTGCTGCTTGGGCGGCCATTGAGCTGGCCAAGCGTCCCGAAAACGCGGGCAAGACCATCGTGGCGCTTTTGCCCGACACCGGCGACAGGTATCTGTCCACACCGCTGTTCGCCGATTGAGTTCGGTTGATCCGGAGGCGCGCCCTGCACGCCAGGGGAACGGAATCTTTCCGTCGGGCGCGCAGCCAACCGGAGGGCGGTTTCCCGCCCGGGAGAAAAACCGAGGGGTACGCGGGGACGCCATACCCCCGCGCGCATCACGCGTTTCTCACGTTTTTCACTTTTTTTCGTTTTTCGTTTCTGTACACGCCTCAACCGAACAGGTACAAGCAAAAACGCAGGCGCTGCCGTAGCAGCCCTGCGCTTTTTGCTATTTTCGTCTTATACTATTCTTCTTCTAAAACACAATTCGCAAAGGGAGACAAAAGAACGGGAGGACGAGGCAGGGGCCTTCGCGGCCCCTGAACCCCGCGCCAGGGGATGATCCCCTGGACCCACTCCTCGCAAAGCTGCTTGATCGATAGACCCAAGGAATCGTCGCGTGTTACGCTGGGATTGCGAATGTTTGACGCTTCTGGCCCAATGAAAGCCGGGATCATCCTCAGAGAAAAGCGAGTTTTTCCCTGGGGATGATCCCCCGGCTTTCCCCGGATGCATCGCATCCGGGTTGGCCGCTTTCAGCGGCCGGGCCAGAAGCTGTACGATGACCACCGCCGTTATGGCGCCCTTTCTGGTTCTCTTTCGGGCTCCGAAAGAGAATACCCCCGTCGTCCCTTTGCTTTTTTTCATCCTTGCCAATCTGGATTTAAATCTTAACAGATTTGGGAGGGGTTTTTGTTCTGGCTAAGCAGAACGAAGGAAAGCGCAGCAGCGCTGCGTTGACCGCAGTGACGCACTGTCAGAACGTAAAAGGCGCCCAAACATGAAAGATTTTTGAAGAAGAATAGTATTATACTGTTTTCAAATAAAGAGATTCTTCACGGAAAGTCAGCGAAAAAGAAACGGCCTTTCCTGTCATCTTGAGCGGAGTGGAGCGAAAAGCGGAACGGCGTCGAAAGATCTGTTTGCCGGATGCTCGCATGGATCCCTCGACTGCGCTTCGCCTATCGGCTTCGCTGCGATCGGGATGACGCCGAAGCGTTTTCGTTTCCCTCACAATCCGTGAAGAACCAATAAAAAAAGTCAAATTTACGGGCGCCTTTTCCGCGCAGGCATTTGAAGCAGCGCCGGTGCGGATAAGACGCCCGTGGATTCAGGGCTGTAACTGCGGATTCGCAGGCCCGATCTGGGATCAGTTCAGCATTTCGCCTTCATTTTCCACGCTGATCTCTTCCACATTGCGGATGGCCCAGCGGGCAATGATCATTTCGGTGGGCTGAGAATTCTTCTGGCCCACAGCCAGGGTGATGGTGTCATCCTTGATGCTCACGATGGTGCCGTAAATGCCGCCGATGGTGGTGACCCGGTCGCCGCTCTTGAGGTTATTCAGCATTTCCTTGACTTTCTTGTCCTTCTTGCGCTGGGGACGAATGAGCATGAAATAAAAGATCAGGCCCATCAGCACCAGGGGCAGCAGCATGCCGACCAGGCTGGCGCCCATGCTGCCTTGCTGCGCGTTCGGATCATTCGGGTCCAGCGTGCTCTGGGATTCGGTAGCGCCCGCCACTTCCTGGGTCTGCTGGGCTTCGCCCTCAGCCGCTGCGCTGGAAATCAGGGAGAAATAATCAATCATGATGGTAAACCGCCTTTCAAACGAATTGTTGCCTGAATATTATATAATGAAATTTCGCCCCTGTAAACCCCAAATTTTCAGCAATCGAGGCGTACCCGGCCGCAGATGGCGGCCAAAACCCGGCGCGGGAGAGGGCGTCCTGCCCACGAAAGGCGCTTTCCGTGTTGCGAAGGCCGGAAAAATATGCTATAATGCGCCTGCGCCGCAGGGCGCCAATACGCGGTGTTGACCGGTCATCCGGCAGCAACCGGCAAGGAAACGAGGAAAGCCCATGGCAGACGCCATCATTCAAGTGGATCATGTGTCCTTTTCGTATGAAGAGGACGCCGCCACCGCCGTCCGGGACGTGAGCCTCACCGTACCCCGGGGGGAATTTCACGCTATTTTGGGCCAGAACGGATCAGGCAAATCCACCTTGGCCAAACTGATCAACGGCCTGTATCTCCCCACGGAAGGAAAAGTGACCGTGTGCGGCATGGACACCCAGGGCGAAAAGGACACCTGGGAAATCCGCCGCCGGGCAGGCATGGTATTCCAGAATCCGGACAACCAGCTGGTAGCCACGGTGGTGGAGGATGACGTGGCCTTTGGCCTGGAAAACATCGGCGTGCCCTCCCAGGATATGCCTGCCCGCATCGAAAAAGCCCTGCGGGACGTAGGCATGGAAGCCTTCGCCGGCCGCGCGCCCCACACCCTGTCCGGCGGGCAGAAGCAGCGGGTGGCCATCGCGGGCGTGCTGGCCATGGAGCCCGACGCCATTATTTTCGACGAATCCACCGCCATGCTGGATCCCCGGGGCCGCCGGGAAGTGATGGACGCGGTGCAGCGGCTGAACCGGGAGCAGGGGATCACGGTACTGTGGATCACCCACTTTATGGAGGAGGCCGTGGCCGCCGATCGGGTGCATGTGATGCACGACGGCCAGATCGTTATGTCCGGCACGCCCCGGGAGGTGTTTTCCGACGCGGAGCGGCTGGCCGCGTACCGGCTGGACGTGCCCCCCATGGCCCGGATCGCCCAGGCCCTGCGGCAAAAGGGCATGCCCATCGCTGACGGGGTGCTGACCGTTTCAGATATGGCAAAGGAGGTGGCCCGGCTGTGCAAATAACGCTGGATCATGTGACCCACACCTACCAGCCCGGCAGCCCCTTCCAATCCACCGCGCTGGAGGATGTCAGCCTCACCATCCGGCCGGGGGAATTCCTGGCGCTGATCGGCCACACGGGCTCGGGCAAATCCACCCTGGCCCAGCACATCAACGGCCTTTTGCAGCCCACCTCCGGGCGGGTGCTGATGGACGGGCAGGACATTCACGAAAAGGGCTTCGATAAGAAAGTCGTGCGCCGGAGCGTGGGACTGGTGTTTCAATATCCGGAGCATCAGCTGTTTGAAGAAACCGTGGCCCGGGACGTGGCCTTCGGCCCCAGGAATCTGGGGCTGCCCGCCGATGAAATCGACGGGCGTGTCCGGGAGGCGCTGAAGAAGGTCGGCCTGACCCAGGCGGGCATTGAGGAAAAATCGCCTTTCGAGCTGTCCGGCGGCCAGATGCGCCGGGTGGCCATCGCCGGTGTGCTGGCCATGCGGCCCGATATGCTGGTGCTGGACGAGCCCGCCGCCGGGCTGGATCCGCAGAGCAGAGAAGATATGCTGCAATTGATCGCCCAGTTGCACGCCCAGGGCGCCACCATCGTGATGATCTCTCATTCCATGGACGACGTGGCCCGCTTTGCCACCCGGGCTGTGGTGATGGAGCACGGAAGAATCACCATGGAGGGCACGCCGGAGGAGATCTTCCGCCATGCCGAACGGCTGGAAAGCATGGGCCTGGATGTGCCCTCCGTTTGCCGGCTGGGCATCCAGCTGCGCCAGATGGGCGTAAACTGCCCCGATAGCGTTTTCCGGGAGGAGCAGGCCGTGCAGGCGCTGCTGGACCTTTGGAAGGAGGGGAAGCCACATGGCCATGCGTGATATCACCCTGGGCCAGTACTACCCCGCCGACAGTGCGGTGCATCGTCTGGATCCCCGAGTCAAGATCCTGCTGCTCATCGGGCTGATCGTGGCCATTTTTATGGCGCGGAACCTGGTGGCCTTCATTCCGGTGGTGCTGTTCCTGATCCTGGCCACGGTGCTCTCTCAGGTGCCGGTCAGGCTGATGATCAAGGGCATCAAGCCGCTTCGGTTCATCCTGGTGCTCACCTTCCTGCTGAATCTGTTTTTCCTGCCCGGGGAAACGCCTCTGTGGGATGTGGGCTTCGCTGTGATCAAAAAAGAGGCGCTGCTCACCGCCATTCTGTATTCCTTCCGCCTGGTGCTGCTGGTGATGGGCTCCAGCCTGCTCACGCTCACCACCCCGCCCATTGTGCTCACAGACGGGCTGGAAAGGCTTTTATCTCCCTTGAAGGTGATCCATTTCCCCGCCCATGAAATGGCCATGATGATGTCCATCGCCCTGCGCTTCATTCCCACCCTGCTGGAAGAGGCCGACAAGATCATGAAGGCGCAGACCGCCAGGGGCGCGGATTTTGAATCCGGCAACCTGCTCAAGCGGGCCCGGGCCATGGTGCCGCTGCTGGTGCCGCTGTTCGTCAGCGCTTTCCGCCGGGCCGGGGATCTGGCCATGGCCATGGAAGCCCGGTGCTACCACGGCGGCGAAGGGCGCACCCGCCTGCGGGTGCTGCGCATCAGCGACGGCGACGTGGCCGCCTGCGTGCTCATGGCCGCGCTGATTTTCTGCGTGGTGGCCTGCAACAGTTTGCATCTGTATTGACGCGCATGCGTAAAAGACCCAAAATACGCAATATTCCCATGAATCAGCGCCTCGGTGTTCCTTCACGGAACCCGGGCGCTTTCTTCTCCTCCAGCCGGCGCGAAGCGCTGCCAGAGCGGCAAGATCACCCAAAGATATCTCTTTTTTGAACAGTATCCGACAGAAAAAGCGTTTTCCGGTTTGTTTTCCGGAGGCTTCGAGGGCCCTGACGCAGTTCTGCCCGTTAGCTTTCACCGGCTGAACGCGCCTTGACAATTGCGGCAGAAATGGTAGAATAAAAAGGACCGAATACAAAGAAGCAGATATGGTACAGCCAGCCGCCGGGGGGATCAGGCGGGTCGTTTTCTCACAGAAAGGAGCTGTGCGTATGAGTCACAGAATCATCACCATCAGCCGCGAATTTGGCAGCGGCGGCAGGACCGTCGGCCGCATGGCAGCCGAGAAGCTGGGCATTCCCTGCTACGATCAGGAATTGATCGACAGAATATCCGCGGAAACCGGGCTGATGAAGCCCTATGTGGAAGAAAAATCCGAAAACATCGAGGGCGGGTGGCTGTCCTTCATGGCGGGGCGCGATTTTTACGGCCATTCCATGCAGGACGATCTGTTCCTGGCGCAATCCAAAGTGATCCGGGAACTGGCGGAAAAGGGATCCTGCATCCTGGTGGGCCGCTGCTCGGACTATATCCTGAAGGACTTTGACAATGTGCTCACCGTGTTTATCCACGCTTCCATGGACAAGCGGGCGGAGCGGATCGTGAACCAGTACGGCGAGCGGGCAGAGGATCCTTTCGCCCGGCTGCGGGATAAGGACAAAAAGCGCAAGGCCTATTATCAATTGTACACCGACAGGGAATGGGGCGCCATGGGGAATTACCACCTGGCGCTGGACAGCGGCATCCTGGGCCTGGAGCGCTGCGCGGACATCATTGTCAGCCTGTATTGATCCTCCGCTTGCCTGAAAACGGCCCGACAGAACAGCGGTGCTGCGGGGCTGACGCATATTTCACAGAGGGTGTGCCAGGATGAAGGTAATCAACACCTCCGCCGACCTGTTATCCGCCTTTGACGCGGGTCGGTTCGACATGGAAAAGTGGAAAACCTATATGGATGCGCATGTCCCCGGCGCCAAAGACCTGTGTCTGAGCGATATGCGGGCATGCATCCACGCAGGTTTTTCCTGGGAGCATGATTTTTTGCCGGTATTGAATGCTGTGCTATGGGAAACAAAGAAGCGGGAAGAAGCCGTGAGGTCGTTTTGCTGCGTCACTGCGCATCTGGATGAAAGGATTGTTCGCCGATTCGGCAGGACGGTGGACGCCGCGGTGGTTCTGTACCTCGGTTTATGCAACGGAGCGGGATGGGTGACCCCTGTCAGCGGGCGCACCACGGTGCTGCTGGGCATCGAAAAAATCATGGAACTGAATTGGTGCGATCCGGATGCCCTGACCGGATTGATCGTGCACGAATTGGGGCATGTATACCAGGCGCAATACGGCATCCTGCATCGAACGACAGATGCTTTGCCGGATCATTTCCTTTGGCAGTTGTTCACCGAAGGCGTCGCCATGGTTTTTGAGCAGGAAATCATCGGCGATCCTTCCTATTTTCATCAAGACCGAAACGGCTGGAAACAATGGTGCGACGGCCACGCGGAATTCATCCGGCAGTCCTTCCGGAATGACATCCGGGTCATGACGCGGGAGAATCAGCGCTACTTTGGCGACTGGACCCGCCTGGAAGGATACGGCGATACCGGCTACTATCTTGGCGCGCGTTTTGTTCGTTTTCTTCTGCGCCACAGCAGCTTTGATCAAATCATCCGATACGGAATAGAAGAAGTGAAAACGGGCTTTGACGCATTCATGCGCGAACGCGCATAGAATTGTTATCCAAAAAATGATTCTTCACGGAAAGTCAGCGAGAAAGAAACGACCTTGATTGTCATCTTGAGCGGAGTGGAGCGAAAAGCGGAACGAAGTCGAAAGATCTATTCCCCGTTTTTTACGTTTCCCGCACAGATCCCTCGGCTGCGCTTCGCCTTTCGGCTGCGCATCGCTCGGGATGACACCAAAGGGTTTTCGTTTCCCACACAATCCGTGAAGAACCTCTTTTTTTCTCGGCTTTATCGGCGCGTTCCGCGCGCTTTCCGGGCTATTTTGAAGTGCGCTGTCACGGAATCCCCTGCCGAACGGTCATTTTTCGGTGCCGTTCAGCTTTTCTCCAGTCAGCCCCTCATCGGTCAGGCCGGTCACGGTCACATCGTCCACCCGTCCCGGCTGGCCGCCGGGAAAGGCGCAGGGGATATACTGGGCGGTGTAGCCATGGGCGACGCCGTCCGACACCTCCTCGGTGAGCACCTGAACGACGGAGCCCACCTGAGCGGCGCGGTAGCTGAAGGCCAGTTCATTGCCCAGGGCGATCAGGCGGCGCGCCCGTTCCTCCCGGACAGCCCGGGGCACCTGGCCGGGCATCTGGGCCGCCGGGGTACCCTGGCGGGCGGAATAGGGAAACACGTGCATCCGGGCGAAGCCGATCTGCCGGCAGAAGGCCAGGGTATCGGCGAATTCTTCCTCCGTTTCCCCGGGGAACCCGGTGATGACGTCGGTGGTGAGGGCGCAGCCGGGAAACGCCTGGCGCAGCAGCGCCGCGGCGGCGCGGAAATCATCGGCGGTATACCGGCGGCGCATGCGGCGCAATACCGGGTCGCTTCCCGATTGCAGGGCCAGGTGAAACTGGGGACACACCTCGGATTCTTCCTTCAGCCCGCGCACGAATTCCTCCGTTACGATCAGCGGCTCCAGCGAGCCCAGGCGGATGCGCTGCACCCCCGGTACATCACAGGCGCGGACGGCGTCCAGCAGCGTCGCGTGCTGAAGATCCCGGCCATAGCTGGTCAAGTGAATGCCGGTGAGCACCAGTTCGGTAAACCCGGCGTCAGCCAGGCGCCGCGCTTCGGCCCGCACGTCCTCCGGAGGCCGGGAACGGATGCCGCCCCGCACGTAAGGGATGATGCAATAGGTGCAGTACCGATCACAGCCCTCCTGGATTTTCAGCACGGCCCGGGTGTGCCCCTCATGACGGGAAATGGCCAGCGGTTCATACGGCACCCGCAGGATATCGCTGACGGCGGCCACCCGCTGCCCCTGGGCGACAGCTTCTTCCAGCAGCGTCACCACTTCTCTTCGCCGGGCGTTGCCGATCACCAGCCGCGCCCCGGTTTCCAGCAGCTTTTCCCCGTCCCGCTGGGCCAGACAGCCCGCGATCACCACTTGCGCGGCGGGGTTTTGACGCAGGGCCCGGCGCACGGCGTTCAGGCTTTTTTTATCGCCGGTGCCGGTGACGGTGCAGGTGTTCACCACATAAACGTCCGCGGACTGGGTAAAATCCCGCACTTCATAGCCGGCTTGCTCAAATAATTCCAGCATGGCCTGAGAATCGTATTGGTTGACCTTGCAGCCCAAGGTGTGAAAGGCGACGGAAGGCATTTATGCTTGCTCCTTTTCGGGGGAGGGCGCGCCTTCCCCGCTGATTTTTTGAATGAGGATACGGATGTCCTGGCGCTGGGATTCATCCCAGGTCTGATCAAAGCCGCGCAGGAGGGCCAGGGCCTCGTCCCTGCGGCCCAGTCGCGCCAAAAGCATCGCCTGGCAGCAGGTGATGGAATAGGCCAATTCTTTTTTCCGTAGAGAGGGCAAATGCGCATGCAAGGCGTTCAAATCATCCAGCGCCTGACCGTCCTTCACGCGGTCCGGCGGGGTGCGCAGCCGGGCGGTCGCCTGCCGCAGCATCCGCACCGGCGCGCCGGCACATCGCCGGTAGGCCACCATCAGCCCCATCGCCAGCCCCGCCCCCAAATACGTGCCATAGGCGGCGGGCGCCCACCGCACGATCAGCGCTGCCCCGGCCACGGCCACTGCGGCAATGACCAGCCAGAAGGCGCGCTGATGCAGCGCCATCCAGCGGTCCAGCATCGACAGGCCCTTTTCCGAGCCGCTGTTTTCCGGTTTTTGATGCGTCGTCATTCCATGTCTCCTGTCAGGGTCAGCAGGGAAATCAGTGCGGCCAGGCCGGCGGTTTCCGTGCGGAAAATGCGTTTGCCCAGGGTCACGGGAATGGCGCCCGCCCCCCGCAGCAGGGCGATTTCATCCGGGGAAATGCCGCCCTCGGGGCCGATCACCAGCGCCATGTCCCTTTGATCCGTCCATTGGGAGCGGATGCCCTGGCCCCGCTGCTCTTCCCAGGGTACCAGGGCCAGTTCGTGGTCTTGGAGCGCCCGGCACAGGCCCGCCATGGACAGGGGAAGCGCGACGGGCGGCGCCCAGGCCCGGCCGGACTGCTTGGCCGCCTCGGCGGCGATCCGCTGAAAACGGGTCTGCTTTTTGGCGGCGTCCCTGCTGTCCCATTTGGCCACACACCGGGAAAAGGCCACTGGCACGATCCGGTAAATCCCCGCTTCCGTGCATTTTTGCACGATATAATCCATTTTGTCGCCCTTGGGAATGCCCTGGTACAGCGTCACCCGCACGGACGGCTCCGGAGAAGGCTGGGGCGTGCCCAGCCGCAGCAGCACCTGCGGATCCGTTTCTTCCAGGCACGCGTCGAACACCTGCCCGTTCATCAGCGCCTGGCAGGCGTCGCCCACGTTCAGCCGCAGCACGCGCAGGGCGTGATTTGCTTCCTCCGGAGACAGGCGGGCCAGGCCGTCCCCCGCAGGCTCGGTGAAAAATCGGTGCATGGCGTTCATCCTTTGCTTGATTTGGTGGCGTTTCCTGGCGCGTTCAAATGGGCAGCAGTTTTTAGGGTGTGTACCCATCCGGGGCCCGCCGGGACAGAAAGCTGCGCTTTCCTTGCTGATTATACCATATTTTTGGCTGGATTTGTAGCCTCCCGGAGGAAATTTCAGTAAAGCGGGGGATGCGCTGGCGGCTTGCGGAGCGGCCTGCATCCGGGGTTTTGCTTTGCGGGGCTCCCCGCTGCCAGCCAAGGAATTTGTTACAAAGGCCGTCTTCCGTCAGATTTCCGCTTGTAGAACAGGCGCATTTCTGATATACTATATATGGGTATCTGTATCCTGCATTAACACAAAGGAGGTACATCCCTTTGAGCGATTATAATAACGAGCCGTATCGCGCGCCGACGGAGGGAAGCGGGCAGCCGCGCCACCGCCGCAGCGAGCGGCACCGCGCCGCCCCGGCAGCGCCGGACAGCCGCGCTGCTGGCGATACGAACGCTTATCAGCCCCAGCGTCCTGCCGTTCAGGAGCCGGAGATCCAGTGGGCCCGCCGTCAGCCGGCCATGCCCACCCAGGAGGGAGACGGCACCGCGCCTTACCGCTATCCGCAGAACGCGGACGCGGTATACAAGCCCCGGGCCGTTTCGCCTGCCGAGGACGAGGACGAATATGATGAAGAGCGTCCCTTCCCCTGGCTGAAAATCGCGCTGGTGGGCTTGGCTGTGCTGGCCCTGCTGGCTGTGGCGCTGATGGCCGTTTTGAAGATCGGCCCCTTCAAGGGAGACGGCCAGCCGGCCAAGACGCCGTCGAATCCGGTCCAGACCCAGCTGCTCCCCACGGATACGGAGGGGCGCGGCCCCGCCGAAGCCTATTCTTTCCAGGCGGTCGGCAGGGAAGGCACCACGGATTCGGGGCTCGCCTTCCGCCTGGTCTCCAGCCAGGCCGTGGACAGCGTGGAAGTATGGGACGAGGAAAACAATCCGCTCGTCAGCAGCGCCACGGTGAGCCTGGACAGCGAAGGCCACAAGGTGTGGATCATCGACGTGGTTTTTGATGAGCCTTATGAGGGCCGGGTGTTCGCCGTGATCCTGGCGGAGGATGAATTGATCCGCACGGATCTGAGCGATCTGGTGCAGGTGACGCTGCCCGTGGCGGAGCCTACGGAAACGCCGCTGGCCACCCAGCGCCCGGTGGTCACTCCCACGCCCCAGGGCCAGAACAACGCCGTCGTCACGGCTGCGCCTACGGCGGATGCGACCGCCGCGCCGGTGGTGACCTGGGCGCCCACCAACGCGCCGCTGCCCACCGAGGCGCCTACGGAAGCGCCGACAGAAACGCCCACGGATGCGCCTGAGCGTCCGGAAGAAACGGCGACCCCGTCGCCCACGTCCGTCCCCACCCCGGTGCCCACGCAGGCCCCCACGGCATTGCCCACCCAGACCCCGCTGCCCAAACTGGAGGCATCGGCGGGAGACGGTTCCCTGAAGGTAACCGATACGGTGTTCCAGGGCGGCAAGAGCCTCACCTTCACCCGCGCCAACAGCTATCAGGCGCCGCATCCCGATCTGTATTCCCGCCACGATATCGGCGTGTTCACCTTCCGGGGGGATAACTTCCGGCGCAACGCCGCCTTTGGCACCGTGGACGTGCAGAAGGAACAGCTGTCTGTGCTGTGGAAAACACCCATCGGCTCCCTGCGCACCGGCAGCGGCACCTTCTACGGCGTGGGCTGGACCGGCCAGCCTGCCATCGTCAAATGGACCATTGACATCCGCCAGATGATGAACCTGTATGATGAAAAGAAGGACACCTCCGCCCTGCGGGAAGTGATTTTCGGGGCGCAGGACGGCAAGATCTATTTCCTGGACCTCCGGGACGGCAGCGCCACCCGGGACCCCATCAATGTGGGCTATCCTCTGAAGGGCAGCGTATCGGTCCATTCGCTGGGCATGCCGCTGATCGCTGTAGGCCAGGGCATTTCCAAGATGACCGATAACAAGCAGCACCCCATCGGGCTGCACATGTATTATCTGACGGACGGCAAGGAGGCATACTTCCTCAACGGCAGGCAGTCCAACAGCCAGAAACAGTACATCACCAACGGCGCTTTCGACGGCACCGCCCTCTTCCTTTACAACGATGCCACCAGGGGCGCCCTGGGGGACGCCATGATCGTGGCCGGGGAGAACGGATTGCTGTACACGGTGGATCTGGACACCCAATGGAGCTTCCCCACCGAGGAGAATCCTGACGCGGAAACGTCCTTCTCCATCAAGCCCGCCGTCACTTATCTGCGCACCAAGGCCAACAGCGAAAAGGAGGCCAGCGTGGGCGTGGAGGGCAGTGTGGCCATGTATGACCGGTACATTTACATGGCGGATGCTTACGGCATCATCCGCTGCGTGGATTCCGACACCATGAAGACCGTGTGGGCCGTGGACGGCGGCGACAACATCGACGCGGCCCTTGCGCTGGACATGGACGGCGATTCCGGCGTCAGCCTGTACACCGGCAACACGGCCTACAGCCGGCTGGGCAGTAAGCAGGATGTGACCATCCGCCGCCTGAACGCCCTGACGGGGGAGGAAATCTGGCGTTACGGCATCAAGTGCGAAAAGAACAACGATCAATTGTCCGGCTGCAAGGCCAGCCCGGTGATCGGTGAGCACGGCATCAGCGATCTGGTGATTTTCACCGTGAACATGGTGCAGGGCGGCGGCAGCAAAATCGTGGCCCTGGAAAAGGCCACGGGCCAGGTGCGGTGGGAACGCGCGCTCAGCGCCACCGCCATTTCCTCGCCCATCGCCGTGTATAACGATCAGGGCGACGCATGGATCATCCAGGCGGATGAAGGCGGCACCCTGACCATGCTCAGCGGAAAAACCGGCTCCGTGCGCTCCACCCTGGATCTGGGCGGCACCATTCAGGGCAGCCCCGCGGCCTACAAGAATTATCTGGTCATCGGAACCTGCGATAAAGACAACGCCTGCATGTACGGCATCCGGATCGAATGATCCCGGCGCCGTTCCCTGATACCGCATACACGAAAAAGCGCCCTCCCGGACGGAAACCGGGAGGGCGCTTCAGGGTGTCGGCTTTGTCGACAGACATCCTGAGGGGCTGCTGCACTGAAAAAGCGCAGCGGCCCCTTTGATTATTTGGCTATTGTATCAGATCGTAATTTGGCAGGAAATCCCCCGGCAGGTACAGGGCGCCGGCCAAGGTATCGGGCTGGTCGCCCTGAATGAAGAGGGCGGCTTTTTTGACCCCCGGCAGATGGCACATGGTGTTGACCAGGGCGTACACCATCAGCCGTTCCTCCCCCGCGGAAAAATCGGCGCACAGATCAGGCAGCCGGGCAGAGAAATTCAGCAGCAGGGTGTTGCCCGCCAGGCCTACGCCCAGCAGATCGGCGGAACGCAGTTCCCCGGGCAGCACCGGCGTCAGCCCCGTCTGGCTGTCAAAGGGCTGAGGTCCCAGGATCATTTGCTGCAGCAGCGACCGGGCGCTGAACGCCTCATAGAAGGGCACCGGCCGGCTGACCTCCGTCAGGCTTCCCTGCTGGTTGGCAAAAAACAGGGTGCATTCCGCCAGCAGGAAGGGCACAAAATCCCTCCGCCGCATCAGCCCGTCGGTGAAGGTGATGGTCTCCCCGGAGCCCAGATAGGTGCCGGAGGGGGTGACAGAGGTGATCTTTTCGTCGCCGATGGTGACCGCAATGCCCTCAATGCCGGGCAAAAAGGTGGTCATGGTGTCGGTCAGGGCCGCCATCATCACCGAGCGGGTAATGCCGGCCTGGATCAGGGCAGCATTCATCTCTTCCCGGAAGTGCAGGACGAGCCGGCGGGAGCCGCCGTTTTCCGCCAGCACGATCTCCGATTGCAGCATGGCACGCAAATCCGGGCAACGGGGCAAATTGGGCAGCCGCTCCGCCCCGGCGGACAGGGCGTCCAGCAGGGTTCCCGCCATGGCGGGCAGATCCTGGGCGGAGAAGGACAGGGTGCGCCCCTCGCACAGCACGCCCTTGCCGGACGGGGCAGGATAATACAGCGTGGCGGCGAAGGCCCGCCGGCCGGAGGCGGATGGGGCGGAAGCGCGCGCCCACAGGGCAGACAGATCCTCCCGGGTGTTGGGCTGGAAGCTGCCCGCCGGCAGAGTGGCCGCCACATTCAGCCCCGGCTGCGTCCCGGCGATGAGCACATTCACATACTGCACATCGCCCATCTGACACAGGGTGTTGGCCAGGGCCTGGCCCACGGTGAACAATTGCTCGTGGGACAGGCGCAGGGCGGAGGCCGCCAGGCTCACCGTGACCACCTGGCCGGACACCTCCACGGCGTCCGTTCCGGACAGGGTCAGGGCCACCTCGCCCCCCACGGGGGCCGTGGTTTCTCCGCCGGGAAAGCGCAGCAGCATTTCACACAGCGTCTGGGCCGCCGGCCGGGCGGCGGACAGCGATGCCGTTTGGGGCACCGCGATCAGCCGCGTCCCGTCCAGGGAAGGCAGGTACAGCAGCACCGTTTGCTCATACCCCTGCTGGCTGTCGTTTTCCGGCGCTTCATAGATCCGGGCGGCGGGAGGCAGGGTGATGGATGCGGCGGGCGCCACGTCATTGGGCACACAGCCGGTGATCGCCACACACAGACACATCAGGCAAAGCAGGCACACCAAGCGACGATTCTTCATGGGAGGAACACACCTCAATATCCGTTCATCATAGCCATCAGCTGTTCATAATCCATTTTCCACAGGCCGCCCTCCCGAATCAGGCGCAGGGGCCAGCCTGCCCGTTCCCCATCCCCGTCCTGGCCCCGGAAACGCAGATCCACCGTCAGGGTAGCGCGCTGTCCGTCGTACGATACGCTGCCCGCTGTCAGCCCTTCATAGCCTGTCAGGGAGCGGGCGGCGGCGAAGCCGTCCAGCGCGGCCTGTTCGCCGGGCCGTGCGGTCAGGCCCTCCCGGGCGACGAGATCATACAGCGTTTCGTAATCCTGGGTGATCCAGCTGTCCAGGATCAGTGCCGCGGTGCGGTGGGGCGTGAGAATGGCGTCTTCCCGGCGGGTAAAGGGCGGCAGCAGGCCGTCATCCTCCCCGTTCCGGGTAAAAAAGCTTTCGGGCAGCCGCATGGAGGTGCCCTGCGCGGAGGGGCGCAGCACCAGCACCTGCACCTGAGCGCAGTAGCCCGCTTCCGTCAGGGAAGCGGTCAGGGCATCCATGCACAGCCTGCGGCGCAGGGGGCTTTCGGTGCGCCAGGGCTCGCCGGAAACATCCCCCGGCTCATCGCCATACCGGCCCAGCAGCGCCTCATTGAAGGTGACGAATAGCGTGTCCCCCTGGACCGTCACGGCCAGCACCTCCGTTCCGGGCGGAAACAGGCCCGTCAGGCCCGCGCCGCCGGCGGAGGGCCCGTCGATCAGCGCCTGCACCAGCGCCTTTTCCGCGCTCTCATTCCGCGGCACATCCATGATGCGGCTCTCGGGCGCCAGGCAATCGGTGGCGTTCCAGCGGAAATACAGGGTGACCCGGCGATGGTCGGGATCCAGTCCTTGCGTGTCGGCGCTAATCAGATACTGATCGGCCGGATCCTTCCGCACCACCGTTCCGGGAGGCGACGCGGCGCAGCCGGTGAGCAGCAGGACGCACAGCAGCAGGAGGATCGCTTTGCAGCCGGATTGCTTGCTCATTTGGGATTGGGCTCCTCTCCCAGGCACCAGCCCCGAAGCTTGTTCACCGTGCGCTCCAGGGATCCCCGGCTGTCGCCCCAGGGTTTATCGGCGTTGCGGTAATCGAATTTCAGGGTAAAGCCTTCCAGATCGCCTTCCATTTTGGTCAGGCTCTTTTCCACCGTAGCGCACAGATCATCCGTAAAATCGGAAAGATACCGGCCGCTGAGGGTCTCCTGGGCCATTTCCAATAGCAGCGCCATATCCCGCAGGCACACGCCCTTGGAGGCGGCGAAAGCCTTGCGGAAGGCGCTGTCGTTTTTATACAGGTGCAGCATGGTGTAAGCATAGCGGCGGGTATTTTCCTCAATGCTTTCGCACATCAGGCAGCTGTCCGTCAGCTTCCTCAGCCTGCCCGCGGCCTGCTTCACATCGCCCTGCGCGTCGCCCTTGCCGAATAAGCGTTTGAGGGCGGGGGTATCGGCGCCTCGCCGGGCGGCGGAGCGGGCCTCCTCCAGAATGGGGGTCAGCCTGCGCATGGTTTCTTTCAAATGCGTGTGCATCATCAGGGCGTGGCCCAGCCGGTTCTTCTGCTGATACAAAAGCACCTGATGCCGGGGGCAGAAGCCCTTTTGATTGACCTGGATACGGGTGTCGGGCTCCATCACCGACGCGCCCAGATACCTTTCCACGTCGATCAGCTCATTACGCCGTCTGAGCGCGCACAGGGGGCATTCCCCCTCCAGCTTCATGGCGTCCCAAACGGGAATGGTGTCCAGATGATAAGCCATGGGATCCCTCCTTGTGGAATGTTTTCCTCGGCCCGGGCATACAATGCAGATGCAAAGGGGGGCGATTTTCATGCGGGCAGGCAGGCTGGCAACGCGGCGGTACAAGGTGCGCCGGGGGTACGGCGGGTGGATCGGCCTGGCGGCGGTATGCCTGCTGCTCGTGATGGCGGGGTATGCCCTGCGGCAAGGATGGATCACCCTGTCGCTGCCGGTGATCACCCCGGAAAAAGCAGCGGCCACTCACCCGCCCCAGGACCTGTCGCCCCAGGAGCGCGCCTTCACCCTGCCGGGGCAAAGCTGGTTCGCCCTCCAGCTGGGGGCTTTTGATCAGCTTTCCTCCGCTCAGTCCGTTGCCGACGGCTATCGCAGCCGCGGAGCGGGCGGATACCTGCTGCAGCAGGGCAGCTACCGCGTGCTGGCCGCCGCCTATGCAACCCGGGCAGAGGCCCAGGCAGTGCAGAATCAGTTGAAAACCCAGCACGGGGTGGAGGCCGTGATCACGGAGATCGTCCGCCCGGAAATCACCCTGCATTTGACCGGGCAGGCCATGCAGCTCACCGCGCTCACCGACGCTTACGACGCTGTCGATCAGCTGATCGGCCATCTGAACGCATTGTTTTTATCCCTGGATCAGGGGCAGGCGGACACGGAAGCCATTCTGGCCGCCCTGCGATCCGAGCGGGACACCGCTGCCGCCCTGGCCAGCCGGCTGGATACCTTGTTTGCCGGGGCCGGGCACCCCGCGGTACGGAATATGGCGTCGCTGCTTGAGGATATCGCGAGCGCCCTGGATGGGTGTCTGTCCGCCCAGGGACGGGCGCGGCTTGGGGCGCAGGTGAAATACTGCCATCTCCTGTGCGTGTGCCGCATGGCGGCCTATGCCGAGGGATTGGCCCCGTGAATCACTGCAGGGGAGGCCGCTCCGGCGCGCCGCAGGTGGGACACCGCATCAGGGATTTATACTGCTGGCTGTTGAGCAGATCATAGGAGAAGCCCGTCAGCGGCCAGAATTTTTCGTTCACGTCCGGGCAATTGGGAATGGCGTGGTAATACTTGCCTTTGCCCGGATTGTAGTATACTATGATGCCGCTGCCGTTGGGCGCGGGAGTGGCGGTGGGCGCGATGGTGGTGTTCACATGCACCTGGGCCGCCTGGCCGGCATCCGCAGTTTCGTCAATCACCGTGCCGTTCAGGGAATTGGGGTTCACATACCACACGTTATTGACCTTCTGCATGAACACCTGCAGCCGCTTATAGGTCTGCTGGCCGCTCAGCTCGTTAAAGTGCGCCGTCACGGTGACGGTGCGGCTGGTGTCGCCGTCGCTGCCGTCGGGCGTGTTGATCAGGAAATCCACCGGCGTGCTGTTCAGCGCCAGCTGATACAGCACCTTTTCCGGCTCCTGCTGCTGGCTCACCCACGAGGGCACGCAATACGTCAGCATCTCGGTGACGGAATTGCGGGCCCACGCCTGGAAGAAGGCGTACAGCCGCTGCTGGGTTTCGGATGTGATCGCCGCCGCGGTTTCATCCTGAGAATCGGCGGGAGCCGGCGTGCCCGTAGCCTGGGGGCCGTTGTTGATGGCGCTCAGATAATTGGCGTCCGCGTTGATCGCCGGTTCATTGGCGGCGCTGCCGGCGGAGGCCGGCGCGGTGCGGCTGACAGGCTGGGGGCTGACGAACAGCGCCACCAGGATCACCGCCGCCAAGGCGCCGTATACCACGGTCAGGGTGCTGCGGGCGCTGCGCACAAAGGCCTTCATCAGCCACATCAGGCCCACCGCCATCACCGTCAGCACCAGGAAAGCCAGGCGCAGCGGACGATTGGCAATGAACAGCGCCAATAAAAACAGCACCGGCAGCGGGATGGACATGGCCACCGACAGCGCCCGCTCAAATCCGCCGCTCCGCCGGGGCCCGGAGGGAAGCTGGGGCCCTTCCGGCTGCGGCTGCCTGGCCTGCTTTTTGTTTTTCATATTGTACAGCGGCGCTGAATTGTATTGTCCGCGGTTTCCGTTCATGGCAAGCTCCTTTCCCCGATCCGGGCGATCAGGTAAAAACAGTATGTTGACATATCCTATGCGGATCAACGAAAGAAAACGGGAGGGCGGCAGACGGAGGAAAGCGGCTTGCGTGAAGAAGGATCGGCCGTAATGCCCTCATCCCTGCTTCACCCGCCCTCATCGATGAGCGTAGGAGCCCTCTCCCCCTATCAACGAATGGACAGGCGGTTTTATTCCCGCCTCATTCGTCGATCTGCACCTTGTCCCGGCCGAACATGTCGATCAGGCCGGAAAGCTGCTTTTCTTCCCGCTTGTCCGCGTCCGGGTCCGCAGGCGCGCCCTGGGAAAGGGGCTCGAACCGCGCTTCCCCGCCGCCGCACTGCTTCAGCGCGTTTTCCACCTTGGCTTTGCGCTCCGGGGCGGCCAGCATGGTCTGGAATATCTCCTCCCCGGGGGCGAACAGCGCCCGGTACACGCCCTCCTGATACCCGCCGTAGCGGGCCCGTGACAGGGGCCCGAACAAGGCGGGCTCCGACTTTTTCAGGTATTTCAGGGCATCGTTCCACACGTCCTTGGGCGCCTTGCCGCTATCCGGCATCGGCGTCTCGGCCATGGGCCGGGGCGCGGGCGGGGCGGGCTTGGGCGCTTTTTCCGTTTCGCGTTTTGGGACGGGGGATGCGGCCCGCACACCGTTTTTCTCCAGATCGGCCAGTTTCTTTTCCATTTCGGCCAGCCGCTCCAGCAGCGCTTCATAATCCCGCTCCTCCGGCTGCTCACAGCACCGCAGGGCGAAAATCTCCAGCACCGATCGGCCGGAAGCGGCCCAGCGGGTGTCCGCCTCCGCGTGCATGCACAGGTCGATCATCCTCAGCAGCCGCTCCTGAGAAAACTCCCGGGCCTGATCCAGATATCGTTTGGCGTTTTCCCCGCTGACGCCGGGCAGCGCCTCCCCCTGACGGCACAAAAGAGACGCCATCAGCAGCCGGAGATGGGCTGAAAAATCCTTCAGAAACACCTGCACATCCCGCCCGCTGCGCATCAATTCCTCAATGAGCCGCAGGGCCTCCCCCGCTTCTCTTTGGGCCAGGGCGTCGGCAAAGGAAAACAGAAAGGCCCGGTCCGCCGTGCCCAGAGCCGCGCGGACATGCTCCTCGGTGATTCTGTCGCCCGCGCCCATGCACATATCCAGGATGGACAGGGCGTCGCGCATGCCGCCCTCCGCCGCCCGGGCGATCATGGCAAGCGCTTCCGGTTCGGCTTGCGCTCCGCTTTTTTCCACCACCGTTTTCAAATGGCCGCTGATTTCATCCTCGGAATACCGGCCGAAGTCGTACCGCTGGCAGCGGCTGAGGATGGTGGCGGGCAGCTTTTGCGGCTCGGTGGTGGCCAGGATGAACACCATGTATTCCGGCGGCTCCTCCAGAGTTTTGAGCAGGGCGTTAAAGGCCGCGTTGGACAGCATGTGCACTTCGTCGATGATGTACACTTTATACTTGCCGAACTGGGGCGGGTAATCCACCTTTTCCAACAGATCGCGAATCTCCTCCACCCGGCTGTTGCTGGCCGCGTCCATTTCGTACACGTCGAAGGACGCGCCGGACTCGATGGTTTTGCAGCTGGCGCATTCCCCGCAGGGATCGCCGTTCTGCGGATGCTCGCAGTTGATGGCCCGGGTGAGGATGCGGGCGGCGCTGGTTTTGCCGGTGCCCCGGCTGCCGCAGAACAGATAGGCGTGGGCGATGCGGCCGGACATGACCTGGTTGCGCAGCGTGCGCACGATGGCCTCCTGGCCCACCATCTCCGAAAACGTCTTGGGCCGCCAGACCCGGTATAAGGCTTGATACACGTTTCTTCCCTCCGCGTGAGTGGTTCCCGTTTACCGATCCTGCATGCGCACGTATCCGCCGCCGGCGCGGCAGGGGCCAACGCTGGCAGGATCACAGATAGGGGTTTTCTATCTGATCCCCTTCATCCGCCGCTCCAGCACGTCCGGAGCGGCCACGGAGAAGCCAAAGAAGCCCAGCGCCTGCCCCAGGGCATAATAAACGCCGTGGTTGTAAGCAATCAGCTTCATTCTGCCAAAATCCAGCTTGCCCTGGCCATCCATCAGGCCGGCTTTCACGCCCACCTTTTCGATCACGCCCAGGAACAGGTCATGGCTGCCCAGCTCCTGCACGGACGTGACCCGGCAGGCCAGATACATGGGGCATTCCGCAATGGCGGGGGCCGTGAAGCCTTCCACCGGAGCGGGCGTCAGGCCGCAGGAAGCGAATTTGTCTACATCCCGGCCCGATTTCACGCCGCAGAAATCCGTGGCCTTCAATTGATCCTCGCCCACCAGATTGATCACGAATTCCCCGGAATCCCGGATGATGTCATGGGAAAAGCGCTCCTTCCGGACGGAAACGGAGCACATGGGCGGCTCGGAATTCACCGTGCCCACCCAGGCCAGGGTGATGATGTTGGGCTTTTCTCCCATCCGGGCGCAGGAAACCATCACCGCGGGAACGGGCGCCAGCAGGGTGCCGGGCTTGAGGGTGACGAAGGAATCAGACATGTTTTCACCTCCGGATGATTTGAATATGGTGACGTGCCGCATTCAGCTTTTTCGCAGGGCAAAGCGCGCGGCGTTTTCTCCGGCGATCAGGCCGGAGGCAAAGGCAAATTGGAGGTTAAAGCCGCCGCAGGCGCCGTCCACATCCAGCATTTCCCCGGCGGCATAGAGGCCGGGGACCAGGCGGGAGCAAAGCGTTTCGCCGTCGAAATCATCGCAGGCTATGCCGCCGGCAGTGACCTGGGCGTATTCAAAGCCCCTTACGCCGGCGAGCGGCACCGGGAACGCCGTAAGCTGCCTGGCCAGCGCGGGCAGGCCGAATCCCCGCAGCCGTTCCGCCAGCACCCGGGGAAGTAGGCCCCGCAGCACATCCTCCTCCGGCAGCATATGCCGCCTGGATTCCAGCAATGCCTGGGCGGCCTTCACATGCCGGAAGGGATCGGCGCTGACCTCCGCCCAGCCGTAAACGCGGGGGCACAGGCCCAGCATGGGCGAAAAATCCATATACAGGATGGGCCACGCGCCGGTTTGCTTCTGCTCCTCGCCAGCGCGCCGGGCCAGCTCCATGGCGCAGACGCCGCTGACCCCGTAATCGGTGAACAGCGCTTCGCCCTGGCTGGGCCGCATCAGCGGTTCCGGCTTTCCGGACGTGATCCGGCACAGGGTGAGGATGGCGGGCAGCCGCAGGCCGCTCAGGCCCTTCACCGCGCCTTTTTCCGCGATCAGCGGTGACAGGGCGGGCCGGGGCGGGATCAGGGTGTGCCCAAGATCGGTCAGCAGCCGATACGCGCCGCCGTCGTGGCCCAGTTTGCCGCCGGCCATGCCCCCGCAGGCGCAGACAACGGCGCGGGCGCTGAAAACGCCCGTCTTCGTATGCACCCGGATGCCTGCCTGCGCAGGCTCCAGCCGCAGCGCCGGGGTATCGCAGAGCACAGGGATGCTCCGCCGGGCGATTTCGCCCCGAAGCACATCCAGCACCGCGGCGGCCTGGCCGCAGCCGGGATACACCCTGCCGCCTTCCTCCTCCGCCGTGATCAGGCCCAGGCCATGGAAGAAAGCCAGCACCTGTGCCGGCGGGCATTTTGCCAGCGTCTGCCGGGCCAGGGCCCCGCCGCCGGGATAATTCATTTCGCCCGTATTGGCCAAGTTGCACCGGCCGTTGCCGCTGGCCAGGATCTTGCGGCCCACCCGGGGAGCGGATTCCAGAACGGTCACCCGGGCGCCCTGCCCCGATGCGGAAAGCGCGGCGGTCAAACCCGCCGCGCCCCCGCCGATGACGATCACATCGTTATGTTTCATGCATGTACGTTATTTCGTGCCGGTGATGGAGTGCGTGTACGCATAATTGATCGCACTCTGATGGCCGAAATAGTTGTTGTAGCTGGCATCCGGATCCACCTGCGCAGGCAGGGAGCCGCTGCCGTGCGTCATGCTGTTGGTGAAGTGCACGCAGAACTGGCCGTTGTAGCCGTTGTCCGGGATGCGGTCTCCGGCGAAATTATGGGGAATGCCGTACATGGAGGCCGCGAAGGTGCGTCCGCCGATGGTGACCCACAGGGGACGGCGGCGATAGGACTGCAATTTCTGCTCCTGATCAGAGATTTGCTGGGGCGTGCTGACGCCGTAGATCTTGCAGATAGCGGCGGTATCGGCGGTGGTCAGGGGCTCGCAGTCGGCATGATTGTCACCGTAGAGCCGCTGCGCCCGGAAGGAAATGCCAGTGTACACGTCGGTGATCACGGCCACCTTGCCCACACCCCAGAGGCTGCGGATGCCGCCGGTAAACCAGTCGATCTTTTCCACGGGATACAGGACGGCCACGGTGGAGCTGCCGGCGTTATTGGCGCCCTTGGTGCCTCCGCTGGGCGTGGTGTTGCCGGAATTGCCCGCGGCGGCGGCGTAGATGGCCGCCTGGGTCTTCTGGCCCGCGATGCCGTCCACGGTGAGCTTATTGGCCTTCTGGAAAGCAATAACGGCGTTTTCAGTGGTGGTCAGGTAGCTGCCGCTGACCTGGTTGGCCGCCAGGTAGCCCAGCTGCACCAGCTTCTGCTGCAAGCTCTTCACATCCTCGCCGGTGGAGCCCTTGCTCAGGTTTCGGAAGGTGGTGGGGATGGTGGTATCCACGGTGCCGGTGGACTCATAGGCCTGTTTTTCCGCCTGGGTGAGCACCTTGACAAAGTTGCCGTGCATCCAGCCGTTGACGCCCTTGTAGCTCACGTTGAACCAGAAGAAGGTGCCCGAAGCGTCGGCCACATATTGGCCCAGATAGCCCAGCGCGGTGCCCTTCTTGTTCACCATCACCAATTCCTTGCCGGTCATGGAGGCGCTGGCGCGGATGCGCACGGTGGGCGCGGTGGTGATCGCCATATCGCCGAGAGAAGAATCGCTGATAACGGTGGCGGTCGGCGCGCTGGTCACGGTGGCGGTGGGCTTCACATCCAGGGCGGCGTATTCCGCCTGGGTGAGCACCTTGGCGAAATTGCCGTGGATCCAGGCATACTGGCCGTTATACAGCACCTTATACCACGTGATCTTGCCGACAGTTTCGGAGGCGTAGAACTGCAGCACGGTGCCCTTGTTGACCTGGCCGAAGGTGGCGGCCATGGTGCTGGGCGTGGCCCGCAGATACACCTTATCCGCCGTGAGCTGGATGAAATTGCTCATGGTGATGTCCTGGCCCTGCGGACCGGGAGTGGGGGTCGGCGCGGTGCCGTGGGCGTTATAATACGCAATCTGCCAATCGGCCAGCTGATAGGCGAAATCGCCGCGGATATAGGCGTTCACGTTGTTGCTGGTCTGCACGGCATACCAGGTGTACTGGTTGTTATTGCCCTTGACGGGTGCGCCCACCATTTTGAGCACGGTGCCCTTCTTGGCGACCTGGCCCACGGTTTCGGCGTCGGTTTCCGGCTTGGCCCGCAGCCACACGGAGGAAGCGCTGGTGGCCACATAGCCGGTGGTGGTGACGGGAACAGTGGGGGTGGTGGGCTTGATGACGCCGGTGCTGCCGTCGGCGTTGCATACCACAGCCATCGTGCTCAGGACGTAGCCGTAGGAGCCGAACTGGCTGGCATACACCTCATACCAGTCTTCATTGCCGCTCAGATACTTTTTCACGCTGAAGTAAGGCAGCACGGTATAGCGGTCCAATTGGCCCATGGAAGCGCCCCAGGGGCTGGTGCGCACATTGACGCCGCCGCGGATCAGCTTGATATAGCCCTGGGAAGCGACGGCGGAGCTGGAGGAGGAGGAACCGGAACCGGAGCCCGGCGTTACCACCGTGGGGGCCGCGACGGGATTGCCGCTGGCGTCGCAATAGGTGTAGCAGTCGGACCGCACATAGCCGGTGATGCCCTTATACGTGACCAGCACCCAGGTATAACTGCCGTTGACCTCGGGGCTGCCGGTGTAAGCCAGGATGGTGCCCACCGCCAGTTTGGAGGCGTCGGTGGGGGTCAGGGAGGTGCCGCCCGGCGTTTTGCGGATATTCACCTTGTCCAGCACCAATTTCACATAGCCGCCGCCCGTGGCGGGCACAGAAGAGCCGGAAGAGGAAGCGGGCGCGGCCGGCAAGGTATAGCTGCTCAATTCCGCGGTATACAGCACCCGCAGGGACGTGGCCGGCAGATAGCCGTAAACGCCGTTCAGTTCCACATAATACCAGTCACTGGCGGTATTGCCGGCGGGCGCCGAAATCACGTTGACCACCTTGTTGGCCGCCAGCGCGGTCAGTGTGGCGCCGCCGGGGGTCTGGCGCAGGTTGGTGCCGCCCACGGTGACCACGGCGTACTTGCTCAGCGTCAGCGCGGTGGTAGAACCGCTATTGGACGGATTTTCGACCAGGGTGAAGAAGTTCGGATGAATATAGCCGGTGTAGGTGGCCACCCGGTTGGTGGGGATGCCACCCCGCACCTTATACCACTTGATACCCTCGCTGATTTCGGTGCCCAGCACTTCCATGATCCAGTCGGCGGGCAGGCGGGTCCAGAAATCAGCGTTGGTGCTGGGCTTTTTGCGGAAAAGCACATTGCCCACCAGCACCTTGCCGTAGGTGCCCTTGGGGTCCACTTCCAGAGCCGTGGAGGTGGGATCCACCACCACCACAGAGGGGGTGGAAATGGAGCTGATCAAATTGCCGCTGGCGTCGCTGTAGGCGATGCAGTCGGTGCGGATATAACCGGTCATGCCGTTGTATACCACCTTGGCCCAGTGGTAATTATCGGCATATTCGATCTGGTAATAGGCCAGCACGGTGCCCAGAGGAATCTTGTTGTTTTCGTTGAGCACCTTGCCGCCCGGGGTCTTGCGCAGGTTCACCTTGTCCACGATGGTGCGCACATAGCCCTCGGACGTGCTGGGCGCGGGCGCCGTTTCGGCTTCCGTGGCGGGCGCGGCCGGAGTGAAGCTGCTGGTGGGATGCTTCAGCCATTCCGTCTGTTCCGCCGCCGTCATGGCCTGCACAAAGGTTGCCATGATGTAGCCCGTTTCATATTGGGCCGCGCCGGTTCCGCTTGTGTTCACATTCACGCGCACCTGCTTCCAGGGAATGCCGTTCTGCGTCACATCCCCCAGAATCTCCACCACCCAGAATTCGGGGATCTGGGCGATGGGATAATTGGTGTTGTCGTTGGTGTTGGGCAGACGGCGGAAGTTGACAACCCGGTTTTTGCTGCTGTTGTTGATCACCAGATAGCCGTACTGCTCCCCCGTGGCCAGGGCCTGGCCGGGCAGCAGCGACAGCACCATGGCCGCCAGCAGCACCATGGAAAGGAACCGATTCATTCTTCCAGCTTGCTTCATACGTTCTGACACCCCATCCAAATCATGATTTTTATTGGATATGCGCCTGGGCCTGTCCCGGCGCGTGTGAGACCATGCCAAAAAAGAGTACATTACCTCACATGCATTGTATTACATTTCTGTTACAGGGTCAAGTGTTTTTTTGAAATTGTTACAACATTTTCGGTGCACAATGCTTCATATTCACTTTACGGAAACGAAGAAATATGCTATACTGTGTTTGTATTATCATTATAAGGAAGGTTTTCTATGGATATTTTGTCTGTTCTTGAGGATAAAAAGCGAAAAAAAGCCCTGACGAAGGAACAAATCGAGTTTTTCGTCCGGGGCGCCGCGGACGGCACGCTGCCGGATTATCAGCTGGCCGCGCTGCTGATGGCCATCCGTCTGAACGGCATGGACGCCCGGGAGACTGCCGATTTGACCATGGCCATGGCCCGGTCCGGGGACATGCTGTCGCCCCAGGTGGGCGGCGTGCCGGTGGATAAGCATTCCACCGGCGGCGTGGGCGACACCACCACCCTGATCCTGGCGCCGCTGGTAGCAGCCTGCGGCGGCAAAGTGCTGAAAATGAGCGGCCGGGGCCTGGGCCACACCGGGGGCACAGTGGATAAGCTGGAAAGCATCGCCGGTTTCCGGGTCAGTCTGCCGGAGGAAGAGTTCGTGTCCATCGTGCGGCGGGTGGGCTGTGCCGTGGTGGGGCAAAGCGCCCAGTTAGCGCCGGCGGACAAGCGGCTCTATGCCCTCCGGGACGTGACCGCCACGGTGGATTCTATCCCGCTGATCGTCAGCAGCATCCTGAGCAAGAAATTTGCCGCCGGCGCACGGGCCATCGTGCTGGATGTGAAAGCCGGCTCCGGCGCCTTGATGCCCACGGTGGAAGCCTCCATTCAATTGGCGCAGGCCATGGTGGATATTGGCGCCCACGCCGGGCGCAGCGTCATCGCCGTGGTGTCCGGGATGGAGGAGCCCCTGGGGTCCCACGTGGGCAACGCCCTGGAGGTCCGCGAGGCCATCGACGTCCTGGCGGGCCGCGCCGGCGGGCCGCTGAAAACCGTATCCCTGTTCCTGGGGGCCCAGATGCTGGTGGCCAGCGGCGTGGCCGATTCGGAAGAAGCGGCCCAGAAAATGCTGGCCGAAGCGCTGGAGAGCGGCGCAGGCCTGAGGAAGCTGAAGGAAATGATCACCGCCCAGGGCGGCGACAGCGCCGTGTGCGATGATCCTTCTCTCCTGCCCCGCGCGCCGTACATCCGCCCTGTCATCGCCAAAACCGCGGGGTACCTGTCCCATGTCAACGGCACAGCCCTGGGCCTGGCCGCGCAGCGCATGGGCGCCGGCCGCGTGCGCAAGGAAGATCCCATCGACCCCGCGGTGGGTTTTGTGATGGAAAAGCGCATCGGCGACCGGATCGAAAAGGGCGATGTGATCTGCACCCTGCATGCCAAAGATGAAACGAGCGCCCGGGAGGCGGAAAGCCGCATTCTGGACACGCTGACCTTATCTCCCGATCCCGCTCCCCGCGCGCGTCTGCTGTACGCGCTCATTACCCCCAAGGGCGTTACGGAACTGTGCCAATGACCAAACGCCCCATCCGCTGAAAAAGGAGAAAAACCCATGAAAAGAATGATGTCCCTGCTGCTGGCGCTGCTTTTGCTCACGGTTCCCGCCCTGGCCGAACCCGCCGCAAATCCGCCCCAGGCGGAGCAAAGCGCGGAACTGACGTATGAAGAACTGGAAATGTATCTGTCCGCTGTGGCTTACGCCGCTCTGAACGATCCCGACGTGCGCATCGTCACCGACGAGGACGGGGCTACCCTGTGCGATTTCGCCGGCGGCCAGCTGGAAATCGCCGACGAACAGCTCAGTGAATCCACAGCCCTGCTGAGCTTTACCCTTCGGGAAAACCAGCCCGATCCCCGGGGGCTGTTCATCGGCAGCACCCTGGAGCAATTGCTGCAGGTGTATCCCAACGACAATCCCGGCCTGTATGGCACCTATTATGACGCGGCGCTGTACGTGATCGGCGACAAGCCCGAAATGAGCGTGGGCTATCTGCTGCGGGACGGCCAGCGGGTGACGGAGGTGGAGCACTGCGTGTACCACTGGGTGCCCGACGGCGTCATCGCCTGCGGTGTGGCCTACCGGCTGGATCAGGGCGAAATCGTAGGGATCCGGGTATATGGCATGGCCGACCTGATCGAGGAAGCGGACGCCCAGCAGCAAATCGCCGCCGTGGGCGATATGCAGGAGATCCAGGAGTATTACGCCTATCCCCAGAGTGTGGACGGCAGCGTGCTGTCTCCCTTTGACCGGGAGGATCTGACCTTTGGCGGCGTCGACTTCCTGGACCTGACCGCTGAAGCGGCCCAGGCGGCCTTTGGCCCCGCGCCCGTGGATGAATGGACCGTGGATTCCACCGGCGAATACCTGCGCAACCTGGCCTGGGACGGCATTTCCGTCCTGCTGATTTATGACGCGCAGAAAAACTTCCTGCGGGTGGACAGCCTGGTCATCACCGATGACGTGATGGAAGGGCCCCGGGGCACCCGGGTGGGCGACTGGATGGACACCGTCATCTATCGCTTCCGCCACAGTGACGGCGGCCTCAACGACACCGGCGTGGTGCTTTACGGCGATGGGGAAACCCCGCCCTACGGCCTGCTGTCCTACGGCCCGGATACCGCGGCGCTCACCTACGCTTTCCAGCTGGACGACGGCCGCACCGTGCTGTGGTACGTCACCTTCGAGGATGCCGTGCTGGATTCCATGCGGCTGCTGGTCCGGTAACCTCGCTGCCGCGCCCCTTTTCCCCCGGATCATTGTATAAATGGAGGCGCTTTCTCCATGCGAATTGACTTAACCTGCCCCGTAGAACTGTGGCATTGTAAACTCCCCACCGTCAGCGATCCCGTGCTGACCATGGAAATCTATAATTTGTCCGATCAGGCAGTGACCAGCGTGCAGGTGTGCGTGCTGTGCTTCCGCGAGAGCGGCGAGCAGTACGCCCGCCATGTGGAGCGCATTCAGAGGCTGGATGCGCCGGGCCGTCATGTCTTTGAAGCCGCGGTTCTGGTGGAAGAGGGCGTGCAGGCGCAGGACCTGGAGGTGCTGATCGAAAAGGTCTGGTTTGAAGACGGCACGGTGTGGCGCCGCGGCGCCGGAGAAGCCGTTGAATTCCGCCCCTCTCCCCTGCTGCAGGGCGCGCAATTGAAAGTGATGCAGGAATTGGCCGGCCGGGACGCGGCCTCCTATCCAAGCGATCAGGGCAGCGTGTGGGTGTGCGTCTGCGGACGGCCCAATGCCGCCAAGGAGGAGGAATGCCGCCGCTGCCACCGGGACAAGCATGAGATTTTCACCAAGCTCAACGAAGCCGCCATTGAAAGGATCATTATCCAGCGGCAGAATCTGTTGGAAGAAAAGCAGCGCGTCCTGCGCGAGGAAGCCCGCCGCGTCGCCCAGGAAAAGGAGACAAGGGAAAAGAAGCGCCGCCGCCGCCGCAAGCTGATCATCACCACCGCCGTGACCGCGGCGGTGCTGGCTGCCGGGGCCTATGGCGTCTATTTCCACGGCATCCCCTATTACCGCTATTACCAGGCCAACCGCGCCCTGCAAAGCGGCCAGTATGACGCCGCCAAGGATCAGTTCCTGGCCCTGGCCGATTACCGGGACAGCGCCGACCTGGCCCTGGAATGCGATTATCAGGCCGCCCTGTCCGCCCTGAACAATGGCACCTACACCTCCCTGCGCACCGCTCAGCAGCTTTTCGACGCTCTGGGAGATTACAAAGACAGCGCCACCCGCGCCCAGGAAGCCCGGTATATCTATGCCGAAAAGCTGCTGGCCGCCGGCAATTGGGAGCAGGCCATCGCCTGGTACGAGCAGGTGCCGGATTATCAGGATTCCGCCGATAAGCGCCTGCAGGCCCAATATGAATGGGCCGTCGATTTGATGAACAAGGGCGATTATGCCGCAGCCCGGGAAAAGTTCCTGGCCCTGGGCAATTACCGCACCGCCGCCACCGATGCGCAGGAGTGTCTGTATCTGCCCGCCGCGCAGGCCATGGCGGAGGGGGATTATTTCACCGCCATCGACTATTATCAGCGCCTGGGCTCCTATCGGGACAGCGAACGCCAGCTGCAGCGGGCCTACTACGCTGCCGGCGACCAGTACTATAACGCCGAGGATTACGACACCGCCGCGGAATACTTCCTGTTGGCCGGGGATTATTCCGACGCTTACCGCCGGGCCGCCGGGTGCCTGTACGCGCCCGCTGTGCAGGCCATGGCGGAGGGGGAATGGGCCCGGGCAGCCGATATGCTGGAGCGTATCTCCGGCTATCAGGATTCCAAGACCCTGCTGATGGAGTGCCGTTACTATCAGGGCATGGAGCGGCTGGAAGAAGGGGATCTGGAAGGCGCCATGGCCTACTTTGATATGGCTCCCGATCTGGCCCTGGCCCAGGAGGCCAAAAAGGAATGCGTGTACCGCCCCGCCCTGGAATTGCTGGAAAGCGGCAAGACCGAGGAGGCTCTGGCCCTGCTGGAAACCATTTCCGGTTACAAGGACGTGGATGAGTATATCCACCGCCTGCGTTATGAGCAGGCCGTCGCCCTGCTGACCGCCGGCGATTACGCCGGCGCCATGGAGATCCTGGAAACGATGGACAGCAGCAGCGAGGATGTGGAGCAGGCCAAGCGCGACGCGCTGTTGAGGCAGGCAGCCGCCCTGATCGACGAAACCCACTATGAAGAGGCCATCGAGCTGCTGGCCGCTCTGGGGGATGACCCGGACGCCCAGGACGCCATCAGCAAGGCCCGGTATCTGCTGGCGCTGGATGTGAAGGTTCAGGGCGATTACGAAACTGCCATGGCCATTTTCCAGGCCCTGGGCGACTATGAGGATGCCGCTTCCCAATATCAGGCCTGCGTGTACGAATTGGCCCGCCAGGCTGCCGATGCGGGCGACCTGACCGCCGCCCGGGAACTGCTGGCCGCCATTCCGGACTATGCGGACGCGGAAGCGCTGCTGCGCCAGATCGCCTATCAGTCCGCCGAGGACGCCCTGAATAACGGAGACCTGGCCGCGGCCGCCGCCCTGTTTGATCAGGCCGGGGATTACAAGGACGCCAGGCAAAAGGCCCAGCAGTGCGCCGACCAGTATTACGCGGAAGCCTATGCGGCCGCGCAGTCCGCCATGGAAGAAAAGAATTATCAGGCCGTGGTGGAGGCGCTGGCCCCCCTGTCCCGGGAATACCTGTCCGACAAGTACGCCGATATTCCCGATATCTACGCCGAAGCCTGCTATCAGTACGCCAATCAGCTCTATGCCGACCGCCGTCCCTTTGAGGCGCTGGCACTGTACCAGCAGATTCTGGATTATAAGGACGTGCGGGACAAGCGCCTGGATAAGCCGGTATACAAGCTGATGGGCCAGTGGGAAAGCCCCAAGGGCGCTCACATGGAATTCAGGGAAAACGGGACCTGCCTGATTGAGGGAGAAGAACTGTACTATAACGTGCCCAACAAGTATTCCCTGGTCACGGGCGCCGAGGCGGATCATCTGCCGGACACCTATGAAATCGTATCCCAATCCAATAATGCCGTCACCCTGCGGAACGTGAAGACCAAGACCCTGTACCGCATGACCCGGGTGAAATAACCGATGATGGAGCAAGCGCGTTCGCATTACCGCTCCTTCATGGAAGCGCCGGACCCCAAACAGATCGACGTACTGTTCGGGGTTCGGGCGCTTTTGGTCTTTTTGGTGGGCTGGTATCACATCTGGCAGCAGGGATGGCTGTCCTCCTTCCAACTGTTCGGCGTCAAGGTGGATGTGTATTTCCTGGTCAGCACCGGGTATCTGTGGGTGGACGGGCTGCTGCTCCTGTCCGGCTTCCTGCTGTATCTGCCCTATGCCCAGGCCGGCGCGAAGCTGCCCGGCATCGGCGCGTTTTATAAGCGGCGGCTGATCCGCATTCTGCCCTCCTACCTGCTGTGCGTTCTGCCCATGTTCGTGCTGGGCTGCGTGCGGGGCAGCTATCCCTCGGCCTGGGATGCCGTCAAGGATCTGCTGGCCCATCTCACCTTCACCCACACCCTGTTTGATTTCAGCTATTTCCGCACGCCCATCAACGGCGCCCTGTGGACGCTGGGGGTGGAAATGCAGTTTTATCTGCTGTTTCCCTTCCTGGCCCGGGCATATCGGAAATTTCCCCTGCTCACCTGGGCGGGCATGGCCGCCGTTGCCTTCGGCTTCCGCTGGTACGCGATCCGGCAGGCGGATACCAGCCTGTACGTCAATCAGCTGCCCGCGTTCCTGGATGTATACGCCAACGGGTTCCTGGCCGCCACCGCTTTTGCCGCCCTGCATCAGCGCCTGGCCAAAGGCATGGACCGGAAAGCCAAGCTGTTTTCCACCGTGGGCGCGGCGTTTTTCCTGTGCGCGCTGATGATGCTGGTGCGGGCGCAGTCCACGTGCTACCAGGGCTCCGCTCTGGACTATTACGAAGCCATCCGCCACGGCCAGCTGGAACGGCGGTTTCTGCTTTCCTGCGCCCTGAGCGGGTTCATGCTCTGCGCGGCCTTTTCCCTGCCGCCGCTGCGGTTCCTGCTGGGCAATTGGGTGATGCGGTTCCTGGCCTCCGTTTCCTTCCAATTTTATATCTATCATCAGATGCTGGCGGTGAAACTGCGGGAATGGCATATCCCGCCCGCCGAGCCGTGGGTGGAGGCGGACGCGGCCCGTCAAATCGCCGAAAATTCTCCCCGCACCCGATGGGACGCCGCCTGGCAAACGCGCTATACCCTGCTGTGCTTCCTGCTGGCTCTGGTGCTGGCCGCCCTGATCACCTATCTCTTTGAGCGTCCTCTGGCCCGGTTTTTGCGCCGCCGTACGCACGCCGAAGAAAACCGGGGGGCGTGACGGCACGGGAACCGAACGTGATTCAGCGCTCACCGCGATCCGCCCGGATCCCCTTCCCGTCAAGAATGTAAAAATCCCCAAAATGGCTTGCGGAACGGTGTCGAAGCATTGTATACTGAAATGGCACAGAGAAATCACATGCAAAGGATGACGAACGATGAAGCGGTTATTGGCCTTAATCATGTCGCTGGCGCTGCTGCTGAGCGCGATTCCGTCCATGTCGGCGGAGGATGAAATCATGTATACGGGCACCGTGGCCGGCGGCAGCCTGCACCTGCGCAAAGAGCCCTCGTCTTCCGGCAAGGTCATCAACACCTACAAGGCGGGCACCAAGGTGGATATCCTGGAAAACGACGGTGTATGGTGCAAGGTCAAGGTGGGAAAAAGCACGGGCTATATGATGACCCAGTATTTGAAGATCGAGCCCAATTACCCCCATCTGGGCTGGAGCCGCACCCCGGACGATGGGACGGTGCTGAACCTGCGGGCGGCCGCGGACGGCGCGTCCCGGGTGGTGTACAAGGCGCTCAGCGGCTGCGTGCTGGAAACGGTGGAGGATGCAGGCAGCTGGATGCGGGTACGGGCCGGATCGGTCTTTGGCTATGTGGAAAAGAGCCGTTTGACTTCGCTTTCGGGCGATTATACGCCCGCGCCCACCGTCCGGGAGGAGGGGCTGACCGCCCTTTCCCTGCGCACAGCGCCCCGGGAAGTGGGCAGCGCCCGGGGAATGGAGCGCACGGAAGGCGATTTTACCTATTCGGTCAATTATCCGGCCCTGGATTTTCCCGCCGCGGATTCCGCCATGAGCGGCTGGGTGCAGGACATGATCCGGCTGTTTGAGGCGGATCATCAGGCCAATCACGGCGGGGAGCCGGGGCATCTGACGGTGGAATATCAGGCCGTCAAAGTGGACGACCGTTATCAAAGCGTGCTGCTGATGGCCCTTTACGAGGTGGGCTTCTTCCAGGTCAACGCCGTGAAGGCGGTGAATGTGGATACGCAGTCGGGCCGGGTGCTCAGCGGGGAAAAGGATCTGTTCACCCTGGACACATCCAGGCCGATGTTCTGCCTGGAAAGCGCCGTCGCCCGGCTGCTGCATGGCCCGGCGGACGGCTATGACGGCAAGCCGGATATGGGCTGGCTGCGCTGGGCGGTGCTGACCCGCGAGGGGGTGCAGGTGTATCTGCCCGCCGGGCTGTTCCTGCCGCCGTCTCTGGGCACCTGCCGGGTGGATCTGCGCTATCAGCAGGTGGGCGAATGCATGGGCCTTGATTCCGAATGGATCGCCAGCCACCTTCGCATCATTGATCCCACCAAGCCCATGATCGCCCTGACCTTTGACGATGGGCCGTCCGAAGAAACGGACAGGATTCTGCAGGTGCTGGCGGAATACAACGCCCGGGCCACCTTCTGCGTCATCGGCAGCAAAGTGGAAGAATACAGCGGCGTGATCAAGCGCATCATCGCCGGCGGCAACGAAATTGCCTGCCACACCTGGAGCCATCCCAAGCTGATCAACCTGTCCGCCTCCAACGTCAGATCCCAGATCGAGCGCACCAACAGCGCCGTCAGCGCCATTGTGCCGGGCTATCAGGTGAAGGTGCTGCGGCCGCCCTACGGCTCTGTCAATAAAACCGTGCGCACCGTGTGCGCCGAACTGGATATGGTCATCGCGCACTGGCAGGTGGACACCCTGGATTGGAGTACCCGCAACGCTAAAAAAACCTACCGCGCCATCATGAAAGGCGCTTCCAACGGCGTCATCATCCTGTGCCATGATCTGTATGGCACTACCGCCGACGCCGCTGAGCAGGCCATTCCGGAACTGATCAACAAGGGCTATCAGCTGGTGACGGTGTCCGAACTGCTGTCCTTCCACAAGGATGGCGCCGTGCCGGGAACCGTCTACAACCGGGTGGATCCGGAAAATATCGTCACCGGGAAATAACGCTGTTCCTCCTCTCCCGCCCACGCGCGAAGGCCCTCCTGACCATGGAGGGCCTTTGGGGTGGGGCGAGAAAAGAAAGGTATTGACACGGAGGAAGGGGACAGATATAATGTTTTTGTTGGTAGTTTTCAAAACGAGATGATCAAGAGGGGCAAACGATCATAAAACGAAGGGGGACACGGACGATGAGCGATTATATCCTCAGCTGCTGCTCCACGGCGGATTTGAGCGAGGAGCACTTCCAAAGCAGGGATATTCATTATATTTGCTTTCATTTTTATCTGGACGGCAAGCCCTATGCCGACGATCTGGGCAAAAGCATTTCTTTTCCGGATTTTTACCGGGCCATGGAAAACGGCGCGGAAACCAAAACGTCCCAGGTCAACGACGATGAATTTGTGGCGTATTTCACGCCCTTCCTGGAGCAGGGAAAGGATATCCTGCACGTGTGCCTGTCCAGCGGTATATCGGGCGTATACAATTCCGCCCGCCTCGCCCAGCAGCAATTGCAGGACAAATATCCGGACCGGAAAATCTTCATCGTGGATTCCCTGGGCGCTTCTTCCGGCTATGGCCTGCTGATGGATACGCTGGCCACCCTGCGGGACCAGGGCATGACGGTGGACGAACTGTACGCCTGGGCCATGCTGCACCGGCTGGAAATGCACCATTGGTTTTTCTCTACGGATTTGAAATTCTACGTGAAGGGCGGGCGCGTATCCAAAACCGCCGGCTGGGTGGGCACCCTGCTGCACATCTGTCCCCTGCTGAACATGGATAACCTGGGCCGCCTGATCCCCCGGGAAAAAATCCGCACCAAGAAAAAAGTCATCACCCGGATCGTGGAGCAGATGCAGGCCCACGCCCGGGACGGCGCGGATTACAGCGGCAAGTGCTACATTTCTCAGTCTGCCTGCGAGGAAGACGCCCGGGCCGTGGCGGATCTGGTGGAGCAAGCCTTCCCCAAGCTTAACGGCAAGGTGCTCATCAACAGCATCGGCACCACGATCGGCAGCCACACCGGGCCCGGCACCGTGGCGCTGTTCTTCTGGGGCGATGAGCGGAAAGACTGACAGCGCGGAAACCGCGGAGGGCTGCCCGTCCTCAAATCTCCTCGCCGGGCCCGCCCGGGCCATCCCAGGAAAACGGCTTCGGTGAACCGCGCCTGATCGATCGGATCATATCCGGCGCTCCCGAACCACATAAAAACGGAGGGGTCCCCCGAAACAGCGAGTCAGCCCGTTGTTCAGGGAACCCCCTCCGTTTTTTGGGTTCTTCACGGATTGTTATACGATTCGCGTTCTAAAACACAATTCGCAAAGAGATAGATAAGAACAGGAGGACGAGGCAGGGGCCTGCGCGGCCCCTGAACCCCGCGCCAGGGGATGATCCCCTGGACCCACTCCTCGCGAAGCTGCTTGATCGATAGAACCAAGGAATTGTCGCGTGTTACGCTGGGATTGCGAACGTTTGGGGCTTCTGGCCCAATGAAAGCCGGG
>JAFXVJ010000042.1 GCA_017524615.1 Clostridia bacterium | reverse complement strand
GATCTGCGGCACAAAGACGTGGATCGACGGCGGGAAGGACCATGACAACGCTTCCGAAATCGTCCTGACGCTGACGCGTGAAGCGAACGGGAAGACGGAAACAGTGGACGCGACGCCCACGTGGAGCGGAAACAAATACAAGTACAGCGACCTGGACAAGTACGACGCGGACGGATACGAGTACACCTACAGCGTGAGCGAAGCGCAGGTGGACGGGTACGAAGCGCCTGAGCAGGATGGATACAACTTCACGAACCCGATCACGCAGGAAAAGATCGAGATCAGCGGCACAAAGACATGGATCGACGGCAATAAGAACCATGACAACGCCAGCGAAATCAAGCTGACGCTGAGCCGCACGGCGAACGGGAAAACGGAAACCGTGAGCGCGACGCCCGTGTGGAACGGGAATACGTACACGTACAGCGACCTGGACAAGTACGACGCGGACGGGTACGAGTACACCTACAGCGTCGTTGAGGCAGCCATACCGGGCTACACAACCGCGCAGAATGGCAACGACTTCACGAACACCGTCATGCAGGAATACTTTGAACTGACGCTTCGGAAGGTGTGGCAGGACGCGGATGATCAGGACGGCATCCGTCCGGATGAACTGACGGTTACGCTGTCCAACGGGCAAGTATTCACGTTGAATGCCGGGAACGGCTGGAGCGTGACGGTGTCTGACCTGCCCAAATATGACGAAGACGGCGCGGAAATCGTCTACACCTGGAGTGAAGATGAGGTGGCGGGCTATACGGTAGCTGCCGTAACGGAAGGCACTGTGACCACCCTGACCAACACCCACACGCCCGAAACCACCAGCGTGACGGTAATCAAGGTGTGGGATGACGCGGACAACCGGGACGGTATCCGTCCGGACAGCGTGATCGCTGTGCTGAGCAACGGCCTGCGGGTGACGCTGAATGAAGAAAATGAGTGGAGAGCCACGGTCGATGATCTGCCTGTGTATGACGGCGGCGAGGTCATTGTCTACACGTGGACAGAAGAAAAAATACCGGGCTATGAACTCACCGTTGCCACGGAGGGCAATATCACCACCCTGACCAACATCCACGACTCCGAAAGCGTGAGCCTGAAGGTGACCAAGGTGTGGAACGATGTGGCAGATCAGGACGGCCTCCGCCCGACGGAGCTGGTGGTCACCCTGCTGGGGAACGGCGATGAAGTGGGCAAGGTGACGCTGAATGCCGACAACAGATGGACTGCTGTCCTGGATAACCTGCCCATCAACAGGGACGGCGAAGCCATCGTCTATACCTGGACCGAGCCTGAGATCGAAGGCTATACCCGGACGGGCATGGCGACGGTGGACAACATGACCATCATCACCAACACCCATGTGCCGGAAACCATCGACCTGACGGTTGCCAAGCGGTGGGAGGACAACGGCAATCCTGCCCGTCCCGAAAGCCTGATCATGATCCTGACCGGCGGCGGCCAGGCGCGTCCGGTGACGCTGTCGGCGTTCAATAACTGGACTGCCACGGTGACAGGGCTGCCGCGGTACGCCCGTGGGCAGCGTATCATCTATACCTGGACAGAATCCGCGATCAGCGGCTACACGCTGACCAGCCAGGTCACCACGGGCAACAGCACGGTATTCACCAATACCCGGAACACTGTGCCGACGCCTGTGGAACACACCCTGACGGTGTATTACCGTTATCAGGATGGCCGTCAGGCTGCGCCTACGGTGGTGGAGATCCATAAAGAAGGGGATACGTACCGTGTGGTCAGCCCCGTCATTCCGGGCTATACGGCCAGCATCCTGGTTGTGGCCGGCACCATGCCGGGCCACGATGTGGAGTACACGGTGATCTACATCCCCGATGGCAATCCCCCGCCCGACAATCCTGAGCCGGGAATGGGACAGGTGTACATCAATGTGGGTGACTGCCTCGAATAAATGATCGATTCCCGGTTTCCTCTCTCGCCGTGCCGTAGGCCGGGGGAGAGGAAGCCGGACAGTGCCCCTGGGAGGATTGGAAAGGATGAGGCGGAACATGAAGAAAATGAGTGCTCTGCTGCTGGCGCTGCTTCTGCTGCTGGCGCAGGCCCTGGCAGAGGGCGCGGCGGCGGATGAAAGCCCCGCCGGGTACCAGAATCTGCGGGTGGGCAACCCCACGCCGATGCGCGGCGAGTTTTTTACCGAGCTATGGGGCAACGCCACCAGCGATATCGACGTGCGGGATCTGCTGCATGGCTATAACCTGGTCATATGGGACGTGAACAACAACAGGTTCAAGGAGGATCCCTCTGTGGTCAGCGGCTTGGCCGTGACGGATAACCAGGCGGGAGACAGAAGCTTTGTGATGGTGCTGCAGGACGACCTGTACTACTCAGACGGCACGAAGATCACAGCCTGGGACTATGCTTTCTCCTATCTTTTCCAAATCGCGCCTGAAATTGAACAAATTGGCGGCAGGCCCCTCCGCAAGGAGCATCTGCTGGGCTATGAAGCGTATCTGAACGGCACGGCGCGCAGCCTGGCCGGAGTGCGGGTGCTGGCAGATGACACGCTGATGGTCACCATCAGCCATGAGTATCTTCCCTTTTTCTATGAAATGGGCCTGCTGATTTGCAATCCGTATCCCATTCATGTGATCGCCCCCGGGGTGACGGTGCGGGATGAAGGTGAGGGCGTATACCTGGCCAATATCGATGAAACGCAGCAGGAACCCCTGTTCACCGCGGAATTGCTCAGGCGCACCGTGATGGATCCGGAAACGGGATATATGTCCCATCCTTCCGTGGTCAGCGGTCCCTATACCCTCACTTCCTGGGATGGGGAAACGGCGGAATTCGCCATCAATCCGTATTATAAGGGCAACGCGCTGGGCCAGGTGCCCACCATTCCCACCCTCACCTATACCCTGTGCGACAACGAAACCATGGTCGACCAGCTGCTGGCCGGAGAATTCGGGCTGCTGGATAAGGCCATGCGGGCTGACACCGTCATGGCCGGCATCGCCGGCGTGCAGAAGGGCGCCTGCCGCATGAGCGCCTATCCCCGCATCGGGATGGGCTATATCACCTTCATGTGTGAAAAGCCCACGGTGAGCAGCCAGGCAGTCCGTCAGGCCATCGCCTGGTGCCTGGACCGGGACCGGGTGACCGAAGATTACACAGGCGGATTCGGCAAGCGGGTGGACGGCTATTATGGCATCGGCCAATGGATGTACACCATGATCACAGGCGCCAGGCCTTTTCCCGTGATCCCTCCGCAGGATGCGCAGGATGCCCAGGCCCAGGCGGAATATGAGGAAACGCTGGCAGCCTATCAAAAACTGAGCCTGGATCGGCTGACCGTCTACACCGTGGATACGCGGCGTGCAGCGGCGCTGCTGGACGCCGACGGCTGGCAGCTCAATGAAAACGGCATCCGGGAAAAGATCATCGACGGCGAAGCCGTGACCCTGGATCTGACCATGATCTATCCCCAAGGCAACAACATCGTGGATTCCTTTGCGGTGAATCTGGTGCCGCACCTGGAGAAAGTGGGTATTCGGCTGACCATGCAGGCTGTGCCGATGGGAGAATTGCTCACGCGGTACTATAAGCAGGATCAGCGGGATATGGATATGATCTTCCTGGCCAGCAATTTTGACATCGTGTTTGATCCGGCCGTCAATTTCGTGGTGGATGAAAACGGAGAACCCAACTGGTCCTATACCAACCACACGGATGAGGAGCTGTATCGCCTGGCGCTGGCTATGCGGCGCACGCAGCCCGGGGATATACTGGGCTATATGCGGAACTGGGTGACCTTCCAGGAGCGGTTCAACGAAACGCTGCCCATGCTGCCCATTTATGGCAACATTTACTTTGATTTCTACACCCCCGCCCTGCACGATTTCCCCATCGCCGAAAGCGTCACCTGGGGCCAGGCTATCGTAAGCGCGTACATGAGCGGCGAATAAAGGCAAGAAGCTCCGCGAGGACAAGGATGCCTGGCGGGATTCGAATGACATCATAAACAAAGAACAGTGCGGAATTCAAGCCGGTCCGGCAGAATCCCGCACTGTTTATCTTGGAGGTCAGCCAATGGCTGTGATGGAGATCCGAAGCATGACGGATGAGGGACCGGGGCTGTTTTACCACCTGACCGATCCGCAATTGCGCAGCAGGCAGGAGCCGGAAAAGGGCATGTTCATTGCCGAAGGCCCCAAGGTGGTGCGCAGCGCACTGGCAGCGGGATGCCAGCCCCTATCCCTGCTGATGCGGAGAAAATTCGTGGAGGGCCCGGGGGCTGATATCATCGCTCAATGCGGCGATATTCCGGTGTATACAGGGGATGATGACGCGCTGGCCGCGCTGACGGGATTCCGGCTGCAGCGGTCGTGGGTGCTGTGCGCCATGCGCCGCCCGCCGGCAAAAACGGCAGAGCAGGTGATCGTCGGCGCCCGCCGGGTGGCCGTGCTGGAGGGGATTACGGAGCCGTCCAACGTGGGGGCGATCTTCCGCTCCGCCGCAGCCTTGGGCACCGACGCCATTTTGCTCTCGCCCACCTGCTGCGATCCGCTGCATCGCCGGGCGGTGCGGGTGTGCATGGGCGCCATTTTTCAGATCCCCTGGGCATGGACCGGCGAGGATGAGGCGTTTCCGGAATTGAAAAGCGCCGGATTCATCACGCTGGGCCTGGCACTTCGGGATCAGTGCCTCACCCTGGATGATCCGGCGCTGCCGCGATTGGAGAAAACGGCGGTATATCTGGGCACGGAGGACACCGGCCTGACGGAAAAAACCATCAGCCAATGCGATCACATTGTGAAAATCCCCATGGCCCCGGGCATCGATTCCCTGAATGTGGCCGCCGCCGCAGCAGTGGCCTTCTGGCAGCTACGCGTCAGGACGTAGCGAGCAGATAAGCCGGGAAGGATCCCCGAACGCACGGGGCCCGCTCCCCGGAAAACTCAGCGGCGCCAGCCCTCCGGCAGCCAGGAGATCTGCGCCCGGATCATCCGATCGAACAGCTTTTCCCCGTCCGCCCAATCCACCCGGCTCATGAGCGGGTCGTTGAGGAAGGCGGCCAGGGCCAGGCCGCGGTCATAGGTGCAGGCGGCGCGCAGCGCGTTTTGCTGGTTGATCACGTGGCGCATGGTCAGGGCCAGAATATTGCCGTCCATGGGCCCGGCGTACACGGGCGAGATTTCGTCCCGGCGGAAGAGAGCGTTGGTTTCCACGATGGCGCCCAGCGGCAGGTTGGGGATTTGCCCCCGATTGGGGATATTCACATTGGTTACCATATCGCCCAGGCCCAGCAGGGCTTTGAGCATCAAATGACCTTCCTCGCCGGATTCGGCAAAGGGGGGCTCCTCTTGACCGGTGAGCAGCCGTTCGCGGCGGGCCAGCCGGTCTTTCAGATCCTGCTTCCGCCAGGAGACGGGGGTCAGGGTGAAGCCCCAGGAACGGGCGGTGTCCGGATCCTTCAGATACCAGGGCGGCATGAATTCCGCCAGGTGCCGGTCGCCCGCGGCGGCGATTTTGCCGTATTTCAGGAACAGATCCATTTTCACCCGGTGGGAGCAATCGAACATGTTGTTCATCCAGTTGTCGTCCTTGCCCTTCAGGAAGCCCGTGGCGTGGTATTTCTCACAGAAGGCGCGGTAAACGGGGAACAGGTCGGTATCCTGATAGCTGGCCTTGGAAAACCACGTGAAATGATTGATGCCCTGGACGGTCACATGGATGTCCTGCCGCGGCACGCCCGCGATGCCCTTCATGTCCTCCAATACGGCGGACAGCAGCTTCTGGGTGCCAAACACCTCATGACAGCAGCCGAAGGCCTTGATGCCGGGGAAGGCATGATACAGCGCGGCCACGCACAGGGACATGGGGTTTGTGTAGTTGATCACCCAGGCGTCCGGCGCATAGTCCCGGATGGCCTGGGCGATTTCCACGAACATGGGAATGGTGCGCATGGCGCGCATGAAGCCGCCGGGACCGACGGTGTCGCCCACGGACTGGTACACCCCCAGCGCCTCCGGGGCGTGCACGTCGCTTTCCATCTCGTCAAAGGTGGCGGGAAGAATGGAAATGATCACGAAATCAGCGCCTGTCAGGGCGTTTGGCAGGGTGTCCGCCACGGTATAGCGCCAGTGAGACACCGCTTTGGGGTGGCCGGAGATTTTTTCGCCGATGATCCTGTTTTTTTCCGCGGCGTCCCGGTCGATGTCGTAGAGCCTGACGCAGCCCTCCACGTCCTTATCCAGGGCAATGTCCGTCATAAACCCCCAAGCCCATCCCCGGCTGCCGCCGCCGATGTAGGCCACCTGCACGTCCTTTGCCTGCTTGTTTTCAATGTACATGGTATGACGCTCCTTATTCGGATGGAATCGCAACGCATATCGCTATGGGACATGAAAAAGCGAGGGGATCACTTGTATACGATCCGCCTGTTTTCCGCGTAGGGATGAGCGCGGCCGACGTTTCCGAGCCAGGGATAATCAATGTCGTTTTCCGTTTTTCCCGCCGCCAGGTCCTCCGCCGCCGCTAACAGGGCGTCGAACAGAGACGCGTCGACAGGAGCGGAGCAGTGCCCGGTGAGGATATGATCGAATTGGTCCCGCAGGGGCAGCAGCCGGCGCATGCTGTCGATCTGGGTTTGTACGGGCAGCGATTCCGGAAGCTGCAGCCACAAATGCTCGATGATACCATCGCCGGAAAAGAGGAGCCGGTCCTTCGCATCCAGCAGCACGATTTCGCCCGGTGTGTGGCCAGGCAGACAGAGGGCCTGCAGGGCTATGCCGCCCAGATCAAAAATCTGGCCGTCCGCAATGGGCTCAAACCCGGGATACCGAATGCCCATCTGGTTGATCGCAGCCTGCACCTCCGGCCATTCCATCGCTTCCTGGGCAAGGGGCAGGTCAGACGGATGCATGTACGCCTTATCGAAGCTCCAGTTGCCGCCCATGTGGTCGCCATGGCCGTGGGTGTTCACGCAGATCAGCGGAAGCTGGGTGACCTTCCGGGCCTCCTCCCGCACGTTGCACATGCCGATGGAGGTGTCGATCACCATGGCCTGTTTGTTTCCGGCCACGACATAAAAGGTGGCTTCATGGTTGTCATCCATCAGCCAGACATGGTCGTTGACGGGATGGATTTCAGGGTGCCTGAGGGTATATTCCACGGTATGATCCTCCTTTTCTTGCAAGGGGCCCGTTTTTCCGCGTGCGCCGATCCATCGGCACAGGGATGCCGGTGGTTTTTTATTTGATTATTTTATGACGCGCAATGGCCCGGGCCGGATATGTCTGTCAGTTGTCAGCGCGGTTGTATCCGTTTTTCATGTGCTGGCTGGCGTCCAGCAGCACCTTGTTCAGCGTGGAAACGGTTTGTTCCCGGGCCATGGCGCTGAGCTTCTCATTGGCCTGAGCGGCCAGAGAGAAATCCCCGGTTTCGGCCATTTTCCGGTCGTATTCCAGCACGATTTGACGGCCTTTGGTGATCACCGCGTTTTGGTAGCGCTCAATGTGCTGAATGCAGGTGGAATAGTTATGGTCCGCCAGCGCGCCGATGAGGCGGCTGCCCCAGTAGAAGTTTTCGGTGGAGGCGTCCAGGGTGACGTCGCTTAAATACCTGGGCATTTTGTTCACGTTGGTGTACACCGGCAGGATGGCGTCGAAGGCGGTGGAGCCGAAGCAGATCCATTCGATGCCCCGGATCTCGTCCGGCACGCCTGAACGGATCTGGCAGACGGAGGTGACGCCTGTGCGGTTGATGCCAATGGAGCGGTACATGCCTCTTTTGCCGGTATCCTGGCTGGTGTAGGGATTGTAGGGCGTGCCCTGGTAGTGGGCGGACAGCATGTATTTCACGTCCTCCACGGCAATCTTCCGGTCCGGCCTGAGTGCCCAGGGAATGTTGTCGCTCTCGGGGGTGAATTCGGCGTTTTCCCCCTCCCAGCGATGGGACCAGGGGGTCAGGAACCGGCCCATGAACCAGGCCCGGGGCGTATTATAAATATGATCCATATCGGAATGGGAACCGAACACATCCCGGGGATTGAAACGGCCATCCTGGTTCAGGTCTAAATGATTGTCGCGGATGAATTCCCTCAGATCGGCGGAGCACAGATGCGCCTGCTGCGCGCCGAAAGCGTCCTCCAGGTCAAAGCTGTCCATGCCGAACTGGTTGGGGGCGATGACCACCATGTCGTCGGGTACCTTTTTTGCCATCCAGTGATGACCGCCGATGGTTTCCAGCCACCACACCTCGTTTTCGTCGTTGAAGGCGATGCCGTTGGATTCATAAGTGCCGTACTGCTCCAGCAGCGATCCCAGCCGCGTCACCCCTTCCCGGGCGGAGCGGATATAGGGCAGCACAAGCACCACGATGTCCTCTTCCCCGATGCCGCCGGGCACGTCCTTTTCATTCCGGCTCTTGGCTTTTTTGTATTCCACCAGGGGATCGGCGGCCAGCACCCGGGGATTCGTGGTGATGGTTTCGGTGGCGGTCATGCCCACCTGAGCGGCGTTGATGCCGGTGGCGGCCCAAATGCCGTGCTTGGGATCCACGCTGGGGCAGGCGGTATAGCGCATGGGATCGTCGGGCAGGTCGATTTCCAGATGGGAAATGACCGTTTTGTATTTTCTGGGTTGCTTGTCCGGTGTCACCACGGTCAGCCTTTTCACATCGAAAGAGCCATCGTCGGTGCGGGAAATCATGGTGGAAAGGTCATTGCTGGCGTATTTGCCGACCAAAACAGTGGTGCAGGCCATGGCGGGTATCCTCCAATCAATCGTCGTTTTGAATGTGCCTGGGTATTCCTATTGATTATAGACGAAATCGTCATATTTCGCAAGGACAGCATGAAAAATGCTTTTACTGCCATGAATATATAGATTGAACCTATAACTGGAAATCTATCTTATATATTGGACAATAACCAATTAACATAGTAGAATAATGGCATCCGAAAGAGAAGGAAGCGGCCCCGTGCGGACCAGCAAACAGCGGAGCGGGCAGCAGGGAGCAGTTTCCGGAAGCGGAGAAACAAACTTGGAAAAGGAGAAACCGCCATGTCTGATATTCACAATTCCGCCAATTGGGCCTTTGAAACCAAGCAGCTGCATATCGGCCAGGAGCAGGCCGATCCCGTCACAGACGCCCGGGCCGTGCCCATCTACGCCACCACCTCCTATGTGTTCCATGATAGCCAGCACGCGGCCGACCGCTTCGGCCTCAGGGACGCGGGTAACATTTACGGGCGGCTCACCAATCCCACCCAGAGCGTGTTTGAAAGCCGCATCGCCGCCTTGGAAGGGGGCAGCGCGGCTCTGGCGGTGTCGTCCGGCGCGGCGGCCATTGCCTACACCTTCCAGGCCTTGGCCAAAGCGGGGGAGCACATCGTGGCGTCCAAGACCATTTACGGCGGCACCTATAACCTGCTGGCCCATACCCTGCCCCTGACCGCCGGAGTGACCACCACCTTTGTGGATCCGGAGGCGGAGGGCAGCTTTGAAAACGCCATTCAGGAAAACACCAAGGCCATTTTTATCGAAACTCTGGGCAATCCCAATTCCAACATTGCGGATATTGAGCAGATCGCGAAAATCGCCCACGCCCACGGCCTGCCTCTGGTGGTGGATAACACCTTCGCCACGCCCTATCTGGTACGGCCCATTGCATACAAGGCGGACATCGTGGTGCACTCCGCCACCAAATTCATCGGCGGTCACGGCACGGCCATTGGCGGCGTGATCGTGGAAGGGGGGGCGTTCGACTGGAAAGCAAGCGGCAAATATCCCTGGATCAGCGATCCAAACCCCAGCTATCACGGCATTTCCTTCTATGACGCGGTCGGGCCTGCCGCCTTCGTCACCTATATCCGGGCCATCCTGCTCAGGGACACCGGCTCCACCCTGTCGCCCTTCCATGCGTTTTTGTTCCTGCAGGGGCTGGAAACCCTGTCCCTCCGGGTGGAACGGCACGTGGAAAACGCCCTGAAAATCGTGGATTATCTGAGCCGGCATCCCCAGGTGGAGGCGGTGCACCATCCCGCGCTCATATCGGAACCCAGCCACAGACTGTACCGCAAATACTTTCCCCAGGGGGGCGGCAGCATTTTTACCTTTGAAATCAAGGGGGACAGCGCTACGGCCCAGAAGTTTATCGACAACCTGGCTATTTTCTCCCTGCTGGCCAATGTGGCGGATGTGAAATCCCTGGTGATCCACCCCTACACCACGACCCACAGCCAGCTGACTGATGAAGAATTGCTGGATCAGGGGATCAAACCCAACACCATCCGCCTGTCCATCGGCACGGAGAACATTAACGACCTGATTGCTGCTTTGGACGCTGCCTTCAGCGCGGTGAAGTGAGGGAATACATTCCCGTAACCGGATACGCGCGGGGGGAGGATTCCATACCCCGCAAGCGCGTTTCGCCCTGCATCTGTATTCCATGGCTGAACGGCATCTGTCATTTTCTCTGCGCATCGTTCGGGATGCTTCGGCGGACTGTCACCCTTCCTTTCTGCCGCCCTTTTCTTCCTGCTTGACGGGGCAGGGGAAGAGGGCGGGTTTTCTGTGTTTTATGGCATCTGCGCGCGGTTTGCTTGTCAGAAACAGCTTTTTGGTCTATAATAAACAAGAACAGCAAACGTGTGCCAGATCAAAGACATCCACCGTATTCGGCTTTTCCCGCACGAAACAGCACGCAAGAAGGAGGAAAACAGATGAATCACGATTGGACCAAGGATCCCTTCCGCCTGGGCTTCGGCCTGATGCGCCTGCCCAAAAATCCCGACGGCAGCATGGATATCCCCCAGGTGTGCGCCATGGCGGACAGCTTCCTGGCCGCAGGCGGCACGTATTTTGACACGGCTTATGTGTATGACGACGGCCGCAGCGAAGCCGCTTTCAAGGCGGCTGTGGCGGATCGCCATCCTCGGGACGCCTACACCCTGTGCACCAAGCTGAACGCCTGGCAGCAATGCCACGATGAGGCAAGCGCCAAGCAGCAGTTTTATACCAGCCTGGAGCGTACCGGCGCGGGATACTTCGATTACTACCTGCTGCACGCCCTGCAGCGCAGCAATTACAAGAAATACGAGGAATACCATCTCTGGGATTTCGTGGCGGAGCAGCAGAAAAAAGGCCTGGTGAAGCACTGGGGCTTTTCCTTCCACGCCGATTCGGAGCTGCTGGAGGAATTGCTGCGCGATCATCCGGAAGTGGATTTTGTGCAATTGCAGATCAATTACGCCGACTGGGAAAACCCTGGCGTGGCGTCCCGGCGCAATTGGGAAATCTGCAAGGCCAACGCAAAGCCCGTGGTGATCATGGAGCCCGTGAAGGGCGGCGTTCTGGCCAATCCCATAGAGACGGTCAAGCAGGCGCTGGACAGCGCGGGGCAGGCCGTATCCTACGCCAGCTGGGCGCTGCGCTACGCAGCCAGCCTGGATAATATCCTGACCGTGCTCAGCGGCATGAGTTCCCTGGAGCAGATGGAAGATAACCTGCGCACCATGCAGCATTTCAGGCCCCTCAGCGAAGCGGAGCAGGCGGTGATCCGTCAGGCCCAGGCCGCCTTGGACGCGGATCAGTCCATCCCCTGCACAGGCTGCCGCTACTGCGTGGAAGGCTGCCCGATGCAGATCCCGATCCCCGATATTTTCACCGTGGCCAACCGCCGCAAGGGCAGCGCAGAATTCCGCACCCGCCGGGAATACAACATCGTTACCACGGGAAAGGGACGCGCGAGCGACTGCATCCAATGCGGCCAGTGCCAGGATGCGTGTCCCCAGCAGCTGCCCATCATCAGCCTGCTGGAAAAGTGCAGGGAGCTGGAGGAATAACGCGCGGCGCGCGGCACCCGTCAGGAGGACCGCGCCCCCGGAAAAAACAATGACCCATGGGAACGAACGCTTTCCCATGGGTCATTTCGTTATTTCCATGCCCAGAAGCCGAAGGGGCTTGCGTGCCTCCAGGCGTATGCCGGGAAGGCCCCGGCGTTTCCCGCGCTTATTGGCTGTTCAATGCGGCTTCCCGGGCTGCGGATAGCAGCGCGTCCCGTTCGTTGGCGGTTTCGCCCCGCACCACCCGGAGAAGCAGCGCATTCAGGGCAGCGCCGATGGCCTGCCCCCGCAGGCCCAGGGCGGCCATATCCCGACCGCCGACGGCCAATTGATTCAGGGTATAGCAAGCGTTCTCCTCAATGAGCCGGCTGACGGCCTTCGCCAAGGCCCGTGCATGCTCCTGCGCATCGGCCTGCATCTCCGGCCGGCGGGCAGCCTGATCGGACGCCTGGGCGGAGATCAGCTGATACAGTCGATCCGCTCCCAGGCGCATCAGGGCTTCCTGGAGGTTTTCATGGCGAAGCGGCATGCTCCGGGCATCCACCAGACTGCCCACAGTTTCGATAAGCCGGGTGGGCATTTTCAGGCCCTTCAGGATCTCCCGGGCGGCGCTGCCCGTTAAATCCCACAAAAGCGCCGTCCAACGCAGGGCGTCATCCCGCGGCGCGGTATCCACCCGCTTCACCGTGACGGGCCATTCCGGCGCGTCCGTCACCGTTTGGAGCGGCACTGCCGCGCACAGCACATCCGGGAAAGCGGCCAGGGTGGCGCCTGCCCTTTCTCCCAGCAGCAAGCCGGTCAATTCCGCCGCGATCCGCTCCCGGCTGATCTTATCCAGCATGAACCGGCCGCCGCGGGCTGCCCGGGCGGTATTCTCCTCAATAGGAAAGCCCAGCCGGGACGAAAAACGCAGGGCACGCAGGATGCGCAGCGCATCCTCATGAAACCGCTTTTCGGGCGCGCCCACGCAGCGGATGATCCCGGACGCGCAATCCGCCTGCCCGCCGAAGGGGTCCTGCAGGCCCCGGGCGGGGGAATAGGCCATGGCGTTGATGGTGAAATCCCGCCGGGACAAATCCTCCTCCACGCGGTCGGTGAACTGCACGGAGACCGGGTGCCGCCCGTCCAGGTATTCTCCGTCCAGCCGGAAGGTGGTGATCTCCAGGGGCATGCCGTCCAGCACCACGGTCAGGGTGCCGTGCCGCATGCCGGTTTCGATCACCCGTTCTTTTTGAAACACACGCTCCATGTCTTCCGGCAGGGCGGCGGTGCAAATATCAAAGTCGTGGGGCGTCATGCCCAGCGCATGGTCCCGCACACAGCCGCCCACCACATAAGCGGCAAAGCCTGCCTCTTCCAGCCTTGTCAAAGCCTCCGCGACGGGCTGGGGCAACACGAATTTCATGCGATCCGCTCCCTTCCGCTTCATCTTAATCCCTTTCGGCCCACCTTGTCAATCCGCTGTTTTCGTGATACAATACAATTGATTTTTACGGAAGCGGAGGGATGCCCATGCAGCCGTTGGAAGCGGTGCGGGCGGCCCGGGCTTTATTGGAATGCGTGACGCCCCTGAACCGGGACTGCGGCGGTGTCTGCGGCGGCGCCTGCTGCCAAACCGACGAGGATGGCCAGGGCGGCATGCTGCTGTTTCCCGGGGAGGAAGCGCTCTATGATCCTCTGCCGACGGGCTTTCATTTGGAGAGGGACGACGGGGTGGCGCCCGGCGCCTGGCTGCTCACCTGCGAGTACGCCTGCGACCGTTCTCTGCGTCCCCTGTCCTGCCGCTTGTTTCCTCTTTTGCCCACCCGGAAAGGCGTGAAAATGGACCGGCGGGGATGGGCCGTATGCCCGCTGATGGACAGCGGCGTGAGCGGCCTGAGACAGGAATTTGTGGATGCGGTGAAGCGCGCGGGGGCCATCCTGTACGCCTGTCCGGAGCAGGCGGCGTTTCTGGATGCCATCCACGCTTACAATCAGCGATTGGCGCAGTTTTGAGAAGGGAGGCGCGTTCCCATGCGTTGGGTGCAGGTGGAATGCCGTCAGGAAGTGCATGCGGACGGCCAGGACGGCGATTTGATCCTGCGGGATGCCCGGGGAGATTTCAGCTCCTTTCAGGGGCAGGCTGCCTGCGTGTATCTGGATCCCCCGTTTATGACTGGCGAGGACTTTTATGTGCGGATGCGCGTGGGAGAGCAGGGCTGGGAAACGGGCCGGAATCCCCTGGTGCTGTCGGCCTACAGCGATAAATTCGCCTCCAAGCAGCAATATTTGGATTTTCTGCGCCGCGCGCTGGAGAATGCCCGGGATCTGCTGCGGGAGGATGGGTCGCTGTTCCTGCATCTGGACAGCCGCATGAGCGCCCACGCCCGCATTTTATGCGATGAGCTGTTCGGCGAAAGCAACTTCGTCAACGAAATCATCTGGGCTTACCAATCTGGCGGGCGCACCCTGAAGCGCTTTCCCCGCAAGCACGACACCATCCTGTTTTACCGCAAATCCCGGCATCAGTATTTTGATATCACCGCCGTGCCCCAGACCCGCAGCGAGCACAGGCAGAACCACATGCGCCGCTGCGTGGATGAAAACGGCCGCACCTACCGTACCATCCAGTCCGGAGGGAAAACCTACACCTATTATGACGATGATCCGGTGTATCCCGGCGACGTGTGGACGGATGTGAGCCATTTGCAGCAGAAGGATCCCCAGCGCACCGGATACGACACGCAAAAGCCCCAGGCGCTTTTGAACCGCATCATTCGCTGCGCCACCCGGCCGGGAGACTTGGTGGCGGATCTGTTTGCCGGCTCCGGCACCACCGCCGTGGCGGCGGCCCAGACCGGGCGGCGGTTCCTGGTTTCCGATATCAACCCCCTTTCCCTGACGGTGACCCGGAAAAGGCTGCTGGGTACCGGCATGACCGTCACGGCCGCCACCGTGGCCCCAGGCGCGGCCATGCAGGCGGAAATCGATCCGGGCATTGCCTTCAACGACGTGTACGTCACGGATTACCGGCCGTCATGCGATGCGGAAATCATCGGTCTGGACGCAGTGGACCAGTGGTCGGCGGGGTTCTATGCGGATGGGATCTTTCGTCCGCAGGCCAACGCGGCGCGGCAGAAGCAAAGCCCCGCGCTGCCCCCTGTGCTGCAACTGCCCCAGCTGCGGGGCATTCCGGCCATTCTGATCGCCGATGTGTACGGCAATCGCAGCGTATGGATACAGGAGGATGCATAAATGCAGGATCAGAATAAAACGCAGAATCCCACCCCAACGCCGCCCGCTCATGGCAAATGGGTGCGGCTGCTGGCGCTGATTGCCGCGGTGGCGGTGATCCTGGGCAGTATTTTCGTCGTACAGGCCTTCGGCTCGGGGAAAAAAAAGGATCAGCCGGGGGATTCCTCGCAGTATCTTTTGCCGACGGCCCATGCGGAAAACGCCCCGGAGGACTTTAAGCCCCTGAAAAAGGGCGCTTCCGGAGCGTACGTGAAAAAGGCACAGCAGTGCCTGAAAGCGCTGGGTTATTACACCGGGGCGGTGGACGGCAATTTCAGCCGCGTTTTCGAGGAGGCGGTCATCGCCTTCCAAAAGGATTTCGGCTTGACGCCCAACGGGAAAATCGACTGGGATATGTACCAGCTGATCACCGAAGACCTGCCGGCGGATGTCCCCACGGAAAAGCCCGCCGCCCGGCCCCAGAAAACCAACGCCCCGCCCAAGGCCACGGAAGCGCCCCCGGCAGAGCCGGACGATTTCGTGATATTCGGCGAGAATTACACAGACAAGGATCACGTGGCCGCCTACATCCACCGGTTTGGGGAATTGCCCCCCAACTACATCACCAAGAAGGATGCCGCCGCCCTGGGTTGGGTGAACAGCTACGGCAATTTGTGGGATGTGGCGCCCGGCAAGAGCATTGGCGGCGATTACTTTGGCAACTATGAACGCCAGCTGCCCACCAAAAAGGGCCGGAAATACTATGAATGCGACATTGACTATGATCTGGACCGGGAGCATTACCGGGGACGGCGCAATGGCAAGCGCATCATTTTCAGCAGCGACGGCCTGATCTTCTACACCGAGGATCACTATGAAACCTTTCAGGAAATCACGTTTGAGGAGAGCAGATAAATGAACAGAGTGCAATTGTCCGCCGCCGCCTGGAGCACCGAGCGGGATGCCCACGACGCCCTGGCCCGGGCGCTGGATTTTCCCGATTACTATGGCCGTAACCTGGACGCCCTGCATGATTGCCTGACGGATCTGGATGACACCCAGCTGGTCATTGAGGACTGCGCCATGGCCGGCCAGCGCCTGGAAAAATGGCCGGGCTTCCTGGCGGTGTTCTTTGATTCCGCCGCGGAAAATCCCCGGCTTCAAATCCGGCTCCTGCCGGGAAACGGAGATTACGGCACATGAACGATATACTGCAGACCCTGCTGGAAAAACACCAGGTGCGCCGATCCCGGCGGCAGAAGGACGCTTTCGAAGCGTATATCCGGCAGCAGTGCCAGGAGGCGGGGTACGATCTGCGGGGAGAAAACCATCAGAATCTTCTCAAGAGCCGCAATTTGATCGCCGGGGATCCGGAAAAGGCCCGGGTGATCTTCACCGCCCATTACGACACCTGCTCGGAAATGCTTTTCCCCAATCTGATCTATCCGCAACGGAAGTGGCTGTCCATTCTCGCGCAGATGCCCACGATGCTGCTGCTGGTAGGCGTCACGCTTGGAGCGGGGTTCCTGATGGGCCGGGTGCTGGATCACAGAGCGGCCTTTTTCATCGCTTATGCGCTGTACTGGTTTTTTTTCTTGCTGATCTTCTTTGGCCCGGCCAATCCCCATACCGCCAATGACAATACATCCGGCGTGGCGGCGCTGATGGGTATCATGGCCCGGCTGCCGCAGGAATTGCGCTCCGACGCCGCTTTTATCTTCTTCGATCATGAGGAAATGGGCAAGGTGGGCTCCAAACAGTATGCCAAAGCGCATCCGGGAATCACGGAGGGGAAGGTGCTGCTGAACCTGGACTGCGTGGGCGACGGGCAGGATTTCCTGATCGTGGCGCCCAAGGGAGCGGATGAACGGCTGACCGGCCTGCTGCGGGAGGCGTTTCAGCCAGAAGCGGGACGGCAAATCGTGCATTGTTCCGCGGAAAACACCAACTACAATTCCGATCAGAAGTCCTTTCCGAACGGAGTGGCGGTCGAAGCCAGCCGGAAGGGACGGTGGGGCTACCATACATCCCGCATCCACACCCGACGGGATGTGATCTGTGAGGAAAGCAATCTGGATTATCTCTCGCGCTGCGCGGTGAAGCTGGCGCGGCTGGTATCCCATCAATCCGAAGGAGGAAACAACCCTTGAGCAGACTGGGCGATTTGATTCGGCTGGAGCGCACTCGTCAGGGACTGACCCACAAGCAGGTGGCGAAGAAGTGCGGCGTCAGCGATAAGTACCTGATGGAGGTGGAGGCCGGCACCCGCATCATCGCGGATGACCAGGCCCGCCGCATCCTGAAAACCATGGGGATGAAAGAGCATTCGGAATCGGATTTCACCCTGGATGATATCGCCGCGACGGTGGACCTGCAATCGGCGGTGCCCCAGCTGACGAGGGCGGTGGAAAGCAAAAAGGCCGTCCCCAGGCAGCAAGAAAAGGCCGTGGCGGAAAGCGATCCCGGCGTGGCGGGTTCCATTTGGCTGGACGCTCTCAGCGGCGTGCTCAAGCACGTGCCGGTGTACAACGCCGTCATGAAAGAAGTGGGCCATCGGCTGCTGCCCATCACCAACGGCAAAATCGAAGACGCGCCTGCGGACAAGGTCTATTATTTCATGGCGCCGGACAACGATCTCAGGGGCTTCCGGGTGCAGCGGGGCGATCTGGTGCTGGTGGTGCCTGCCCAGGGGGCGGTGGATGGGGCCATCATGCTGCTGCAAACGCCTCAGGGCCGGGTGCTGCGCAAGGTGAAGCGCGTCAATGATTACCAGGCGATGCTGCAAAAATACGACGAGGCTTTTGAAAGCGAAATCAAGAATTACAACGAAATCACCTTCGTCGGCCGCTGCGTGCGGCTGGAGGCGGATTTGACGTAACGGCATGCTTCGGCATGTCAGCATGAGATCGCGCCATGACCTTACGCATATTCTCCCTTTACCCCAGCGCTCCGTACAAAACATAGAGAAACAGGGCGAAACGCGACTGCGGGAGCGCGCGGGAAAAGCAAAACAGAAATGAAGGCCCTCCCTTGGCTGTTCAGGGGAGGGCCTTCGTGTGATGCTGTGAAATTATTTGACCACCAGGTTCAGCAGCCGGCCGGGCACGTAAATGCATTTCACGATCTGCTTATCGCCGATCAGCGCTTTCACGCTGTCCAGCTGGGGCAGTTCGGCCTGGGCGGCTTCTTTGGTCAGCGTGATGGGCACCATCAATTTGCCCTTCACCTTACCGTTGAGCTGCACGGCGATTTCCACTTCATCCCGTACCAGGAATTTTTCATCGTACGCGGGCCATTTCTGGGTGTACACCGGCTCGCCGAAGCCCTGCAGCTGCCAGATTTCCTCGCAGATGTGGGGAGACACGGGAGACAGGAGCAGCAGCAGCGTTTTGTATTCGCCCTTGGTCACGCTGCCCTTCTGCACCATTTCATTCACCAGCGTCATCATCTGAGCGATGGCGGTGTTGAACTTCATTTTTTCAAAGTCATCCGTCACCTTTTTGATGGTCTGGTGCATGGACACGCGAAGATCATCGCTGAAATCCTCGCTGTCGGTCAGGCAGTCCTGCAGCCGCCACACGCGGTCCAGGAATTTGCGGCAGCCCCGGGCGCCGTTGGTGCTCCACGGAATGGCCTGGTCGAACGCGCCCATGAACATTTCATACATCCGGAAGGCGTCCGCGCCGATTTCGGCCACCACTTCGTCGGGATTGACCACGTTGCCGCGGCTCTTGCTCATTTTTTCGCCGTTTTCGCCCAGCACCATACCGTGGCTGGTGCGCTTCATGTAGGGCTCGGGGCAGTCCACCACGCCGATGTCGTAGAGGAATTGATGCCAGAAGCGGCTGTAGAGCAGATGCAGGGTGGTATGCTCCATGCCGCCGTTGTACCAATCCACCGGCATCCAGTAATCCAGCGCTTCCTTGGAGGCCAGGGCCTGGTTGTTGTGCGGATCGCAGTAGCGTAGGAAATACCAGCTGCTGCCGGCCCACTGGGGCATGGTGTCGGTTTCCCGCCTGGCGTCGCCGCCGCACTGGGGGCACTTGCAGCTGACCCAGTCGGTCATGCGGGCGATGGGGCTTTCGCCGTCGTCGGTGGGCTCATAATGCTCTACATCGGGGAGCAGCAGTGGCAGATCCTTTTCATCCATGGGCACCATGCCGCACTTGGGGCAGTGAATGATGGGAATGGGCTCGCCCCAGTAGCGCTGCCGGGCAAATACCCAGTCCCGCAGCTTATAATTTACTTTGCGTTCGCCCACGCCCTTTTCCGTCAGCCAGTCGGCAATTTTCTGCTTGGCGTCGGCCACGGACAGGCCGTTGAGGAATTCACTGTTGACCATCACGCCGGTAGCCACGTCCGGGAAGCATTCCTCCTGCACGTTTTTGCCGCCGGCCACCACCTCGATGATGGGCAGATTGAATTTCTTGGCAAAATCCCAGTCGCGCTCGTCGTGGGCAGGTACGGCCATGATGGCGCCGGTGCCGTAGGTCATGAGCACGTAATCCGAGATCCAGATGGGGATCTCCTTGCCGTTGACAGGATTCACAGCCCGGATGCCGGCGATTTCCACGCCGGTCTTGTCCTTGTTCATTTCGGTGCGCTCAAAATCGCTCTTGCGGGCGGCCGCGGCGCGGTATTCCATCAGCGCGCCGTAGTTGGCAATGTGATCCTTCAGCTTTTCGATCAGCGGATGCTCGGGAGACAGCACCATATACGTGGCGCCAAACAGCGTGTCCGGACGGGTGGTATACACCCGGATCTTTTCATCCAGCCCGGCCAGGCGGAAATCCACCTCGGCGCCCTCGCTGCGTCCGATCCAGTTGCGCTGCTGGGTCTTCACCCGGTCGATAAAATCCACATGGTCCAGGCCGTCCAGCAGCTTCTGGGCGTAGGCGGTGATCTTCAGCATCCACTGATTTTTTACCTTGCGGATCACCGGGCTGCCGCAGCGCTCGCACACGCCGTCCACCACTTCTTCGTTGGCCAGCACGCATTTGCAGCTGGTGCACCAGTTGATGGGCATTTCGGTCTTGTAGGCCAGGCCGTGTTTGAACAATTGCAGGAAGATCCACTGGGTCCACTTGTAGTAGCCGGGGTCGGTGGTGTTCACCTCCCGGGAATAATCGAAGGAGAAGCCCAGCTTCTGCAATTGGGCGCGGAAATGAGCGATATTTTCCTGGGTCACCTTGGCGGGGTGAATATGGTTTTTAATGGCGTAATTTTCTGTGGGCAAGCCGAAAGCGTCCCAGCCGATGCAGTGCAGCACGTTATAGCCCTCCATCCGGCGCTTGCGCGCCACGATGTCCAGGGCGGTGTAAGGCCGGGGATGGCCTACATGGAGGCCGTGGCCGGAGGGATAGGGAAACTCGATCAAAGAGTAAAACTTCGGCTTGGTATGGTCCTCCGAGGCGGCGAAGGCCTGGTGATCATCCCAGTATTTTTGCCATTTGGGCTCGATCTCGGCGGGTACATAGGGCTGAACCGGCATACAAAAGCCTCCTTCAACATTGCGGATTTTCACATTATAATCGGAAATGCGATTTTTGTAAAGGGCTTTCGCCGGCGCAGAGCCGGCTTCCGTATCCGGGGGACATGGAAAAGACCCCATCCCGGCTGCAAAGATCGCCGGGCGGGGCCTTGACCAAGCAAAAACCGGGGAAACGGCGCAATGGGATCAGGCTTCCGTTTCCTGATTCATGCTCTCTCCGCAAGCGGGGCAGAACTTGGCGCCGAGCGCCATCGTCTGGCCGCACTTGGGGCAGACAGCGGACAGCGGATTGCCGCAGCTTGAGCAGAAGCGGGCGGAATCGGCGTTGCGGGCCTTGCATTTGGGGCAAACCACGACGCCTTTCTTCAGGATGGAACCCGCCCCGTTGATCACCACGGATACGCCGCCGGTGAGGATCGTGCGCTCAACGACATTAAAGATTTCCTCCGGCAGCTTTTTCTGGCGGAGCGCGCCGATCCCGGCGGAAATGGCGAAGGGCCACGCCACAAACCAGGCCACCGCGGCCGCGCCAACCTTGTCGGCCCACTGGCCCTGGCCGACGGTCACCGTCAGGGTATCGCCCACGACCATGAACTGGGTGGTGATGGCCAGGCGCGTGCCGGAAATGGTTTTCCAGCCGTTGCCGGGCTGGCTGGCCTGCAGAATAAACCCGTCGGTGGTGGGGGAAGACTGGGTCTCCATGGATTTGTTAACGCGGCAGAAGGTATCCACCGCGTCCACGATGTTTTCAAGGGTAACTCCGTTCACCAAGCGAAAAGATCTGGATTCGTTTGCCATAATAATCTCCTTTCCCGTGCCGTCATTTCGGTGTAACGTTCGTGCTTTTTTGATGTCTGCATCATACCATTTTTCTGATGTTATGTCAATCTTTGCCTGAAATTTTTCAGGGCAGGACGATGAACGGCGCGTGATATTCAAGAACATGTGGGGAAACGGCTATCGCGGGTTCGTTCGCCCGCAATGGGCATCCGGACGCCGTGCACCGCCCTGCTTCCTTTCCGCTTCTCTTCCATGACCGAACGGTTACAATTTGTTAAATCTTCACACCGGTGGATGGAATCAGGAGCGAATTGTGTTATAATAATATAATCTGTGAAGCTTTTTGGAATGACGGGGGAAGGGGGACTGGAAAATGGCGGACAAACGGTGTATAATACATCTATTCCGGTCCCGCTGGGGAAAGGCGCTGCTGGCAGTGGCTTGCGTGGCGCTGGCTGTGGCGGTGGCGCTGGCCCTGAGAAGCGGCCCCGGGGGAGAAGCGGATGTCAGTTCCCGGCTGCTTCAGGCATCGGAGGGGCTGAACAGGTATGAATTGGCCTTGCGGCTGGTGCCGGAGGAGCATGCCCTGGCAATTTCCGAAACGCTGACCTGCCGCAACGACACCGGCGGACCGCTGGATCATTTGGTGCTGCGCACCTGGATCAATGCCTTCCGGACCGAGGAAACCAGCCCGGCCGCGTCGGAGGAATTGTACGACGCCTGCTATCCCGAAGGGTTTTCTCCCGGCGGGCTGAGACTGGACGACGTCATGTGGAACGGGGAACGGGCGTCCTATGGCTACACGGACGAAGCGATGACGGCGCTGCGCATCGATATTCCTCCCCTGGCCCCCGGGGAGGAAGGCACGCTGTTCCTGCGCTGCGTGGAAACCATTCCCTGCTGCGCCTACCGCACAGGATACGTGGGAAACGCGTATCAGTTGGGCAATGTGATCCCGCTGCTTTCCCGCTGGGAAAACGGAGCGTGGCGGCAGGATCCCTACACCGCCGTGGGGGATCCCTTCCTCAGCGACTGCGCCAATTTTACCCTGACGCTTCGTCTGCCGGAGGAGATGGGCGCGCCAATCTGCACCTGCCCCCTCACCCGGGACGAGGATGGCGTATGGCAGGGCGAGGCCTTGGCGGCGCGGGATGTGGCCCTGGGGATCATGCCGGATGCGAACCGGGCGACCTGCCGGGCGGGGAACACCGTCATCCATTCCCTGGCGAAAACGGAAGCGGGGGCCAAGCGGGCGCTGGAGGATGCCCGGAAAGCGCTGGAAACATACGCGAGCCTGTACGGGGAATACCCCTATCCGTCCCTCACGGTATGCAGCGCGGATTTTCCCTTCGGGGGCATGGAATACCCCGGGCTGATCATGATCGGGGAAAGCAATTATCTGGACAGCCGGGCGGATACGCTGGAATTGGAAGTGGCCCATGAAACGGCCCATCAGTGGTTTTACGCGCTGGTGGGGTCCGATCAGGTGCGGGATCCCTGGCAGGATGAAGCGATCTGCGAATACGCCATGCTCAGGTATGTGAAGCAGCGATATGGGCAGGGCAGCTTTGACACCCTGAAAAGCTTCCGGGTGGACGCACCCATGCGGGAAAGCCATCTGGGCGCTCTGACGCCCGGGAGCCCCATTGATTATTTTTCTTCTCTGTCGGATTATGCCGCGGTGGTCTACGGCCGCGGGGCCGCGCTGATGCTGGCGCTGGATGAAATGCTGCCGGGAGGCGTGGACGCTTTTCTTCGGGCATATGCCGGGACATTCGCCTTTCAGTTTGCCACGCGGCAGGATTTTGAGGCGCTTTTGAACGCTTATGCGGCGGCGGATCTGACGCCGCTGATCACCGATTACCTGGATACGGCCATGCAATAAAAGATACGGAAGTGAAAGAGGTGCTTGTATGACTCCCCGGGAATGCTGTGTGCTGATTCCCTCTCTGTCGCCGGATGAGCGGCTGCCCGCTTATGTGAAGCAGCTGTGCCAGGCGGGATACGGGCTGATTCTGGTGGTGGACGATGGGTCGGCGGCGGAGTACCAGCCGATTTTCGAGGAAATCGACGGCTGGGACGGCTGCCATGTGCTGCATCATCCGGTGAACCGCGGCAAAGGCGCGGCGCTGAAAACGGGCTTCGCTTATTTGAAGGAGCATACGGATTTTCAGGGCGTGATCACCGCGGATTCCGACGGCCAGCACACCGTGCCGGATACGCTGAAGCTGACCGGAGAAATGACGGGCAAGGAGGAGCTGCTGCTGGGCAGCCGGGATTTTTCCAAAGCCAATCCCCATGTGCCGCCCAAATCCCGCTTCGGCAACCGCATGACCAGCTGGGTGTTCCGGGTGCTGTACGGCCAATGGCTGCCGGACACCCAGACGGGCCTCAGGGCCTTTCCCCGCAGCCTGATGGATTTCATGCTGGGGGTCAGCGGCGACCGGTTTGAGTATGAAATGAACATGCTCATCCGATGCAGCAATCAAAAGATCCCCATGCGGTCCATCACCATCGAAACCATCTATATGGAGGAGAACAAGGGCACCCACTTCCATCCCATCCGGGATTCCTGGAGGATCTATAAAATCCTGCTGGGTTCCTTCCTCCGCTACAGCACGGTGAGCATCCTGTCCTTCCTGATCGACTATACGGTGCTGTGGCTGCTGATGTTCTGGGTGTTCAGGGACAAGCCGGATATCACGTGGCTGGGCATTCCATTCAGCTTCAGGGCCTTGGTGGCCACGCCTATCGCCCGGATGTGCTCCGCGCCGGTGAATTTTCTTTTGAACCGGCATTATGTGTTCCAAGGCGGCAAGGACAGGGGCGCGGTGGGAAGGTATATCACGCTGGCGGTGTGCGCGCTGCTCGTGACCACCCTGCTCTTTGGCTTCCTGGATCATTTCCTGGGCCAGAGCGCGCCATTCCTGCATGTGCTGCTGAAAATCGTCATTGACACGGTCATGTACGTGGTGAATTTCCGCGTCCAGAAAGCCTGGGTGTTTCCTCAGAAAACCGCCGATGGGAAAGGAGAATGAAACAATGAAACTGTCCGTTCGGATCCTGCTGTCTGTGCTGTGCGCCGCGATGGTGCTGGCCATGCCCTTTGTGCTTTCCGCGCCTAAGATCCTGGGCGTTGTGCGGATGGAAATGGAAGATATGATCCCCGGGGAGGATGAGGGCTGGCTGCGGCGGCTGCTACCCACTGCATGCGCCGAGGAGATCCAGGTGGAAACGGAAACGGCATATGCCCTGCCGGTGGATTTCACCCCGGGCTATGCTCCCGATGAAGCGCTGTTTACCGAGGGCGGCTATGAGGATGACTCCATTCGCGTGCAGATGGAAACCCGGGAGGAGGACGGCGTCATCTGGCGCATCGCCTGGGTGGAAGTGGCGTCGCCCACCCAATTGCGCACCGGCATCGCCGGCGCCAAGGTCACCGCTACCTCAGCCAAGAAGCTGGTGCCCACCATGGCCAAGGAATACAACGCCGTGGTGGCCATGAACGGCGACTGGTACACCAAGGATCCCCAGAAAACCACCTTTGAGTATCGGATGGGGCAGAAGATCCGCAACAAAACCAACCGGAAAAAGGATATCCTCATCATCGACGAAAACGGCGATTTCCATACCTTCATCAAATCCCAGGGCGTCCTTGATTTTGAAAAGGACACCGGACATCAGATCGTGAACGCCTTCACCTTTGGCCCCGCGCTGGTGCAGGAGGGGCAGGTGCTGAAAATGGACAAGGAATACGGCTACAACCCAAACGGCCAGGAGCCCCGCTCCGCCATCGGGCAATTGGATCGCCTGAGCTATGTGCTGGTGATCGCCGAGGGCCGGGGAGAATCCGCCGGGGTCACCCATCAGCAGCTGGCGGACTTCATGGGCGCCCTGGGATGCCTGGAGGCCTTTAACCTGGATGGCGGCGGCACCGCGGTGATGGTGTTCCACGGACAGGTGGTCAACAATCTGGGCGGTTCTCCCCGGGAGCAAAGCGACATCATTTATTTCGCCACTGCCGTATCGCCGGAGGAGTAAGCAGCATGTGGGAAGACGCGAAAAAGGTATTCTTTCTGGGTGTGGAGGTGTACGGCTTCGGGCTGTATGCCGCACTGGGCGCAGCGGTGGCGCTGATCGTGCTGGCCGTGCTGCTGCGGAAGGCGCGCTGGAAAAAGGGCACCGCGCCGCTGGCCGGCGTGCTGTCGCTGACGGTGGGATTTACGGTATCCAGGCTGTTTCTGTGCCTGCTGGCGCAGAATGATCTCACCGGTCCCATGCCTGTTCAGGGGATCTTCATGGTCACCGCCGGCGGATATTCCATGATGGGCGCGCTGCTGGGCGCCAGCATGGGCGCTATTCTCGCCGCGTGGATCACCCGCCAGTCCGCTTCCAGGCTGCTGGATATTCTGGCCCCGTGCCTGATGCTGTTCGTGGCCTGCGAACGGCTGGGGGAAGGATACGCCGAAGAGCTGTTCGGCATCAGCCGGGCCTTGCAGCCGGACAGCTTTCTGGCCCGCTCCTTCCTGGCCGTTCAGGAGGGCGACAGCAGCTATCTGGCGATTTACCTGCTGGAATCGCTGACGGCGCTGGTGCTGGCGCTGGCCTTGGCCAGGGACCTGCTCAAGAAAAGCCGCGCGGGGGACACCTATCTGCTGTTCCTGCTGCTGTTTGGCGGCACGCAGGTGCTGTTTGAAAGCCTGCGGGATGAGGGCCACATGATCAGCAGGCTGAATTCCTTTGTGAAGGTGCAGCAGGTGATCGCCATTTTGATGGTGCTGGCCGCCGTGATTGTGCTGTGCAGGCGGCGGCGCGTGCCCGGGAAGGAAGTGGCTGTCTGGACGCTGCCGTCTTTGGCGCTGTGCGGGGGGCTGGCTTTTATGCTGTTTTACCTCACCCGGCATCATCTGAACAGCACCGCCGCGGAAGTACTGGTTTACATTGCCGCGGCCGCGGTTCCCGTGCTGGCGGGCATCGCCGGGCTCATGCGGCGGAAATGGCTGCCGGGCGCGGCGCTGGCCGCGGTGCTGCTGGCCACCGGATTTTGCATTGGCACGGAATTCGGTATTGACGGCGCGCCTGTCAGCCGCATCCTGCTGTATGCGCTGTATGTGATCGCGATCAGCGTGCCCGTTTGCCTGGGCATTCTGCTGCGGAGGGAGGACGCGCGTGGATAAGCGTGACATTGAGCGGATCAACGAGCTGGCCCGGAAAAAGAAAACCGTGGGCCTGACGGACAGCGAAGTCAAGGAGCAGGCTGCCCTGCGCGACCGGTATATCCGTGAATTCCGGGACGGTTTGAAGGCCACCCTGGATCAGGTGTATATCCAGCGGGAAGACGGCACCTATGAAAAGCTGCGCAAAAAGCCGCCGCAGAACTGAGTACGGCTGAAAAAGACGGGAAAGACAAAAAAACGGAAAAAACGGAAATTGCAGAATTTGTACTTGCCGTTTTTGAACATATCCTGTATAATAGATATGTTGGACTGAACAAAACAGATTGGAGATGTCCCAGAAATGCGGAAAAAGAGTTTATTGGCCCTGTTGCTTGCCCTGGTCATGGTCCTGAGCGGCTGCGCTCTGGACGTGGTGGATGAAGAAAAAGATATGGCCCGCACCGTGATCGACGTCAACGGCGAAACCATCAGCAAGCGGGTTATTACCAATGCGGTAAACAGCCAGTATCAGAACTACAGCATGTACTATCAATACGGCCTGCTGTCCTCCATGCCCACGACCGCTGAAATCACCGAGCAGGTGATCAACAGCTACGTGAGCAATCTGGTGCAGAAGCAAAAGGCCTTGGCCCAGGGCTTCGACCAGCTGACGGAAGAAGAACAGGCCGCTGTGGAAGAAACCGCCAAGAGCAATTACGACACTTTCCTGCAATCCGTGATCAGTTCTTATCTGTCTGACAGCGAGCTGCAGGGCGATGAACTGAACGCCGAAGCGGCCAAGTATGTGGAAGATAACGGCATTACCACCGCGGACGGCCGCTCCACCCTGGAGGACTTCATCAAGAGCGCCAAGGAAGAAAAGGCCATTGAGAAGCTGCAGGCTTCCATCACCGACACGGTGACCGTTTCCGAGGAAGAGCTGCAGGCCGATTTTGACTCGCACGTGGAAGGGGATAAGGCTTCCTTCACCGTCAGTGAAGAGGATTCCGCTGCCGGCCAGGCTGCCCTGACTGCCGCCGAAACAGCCTTGACGGAAGCGACGGCCGCTTTGGAAGCCGCCGCGGAGGACGCCGACAAGGATGCCCTGCAGGCTGCCGTGGACGCCGCTCAGGAACAGGTGGATGCCGCGCAGGCGGACATCGATTCCGCGCTCAAAACCGTGAAGCAGGCCTATGAACAGGCCCGCAGCCAGGGCAAGACCGTGTATTACAATCTGCCTGGCTACCGCAAGGTGCAGCACATCCTGATCCCCTTCTCCAGCGATGACGAAACTTCCGTCGCCGCCCAGGCTGCCCTGACGGAAGCCCGGGACGCCCTCAACGCCGCCCAGACCGCGCTGGACGAGGCTGCCGAGGATGCCGACAAGGCTGCTCTGCAGGCCGCGGTGAATGACGCCCAGGAGAAGGTGGACGCCGCCGAGCACGGTGTGGCCGACGCCTCGGAGGCCGCTAAGGCCGCCACCCTGGAAAAAGCCCAGGAGGTCTATAAGCTGGCCACTGCCGCGGATGCCGATTTTGACGCTCTGATTGCTGAGTACAATGAGGATAACAGCTCTGCCGGCACGTACTACTACGTCAGCGCCGACAGCCCCACTTTCGTGGAAGGCTTCGTGAAGGCCGCCATGAGCGTTGAAAACATCGGCGATGTCAGCGAACCCACTGAATCTGTGTACGGCTATCATATCGTGAAATACATCGAAGACGTGGCCGAGGGCGCCGTGAGCCTGGATGATGTCCGCGAGGAGCTGGAAGCCCACGTGCTGTCTGAAATGAAGGAAGAAGCGCTGGATAGCGCGATTGCCGAGTGGACCAAAGAAGCCAATGTAAAGACCTATCCCGAGAAAATGTAATTTATACTAATTCTCACCTAAAATCATGAATCAACGGGCGTCTTTTCCGCGCTGGCGTTGCTTCATTCCGGTCAACGCAGCGGTGCTGCACCTCCCTTCATTCAGCTTAGCCAGCACAAAAAATACGCTCCGTATTTTTCAATCTTTTAGGTGAGAATAAGTATTAATATCAGACAATCAAGCGGGCTGCCGGTCAGGCGGCCCGCTTTTTTTCCGGGCGTTTTCACGCGATCGCTCGACGGTGGATTCCGGCCGTTCTTCCGCCATGCTTTGCTGCGGTCAGGATTTCTGCCGGTAATTTCCGCGCCGACGTCCCTTCATCCGGCTGAATCGGAACGAACAGGCCGCCGGCCATCCGGCAAGCTTTTTATCAGGCCATAGTATAATGCCGCCCGCCGCCGCATATCTATTCCGTGAAACGGGATCATGTGAAGGAGGCGGAAAAATGGCGCAGGAGAACGCGCGGGCCGTAAAGCCCCTTTACCGGGATATTGCGGAAAGAACGCAGGGAGATTTGTATATCGGCGTTGTGGGGCCGGTGCGCACGGGGAAAAGCACGCTGATTACCGGCCTGATGGAAGAACTGGTGCTGCCGTTCATGGCGGCGGGGCCAAAGCGGGACCGGCTGGTGGACGAACTGCCCCAATCCGGCTCCGGCCGTTCTATCATGACCACGCAGCCCAAGTTCGTGCCCGGAGAAGGCGCGGCGGAGGTGCGGCTGGACAATGGGCTCACCGCCCGGGTGCGGATGGTGGATTCGGTGGGCTATCTGATCCCCGGCGCCCTGGGCACCCAGGAGGGGGAGGCTGCCCGCATGGTGTCCACCCCCTGGTCGGATCAGGATATGCCCTTTGAGCAGGCGGCGGCCCTGGGCACCCGTAAGGTGATGGAGGATCACGCCACTGTGGGCCTGGTGGTGACCACGGACGGCACGGTGGCGGATCTGCCCCGCTCCAATTACGCGGCGGCGGAGGAGCAGGTGATCCGGGAATTGAAATCCCTGCAGAAGCCCTTTGCCGTGGTGCTCAATTCGGCCCGCCCCCAGAGCGAGGAGGCGAAGAACCTGGCCGCCGCGCTGGAAAACAAATACGACGTGCCGGTGACGCTGCTGAACGTGAAGGAAATGCAGCCCCAGGATATTCAGCAGCTCCTGTCCTCCCTGCTGCTGGAGTTTCCCTTGCGGGAGGTGCGCTTCCAGGTGCCCGGCTGGATGAGCGCCCTGGAGGACAGCCATTGGCTGACTGCCCATGCCCTGGACACGGTTCGCGCCCTGGGCGAGCATTTGCGCAAGGTGCGGGATAAGGCGGATACCGCCGCGGCGTTTGCCGATTCACCCTATTTCATGACGCCCCGCGATGAGCAGGTGAACCTGGGGGAAGGCGCGGTCAGCTATGAACTGCCGGTGCGGGAGGGGCTGTTCAATCAGGTGCTCAGCGAGCAGTGCGGCGAAAACATCACGGGGGACGCCCACCTGCTGTCCCTGATGAAGGAATTGGTGACGGCCAAACGGGAATATGACCGGGTGGCCGGCGCGCTGAAGGCCGTGCAGCAGACGGGCTACGGCCTGGTCACGCCCGCTATGAGCGAGGTGCGTCTGCAGGAGCCTGAACTGATGCGGCAGGGAAGTCGCTACGGGGTACGTCTGCGGGCCAGCGCGCCTACGCTGCACCTGATCCGCTCCGATATCGAAACGGAAATCGCGCCGGTGCTGGGCACCAGAGAACAAAGCGAGGAATTCGTGCAAACCCTGTCGGAGGAGTATGAAAAGGATCCTCAAAGCCTGTGGGACACCAACTTTTTCGGCAAATCCCTGAAGGAATTGATCCAGGAGGGCGTCAACGGCAAATTGAACCGTCTGCCGGTGGATACGCAGGAAAAGGTGCAGTCTGCCCTGACAAAAATGCTCAACGAGGGCGAAGGAGGCATGATCTGCATTCTGCTGTGATCAGGCGCCAGGAATACCGCTGAGACTGTGGCGGGGCTGCCTCAAACCAGATTACCGGTTCATCAAAAAAGCAGATAAGACCTGGCACGGGATTCCAACCGGACGGCAGAATCCCGTGCCGTTTTCACGTGAAAATGAGTTTTAAACCTCCTCTGCGAGGATGGGCATAACCATCGCTGCGATGGCGGAAATTGCGTCTGCCCGCGCGCCTGGGTTTCCCTCCCGGCCCTGTGAACCTCCCGGGCGAAAAAACCGTAAGGAAGAATTCCTCCGGCCGTCTGCGCTCCCGACGGAAAACTATCGGTTCTTCACGGATTATGAGGGAAACGAAAATCCCTCGGTGTCATCCCGAGCGACGCGCAGCCGAGAGGCGAAGCGCAGCCGAGGAATCTGTGCGGGAATCGCTCAAATGGGGAATAGATCTTTCGACTCCGTTCCGCTTTCGCTCCACTCAGCTCAAGATGACAGGAAAGGTCGTTTCTTTCTCCCTGACTTTCCGTGAAGAACCTTTTTTCGTCCTCCCTGCGCACACGCCGCCGGGGCGCTTTTCCGTCAGGAGCAGCATCCCGCGATGCCCCCGCCAATGCGTTCGCCCTGCTTCTCTGTTCCGGGGCGGAACAGTTGCGCCAAAACTTTACGTTTCGCCCCTTGTGGAAAAATGACGGATCCTGTATAATAGATCCGTAAAATTGTGCCATTCGGAGGAAAGAATCCCATGAAAAAGTTCCTGTGTCTGATGCTGATGCTGGCCATGCTGCTGCCCCTGGGCGCTGCGGCCCAGGAGGCATACACGCCCTCCACCCGCATGGACTGCGACCATGCGCATTGCTATTGGACCACGCCCATGGATATTACCGATACGGAGGCGGTATGGCAGATGCTGATGGCGCCGGTGACGGTGGTCTCCGGGGATCAGCGCAGCCGCGTCAGCCTGCTGGATGCGCCTAATGGCAAGGCGATCGGGGAGATCACCTGCTATTCCCAGAGCGTGCACGTGCTGGGCGAGGATGAAAACGGCTGGACGAAGGTGGAAACCTATTCCAGTTCCTTTAACACCAGCAAAACCAAGGCATGGAACCAACTGCTGCAGGGCTATGTGCAAACGGAACTGCTCACCGAAGTGACCCCCTATGAACACATGGGACTGGTGGTGGACAAGCTGACCCAGCGGCTGTATGTGTTTGTGGACGGAGAACTGTTTACCACCCTGCGGGTGTCCACCGGCCTGCCCAATGACAAGCAGCGCTATAATGAAACGCGCTCCGGTGAATTCTTTCTGGTGAGCCAGGTAGGCAGCTTCCAGGATGGCCGCATGGTATGCGAAAAAGCCATTCGGTTCAACGATGGCGATTTGCTGCACCAGGTGCCGTACAATCAAAGCGGATCCAACAAGGATTATGCCCGGTATGAAAACCTGCTGGGCGAGCGGGCCAGCCACGGCTGCATCCGCGTGCAGCGCAAGCGCACGGCGGAGGGCGTGAACATGGCCTGGCTGTGGAACCACTACGAAAAGTTTACCAAGATCGTGATCTGGGAGGACTGGGAGGGGCGTACGCCGCCGCCTGTGCCCGAAGGAACGATGGTGTACTACAACCCCAACGGCGGGAAGAATTACCATGCCTCTCCCGCGTGCTTCGGCGTGGATGACAAATACGAACCCATGAAGCCCCTGTCCTTTGAGCAATTGCAGGATCCCGAATTTTCCGCGCTGACTCCCTGCATTTGGTGCAATCCGCCGGAAATGCCGGCCGCAGCGGAAACCGCGGCGGAAGATGAATGAGCCGGACCGTCCGGGATGCCCTTTGTTTTGCGCCGGTAAAACCGGACGGGATGCGCGTCAGGCCTGCCGCGGCATGATATCCGTGGCGGGCGGAGCGGAAAGGAGCGGGAAACATGAATATCGGCATTCGTCTGCATGACACCGCGCCCGGCACCCTGGCCCAGCGGCTGGGCTTTGCCAGGGCTCAGGGCTTTTCCTGCGCTCATTTGGCGCTGAGCAAGGTGGTGGACGGCTTTTCCATGACGGACGCGCCAGCCCGGCTGAATGCGGACATGGCCGCCGAGGTGCAGGAAGCGTTTGACAGTCAGGAAATGACATGCGCGGTGCTGGGATGCTATTTGAATCTGGCCGATCCTGACGGAGAACAGCGCCTGCGCACCCGGGAAATTTATGGGGCGCACCTTCATTTTGCGTCCATGATCGGGGCCCGGGTGGTAGGCACGGAAACATTTGCCAATCCCGCGTCCCGCTTTGAATGCACGGCACCCCGGAGCGAGGAAGCGTTTCGGTTTTTTGTGGATTGTCTGCGGCCTGTGGCGCAGCGGGCGGAGGAGGAAAACGCCATCCTGGCCGTGGAGCCCGTGTGGAACCATATCATTTCTACCCCGGAGCGGGCGGAACGCATGCTGGACGCCGTGTCCTCCGATCACGTTCAGATCATCCTGGACGCGGTGAACCTGATCGGGCCGGACACGGTGGAAACCCGGGACGAAATCATCGCCGACGCCATTCGCCGCTTGGGGGACCGGGTGCGCATTCTGCACATGAAGGACCTGGTGACGGAGGACGGCAAGGTGCGCTCCGTCGCCTGCGGCACCGGCATGATGCGCTATGAGCAGCTGCTGGCTTTCGCGGTGCGGCAAGATTTGCCCATGACCCTGGAGGATACCAAGCCGCAAAACGCCGAGGCGGCCCGATTGTATCTGGAACGGGTGGCGAGCGAACACGCTTTGATATAAAGACCGAATGATCCTATTCCCAAAAGTCAAATCATTGGGCGTTTTTCCGCTGGCTTTGGTTAAAACGCCCTCCGCCGCACCGTGATCAGCTGTCGGCGCTGTTCCGGCCAGGACTGCCCCAAATCAGGAAGCAGCAGGCAATTCAGGAAAAACAAAAAAGGCGCGGGATTCCGACCGGAGGGGCAGAATCCCGTGCCGTTTTTATTCGGGAAAATGTGAGGCGGCACCGTCTCTTCGTTGGGCACATCCGGCGAAAAAAACGCGCCGCTCTTTATCCTTGGGACGAAAATGAGCATAAAGGACCGGCATGCGCAAATACATGCCGGTTCCGCTGGTTTTTGGCTTGACGCAGCGAGAAAAAGCGATCCTTCAGTTATCGTTCTCTTCCCGGAATTTGAACAGCTTGCGCTTCACCCTTTGCAGGGCGTTGTCGATGGATTTCACGTGGCGGCCCAGCAGCTCGGCAATTTCCTGGTAGCTTTTGCCGTCCATGAACGCGTCCAGCACCTGCCGCTCCAAATCGGACAGCACCTCGGTGATCTGGGTCTGGATCCGGGCCAGATCCTCCTGGCTGATGTAAAGATCCTCGGGATTGGTGACCCGTCCCTCGATGACGTCCAGCAGCGTCCGGTCCGATTCCTCGTCGTACAGGGGCTTGTTCAGAGACACATAACTGTTCAGCGGCACATGCTTTTGCCGGGTGGCAGCCTTGATGGCGGTGATGATCTGACGTTTGACGCACAGCTCCGCGAAGGAACGGAAGGAGGTCAGGCGGGCGGGCTGAAAATCCCGGATGGCCTTGTACAGGCCGATCATACCCTCCTGCACGATATCCTCGTGATCCGCGCCGATCAAAAAATAGCTTCGGGCTTTGGAACGCACGAAATTCTTGTATTTATTCAGCAGATAGGCCAGGGCCTGCCCGTCTCCGTTTTGAGCGAGCACAGCCACATCCTCATCTGACATGGACAGGAACTGCTCAAATTCCTTTTGATCATCAGGGAAGGAAGAATCCGGCATAGCGACCTCCAGGGGAAAGAGATTTATTCGCGGCCCGAATAGGCGGCATACATCAGGATGCCCGCGGCCACGGAAGCGTTCAGCGATCCCACGCCGCCCCGCATGGGCAGGGACACCCGATAATCGCAGGTCTCCAGCACCAGACGGCTGACGCCCTCGCCCTCCGCTCCGACGATCAGGGCCATGGGGCCGTCAAAGCGCACGCTGCGGTAATCCTCGCCGTTCATATCGGCGGCGTAGAGCCAAATGCCCTGTTTCTTCAGCGTCTCCAGGGTGCGGGTCAGGTTGGTCACCCGGGCGACCTTTACCGTTTCGATGGCGCCGGCGGACGCCTTCACGGCGGAGGGAGTCAGGCCAACGGCCCGGCGCTCCGGCACGATTACGCCATGCGCGCCCACACAGGCGGCAGTGCGGATGATGGCCCCCAGGTTCTGGGGATCGGTGACGCCGTCCAGCACCACCAGGAAGGGCGCCTCGCCTTTTTCCTCAGCGTCCGCCAGCATATCCTCCACATCGTAATAGCGATAAGCGGAGGCGAAGGCCAGCATGCCCTGGTGATTCCTGGTGATTTCGTCCAAACGGCTGCGGTCTACCGTCTGAATGGGGATATGGGCATCCCGGGCCATGGCTACGATTTCCCGGGCGGTGGCAGACAAATCGCCCTTGGCTACCAGCAGCCGCTCAATATCCCGGCCGGATTTGATGGCCTCCCGGATGGGATTGCGGCCGGACAGCAGGTTTTCCGGCGGCTGATAGGCGTCCTCGCGGGGAATATCCCGACGGGGTTCGGGACGGGGCGCAGGCTTGCGCTCCATACGCTTTTCCGGGGCGGGATGGCGGTCAGGCCGTCCCGACGGCTTGGGGCTGCGGAAGGGGGCGCTTTGGCCGGGCTTGCCGGGGCGCTGACGGGAATCGTTTTCCATATGCTCCCGGCGCTGCTGATCCGCCTGGGCGGAGGAACGGCGATAGCGGGTGCCTTCTTCCTCCCATTTGCTTTCGGCGCGCAGGTGATCCTTCCGGGTCATTTTCTTTTTGCTGAAATCCTGATAAAATGCCATCTTTATGTTCTCCTCTGTTATTATAAATTGTGGTACAATTCCCGCATTTCCTCAAACTGACCGCAGCTTTTCGCCCCTTCGGGGCAGGGGCCGGATACGCAGCCCGGACCGGCGGCTTCAAAGATGACCGGCGCTTCTTTTTTGCACAGCCGCAGCATCTCCCGGGCCATCGCCCGGATCTCCCACTGGGCGCGATTGCAGCAGCGAAGGGAGAAGAAGTGCAAAAGCTCGCGTGCGTTCATGGTCATGGTGATGTGGGTCTCACAGGCGTTGGGGAGCACGAACCGGGCGTCTTCATTGCTGCCTTCACCCTTGCCCAGCTTTTCCTGCCATTGTGCATACCACGCCTGCATTTGAGCCATCTGGCGCTCAAACTCGGCCACGGCGTCTTCGCCCATGGCCTTGATCCTGGGCGGAATGATGTAGCCAAAGCCGTCGGCCAGGGACACATACCGCTGGCTCTGCACCGAAAAGCTGGCGATGCGGTGGCGGGTCACCTGGGCCAAAAGCGCCCGGCTGACGCCGGAGACGCCGAAGGTGAAGCTGGCATGCTCCAGGACGGACAGATGGCCGCTGGCCACGATCCGCCGGAGGAACGCCGATTGATCCTTTTCCGCCACCAGGGCCCGCAGATCATCGTATTCCGAGGCGGAATAGCAGGTGCGGGCTGCCAGGGCGCAGGTTTTTTCGGGGTCAGGGGTATGGGCCAGCAATACGACTTGCAGTCTTTTTTCCGGCATGGTTTACGTTTCCTCCGCGTATAGATAAGTCGATAATTCCCGGAGCCTTTCGCCCTGACCGGTGAGGTACAAATACCCCAGCAGCGCTTCCAGCCCGGTGGCGTCGGCATATTCCCGCACGGTGGCGGATTTGGGGCCGCTGTGACGGGGATGGGCGTTGCGGCCGCGACGGGCGATGTCCGTTTCCTTTTGAGACAGATGCGGCAGCAGCTGCTGCATTTCACGGGCCTGACTGACGGCGCTGACCGCCTGGTTGGCGGCGCGGTGCATATCGCCCACCGGCAGGTTTTTCCGCATCAAATGGGTGCGCACCATCAGGGCATGCACGCTGTCGCCCACATAGGCCAATTGCAGGGGAGAGAGCAGGCGGGCTTCAGTCTCCGTCAGGCAGGGCGATACATCCACAAGCTGCGTCATTTCAGCGCCGTCTTGCTGTAGGCGGAGGGACTCATGCCCACGATGTTTTTGAAGGTCTTGGAGAAGTGATAGGGGTCGTTCATGCCCACTTCGATGCCCGCCTGGCGCACGGTGCAGCCTTCCTTCAGGAGCACCTTGGCGCGCTCCATTTTGCAGAACAGCTGATAGCTCTGAGGCGGCATGCCCACTTCGCTCACGAAGCGCTTACGGAAGGTTTCCACCGGCATACGGCTGAGGGCGGCCATATCGCTGAGGGAGAAGTTGTCCCGGTACTGGTTTTTGCGCATGGCGTCCACCACTTTGGCGATTTCGTGGCTGAGCACCGCATCCATGGCCACGGGCTGGCCGGAATGAGAGGCCAGCATGGCCCACAGCAGCTGCTGCAGCTGGGCGCTGGAGGCGTCCTCCGCCGCCGCCACCCGAACCGTGGCCTGCACGATGTGCTTGGCCAGGTTCAGCTGGCTGGGCAGCGCGCCCTGCTTCATGATCCGGTGGGGCAGCGCGCCCATGCGCTGCAAGAACGCGCCGCTCAGCGTGCCGCCCACCATGACCCACAGGATGCGGGCCTCCTGATGCACGTCCAGCATCACGCCCTGGGAACCGGGCGGCAGCATGCAGCAGTCGCCCGAGCGCAGGGTAAAGGAGGCGGATTCGTTTTCCAATTCCAGGTTGCCGCTTTCCACGGCGAGCCACAGCCAATGCTCCACGGTGCGCAGGGCCAGCGCGCCGTTTTGCAGCATGGCCGAGCCAGATGCGGCGATGTAAACGCCGCTGGCGCCGGCCAGGGCGTCCGGGGTATGGGCGCCTTCCACCAGCACGGCGGGCATATCCATTTGTTCCGTTTTATTCTGAAATAACAAGGATTCCGTCATGGTACATTCCTCCGTTTCATCGGTACATCTGTATTTTACATCCCAAATATGACATTGTCAATACGGGTGACCATAATTCACAAATATTTCATTGTTTTTGGACGCAAAAAATAGGCATTTAGGCAAGAAAAATGAAAAAATACCAAAAAAGTGAAATGAGGAGGAACAAAACGGCTTTTCAAATCGTCTAATCAGTGTATAATGATTCCAGGGATGGAAAAGGAAAGGAGATCGATTTGATCATGAAAAAAATGATTTGTTCTGTGGTGCTGACGGCGCTTATGACCGCGCTGCTGATGGTGGTGCTGCTGCCGGTGTGCGGCGTGCACGCGGAGGGGAAGCCGCTGACCATGACATATGTGGGGCCGGCCACCTTATCCGCCGGACAAAGCGGCGACGTGCTGAAAACCGTCATCAACAGCACCGAAAGCGGCACGGTCACCTATACCCTGACCGACGTGGCCCGCAACACCGTGATCTATCAGCAGGAAAAGAACGGCGTGCAGGCCGGCGATGAAATCACCTGGCAGGCGCCCTACGACGATGCCAAGCTGTCCGCCGCACGGACCGTCAAGCGGGTGAAGGCCAGCTTCAGAATGGACGGGAAAACCTATACCTATAACCTGTTTTACAATTACTCCGCCAAGGACGGCACCATCACCATCGAACGGGCCAAATGGTATTACAAGAACACGGCGTGCAGCTTCGGCCCTGCCTTCCGGGATATCCGCCCCGGCATGACGGACAAATGGTACACCTTTACCCCGGTCGATCTGACGGTGCAGGGCCGGCAAACCTTCGAATACGTGGCCAGCAACATGTACGTGATCGGCGAAGTGTATGTGGATGTGGCGGGGGATACGGTGTATGTGAGCTATTACAATTACTACGCGGAGAAGGAAGGCCGCACCAAAACCCTGTCTGAGTTTTTCACTTTCTTCCACGATCTGAACAGCGTGACGGAGGTGGAGCCGGAACGGATGAGTGACCTGGGCTTCCATTTCGGCCAGCCCATCAGCATTCAAAACGATCTGAACGGCGACACGCGGGTGCTGCTGTTCGTGCGCAACATGGTGGATTACAGCAATTATCCCATCGACTCGGTGCGGTTCGAGCGCTATTGGCCCAACCTGCCCGAGCGGGTCACGCTGCGCAACGCCATGGAACGGCTCATGGATTGACCGGGGGGAAAGAGAAGACATGCCCAGGCTGGATCATCTGGTGACGGAAGCGGAGGCGGGGCGTACGGTGAAATCCGTCGCGCTCAGGGCCATGCTGTTGTCCCGGAGCATGTTCAGCCATTTGAAATTCAGCGGGGGACTGACCCTGGACGGCCGGCCCGTTCACGCGGACGTGCGGCTGATCCCGGGCCAGATTCTGACCGCTCAGTGGGAGGAGCACGGGGCCGCGGCGCTGACGCCGCATGCCGCTGACGTGCGCATCGTGTACGAAGATGACGATTACTTGGTGGTGGATAAGCCCGCTCCGCTGCCCACCCTGTGCTCCGCCCGTCAGGAAGGCCCTACCCTGGAAAACGCGCTGTATGACCGCCTGGGCTGCCCGGCGGGGTACACGTTCCGTCCGGTGAACCGGCTGGATAAAGGGACCAGCGGCCTGATGGCTGTGGCCAGCAGCGCCCATGCCCAGCAGCTGTTGCAGCGGCAGCTGCATACCGACGCTTTTGTGCGGGAATACCTGGCCGTATGCAGCGGCCATCCGCCGGCGGAGGCGGGGACGATTGATCTGCCCATCGGCAAGGCGGGAGCGGGACCCCGCCGCGAAATCCGCCAGGACGGGCAGCGGGCCGTGACCCACTATCGGGTGGAGGACACGGGCGGGGATTGGACCTTGGTGCGGCTGCGCCTGGAAACGGGACGCACCCATCAGATCCGGGTGCATCTGTCGGCGTCGGGCTGTCCCATTGTGGGGGATTATCTCTACGGGCAAGCGGATCCGCGCCTGCCGGGGCGGTTCGCGCTGCATGCCTGCGCGCTCAGGTTCATCCAGCCCCTGACGGGCGAACGGGTGGATTGCGTGTCCGCGCTGCCCGAAGGACTGAATGCTCTGATGCAGCCATGCGCATTCTGCAAAACCTGACGTTTTGACGATTTTCCTCGGATTTCCAAAAAATCCGGGGGTTTTTTCATTGACAGGACAGTCTTTCTTCCGTATAATAAATAATTGCATTTGTATGACGAAAGAATGAAGGAGGGATTGCGTGAAGCGAATACTGGCCGTTTGGCTGCTGCTGATCACGGTGCTTTTGCCTGTGCTGGGCCTGGCCGCGGCGGAAACGAAAATCCTCAGCTTCGACTACGACCGCGAGGGCGCGGAGCCCGGTACGGCCACGCTGTCCTTCGTGGGGGACTGCTCCATCGGGGACGCCCTCCAGTATCGCCAGGTGGACCCCTCCTTTCATTCCGTGCTCAGGGAGAGGGGCTATGATTGGCCTTTTTCCGAGGTGAAGCAGTATTTCGAACAGGACGATTTGACCGTGGCCAATTTGGAGGTGGTGTTCACCACCGGCACCCAGCATGCCGACAAGCGCTTTTGCCTGATCGGCGCGCCGGACCACGCCCAGGCGCTGGTGGACGGGGGCGTGGACCTGGTGAACACGGTCAACAACCACTGCATGGATTTTTTGGATGCCGGCTACCGGGAAAGCATGATGACCCTGGATCGGTACGGCGTGGGCCGGTTCGGAACGGTGTATCCCAATCAGGATGACGGCCACGACGATTTATTCATCGCCCGGGTGAACGGCATTTCCTTCGGGTTTGTGGGCTTTACCTACCCGCAGGATTATGATATCGGCCGCATTGAAAAGCGCATCCGGCTTTTAAGGGAAAAGGGCTGCGCCGTGGTGATCGTCAGCCTGCACTGGGGCAGGGAAACCCATATGACCCCGGAGCCGGAACAGATGGATTACGCCCGCCGGGTGATCGACGCCGGCGCGGACATGATTTGGGGCCACCATCCCCATGTGATTCAGCCCATTCAGTTTTATCGGGGGAAACCGATTTTGTACAGCACGGGGAACTTCACCTTCGGCACCATGAGCGAGGTGGATCCTGCCACCGGCATTTTCCAGGTGACATATGAAACGGATCCGGACGGCCGGGTGCAGCTGAAGCAATTGCGGGTGATCCCCTGCGAAACCCGTCTGAACCCCGATTTCAGGCCCTATGAACTGACGGATCAGGATGCGCGCCGGACGGTGTTTTCCAAGCTCACCTTCAAGCGGGAGTACAAAGGGATGGAAAACCCGCCTGCCTCTTTCCTGGATACCGGCATTGTCACATTTGACCAGGGGCGGATCGTGCCCTGATGAACAAAGGAGGATCATACGATGTACAGAACCTTCCGGATCATAGTCTTGGCCATATTGCTGCTGGCCCTGCTGGTGCTGGTGCCTTCGCCGCGGTTTGTGTTCGCAGAAATCATTGAATACGACCTGAAGCCCGGCAAGTGCATCGAGCCCTATGAGGACTGTTATCTGGATGAATGGCATTATGAGGATCCTTCCATCTCCGTGTCCATCGAAAAGGGGCGCATGTTTGACACCAATTACATGGTGGCCCGGGTGAAGATCGCCAACGCCAGCCAGCTGCGCACGGAATTCACAGGCTCCTTCTACGCACCGGATAAGGAGCAGGGCGCGACCGTGGCCAGGCGCGTCAACGCCGTGCTGGCCATCAACGGCGACTACTATTGTGAAGAAAAACGCATGCCCTTCGGATACACCTGCCGTCAGGGAAAGGTGTACAAAAACAAAATCAACGTTTATGACGAAAGCCGCGGCTTCAGCTTCGACGTTCTGATCATTGACGAAAACGGCGATTTTCATATCGAGCGGGCGCCTTCGCCGGATTATCTGAAGAATCACCTGCCCTATACCCCCATCAACGGCTTCACCTTCGGGCCGGGCATCATCATCGATGGGGAAGTGCAGACCGAACTGTTCAACCATGATTTCGGCGGGGACAGCCATTTCCAGCGCATGGCCATCGCCCAGGTAGGCCCCCTGGAATATATGTGCATCTGCTGTGAAGGGCCGGAGGACCAGGGCTCCGCGGGCATGACCATTTACCAGTTCGCCGAGCTGTGCGCATCCTTTGAAGGCATTCAGAACTGCTACAACCTGGACGGCGGTTCCTCCACCACCATCGTGTTCCGGGGCCAGAAGGTGAATTCTCCCACCAATCCCAAGCATCGCTGGATTCCCGACATCATTTACTTTGCCACGGCATATTTGCCGGATTGAACGAAAGCGCTTGATTTGCCTGCTGAAAACTGAGGGACGGGAATGAACAATGAACGCAGAGCCTTTGTATGAACTGACGATCAATGAAACCAGCCTGGCCGTGACGCCCTATGCCCTTTGCGTGGTGGCGGCGTTGGCGCTGGGCCTCATCATGCTGGCATGGCGCTGCGGCCGCGCAGGCCTCAGGGAGGACACCGCCGGGGCCATCGGGCTGCTGGGCATCCCCCTGGGCTTGATCGGGGCCAGAGTGTTTTATGTGGCCTGCAATTTCAATTTTTTCCATTACCTCCTGGAAGATGAGGGCGGTCTGCTCTTGGGGTTCAGGCTGTGGATGGGAGGCTTTGGCCTGTGGGGCGCGGTGGCCGGCGGAGTGCTGGCCGCGCTGCTGGCGGCAAAAATCACCAAACAGCCGGTTTCTTCCCTGTTGGACGCGCTGGCTGCGCCTGCCGCGCTGATAATCGCCCTGTGCCGCTTCGCGGAGTATTTCTGCGGTCAGGGATACGGCTTGAATGTGAATATTGACTTTTTCCAGCGTTTTCCTTTTGCGGTGATCAACAAAGACGGCATATGGCACTGGGCCGTTTTCGTGCTGGAAGGCCTGGCCGCGCTGGCGATGATGGCTGTGCTGCTGAGGAAGGAGCGGCCCGCGGGCAACAGCGCCCGGCTGTTCCTGATTCTGTACAGCGCTTGCCAGATCGTGCTGGAAAGCATGCGGGGGGACGCCTATCTGACGCTGCATAACAACAACTTCGTGCGCATCTCCCAGGTGATTTCCCTGCTGGTGCTCATTGGGCTGATGATCGGCGGCACGCTGCGCTGGGCCTGGTATCCCTATGAAAGAAGGGTGCGGATTTGGGTGCTGATCCTGTGCTGGACGGGGCTGATCATCCTGGCCGGGGCGGTGGTGGCGCTGGAATTCTCCATGGATAACAAGATCTCCTGGCTGCGCTTCCTGTCTAAGGAAGGCGCGCATTTGGTGATGGCGGTGTGCGCCGCGGGCATGGGAACGGCGGCATACTGGACGGTTTTCAGCACCGAGAGGAATTAATACTATTCTCAATCTAAAATCTTATCATCTTTGGGCGTCTTTTCCGCCCTGGCGTTGCTTCATTCCGGTCAACGTAGCGCAGCTACGCCTCCCTCCATTCAGCTTAGCCAGGGCGAAAAACTCATCCAAAATCTGATCATCTTTTATACTGAGAATAGTATAAGGCCTGTTTCATCATTCGTGAAACCGTGTTTGGGGTGTCTCAGAGGCGCTTCGGATGGCGCTGTTCCGGCCAGCCAAGCCCTTACCTCCCTTCATTCGGCTTCGCCAGAGAAAAAACCGTCCAAAAGCTGATCATTATTGAGCCTGAGAACAGCATAAAAGAAAAGGCAAAGCCATCTGTGAGAAAAGAGGTTTTTCCTCACAGATGGCTTCCTTTTTGGGCTCTTTATCCAATGTTTGGGTAAGCGGGATTCGCAGACCATAAAATGGCTCTTTACGGATTGGGAAACGAAAACCTTTCGTGTCATCCCGAGCGTTGCGAAGCCGGGAGGCGAAGCGCAGTCGAGGGATCTATACGTGGATCGTTAATCCGACAAACAGATCTTTCGACTCCGTTCCGCTCCCGCTCCACTCCGCTCAAGATGACAGGAAAGGTCTTTTCTTTCTCCCTGACTTTCCATGAAGAAGCTTTTTTATGGTGTGCTTCTTGTGCCGTTGGCGGCGGCGCCGGGATGGATGTCGGAGGCTGAACGCCAGGCGCCCTCGGGCCGGACGCGCCTGTTCCGGCAGCATCCGCGGATGACGGGGCACATCCCCGCATCCGGGATCATCCCTTATTCACCCGCTTTGGCGGCATCAATAGCGTCCTGATAATAGATGATATCGTGCTCGTCGATCCAGGCGGCCAGCATCTCCTCGTAGTAGCTGCTGAACTTCTCCATGAGCAGGTTTTCCTCAATGGCCTGGCTGATTTCATCGGTCATTTCGACGGCGCCGCCGGGGATGTCCCGCAGATAATACAGGATATGAATGCCATTTGAGTCTACTACAGGATCGGATACATCGCCGGGCATCTGCATTTTTTCGCTGAACGCCCCAGCCGTGACAGCGGCATCCCAAATGATGCTGTCCGGATGCACGGCGTAGCCGGTTTCCATTTGGTCAGGATCAGCCATGCCGGGATCCTCGCCGTATTCCGCGATGAGCGTCTGGAAGCTTTCACCTTGAGAAAGCCGGATGTAAATATCGTCGATCACATCCTGCCTGGAGGCGATCACGGCGGCTTGGGCTTTCTCTGCGGCGGCTTGCAGGCTGGCGTCTCCGTCGGGGTTTTCGTCGCTCTTGCTTTCCTCAAAGGCAGCCTGAGCATCGGACAGGGCGGTAAGCAGATCATTGTCCGCGCTCAGCAGGAGACGCAGGATGCCCCGGTAGCCGTCGGGCGTGAAGAGAACAGCGTAACCGTAGTAATACTGATAGAATTCATAAAGCCCCACATCTTCAGCGAACGCTTCTTTATTCTGTTCCACCGCCTGGGCATAATACGCATGGATTTCTTCCTCGGTGACGTTCAGGTCCTCCAAGAGCAGCTTCAGCAGCAGATCAAAGCTGGCCTGCTCCTTCAGGTCGTCGGCCAGGATCTGCACGCTGTAGCCTTGGGCGGTAAAACTGGCGTCGGCCTGCGCGGCCAGCTCCGCCCGGGCCTCCTCCGTATCGTCCATGAGGTAGTACTCCACATATTCCTGAACGCCCTGATCCCACATCAGCTGCGCTTCGGACAGAAAGGCTTCCTCTTCTTCCTCAGTGAACTGATCCAGGCCCAATTCGGCGATTTTCGCGTGGATCACCTGATTGAATATCATGTTCTCGATGGCTGCGTCATAATCGTGCGCATCGCTCAGAGACTCGCCATTGAGCAGGTAATCCAGCTCCGCATTGACGTCGGACAGAGTAAACTCCCGGCCGTCGAAGGAGAATAAAACCGGGTCGTTCTGCGCCGCCGCGTCCACGGCGGCCTCGGCCAGGCCCAGGGTGGGCAGCGCCAGCATCAGCGCCAGTATCAGCGCCATCAGCAGCGCCGCGAAATGCAATCCGTGCTTCATGTCATTTCCTCGCTTTTCTCCCGCTGAGCGGGTTTCTAACAAGTTTATTATGGCACAGCTTTCGTCCCCACGCAAGCGTTTTCCGGGATCCGGCAAGAATGTTACAGCTTGTTCACGGTTTATTCGCAATTGACGGGAGCCGGAAAAGGAAAAATAACGGCATAAAAATCAGAATGCAGGCTATGCTAATGCTGACAGAAGGAGGATGAAAGCATGGCTCGTTTTTTGCGTGGAATGGTTTGCCTGACGGCACTGGTGATGTGTTTCTCATGGGCTGGGCCGTCCGCTCTGGCGGACAGCGCCCTGGAGCAAGGCACGCCCATGACCCTCACCGCCCCCAGCGCCATCTTGATGGAGGCGGACACAGGCACGGTGATTTTTGAAAAAAACGCCGATGAACGGCGGCCCGTGGCGTCCGTGACCAAACTGATGACATTGCTGATCGTACTGGAAAAGCTGGACAGCGGAGCCGTCACGCTGGACGACAGGATCACCGTATCGCCCGCCGCGGCGGCCCAGCCGGGGTCTCAGGCTTTTCTGGACGCCTACGCGGCGTATTCCCTGAAAGACCTGCTGAAGGCCACCGTCATCGCCAGCGCAAACGACGGCGCTGCCGCCCTGGCGGAATACATTGCCGGGACGGAAGAGCACTTCGTGACGCTGATGAATGAGCGGGCAGCGGCATTGGGCCTGGACAACACCCATTACGTGAATTGCACCGGCCTGCCCGCTCAGGGGCAATACACTACCGCCCGGGACGTGGCGGTGATTTCCCGGGAGGTGACCCGTCACCCGGCGTATTTCACCTATTCCTCCACCTGGCTGGATACCCTGACCCACCCCTCCGGCCGGGTGACCGATCTGACCAATACCAACCGGCTGGTGCGGTTTTACAAGGACTGCGACGGGCTGAAAACCGGATCCACCAGCGAGGCGAAATACTGCCTCAGCGCGACGGCGGAAAGAAAGGGCATGCGGCTCATCGCCGTGGTGCTGGGCGTGCCCAACAGCCAAACACGTTTTGATGAAGCCCGGGCCATGATGGATTACGGCTTCGCCACCTATGCCCGGGTGCAGGTGGCCGGCAAAGGGGATCTGGTGGGCGTGACGGTGCCGGTGAAGCTGGGCGCGAAGGATGCGGTGGACGTGGCCCTGGGCGGCGGACTGACCATGCTGCTCCGGGCCGGACAGGAGGGTCAGCTGAGCTTCGAAACCAGTCTGGCGGAGCAAGTGACGGCGCCGGTGCGGGCGGGGGACGAACTGGGCACGGTGCGGGTGCTGCTGGGCGGAAAAGCCATTGCGGAAATCCCTGCCGTAGCCGCCCAGGACGTGCGACTGCCCGGTCTGCTGGAGGGCTTTTTCCGGCTGTGGGAAAACTGGCGGTGAACCCATCCGGAAGCATAAGCAATTTATACAGGATTCCTGCCGGGTATGTTTCCGCATATCCGGTTTTTTCGCGGGCCTGCGGATCGTGAGAAGATTTGAAAAACGGAACAGACCGGATTGACAAGACGGTATCATTTGTGTACAATAAAGTAGAATCAGGTATGTTTGCTGAAAAGGAGGACACCATGCGCCGAAAGCTGCCGCCGGAGGACGTGTACCGCGCCGCCTATCCTTCCGATGCGCCCATCAGGGATGCGCAGACAGAGAGACGGCTGGATGGGGCGGGGAATATTTCGTCCGACGTGCAAAGGGACGGTGAAACGGACGGATTGGTCCCCTATCCGGATATGGTGTACGAAGCGGAACGGGAGCCGGAACGGGAAGCGGAAGATCAGCGTCCTGCCCAAAGGGCCGGGTATTCGGACGGTGGAACGGGCCCCGTTTTTCCCGCCTGGCCGGCGAACCCCGGTCTGTACCCGGATGAAGAGGAGCGTGCGTCGGCGCCTCCGCCTGTCCTTCCGGCAGACGGGCAGCCGCCGGGGCCGCACGCTTCCCCAAACAGCGCCCTGTGGGCGCTGATCGCGGCGGCGAGCGCGCTGCTGCTGATTTTTCTGCTGTATTCTGTTTGGCAGATGTATCAGGATTGGCTCCCCTTCCGGGAGCGGGTGAAGGCGGTCATGGGCGATACCATTGCCCGGGGCGTGACGGTGGATCAGGTGGACGTGGGCGGGATGACCCGGGATCAGGCGGCCGCGGCGCTGCAAAGCGGCGAGGCTCCGGGCAGCATCCCGCTGGGCATCACCCTGCAGGTGGACGGAAAGGTGTGGGTGATCACCGAGGAGGAACTGCCCCTGGAGAGAAATGTGCAGTCCGTGCTGGATACGGCCTGGTCCATTGGCCGTCAGGGCTCTCCCGCCACCATCGCTTCCCAAATGACGCCCTTTGAATACCGCTACCGGCATCTGTATCACACGGCCGGCAATCCCATCGCGCTGACCACCAGCGTGGACTATGATCCCCGGCGCGTCAGGGAACTGGTCGGCTTGGTGGCGGATTATGTGAATCGCGATCCGGTGGACGCGCAGGTGGCGTCCTTCGACTATATCAATCGCCGTTTTTCCTTTACCGAGGATATGGCCGGCGCCAGGCTGGACAGCGAGGAATTGTACCGCCGGATCATGGAAGCGCTGGATCAGCATCGCTACGGGGCCACGATCTATATGGCGCTGACCCCCATCACGCCCCGGGTCACCAAAGCGGAATTGATCAATTCCTTTACCCGCATTTCTTCTTACACGACCCAGACCACGTCCGACGCCAACCGGAATACCAACGTTCAGTTGGCCGCGCAGGCGGTGATGGGCGCCACGGTGATGCCGGGGGAAACCTTTTCCTTCAATGAAACCACCGGCGAACGCACCCCGGAAAAGGGATACATGCCGGCGGCGGCCATTGCGGACGGCGCCACCGTGGAGGATGTGGGCGGCGGCGTATGCCAGGTGAGCAGCACGCTGTTCAACGCCGCGGCCATGGCCGATATGACGATCGTGGAGCGCTGGCCGCACACCTGGCCCAGCAATTATGTGGAAAAAGGCCGGGACGCCACGGTGAACTGGCCCAACCTGGATTTTCGCTTCCGGAACGACCGGTCTGCCCCGGTGTTTATCGTGGCATGGTATCAGGACCGGCAATGCACGGTGGAAATTTACGGCGCGTCCCTGGGGGAAGGGGTGAGCATTGATTTGATCACCCGCCTGGCGGCTGTCACCGATCCGCCGCCGGAACCCGCCTATGAATTCAATCCCGACCTGCCCTACGGCACGACGGAGGAAAAAAAGAAGGCGCGCACGGGCTACGACGTGGAAACCTACCGGGTGTACATGCAAAACGGCCAGGAGACGCGGAGGGAAGTGCTGTGCGTGTCCAGCTATCCTGCGATCCAGCAGGTATTGGAGTACAATTACTGAGGAAGGAGTGGGACCATGCTGAAAGGGGATTTGCGCAAGCAGGCCATCCTGGATACGGCGGAGGAACTGTTTTTTGAAAAGGGCTATGCCCGGGCTACCATCCAGGATTTCCTGGACCGGCTGGATTGCAGCAAGGGCAGCTTTTACCATCATTATGAATCCAAGCTGCAGGTGCTCACCGAGCTGTGCCGCCAGAAGGCCGAAAAAAGCTACGCCGATTATCAGAAACAGGCTTACCCGGACATTCTGAGCCAGCTGAACGGCCTGATCTACTTTGCCATGCCTTTCCGGGATGGGCAGGAAAACACCATCGCCCTGCTGCTGCCCCTGGAAGGTCTGGCCGATGGCGACATGGTGATGAACAGCATCCTGGATGCGCAGAAAGAACTGTTCTTTCCGGAAATGCACAGGCTGCTGGAAGCCCTCAAGGCGCAGGAAACGGTATACTATATCCAAAGCGCGCTGCCGGAACTGCTGTGGGATACCTACACGGCTGTCTATCGCCGCCTGATGAAGGAGGCGGCCGCGGTTCGCCAGGGCAGCGGCACCGGGGGCGTGATGCAGTTGATCGAGACGGAACGGTTCATCTGGGAGCGGCTGCTGGACGCGCCTTTCGGCTGCATGGAATTGATCCGCTCCGACGAAGCCCTGCGGGTGATCGGCCACGCGGTGACCAGGCTCAAACGGATGGAGACGGAAAACAAATGACGGAAAGCGGCCCTGCGAGGCATGCGGGACCGTGGCAGGGAACAGCGTCACCGGCGGACAGCGAATAACACCGACCGGTGATTTTTTGCGCGTGTATCTTGTATTTTTCGCCATTTCCGGCTATAATGATGCAAGCGCCTGGGTCAGGCGCAGTTTGGGTATGATTTTTTAAGGAGGAAGCGCCATGGAAAACGAGAATGCACGCACCAATTTCATTTGGGACGCCATCGATCAGGATCTGCGGGAGGGGCGGGCCCAGCAAGTGCACACCCGTTTTCCTCCGGAACCCAACGGGTATCCGCACATCGGTCACTGCAAGGCCCTGGTGACGGATTTTGGCACCGCCGAAAAGTACGGCGGCCTTTGCAATCTGCGCTTTGACGATACCAACCCCGCCAAGGAAGACAACGAGTACGCCGAGGCCATCAAGCGGGACATCGAATGGCTGGGCTTCCACTGGACGGGCGGGCTGTATTACGCCAGCGATTATTATCAGCGGCTGTACGATATCGCCGAGGATTTCATCCGGCGGGGCCTGGCCTACGTGGACGAGCTGAGCGCCGACGAAATGCGCGAATACCGCGGCACCCTGACCGCTCCCGGCAAAAACTCCCCCTGGCGGGACCGCCCGGCGGAGGAAAGCCTTTCCCTGTTCCGCCGCATGAAGGCCGGCGAATTCCCGGAGGGGCGGTATATCCTCCGGGCGAAGATCGACATGGCGTCGCCCAACATGAACATGCGGGACCCCGCCATGTACCGCATCCTCTATAAGGAACACTGGCGCACGGGCAACACCTGGTGCATCTATCCCATGTACGATTTTGCCCATCCCCTGTCCGACGCCTTCGAGGGCATCACCTATTCCCTCTGCTCCCTGGAGTTTGAGGATCACCGGCCGCTGTACGACTGGTTCGTGGAAAAGGCCGGCTTCCGAGCGGGCGACGGCAAGGGCTATTTCGGCCCCCGGCAGATCGAGTTTGCCCGGCTGAACATTACGCGCACCGTCATGAGCAAGCGCCATCTGCGCCGCCTGGTGGAGGAAGGCTTCGTCACCGGCTGGGACGATCCCCGCATGCCCACCCTCACCGCCATGCGCCGCCGCGGCTATCCCGGCAGCGCCATCCGCAATTTTGTGGAGCAGGTGGGCCTGGCCAAGGCCGACTCCACCGTGGACGTGCAGATGCTGGACGCCTGCGTGCGGGACGCCCTGGGCGATTCCGCACCCCGGGTCATGGCCGTGCTGAACCCGGTGAAAGTGGTGCTGACCAACGTGCCAGACGCCTGGACGGATACCCTCACCATGGAAAACCATCCCGACCACCCCGAAATGGGCGAGCGGCAGGTGACCATCAGCAAGGAAATCTGGATCGAAAAAGAGGACTTCGAGGAGGTTCCCCCCAAAAAGTTCTTCCGCCTGAAGCCCGACGGCGAAGTGCGCCTCAAGGGTGCGTATATCATCAAATGCGAAAAAGTCGTGAAGAACGAAGCGGGCGAAATCGATCATATCGAATGCTCCATCGACCTGTCCTCCCGTTCCGGCTCGGAAGGGGCCAACCGCAAGGTAAAGGGCACCATCCACTGGGTGGACGCCAATGATTGCTCCGCCTTCGAGGCCCGGCTGTACGATCAGCTGATGACCGAAGCGTGGGACACCGCCTCCGCCGAGGAAAAGAAGGATGTGACCGCCTTCGTGAACCCCAATTCCCTGGAAGTGGTCAATGGCTACTGCGAGCATACCCTGGTGAGCGCCAAGGTGGGCGACACCTTCCAGTTCCTGCGCATGGGCTACTTCTGCAAGGACAAGGATTCCACGGAAGAAAAGAGCGTCTATAACCGGGTGGTCAGCCTGAAGGACAGCTATAAGCCCCAGAAGTAACATGGAATACAGAAGACTGTCAATCGACGATTTGGCCATGGCGATGGTCATGAACCGGGATTTCCGGGAAGGCTTTGCGGAGGAAAGCAGCCTGCGGGCGTTTCTTTGCGATCCGGATTGCTGGCTGTTCGCGGCGGTGGAGGACCGAAGGATCATCGGCTTTGCTTATGGCTATGCCCTGCAAAGACTGAATACCCAACGGAAAATGCTGTATATCCATGAGGTGGGCGTCCTGGATGCGTTTCAGCGTCAGGGGATCGGAAGCCAGCTGATGGAAAAGCTTCGGGAAGCCTGCGAAACGGAGCATATCTGCAAAATGTTCCTGAGCTGCTATCAAAACAACGACGGGGCCAACGCGCTCTATCGGAAAGCTGGCGGGGAAACGATGGCAGAATCCCAGGGCAAGGATACGGTATACTGGTTCCAAATCCCATAATTCAGGATGGTTTTCAGAAGGAGCGCGAAGGAGGCCCAATGAGGCACAGAGCACGCCGACCGAAAGGGAAGGCGTGCGACAATGCCTAATTGTATAGGTTTTGCCTCAAAAGCCCTTTCCTCACATATTAAAGGAGGTACTTTTTATGAATCAAGTTCGCACCCGCTTTGCCCCGTCGCCCACGGGCTTCATGCACCTGGGCGGCGTGCGCACGGCGCTTTACGCTTACCTGTTCGCCAAGAAGAACGGCGGCAAATTCATCCTGCGCATCGAGGACACGGACCAGGAGCGCTTTGTGGAGGGCGCGACGGAAGTGATCTACGACACCCTCCGGGACTGCGGCATCCTGTGGGACGAAGGCCCGGATATCGGCGGCGACTATGGCCCCTACATCCAGAGCGAGCGCAAGAGCCTGTATCTGCCCTACGCCCGGGAGCTGGTGGAAAAAGGCGCGGCCTATTACTGCTTCTGCACCAAGGAAGAGATCGAAGAGCGCCGGGCCGCGGCGGAAGCCAGGGGTGAAGTGTTCAAGTACGACAAGCACTGCCTGAACCTGTCCAGGGAGGAAGTGCAGGCTAAATTGGACGCGGGCGTTCCCTACGTGATCCGCATGAACGCGCCCACCGAGGGCGTCAGCACTTATCATGATCTGGTGTTCGGGGACATGAGCTTCCCCAACAGCGACTGCATGGACGATATGGTGCTGATCAAGCAGGACGGCATGCCTACCTACAATTTCGCCAACGTGATCGACGACCACCTGATGGGCATCACCCACGTGATCCGCGGCATGGAGTATTTAAGCTCCACGCCCCGGTACAATTTCCTGTACAGCGCTTTCGGCTGGGAGATCCCCCAGTATATCCACCTGACCACCGTCATGCGGGACGCCCAGCACAAGCTGTCCAAGCGGGACGGGGACGCCTATTACAGCGATTTCATCCGGAAGGGCTTCCTGACGGAAGCGCTGGTGAATTATCTGGCGCTGGTGGGCTGGAACCCCGGCACGGACCAGGAGTTTTTCACCATGGACGAGCTGGTGCAGGCCTTTGACGTGAGGCACCTGAACAAGTCCCCGGGCATTTTCGATGTGACGAAGCTGGAATGGATGAACAGCCAGTACGTGCAGAAAATGGATTTTGACAGGTATCTGGAGATGGCGACGCCCTGGTTTGACAAAGCGCTGGCTGGCAAGGGCATGGATTACCGCCGATTGGCGGAACTCATGCAGAGCCGCACGGACATTTTCAGCCGCATCCCGGAAAAGATCGCTTTCCTGGCCGAAATGCCGGATTATGACACCGCCATTTTCTTCAACAAGAAGCAGAAGAGCGATGAGAATGTGGCGAAAGAAGTGCTGCCCCTGCTGCTGCCCGTGCTGGAGGGCGTATCCGACTGGACGGAGCAGAGCATTCACGACGCGGTGATGGCGAAGATCCCCGAATGGGGCAAAAAGAACGGCGCGGTGCTCTGGCCGATGCGCATCGCCATTTCCGGCCAGGAATCCACCCCCGGCGGCGCGTTTGAAATCGCTTATCTGCTGGGAAAGGATGAAACGATACGGCGCATGAAAGAATCCCTGGAAAAGTTGAGCTAAATGTGCCGGTTTTCCATTGCAATTTGTGAAGTTTTGCGATATACTGTCAGTAGTTTGTGGAGGAGGTGCGTTGTTTCATGAAATCTATTCCGATCAAGCTGAGCTTCGCTGAAGAGGTGAAAACCTTCGTCAATACCGTTAATCGGTATCCCTATGAAGTGGATCTGCGCGCGGGACGCCATGTGGTGGATGCAAAATCCATCCTGGGCATTTTTTCCCTGGATCTGAGCAAGCCCATCACTTTGGATGTGTATGACGACAATTGCGACGATCTGGTGGCGGATATCCAGCAGTTCACCATCTGATCCTGCGGCGTGTTTCTGAATCCGGCGCGAGGCGTTTGCCGCGGCTTTCTGCCTTGGAACCGCTGCGGAATGCGCCGGAACGTGCGCATGGTATTTGGAAACATTCCCTGAATCCTGACGGAAGCTTTGCAGCCTGCCGGCTTTTCCGCTCCGGTCGACGGAGCGGCGCTGACTTGCATTTCATCCGGCTTGGCCGGAATGAAAGGGCCCGGTATGCTTGTAGACGCTTCATCAAATCTCAAATCACGCGGATTTGCGCTTTTGGGCGGGAGGAATGGCATTTGGCCGTTCCTCCCGTTCTTTTTTTCCGGCGAATCAGCATATACTGCCGCGAGGTGAATGCGATGCATAAGCGGGATTGGCTGCCGCCGGAAATCACGCAGGGCCAGCCCAGGCTGGTGATCACGGGACGGGATGAGGTGCTGCTGGAGGGCCATGAGGGCCTGTTTTCCTATGAGACAGGGAATATCCGTGTGCGCACCGGGGCGGGTATGCTGCAGGTAATGGGGGAAAACCTGACCATTGATTATTTCGGCGTACAGGACATGCTGATCCGGGGCCGGGTGGACGGCGTGCAGTACGGTGGGGACGGCGCGTGAACGGGGGCTTTCGGGTACGGCTGCGCCTGTCCGGGCTGGGCGTGGAGAAGCTGCTGAATCAGGGATGGAACAAGGGCATCCGCCTGAAGCGCGTAAAACGCGGAAGAAACCGGTCGGTGACGGTGGAATGCACGCCGGAGGCCGCGGCTTCCCTGACAGCCCTGGCACGGGAGAAGGGCTACCGGGCGGAGGAGTACCGGCCGGTGGGGCTGCTCAAATGGGCCCGGCTGCTGGGAAGGCGATGGGGACTGCTGCTGGGCGCCGCGGTGTGCGTGGCGCTGATGGTGTATGCCTTGGGGTTCGTGTGGCAGGTGCGCATCGAGAACGCTGGGGCGTATGAAGGGGAAGTGAGGGCCTGCCTGGAGGAATGGGGAATCGTGCCGGGCATCCGCCGATCCCAGGTGCATCCGTCCGCCCTGCGGGATCAGCTGGAATGGCGCTTTCCCCGGGTACAGTGGGTGCAGGTGGAATGGGCCGGCGTGGCCCTGCGGGTGCGTTTGGAGGAGGGCGTCCCGCCGCCGCAGGTGGAAACGGCCGGGAAAAACGGAGATGTGGTGGCGGCGGAGGATGGCTGCCTGCTGCGTCTGACCGCCTTCGCAGGCACGCCGGCAGTCCGGGCGGGGGATTTCGTCCGGGCAGGCCAGGTGCTGATCCGGGGGGAAGAAAGGGGAGCGGACGGCACGGCAGTGCCTGTGAAGGCCCGGGGCGAGGCAATGGCCCGGGTGTGGGTCAGCGTCAGCTGCCGGCTGCCGCTCATCGAATATGCCTCTCACTCCACGGGGCGGACAGCCGGACGGAGGGTGATCGTGACGCCTTTTTTTTCGTGGAGCCCCACGGAGGCCCCCGACAATCTCACCTGGGACCGGAAGAGGACCGAATTCCCGGTGGGCGGCGTTTGGCTGCCGGTAAGCGCGATACGGGATGAATTCAGCGAGGTATATCTGGAAAAGCAGCGGCGCAGCTTGGAGGAAGTGAAACAGGAAGGCGCCCGGGCCGCCGATTTCACCCTGCGGCAGGCATTGATTACCGATGAAATAGTTGACAAATGGATCAATTTCAGTATGATAGAAGAAGATACTATGACAGTGACGGCTACCGCTGAGGTCCGGCGCGATATCGCCCGGTACCGGCAGACGGAAGATGGTCCGTGACGGCCTGGCCGTCCCTTCAGGAAACCCACCAAAGGAGATGCATGATTGATTGCAGCTGACACTTGAAAACATGGAATCCTATCTGTCCCTTTTTGGCATGAACGACCGCAATGTGGCGGTGCTGGAGCAGGAACTGAACGTGATGATTTCCCTGCGGGGCCAGGAATTGAATATCCAGGGGGATCAGGAGGACGCGGAGCTGGCCGGGCAGGTGATCGAAAAGCTGATTCAGATGCTGAGCCGGGGTGAAATCGTGGATCCCTCCCGCATCCGTTATGCCGTGGCGCTGGCCCGGGAAGGCAGGCTGCAGGACATTGAAGAGATTTTTGGCGATGTAGTGGCCATCACCCATCGGGGCCGCCGCATTCAATGCAAAACCCTGGGCCAGCGGGAATATGTGAACGCCATGCGCCAGGGAGAACTGACCATCGCCGTAGGCCCTGCCGGCACGGGAAAAACCTATCTGGCCATGGCCATGGCGGTGGTGGCGCTGAAGAATAAAGAGGTGGAGCGCATCGTGCTCACCCGGCCCGCCGTGGAAGCGGGGGAAAGGCTGGGCTTTCTGCCCGGGGATATGACCCAGAAGGTGGATCCTTACCTGCGCCCGTTGTATGATGCGCTTTATGAGATCATGGGCGTGGAAAGCTACCAGCGGCTGCAGGAGCGGGGCACGCTGGAGGTGGCACCCCTGGCGTTCATGCGGGGCCGCACCCTGGCCGACGCCTTCATCATTCTGGATGAGGCACAGAACACCACTCCTGAGCAAATGAAGATGTTTTTGACCCGTCTGGGAGCTTCCAGCCGCTGCATCGTTACGGGCGACCTGTCGCAGGTCGATCTGCCCAAGGGACGAAAAAGCGGACTGGCGGAAGCGGTGGAGGTGCTCCGGGATGTGCCTGGCATCCACATCGTGGAATTGACTGCTCAGGACGTGGTGCGTCACGAACTGGTACAGAGGATCGTGCGCGCCTACGAGGCGTATGAAGCAAAGGAAGGGAAAACGGAATGAAAAGCAAGGCCGGGAAGAAGAGCAGGCGCTTTGGGGAGCGGTTGGGGGAATACATCCGTTCTGCCCAAGCGGCGCGGCTGTTGATCTCGGTGATCGGGGTGGCTGCCGTGGTGGCGCTGTTTGTGATCGCCATCGTGCCGGTGCGCTATAATCTGCAGGTGGGCACGGTGCCGCCCAGCACCATCGCCGCCACCAAGGATGTGGTGGATGAACTGGGCACGGAGCAGCGCCGCGAGGAAGCCGCGGCCCAGGTGCCGCCCACATATCGCTTTCAGGAGGGCGTCACCGAAGCGGTGATGGCGGATTTCGATCAGATTTTCGCCCAGCTGCGGGCCGTGCACCAGTACGGCGCCACGCTGCCCGATCCCTCCGCTAACCGGAATTATACCAAGGAAGAATTGCAGTATGCCCGGGAAATGCTGACGCTGCTGCCCCTTGGCGATTATCAGATCACCTGGCTGCTTCGTTCCAGCCAGCAGGATCTGGAGGATGCCTACACCCTGCTGTACGCCGCGCTGCAGAGCACCATGCAGGGCCACGTGACCGAAGGACAGGAAAACACGGCCATCAGCAATATCCGGCAGATCGTGAACTACCGCATCTCCGTGCCGCTGGGCCAGAATATTGTGCCGGCGGTGCTGAATGCCTGCGTGCGGGCCAATATGCTCATTGACCAGGAGGCCACCGAAGCCGCCCGGGAAGCCGCCCGGGAGGCGGTTGAACCGGTGATGTACAAGCAGGGCCAGAACATCGTAGTCCGCGGCGAGGGCCGGATCACGGAAAACCAATTGGCCATGCTGTCCACCCTGGGGCTGCTCAGCGGCAGCGATGTGGACATGACCATTTACTTGGGCGCGGCGCTGCTGGTGGTGCTGGTGATGTGCGTGATGCTGGTGCTGCTGCGGAAGGGCATGGACAGCGGTATCCTCAAGGACACGCCCATGCTGCTGCTGATGTTTGTGGTGCTGGTGCTTTCTCTGTTGCTTAGCATGGTAGCCCGGATGGCCAACGTTTATTTCGTGCCGGTGATCCTGTGCGCGCTGCTGATGACGGCGCTGCTGGGCTTGCGTGCGGGCCTGGTGTGCAATATGGCGCTGACGGTGCTGGTGGCGGCCCTGGCCGCGGGCGGCAGCGAGGAATATGCCGAGATCATGGCCATCCTGCTGGTAACGGGCCTGCTGTCCGGCACGGTGGCAGCCCTGATGATGAAACAGAAAACCACCAGGCTGTGGGTGCTTCTGTCGGGCCTGACGGCCAGCGCGGTGGATGCCGCGGCCATCATTGCCATCGGCCTGATGACCGACAGCGGCCTGAAGGGCGCGCTGGTCACGGCCGCATGGAAATCGGGCGGGTCGCTGCTGGCCACGCTGCTGTGCATTGGACTGCAGCCGCTGCTGGAGGGCATTTTCAATCTGCCCACGCCCATGAAGCTGATGGAGCTTTCCAATCCCAACAATCCGCTGCTGCGCCGGCTGCTGCTGGAAGCGCCGGGCACCTATCACCATTCCACCATCGTAGCCAACCTGGCGGAGGCCGCGGCGGAGGCCATCGGCGCCAATCCGCTGCTGGCCCGGGTGGGTGGCTATTATCATGATATCGGCAAATTGAAGCGGCCCCTGTTTTTCGCGGAGAACCAGCTGGGCGGCATTAATGCCCATGATCATACCGATCCTTATGTGTCTGCCGCCATCGTCACCGCGCACACCCGGGACGGCGTGGCGCTGGCAAAGCAGTATCGCCTGCCCTTGGCGGTGCAGCACATCATCGCCGAGCACCACGGGGACACGCCGGTGATGTTCTTCTACCACAAAGCCCTGCAGATGGCGGATGGCAAGCCCGTTGACATCAGCGCCTTCCGCTATGACGGCCGCCATCCCCAGACCAAGGAAGGGGCCATCGTGATGCTGTGCGACACCATTGAGGCTGCCGTGCGCACCATGAAGAACCCAACCACCGACGGCATTGAGGAATTCATCGTAAAGCTGGTGCGTGGCAAATTGGAGGACGGCCAATTGAACGACTGCCCCCTGACCCTGCGGGACATTGACCGGATCTGTGCCGCCGCCACCCAGGTATTGCTGGGTGTGTTCCACGAGCGGATCGAGTATCCGGATCTGGATGAATTGCAGGCGAAAATCGCGCTGCAGCCTGATCTGGAGGTGCAGGAAGCTGCCCTGGACAGCGATTTCCCGGTCGTGGTGCAGCAAACAGGCGCGGGGGAACTGCCCACGGTGGAACTGTCCGCCGGGATGAAGGCGCCGGTGGTGACCCCGGAGACGCCCGCCGCCTGGAAGACAGTGGCGCCCCCGCCCACGGCCAAGGTGGTGGCCATCGATGAACTGATGGATTTTGAGCCGCTCCCCACCAAGGAAATGGAAAAGGAACTGCTGCAGAAAATCATATCCCAGAAGGATGAAACGGCTGAAAGCGGCGGGGCGGAGGAGAAAAAGTGAAGGACCTGATCGAATTCGAATGGGATGTTCCGGCGCTTCCCGGAGCGGAGGAGATGCTCTGCCGTGCGGCGGAAGAATGCCTCCGCGCGGAGGGAATCCGGGCTGACACTTATGCTCACCTCAGGATCACCGACGGGGAAAGCATCCGGCAGGTCAACCGGGAATACCGGAACATGGACCGGGAAACGGACGTGCTGTCTTTCCCGTCAACCGCCTGCAGCCCACAGCATACCTTGGGTCGGCATGAAAAATGGCTGCTGCGGGAAAGGGATGAAACGGGACGGTGTTTCCTGGGGGATATCATCATTTCCCTGCCCCGCGCCCGGGAGCAGGCCGCGGAATACGGCCACAGCCTGGAAAGGGAACTGGCGTATCTCACCGTCCATGCCCTCTTTCATCTGATGGGCTACGATCACATGAACGAACAGGATAAAGAAAGGATGCGTACCATGGAGGAAACGGCGTTGAACAGGGCCGGCATGGGCCGGATCACCGATGATGAATTGATCCGTCTGGCCAAGGAAGCCATGGAATTTTCCTATTCCCCCTATTCCCATTACCGGGTGGGCGCTGCGCTGCTGAGCAAAGACGGACGGGTGTTCCAGGGCTGCAACATCGAAAACGCCTCCTATGGGGCCACCAATTGCGCCGAACGCACGGCGCTGTTCAAGGCGGTCAGCGAAGGCGTGCGGGAATTCTCCGTCATCGCCATCGCGGCGGATAAATCCGCCCCCTGGCCCTGCGGCATCTGCCGTCAGGCGCTGAACGAGTTCGCGCCGGATCTGCGGGTCATCGTGGCCTGGGGCGACAGCCGGGATCAGGCGATGCTGTATGAATTGCTGCCCCACGGCTTCGGCCCCAGCAGCGGCACCCTGGATTACCTGGGAAAGGAATAATTCGGCGGCGGGCATCCGATCCCGCCGGATCATCTGAAACAAAGGAGTAAACAGCCAATGACTGAAAAGCAATCGTTCCATTCCGGCTTCGCCACCATCGTGGGCCGGCCCAACGTGGGCAAATCCACCCTGCTCAACACGCTGGTAGGGGAGAAGGTGGCCATCACCTCCAGCCGTCCCCAGACCACCCGGAACCGGGTGATGGGCGTGATGGGCGGGGAAAACTGCCAGATTGTGTTCGTGGACACCCCCGGCATTCACCGCCCCCGCACCAAGCTGGGGGAATTCATGGTGCATTCCATTGAGGAGGCCATGGAAGGCATCGACGCCCTGCTGGTGCTGGTGGACGTGACGGCTATCGGCCCCCATGACCGGGTCATTGTGGAGGAAATGAGCCGTAAGCAGGTGTACAAGCTGCTGGTGCTGAATAAGACGGACCTGATCGAGCCCAAGAACCTGCTGGCCATCATCGATTCCTTCAAGGACGTGAAGTACGACGCCATCCTGCCCGTCAGCGCCCGGACGGGCGATGGGGTGGACATGCTGAAAAAGGAATTGACCGCTCATCTGCCCATCGGCCCCCGGTATTTCCCCGACGATATGCTCACCGACCAGCCGGAGCGGGACATCTGCGCGGAGCTGATCCGGGAAAAAGCGCTCAGGAACCTTCGGGACGAGGTGCCTCACGGCATCGGCGTGGAAATGATGGCCATGAAGAAAATGAATGATCATTTCATGGAAATCGACGCCACCATCTATTGCGAACGGGATTCCCACAAGGGCATCATCATCGGCAAGAAGGGCGCCATGCTGCAAAAAATCGGCGCGGAGGCCCGGGCGGACATTGAGGCCCTGCTGGGCCTGCATGTCAATCTGCAATTGTGGGTGAAGGTGCGCCCCGGCTGGCGGGACAGCGCCGAGGATCTGAAAACCCTGGGGTATGTGCAGGACCGGTGAGAGCATAAGGAAAGACAGGCGGGAAAAGGGCAAGGGCCGGATCAGCAGGCCGATCCTGATACGGCGCAAGATCAGCCCCGTTGGCCGCTTTATTCCGGTCAGCGCCGCCATGCTTTCCATCCTTTGAACACGCATCAATCAATGGACGGTCCGGCCGCGGATCGCCCGTTTTTTGCTTGCTTGTTGCATGGAAATATGATACAATGGGGTCAATGAAAACAAGGCGGCGTGTGCCGCGCAACAAAGGAGAGGGGATTTCTCATGAGCGGAACAAAGAAACCGGTCACCAAGAAAATCATCTGGTGCTTTGCCATCGGACAGTTGGGCTGGTCCATTTTGAGCGCGCTGATTTCCAGCTTCGTGGTCGATTTTTATCAGCCTGATCTGACTGCGAAAAATCCCATTGATGTTCTGTTTATTCCCCAGGGCCGCGTGATTCTGGGCATCCTGACCATTCTGGGCGCCATCACCTGGTTTGGCCGCGTCTTTGACGCGGTGACCGACCCGTGGATCGCCTCCAAGTCCGACCGCAGCAAATCCAAGGACGGCCGACGCATCCCCTTCATGCGCATCGCGGCCATTCCCTTTGCCGCCGCCACCATCCTCACCTTCTGGTGCCCCATCCGGGAGCAAAGCTGGCTGAACGCGCTGTTCCTGTTCGTGATGCTGACGCTGTTCTACCTGTTCATGACCATGTACTGCACGCCCTATAACGCCCTGATCCCCGAACTGGGCACCGATCAGAAAACGCGCATGGCCATCTCTACCACCATTTCCTTCACCTTCATCGCCGGCATGGCCGTCGCTTATATGGCGCCCATGATCGGCGAAATGATCCAGCCCATGGTGGGCGGCAGCCTGGTGACAGCGCTTCGGGTCACCTACACGGCCATGAGCCTGATCGGTCTGGTATGCCTGTTTGTGCCGGTATTCACCATCAAGGAAAAGGAATATGTCACCGCGCAGCCCAGCGAATCAACGGCGCTGAAATCTGTTTCGGCCACCTTCCGCAACAAATCCTTCCGTATCTTTGTCTCCTCCGATATCATTTATTTCCTGGGCATCACCATGTTCCAGACCGCCATGCTGTATTTTGTGACCGGTCTGCTGAAGCTGGACCGCGGCATGTCTACCATTTATTTCGTGGGCATGACGGCGCTTTCTGTGCTGTTCTATCCGCTGGTCAGCAAGCTGACGCCCAAATACGGAAAAAAGAAGCTGATCCTGATCGCTTTCTGCATCTTCACCGTGGCTTTCGGCTATACGGCCTGCCTGGGCTCCATCCTGCCCATCCCTTCTGAGATCCAGGGCTACATCCTGTGCGTATTGGCCGCGCCCGCGATGGCCATTTTCGGCATCCTGCCCCAGGCCGTCGTGGCGGACATCGCCGAGGCCGACGAACTGGACACCAAGGAAAACCGCAGCGGTATGTTCTATGCCGCCCGCACCTTCTCCATGAAAATGGGCCAGGCCATCGCCATGCTGCTGGTCACCTCCCTGGGCACCATCGGCCGTGCCGCGATAGAGCCCGGCATGGAGGACAATGCCACCGCACTGGCTGAAGCGGCCAAAAACGGTACCGGCCTGGGCTATCGGCTGATTGCTGTCGTGGCGGCGGCAGCCTGCATTGTGGGCGGGCTGCTGTTCACCAAGTACGATGAAAAGAAGATTTACAGCAAGATTCTCAAGCGACCCTCGGAGAAAGCGTGATTCCATGCAGGATGGATTGAATGAAGATTTCCTGGTCAGAAGCGAGCATTACGCCAAAACCATGGAAGAAACCGTGCTGCCGGCCCTGATGACCAGGCAGCGGGACAGCCGTATCAAAGGCGACGGGGGAAGGGAGTTGTTTTGCTCCTTCTTCACCGCGGATCACCCCATCGGTACGGCGCTGATAATGCACGGGTTCACGGAAAACGCGTTCAAGTTTTCGGAGCTGATCTATTCCCTGGTGCACGCGGGCTTCAACGTGTGCGCCTATGATCAGCGGGGCCATGGCCGCTCCGGCCGGGACGAAGGGATCGACGATCTGTCCCTGACCCACGTGAAGGATTTCAATGAATACGTGCGGGACATGGAAATCGTCTGCGACACCGTGATGAAGGATAGCCCCAAGCCCTGGGTGGTGTTCTGCCATTCCATGGGCGGAGCGGTAACGGGACTGTTCCTGGAGCGTCATCCGGGGGTATTTGCCCGGGTGGCGATGTGCGCGCCCATGATCGCGCCCAACCGCGGCGGCACGCCGTGCTTCTTCGCCAAGGGCCTCTGCCGGTGCGCGAAGCTGGCGGGCAAGGGCAGGCAGCGCCTGTTCCTTTCCAAACCCTACGCCGGGCCGGAAGACTTCGCCACCTCCGCCGCTACGGGCAGGGAGCGGTTCGACTGGTATGACGCCATCAAGGCGGCCAATCCTCTGTATCACAACAATGGCCCCACCTACGATTGGACGCTGCAGTCCTTACGGGTGAGCCGGATGCTGCTGTGGCCCGGGCGGGTGGAAAAAATCGACGCCCAGGTGCACGTGTATTCAGCCGCCCTGGATACCGTCGTGCTGACCAGCGGCCAGCAAAGGTTTGTCAAACGGCTGCGGCATGGCGCATTGACCGTGGTTCAGGACGCGAAGCACGAGATTTACCGCTCCTCGGATGATGTGCTGTTTCCATGGTGGCATCAGGTGCTGGCGTTCCTCAAGGGCGAGGAAGGATAATTCATAGTGTTCAAACCGTATGGAATGGCCGGCATGCGCGCCTGAAGCATGCCGGCCTTCTGATTCCCCTTCCAGGGAGAGTATTCTCATTTCCTCCACTTTTCTAATTTACCAGTATTATACAGCTTATAGTAATATGTTACCGATCCGGTGGGAACTGTTCCTTTCACCTTTCCAATGCCAAGACCGAGTCTGATCATACCTGAGGAGCGAAACTGTACAAATTGATCCTGTTCATCGATGGCCTTAATACCATACAGCTTGAAATCGATCATAATAACGATATTATTCTCGCTGGATTCTTGATGCTCATCGTGACCAACAATTTTGCCAGTTAATCCATCGACATAAATTGTTATAATGTCTTTCCAGTATATGGGCAGTTTCCTTGTTGCGTTTACTACCGGATTCCCTACTTGAATTTCAATTTGAAATACCTCGATCGTTTTTGAAATCTCATTTCTTTTGTTTACCAAAACATTGACGGAAGCTGTTTTGCCGTTCTTGGATTTGGCGGTGATTTTCGCTCTGCCGTAACCTTTGGGGGTAACGACGCCCTTGCTGGACACCGTGGCCACTTTGGTGTTGCTGGACGACCAGGTGACGGCCTGGTCGGAGCCGGAGGGCGCGCATACGGCCACCAGAGTGACGGGTTTGCCCATCATGACGATGGGCGCCCATCCGCCCTTGATAGAGACGCTGGTAACAGCGGGCTTGCTTTTTACGGTGATCTTGCAGGTTGCCTTTTTTCCGTTGTTGGATTTTGCCGTGATAGTGCATGTGCCCACGCCCTTGGCGACCACGACGCCGGAACCATTCACCGTGGCCACTTTTTTATTGGATGAGGACCAGGTCACTTTTTTATTGCTGGCGTTATTAGGGGAAATCGTAGCCTTGAGCGTGATTTGCTGGCCTTGCTTGAGGGTAGCGGAGGCCTTGTTCAGCTTCACGCTCTTTACGGCGACGGTTTTTGCCACGGCCGCGCCGGGAGGATTCCCCCGGGGATCGCGTTCTTCCTCGGCCGGCTCGGCGGGCGCTTCCGTCTCTGTCATGGTGATGGAGGCCTGCAGCCGTTCTATTTCTTCATTGATCAAGGCTTTAAATTCTTCGACACGTTCCGCCACGCCCTGTTCCTGGAGCGGCCAGGTGACGCTGAGCAGGAACCAGGATTCATCGCTGACCTCGGGCAGTGTGATGATGGCGGAAGCGGTTTCTCCGTCGGCGCTGATCCATGCGGTTACGCCGTCGCCGCCGTCGCGGACGGGCACGGCATTTTCATCGTCCGTCTCCATCAGCCGTTTCAAGGCGGCTTCGCCGGACAGGTATTCATAGATGCACGGATGGATCGGGGCGATAGCGACGGCACTGGTATCCTCCAAATCGCAGAGGATCGTGCCCATGGGCTTGGCAAAATGGATATACTGGCTCTTTTCGGCTTCATCGCCCTCCCGGCGCACCACAAGGTAAACATCATCGCCGTTGGACAGCGGGCCGGGAACATCGGCGGGAATGCCTTCGTCCTGTTCCTCAATGGTGATGACTTCTTCGATGAGCGCTTCCTGAGACTCGTCCTCTCCATCTGCGGACACTGCTTCTTCCGCATATACGCAGGTAAACAGCATGACGATCAGCAATACTGCCGTGCAAAAGCGTTTGTACAGGGACATGGTTTATTCATCCTCCTTTTTTGTATTTTATGCCTCTTTCTCACTGAGACATTAATGATATATTCCTGCTCGGCCGGCGGCTGAGGGGAAACGCGCGATACGCGCGGGCGGGCATTGCATTCCACTGCGTGCCCCGCCCGGTTTTTCCTCCCGGGCTTTCGCGCCAATCGCAAGGAAGGGAAACCTCTTCCGGAGCCCCCCTGCAAGCGCGTTTTGTCCTGCTACTCTATTCGCTGACCGAACAATCACGGTGATACTATCATACGTTTCAAGGCTTCATTTCAACGGTGCAATGGATCGGGATGAAAGCCTGCAGATACACAAAATACGCCTGTGGCTGGGCAGGCGCGCGCAAGTCAGCCATCAGCGGCTTTGGTTTTTCGCTGCTGGGCGCGTTTTCTGGCGTCGGCTTTGGGGTTGATCATGTGATCCAGATGCGCAGATTTGCACTGCGGCCGAAGCGGGCAGTGTTCGCAATCCGGCTTCTGGCTGTGACACACCCGACGGCCGTGGTAAATCATCCAATGGTGGGCCTGCCCCCACTGCTCCCGGGGAATGAGGGCCATCAGCTGTTCCTCCGTGTCCTCTACGGTCAGGGCGTCGCTGAGCCCCAGCCGGTTCGCCACCCGGAACACGTGGGTATCCACCGGGATGGCGGGAACGCCGAAGGAAAAGGCCAGCACCACATTGGCCGTTTTGCGGCCCACGCCGGGCAGCTGGGTCAATTCCTCCAGCGTGGAGGGCACCTGACCGCCAAAGCGATCCATGATCATGCGGCTGGCGTTGATGATGTTGACGGCCTTGCTTCTGAAGCCGCAGGATTTGACGTAGGGGAAGATTTCTTCCGGCGTGGCCCGGGCCATGGCTGCCGGATCGGGATAATCCCGGAACAGGGCGGGCGTCACCTGATTGACCCGGGCGTCCGTGCATTGGGCGGCCAGGATGGTGGCCACCAGGGTCTCAAAGGGATTCGAGAAGTGCAGCTCCGGCCCCGCGTCGGGATACAGGGCGGCCAGGCCGTCCAGAATGGCCTGCTGATTCTGATCCACGCTACATCGACCTTTCTTCTTTGGAATCTCCGGGTCATTTCATCGCCAGATAGGCGGCAAAGGCGGCGGTACCCAGCACGATCAGGCATTCGAACCACATAAACACCGTTTTGCTGGAAAAGGTGAGCTTGTCCGTTCCGCTGTAAACGAACCCCAGGCGTCTTGTGGGCGGAATGACCAGGCACAAAAACGCCGTCAGCAGCGCCGACTCGATGGGGAACATGAACAGATTTTTCACGATGCGCATGGCGTCAAAAAGGGCATAGTTTTTCCCCAGGATCATGCGGTAATACAGATGCATGATGGGCGTGGTGAGCACGACGTTCACGAAAAAATCCACGCAGAACCGGGACAGGGTGACGCGCAGGGCGGTAACCTCCGTCCGGTACAGGAACAGGGCGAAAATCAGGGAACCCGCCATTTCGGTGAACACGAAGGGGAAGAAATACACGCCATCCGGCACCAGAATATAGCCCAAAGTGTCGGAAATGGCGGCGGCCCACATGGCCACCACCGGGCCAAACACCATGGCCCCGTAGGCGTTGACGAAGAAAGCCACGTTGATGGACAGATACGGCGCGATGGGGATTTTTACCGATTTCAGCGCCACCCGCAGCGCGATCATCAGCGCGGCGAACAAAAGCATGCGCAGATCGTCCATTTCGGACGCTGCCTGCGCCCAGTACGCCTTGGAAAACGGCGTTTTATACAAAGTCCGGTCGATGGACATCCGCTGTTTTTGCATGAAAAAAGCCCCTCCCATCGGATACAGAATGAGATCCGCAGAGGCAGCCAGACACCGTGCAGCGGGATGCGTGACAGCCACCGCGCCGAAAAACCGGCTTCGTCCCATGACAACTCCCCGTTCATGGGCACTTGACGCGCCTGTCACTACTCTGCGTACGAATCATTTGCATTGTAGCATGGAAGCATAAAAAGCGCAAGGGAAAAACAAAAAGGATGCAGCATCCGGAAACAGAGAATTGTTTCCGGAAAATTTTTATGCCCGGATGCTCCGCCCCCATTCCATCCGGCAGGCGCAGGCGAGCTGATTTCTCCCGGCAGATGGAACCGCCGGGAGGTGCCGGGGGATGGATTCCCCCGGCGGTGGCCGATGGGACTCAAAGGGCCTTATTCTCCGCAGTAGGCGATGGCGTCCGCCTGGAATTGCAGCCCCATTTCCCCGCCCACATGGGCGAAATTGGTCTGGATGGATTTGCGGGCCGGGAAGCATCCATGGAAGCGCTCCTTGATGACCTTTTCCATGGTGGGGATGTTCCATACGTCCCGGAACAGGCAATCCATATGCACCACGTTTTCAAGGGTCAGGCCGAAGAGGGCCAGCCGACGCTCCATTTCGTCGAACGCACCGTTTACCTGTTCCTCCACCGTGCCGCCAATATTGCCCACGCAATAGGACAGAAAGCAATAATCGCCTGCCTTCACAATGCCCGCATGGGCCCATTCCTCACTGATATCCCGCCGAATGATCCCGCTCATTTTCATGCTCCTTTCGTTTGTGCTTTTATTGCCGGCATGTCAGGGTGCAGAGCCCATCTGTCTCACCAGCCGTAGGTCATGATCCCGTCCAGGATGCCCTCCAGCATCTCGGCCGCGTCGCCGGATGAATCATACGAATCTTCGTCGGGCTCCCATACCAGCTCCGTGTCGGAGAAGGTGTAAACCAGATCGTATTCCGCCTCCGCGACGGTGACAGAATTGCCGTTGGGCTGCGCGCGGTCGTTGATGGACAGATTGCCTTGCAGGTCAGAGGAAACGCCGATATAAACAGCGATGGTGATCGTATCCAGGGACATATCCTGGTTGAGGCACACTTCCATTTCTCCTGTCATGGCTTCTTTCGCGCTGCCGCTTCCGAAGGCGTCGATGACATCGAAGGATAGGGAGGACAGCTGCTCGCCGTTCAGGCTGACAAGGAAGGAATAATCGTCAATCTCCTCCACGGTGGTTAAGTGGGCCTCCTTGATTTGATCAAAATCGAAGAAAGCGGGTTCGAAGCTGAGGGAACTGGTGCTCATGGGCATACCGTACATGGAGTAGGAATAGCTGGTTTTCCCATTCGCCCGGGAGATCTGATAATCAATGCCTATGCCGTATTCTGAAATGCTTCCGTATCCGGTGGCCTTCATTTTCAGCGGATTTTCGGGATCAAAGTCGGTCACGTGCACCATGTAATCAAAATCCAGGCTGGCGCCGAACCCGGCCAGAGAGGCGGAAACCACGCCGGAGCCGGCCTCATACCAGGCCCCCGATTTGGTGGTTTGATGCACGGCGAAGGCATACATGGCGGCGGGACGGTCCTGAAGATGCAGCCCCTCATAGGTGATTTCATTCTCCTTGATTTCACATTCCCCGATGTATTCCTTCACCAGATCTTCCTGGATGGCGCGCACATAGTATTTTCCCGGGGGGACACGCATGGAAAAGCTGATATCGGTGCGCTGACTGTATTCGAATTTCGGGTTCCAGTCTTCATCGTACAGGCGAATGACGCAATCGGAAGCAACCTGGATGGAGCTTGGCACGTCGTCGTCCCCGGTATAGAGATAGCCGGTATAGTAGCCTGCGGGCTGGATGGCTTGGCTGTGGACGCTTTTTCCACTGGCCGAGCAAATCTCATCTGCCCGCTGCATGGCTGCCACCGCGTCAATGAGCTTGAGGCCGGGACGATTCGTGTAATTGGAATGGGCTGCGGTGTATGGCGTATACAGCAGGCATTCTTTCAGCTCTTCCACGCTCAGATTGGGCTGATACCCCCACACCAGAGCGGCGATGCCCGACACGATGGGCGCGGAAAGCGAGGTGCCCTCTACCTCTTCCTGGCGGCCGTTGGGACCCACGCAAAGAATCTGATGCGTGTCCGTTGAGCCGTCGGACAGGTGAACTGTCATGGTGCCGCCCGGCGCGCATAGATCGGCATACCGCACGCTGAAGTCGCTTTCGGAATAGCGGAACGCGCCGTCGGAGGAATACGGGGTTTGATTGGCGGCCGTTTCCACCCAATACTCCAGATCGATCGCGCCGACCGACAGGATGTGCTTGGCCGCGGCGCTGTTGGTGGGAATGCGCAAGAATGGATTATACTCCGGCGTGATTTCATGATGCATTTTGATTGGACAGATTTCTCCGGCGGCATTTTTTTCCAGCGAATATCCATTCGTATTGTTCGTCAATTTGAATGAGTCGTTATTCATATTGCCGGTGGCAACCACACAGATGAAATCGGGATAATACGCCTCGCATCGGATCAGGAATGATTCGAACTCCGCGCTGCATTCCCGCAGCTTTCGCTGAGCGTACGTTTCGGCTCCCTGTTCACCCAAGCCGTCATACCAGGCCGAAGCAATCAACTGCTCCAAGCCAAAGGACATATTGATTACCTTCACATCATCCTGAAGCAGCGTAAAAATGCCGTACTTATGGCCAAACATGTCAGTGAACGCCGTGCCGTTTACGGCCAGTTCGTTGGCATTCTGAGGGACTCTTGCGTTGATAATATTCTGGTTGGGGTCCGGCCAATAGATGGCTTCCAAATGATAATACCCAGTCAAAGAGCAACCATACAGCAGGGCATTGGGGCTGGCGCCGCGAATGCCTGTGCCATTGTTTCCCTTCGCGGCAATCAGGCTTGAAACCAAGGTCCCGTGACGCTGATCGGCGCTGCCCGCGCTGAAATGCGCGTCCTCGAATTCCAGCTCCGATGGATTGAGCAGATCAAAATCGTCTACATCAAATACGCCAACACGGATGCTTTCCAGCCTTCTGTCGCTTGTATCGGCGATGTGCCAGGCATCGGGCAGGCGCACGGCCTCTGCCCACCACGCGGCGCCGGAGGGCAGGGCGGGATTTTTGACCTGACCGCCATCGCCGTTCCAGTCGTCGCCGCTCAAATAAAAAGAGGGATTGGCCGCTTCCTCTGCATTGCCTTGCTGAGCATTGATTTCTTCAGACAGGAGAAACAGCTCGCGGAGTGACGCGGTTTCGATGATTTCACTCCCGCGCAGCGCCTCCATTGCCTGTTCCAGCTCCTCATAGGTTTTGGGCGCTGTAAACTGCACCTGGTAATCGCCGGATATTTCCAGATATCCCACGATTTTCGCGCCCATACCGTCCAGCAGCTGCTCGACGGCGCGCTTGGACGTGCCGGGAGCGGCGGTCAGCAGCAGCGACGATTTGACGTAGGGAACGTTTCCCTCCGTAAAAGCCACATCTTCCGGCGCAATATCCTGGATATACGCCTCCAGCTGCGGACGGCTGCCCTGCCGGACGGCTTCGCCGGCGCTTGCCAGGCCGTTCCAGCCGCCTGCATTGTCCGGGTTATGGGAATCCCCGGCGGCGGAATCGTTATCCCCCGATTCTCCGGCTTCCCCCTGGCGGCCGAAACCGGCGAAGACCTCCTGCATGTTTTTGTCGGCGGAGTTCTCCGGACTGCCGGAGGGGTCCGTACGGCCCGATCCTCTGCTGAGCAGCACCACCAGCAGCACGATCAGCGCCACCGCCAGGATCCCCGCGCCGATCAGAATCAGCATGCGCTTCTTGCTGCCGCGTTTCCCGGGCGGCTGATACATCGGTTCCTGAAACATTGGATCCTGATACATTGGGTCCTGATACATGCTGCTTCCTCCATTCGTTTCATATGCTGCCGGGAGCTGCCCGGATCAGCCCAGGATGCGGCGCAGAAACTGCCCGGTGTAGCTGTCCTGCGCCTCGGCCACCTGCTCGGGGGTACCCTGCGCCACCACGGCGCCGCCGCCGTCGCCGCCCTCGGGGCCCAGGTCGATGATGTAATCCGCCGTTTTGATGATATCCAGGTTGTGTTCGATCACCAGCACGGTATTGCCCTGATCTGTCAGCCGCTGCAGCACGTTCACCAGGCGGCTCACATCGTCCATGTGCAGGCCGGTGGTGGGCTCATCCAGCAGCACCAGGGTTTTGCCGGTGGCCCTGCGGCTGAGCTCCGTGGCCAGCTTCACCCGCTGGGCTTCGCCGCCGGACAGGGTGGTGCTGGGCTGGCCCAGCTTCATGTAGCCCAGGCCCACGTCGTACAGGGTGCGCAGCTTCTGCATGATGGGCGGGTGCGCTTCGAATACGTTCATCGCTTCTTCCACGGTCAGATCCAGAACGTCGGCAATGGAAAGGCCGCGGTATTTTACCTCCAGGGTCTCGCGGTTGTAGCGTTTGCCCCGGCACACCTCGCAGGGCACGTAAATATCAGCCATGAAATGCATTTCGATTTTCAGCAGGCCGTCGCCGGAGCAGGCTTCGCACCGGCCGCCCTTGACGTTAAAGGAGAACCTGTTTTCCTTGTAGCCGCGGATCTTGGCTTCCGGCAGCTGAGCAAATACCTTGCGGATCAGATCGAACAGGCCGGTGTAGGTGGCGGGATTGGAGCGGGGAGAGCGGCCGATGGGGGATTGATCAATGCTGATGATTTTGTCCAACTGCTCCGCGCCCTCGATGCCGTCATAATCGGCCTTCCGGGGCCGGGCCCGATTCAGCAGGTGGGCCAGGGCGGTATACAGGATGGCGTTGACCAGGCTGCTTTTTCCGCTGCCGGATACGCCGGTGACGCAGCAGAACACGCCCAGCGGGAAACGGACGTCGATGTTTTTCAGGTTGTGTTCCCGGGCGCCCAGCACCGTCAGCCAGCCCTGGGGTTTCCGGCGAAGGGCCGGAATGGGAATGCTTTTTTTCCCGCTGAGGTATTGGCCGGTAATGGATTCGGGGGCGTTCATCACGTCTTCCACCGTTCCCTGGGCCACGATCCTTCCGCCGTGTTCGCCGGCGCCGGGGCCGATGTCCACCAGGTAATCGGCGCTGCGCAGGGTTTCTTCGTCGTGCTCCACCACGATCAGGGTATTGCCCAGCTCCTGCAAATGCCGCAGGGTTTTGAGCAGCCTGGCGTTGTCCCGCTGGTGCAATCCGATGGAGGGCTCATCCAGGATGTACAGCACGCCCACCAGACCGCTTCCGATCTGCGTGGCCAGCCGGATTCGCTGGGCCTCCCCGCCGGACAGGGTGGCCGCCGCCCGGGACAGCGTCAGATAATCCAGGCCCACGTCGCAAAGGAAGCCCAGCCGAGCGTTCACCTCCCGCAGGATGGGCGCGGCGATCATCCGGTCCATGGGGGACAGGGACAGGGAATCCAGAAAGCTTTTTGTTTTGCGGATGTTCCATTCGCTGATTTCGGCAATGTTCTTTTCGCCCACCGTTACGGCCAGGGATTCCGGCTTCAGGCGCCGCCCCTTGCAGGCAGGGCAGATTTCGTGCGCCATGTATTCCTCATAGGCGGCCTTCATGCCTTCGCTCTGGGTCTCCTGATACCGCCGCTCCAGGGAGGGAATGACGCCCTCGAAGGTGGTTTGGTAGGTGCCTGTTTCAAACACGATTTTCAGCTTCTGGCTGCCGGTGCCATAGAGGATTTTGCTTTTGATCTCCTCCGGCAGGTCCTGATAGGGCGTATCCATGGAAAAGCCGTAAAAATCCGCCATGGCCTGGAACATGCTGTGGGCGGTGGAATTGGGCTCGCCGCTGTTCCAGCCCATGCAGGAAACAGCCCCTTCATTCAGGGATTTGCCGGGATCGGGCACCACCAGGTCGGCGCTCACCTTCATCAGTTCTCCCAAACCGGAACACATGGGGCACGCGCCGTAGGGGTTGTTGAAGGAAAACATCCGGGGAGCCAGCTCCTCGATGTTCACGCCGCAGTCCGGGCAGGCGTAATTCTGGGAAAACATCATTTCCTCGCCGGTGGTAAGCAAAGCGGACACCAGGCCGCCGGATTGCTTCATGGCCGTTTCCAGGCTGTCGGTCAAGCGCTGCTGAATGCCGGGGCGCACCACCAGCCGGTCCACCACCAGGTCGATCTGGTGCTTTTTTTGTTTGTCCAGGACGGGCGCTTCATCCAATTCGTACATTTCCCCGTCGATCCGGGCGCGGATGAAGCCGCTCTTCAATGCGTCTTCCAACAGCTTCACATGCTCGCCCTTGCGCTGGCGCACCACCGGCGCCAGCAGCTGCAGCTTAGTGCCCTCCGGCAGGGCGGTCAGGGCGTCCACCATCTGATCCACCGTCTGCTGCTTGATTTCACGGCCGCATTTTGGACAGTGCGGCTTGCCCGTTCGCGCATATAAAAGACGCAGATAATCGTGGATCTCCGTCACGGTGCCCACGGTGGACCGGGGGTTGCGGGCGGTGGTTTTCTGGTCGATGGAGATGGCGGGCGACAGGCCCTCGATGGCGTCCACGTCGGGCTTATCCATCTGGCCCAAAAACATGCGGGCATAGCTGCTCATGCTTTCCACATAGCGGCGCTGGCCCTCGGCGTAAATGGTATCAAAGGCCAGGCTGGATTTGCCCGAGCCGCTCAGGCCGGTGAACACCACCAGCCTGTCCCGGGGAATGGTGAGATTGATATTTTTCAAATTATGCTCCCGTGCGCCGCGCACGATGATCCTGTCTTCCATGCTGCCCTCCGGATGCTGCGATCTACCGGGCCATTATAGCACATTTGTTCGCATTTGGGAAGGGGATTTTCCGGGCCGCTTGCATTCTTTTCGAAGGTATGCCATAATAGGACAGGCTGGAAGCGAGGGAGGAATGAAAATGGCCACAGGCATCTGGGTGCGCTTGATGCATAAGACCCGCATCGACCGGGACGTGACCGTGGCATGCGCGCATGAAGCCTGGCGGGAGGCCATGGATGAGGCTTGCCATCAGCTGGATGTGCCCCGGCCCATGATCCTGCCCCGGCATGAACGGGATTGGGAGCAATTCAATCAAACGCGGTTTTTGCGCGAGCATTTCGTGGAGGATGTGCCTTTTGACCGGATGGAGGTGGAATTCATCGATCCGGACAGGAAGAAAAAGAACCGCGATCCATACGCTTCTCTATTCTGAGCCGGCCATCCTTTGGCAAGGGAGGAAACCATGAACCAGACGGAAAAGCGCGTCAAGCGTGTGACGGAAATGGAAAAAAACCTGGACGATATCCGGGCGGCTGAGCAAGCGCTGGATGCGGCCCTGGATGCGTTTGCCGCTGTTCACGCGAAAGCCAGAAAGCTGGACGCATATTATACCGGCGCGGACTGGCGCGGGGATTATGAGGCGGATGAGCAGGGCCTGCTGCCGCCGGAACTGAAGCGGGGCGTGCTCAGCGAGGACGCGGCGTACGACGCCCTGGCCGATTATCGGCGTCTGCTGATACGGCTGCTGGACGCGGCCCGGGACGGCCTGAAGAACGGCCCTCGCTGAAGGCGCGGTGAAAGGATACTGAAATGAGCAGGCGATTTGGCTTCTGTTTGCTTCTGGCAGCGCTTTTGCTGGCGGCTTCCGCCGCGTCGGCGGAAATCATCATCAGCGAGGTGATGGCTTCCAACGGCGTGTATATCAATGGGGAAGCCTATGACTGGGTGGAATTGCATAACAACGGCAGCAAAACGGTCGATCTGTCCGGCTGCTTTCTGAGCGACAGCAAAAAGAGCCCCGCCAAATGGGCGTTTCCCCCGAATACCACCGTCAAGGCGGGGGCCTATCTGCTGGTTTACTGCACGGGGGAGGACATGGACCCCGGGAAAAACGGCACCTATTATGCCAATTTCAAGCTGTCCGCCTCCGGGGACCGGGTGATCCTGACAGACAGGGATGGGGAGACCCAGCTGGCCAATCTGTCCATCCCGCCCCAGTATGGCAACGTATCCTGGGGCCTGCCGGAGGGCGGCGGGGAATACATGTTTTTCGCAGAGGCCACCCCCAAGGCCAGGAATCCCAAGCAGGGGTATGCCTGTCGGGCCTCCGCCCCGGCCATTCTGACCCCGGGCGGGTTTTATGACGCTCCCGTCACCGTGCATGCCCAATCCCCCCAGGACGCGGTGCTGCGCTACACCCTGGACGGCTCCACCCCCACGGAGAAATCCCCGGAATTGACGGCGGAGGGCGTCACCTTTTCCGCCACGGGGGTGTTTCGCGTCCGCGCTTTCCGAGCGGATGCCGTGCCCTCCGAAACGGTGTCCGCCACCTATTTTATCGGCGAGGAACAGCCGGTGCCGGTGGTGTCCCTGATCACCGATGAAAAATACCTGTTTGACAAAAAGACGGGCTTATTGGTGAAGGGCGCCAGCAGCAGCTATCCCAACTACGAGCACGATTGGGAATACCCCGCCAACATCGAGTATTTCAACGAGGCGGGCGGATGCGACATCAACCAGATGGGCACCTTCACCACCGCCGGCCATTCCGCCCGGCAGAACGCCCAGAAATCCATCGCCGTTTTCGCGCGAAAGGCTTACGGCCCCGACCGATTCTATTTCAATCCATTTCCCCATCGGGATTATGACAGCTATAAATCCCTGCTGCTGCGGGGAGCCAATTCCGACGCTTTCTCCACCCGCCTCCGGGACCCGGTGATCTCCTCCCTGGCGGAGCCGCTGGATATCATATATCAGGACGCCCTGGCCATTGAGGTCTACATCAACGGCGCGTATTGGGGGCACTACAACCTGCGCGAAAAAATCAACAAGCATTTCGTGGCCCAGTGGGAAGGCGTCACCGACGATGAGGACATCGACCATATCGATTTGGTGGCACGCACCGGCCGGGACCAATTCGTCAACAACGGCAGCGGGGAGGACTGGATCGCCCTGTGCGATTTCTGCAAAAAGAAGAACCTGAACGATCCGGACAACCTTCAGTACGTGCTGGACCGGCTGGATGTGGACAGCCTGTTCACCCATGCCGCCTTTGAAATCATCATCGGCAACAACGACTTCACCAACGTGCGGGTATACCGCGTGCCGGGCGGCAAGTGGAAATATCTGTTGTTCGATGTAGAAGCGGGGTTCCTGTCCATGGACAAAGGGCCCATGAATTATTACATCAAAAAGGTGAATGACAAGGTGCAGGGCTTCCGCCATGAGCCGTTAGCCGCCCTGCTGAACGTGCCGGAAATGAAGGCCAAATTCCTGACCCGGTTTGCCCAGGTGCTGGAATTGTCCTTCCAGTGGCCCTATGTGGAAAGCCATTTCCTGCCCTGGGAACAGACCCTGGAAACGCTGCTGCCACGCCACCTGGCCCGCTGGAAGCACTTCACGCTTTCCGCCTGGCGGCAGAATGTGGACGCGGTGAAGTATTACGCCCGGCTGCGCCCCACCAGGATCGTGGGGATGCTGCAAAAGCACATGAAGCTCACCAACGCCGAGGTGGAGCAGTATTTCGGCCGGGTGCAGCGGCTGCTGGAGGAAACCAATGCGAAATAAACACAATCAAAAGAAAACCGCCGGAACGCTTATTCATTCCGGCGGCTTTTCGCTGTCTAAATCAAAGCAGAAAATATAAATGCGGGGAAAAAGGATGCGGGCCCGGTTCTGCCCGGCTGTGGTGCAGAGCCGTTTTATCGTATATCCGGGCCGGATATGCTGATGAGGATACAGTGCTTGCCGGAAGAAGTGGGGGAATCGATGACGGCGTGGCGCCTGTGGACGGAACCGCGCGGGGAGAAAGGGAAAACGCTGCCCTTTTTTTCTTCCGGGGCTTGAAATTTCTCTGTGTTTCCTGTATAATGCCTTTGTTTACAGGCAATCCACGGGGTAAGGCCGGCCAAGGAAAGAGAGCGCGTCATGGGCTGAAAGCGCGCGGGGCCGCCGCCATCCCGCCCGTGGGCCAGCGGCCAATCCCCGCCGGGGCGTTCCCGTTACAGAACGAAAAAGCCGGGCGTTTTTCATGACGCCAAGCAAGGTGGTACCGCGAAGCATCCCTTCGTCCCTGCGCAGGACGGAGGGTTATTTTTTGGAGGAGGTTTTTTCAACATGGCCAAGGAAAAGAAACAGGAATTCGTGCAGCACATCACCCCCCGGGATGAAAATTTCTCCCAGTGGTATACCGACGTGGTCACCCAGACCGATTTGATGGATTACACCCCCGTGCGCGGCTGCATGGCGCTCAAGCCCTACGGCAACCGCATCTGGGAACTGATCCACGAGCAATTGGACCAGATGTTCAAGGACACCGGCCATGAAAACGTCTCCATGCCCATGCTGATCCCCGAATCCCTGCTGCTCAAGGAAGCGGACCACGTGGAGGGCTTCGCCCCCGAGGTGGCCTGGGTCACCCAGGGCGGCACGGAAAAGCTGCAGGAGCGCCTGGCCGTTCGCCCCACCAGCGAAACCATTTTCTGCACCATGTTTTCCAAGTGGGTGCAGAGCTACCGGGATCTGCCGCTGAAATACAATCAGTGGTGCTCCGTCATGCGCTGGGAAAAGACCACCCGTCCCTTCCTGCGCACCGCCGAATTCTGGTGGCAGGAGGGCCACACCGTGCACGCCACCGCCGAGGAAGCGGAAGAAGAGACCCAGATGATGCTGAACGTGTACAAAACTTTCTGCGAAAAGAACCTGGCCATCCCCGTGTTCGCCGGGCAGAAATCCGACAAGGAAAAGTTCGCAGGCGCCCGGGCCACCTATTCCGTGGAGGCCATGATGCAGGACGGCAAAGCCCTGCAGGCCGGCACCAGCCACAATTTCGGCACCAACTTCGCCGTGCCCTTCAACATCCAGTATCTGAGCAAGGACAGCAAACTGGAATACTGCCATGAAACCAGCTGGGGCGTTTCCACCCGCCTGATCGGCGCCATCATCATGACCCACGGCGACGAGCGCGGATTGAAGCTGCCTCCCATGATCGCGCCCTATCAGGCGGTGATCCTGCCCATCGCGGCCCACAAGGGCGGCGTGATGGAAAAGTGCGAGGAAGCGTTCAACACCCTGAAAGCGGCCGGCATCCGCGTGAAGCTGGACGACCGGGACAACGTGTCTCCCGGCTGGAAATTCAACGAATGGGAGCTCAAGGGCGTGCCCGTGCGCGTGGAAATGGGCCCCCGGGATATTGAAAACGGCGTGGCCACCGTGATGCGCCGGGATACCTTCGAAAAGACCGCCATCTCCCTGGACAGCCTGGCGGAGGAGCTGAAAAAGCTGCTGGACGACATTCAGCAGAACATGTTCCGCATCGCCGATGAATTCCGCCTGGCCCACACGAAGGACGTGCATAATTACGAAGAACTGAAGGCTCAGGTGGACGGCGGCTACGCCCGCGCCATGTGGTGCGGCGACCGGGCCTGCGAGGATAAGATCAAGGAGGAAACCAACGCCACCTCCCGCAACATGCCCTTCGACCAGACCCCCTTCGGCGACACCTGCGTCTGCTGCGGACGCAAGGCCGACAAGGTCATGTATTTCGCGAAAGCGTATTGACGCATCGGGGAACCGTTCCGATATCGGGATGGTTCCTTTTTTTGTTTTTTCTTTCTTTTTTTCACGCGCATGAAACAAAACGCCCTTCCCGGATGTCTTATCTACCGCAGGATGCATGGAAGGAGGACACGGCATGAAGCGGATCGCGGTCTGGATCGTTTTGCTGGCGCTGACGCTGCCCCTGGGGGCGCTGGGAGAGGAAAACGGCCTGTATCCCATCCGGGAAAACGGCTTGTGGGGATACATGAACCGGCAGGGGGAAACTGTGATCCCGGCGCAGTGGGATGAGGCGAAGCCGTTTTCCCAGGGGCGGGCAGTGGTCGGCGTTTACGGTGAGAACGGATTTCCATGTTTTGGCTTGATCGATACGGAAGGGGACCTGCTGCTGGAACCGCGATACAGCCGGATCGAGGAGGACGATTTCTGCTATTTGATGTATGAGGCTGATCCGGTCATGGGGCTCGTGGGCTGGCTGGACAAGCAAAGCGGCTTCATCCAGGAGCCAAAGTATGATTACCTGTGGGATAACCGCACGGATTGCGGCCTGATCCTGGCCAACTGGAGAGAAGAAAGCGGCGAATACAAAGATGCTTATCTGCGCCGGGATACGGGAGAAACCGCGATCCTGCTGCAGGAACAGGGAGAACTGTATCCGGACGCTGAGTTTTCGGAAGGGTATGCTTTCATTCGTATTGAATTGTTCGATGGATACAGTTTTGCTGAATATTTGATCGACCGGGATGGGAACAAGACGGCATTCCCTTCCGGGATCTATCCGGGCGGCAGCGTAAACGAAGGGGTCTTGCGCATCACGGATGGGGATAGCCTGTGCGGCCTGGCGCGCCCGGACGGGACGGTGATCGTTCCACCGCAGTACGAATATGTGGAGGACGCCAGCGAGGGAAGGATATTTTTCCACCAAGACGCAAAACTGGGAATCATGGATTTGGAAGGGCATGTCATCCTGCCCGCGTCGCTGGATTACGATCCGGGCTGGGATTACTTCGGCGGCGGCGAAAAGCATTTCTTCCACAACGGATACGCGCTGGCCAAGCTGTGTGATGAAAACAACGCGCGTTCCTGGGTGATCGTGAATCGGGAAGGGAAAACAGTGTTTCTTTATCCCAACTATCCGGAAGAAAACACAGTATTCGCGCCCTGCGCCTATGCAATGAAAAACGGGCTGATATGGTATCGTGTTATCCGCCGCAGCGACAGCACAGAATCCTACGGCCTGATCCGGTTGTCTGACGATGGCTGGGCTTTCCTGACGGAACCGATCTACGATGGTATCCCTGAATCATGTGATGGAGATATGGCTTTCCATGAAGGATTGATGCCGGTTTCTCAGAACGGACAATACGGCTACATCAACGAGCAGGCAGACTGGATCCTCCCTCCCCAATGGGATTACGCCTGGGATTTTGAAAACGGCCTGGCGCTGGTAGAAAAGGACGGCAAGTTAGCCTACATTGACCATGACGGCGCGGCGGTCTGGCAGGAAAAGCAGCGCGCATCAAAAACGGACGCGGAACGGTTTTGCCGTTTCCGCGTCCGTTTTCATTTGCCTCCGTTCTTCCCGCCGCATTACAGCCGTACCGGCGACGACCAGGCCCTGAGGCCCTGTTCGTCCATGATTTCCACCCGGACAAAGGTTTCGGCGGGCTGCACGCGATAGGCGGCGCGGGTCATATCCGCGCCGGTCAGCACCCGGCCCCGGCCGTAAAACATATTGGAATAGAAAACGATCTGCCGGCACGGAGAGCAGGACAGGCTCAGCACGCCGTCCTCCAAGCACATGTCCGTGATCCGCGGGCCTTGACTGGCATACACATGGCCCTGGGCCAGCGCGGACAAAATGCCCTCCCGGGTGCATGCTTCCGCGCAGACGATCACAGCGGAATGGCACTGATCGCCGTTATAATGATGCGCGTCGTCCCCGGCCACGACGGGCAGCAGGCAGCCGTCCGCAAAGCATTCATCCAGGATCAGGGAGGAATCGCCCCGGGGGGCGTTCCAGGGCGCGTCCGACACGTGATTGTAGATTTCCGCGGCGCTGATCCCCCGCAGCGCTTCGATGGTTTCAGGGGTGCTCAGGCTCCAGGCGGGATGCGCGAAAATGGCCAGGCCGCCATGGGAGCGGATCAGGTCGATCCCCTGCTGGGGATCCGCCATTACCTGGGGCTCATCCATCAGGCGGCCGTCCACCCCAATGCCCAGGATGTGCACCGCCTGCATGTGCCGGCCCATCACGCGGTAATCCAATTCGATCCCGGGGATCAGCAGCAGATCCGTTTCCGCTTCCGCGGGATCGGTCACCCGGCGGTGATCGGTGATGGCAAGGAAATCATAGCCCGCGGCCTGATACAGGGCAGCTGCCTCCCGGGGCGGCAGAAGGCCGTCGCTTAGCGTGGTGTGGCAGTGTAAATTGCCCTTCCACTGGGGAAGGGCAGGATCAATGATCAGTGTCATACCATATTCTCTTTCCGAAAAATCAAATGGCACGTTCCTTGCCCATGAAACAGGCGGCCAGCGTGCCGGGGCCGCAGTGGGCGCCGATCACCGGGCCGATGATCTGGATGCGGATATCCCGCAGCGTGGGAATGCGCTGGCGCAGCAATTCAGCCAGCCGATCAGCTTCCTCCGGCACGTCGCCATGTAAAATGAGCACCGTTTGATCCTCGGGATTCTCGATCAGTTCGGCGGTGCGGTCCACGATCGTGCGCAACGCCTTCTTCCGGCCCTGCACCTTTTCGGCGGGATCCAGCTTGCCGCCCTTGCCCATGCAGATGATGGGCTTGATATCCAGCATGGAGCCGAAAAAGGCACTGGTGGAGGAAATGCGGCCGCCCCGGGCAAGATATTTGAGGTCGCTCACCGTCAGCCAGGCTTGGGCGCGCAGCCGGTTGTCCAGCAGCCACTGCTCCACCTCATCCATGCTCTTGCCCTGCTCATACAATTCATGGGCCTTCAAAAGCAGCAGCGTCATGGGGCCGGAGATGCTCAGCGTGTCCACGACGGTGAACTTCCGCTCCGGATACTTTTCCAGCAGGATCTTCCGGGCCGCAAACACATTCTTGATGGTGGAGCTCATCTGCGTAGAAAATGCCACGAACAGCAGATCCTTTTCCTTCAGGATGGGCTCAAAATATTCCAGATAGGCGTCCGTAGGCAGCAGCGACGTGCTGGGCGTGGCGCCTTCGCGCATCCGCTTGAAGAAATCCTTCTCGATGCCTGCCCGGCCGTTATCATCGAAGTATTCTTTTCCATCCAGGGTGTACGGCATATGCACAACGGGAATATTTTTCTCATCCGCAATGGAATAGAGCAGATCGCTGTCGCTGTCCGTCATGAATACATAGCTTTGAGCCATGGATTGACCCCTCCTTCTTTGGCATGCATCTATTGTACATGCTTTTTTGAAAAAAATCAACCCGTGCGGGGGCGAAACCGCAAAGATTCAGCGGCACAAATACAGGCTGCCATCCGATGGGACAGCAGCCTGTTTGACATGCGGGATGAAACGTCACTTTTCCCGGACGCAGGTGAGCAGGTTGACCTTGGCCTGCTTCCATTCCGCAATGTGGGAATCCTGCACATAGAAGAAGCCCAGCTGGCCGTAGTAGTTGCTGCCGCAGCTCCAGATGGTGCCGTCGTCCAGCAGCACGGCGGTATGCAGGCTGCCCACGCCGCCATCCAGCACCTTGTGATCGGCAAACATCCGCTTGGGCAAATCCTTCCCGCCGGATACGTTGCGGCCCAGCTGACAGTAAGAGCTGCTGCCCCACAGCCAGTATTCGCCCTCCGTGGTGATGCAGGCGGCATGGCTGTTGTACGCGATGATCTTCTCCACCTTGGTGCCTTCCGGAAGGGCCACGCGCATGGGGACCTTGGACACGCTTCCGCAGGCATCCGTGCCCATCTGATAATAATCGTTGCGGCCCCAGGCCCACAGCGTGCCGTCGGCGTCGATGCCGAAGCTGACGTCGCCGCCGCAGCCGATTTTCACAAACTGACCGGACATGGGCAGCTTGGTGGGGGTGAACACATCCACGCCCCGGGAAACGGCGCCCAACTGATAGAATTCATTGTCGCCCCAGCCCCAGATATCGCCGTTTGCGGCCAGCGCCATGCTGAACGCGCCGCCGCACTGGACATCCACGATGTCTTCCAGGTCCAGCATAAAGGGCACGGTTTTGTTCAGGGTGGCGCCGTTGCCCAATTGGCCGTTGCCGTTACGGCCCCATACCCATACGTGGCCGTCCTGGTCCAGCGCTAAGCATTGTCCAAAGCCGCAGGCCACCCGGGTGATGTTTTTCAGGTTGGGGATTTTGACGGGCTTGCCGGACATGTCGCCCAGACCGGGCACGCCCAGCTGGCCGTAATCGTTGAAGCCGGTGGCGTACACGGTGCCGTCGTCCATCAGAAAATAGGCGGAGGCATTGGCGCATTGGATATCGGCGATGTGTTTGCCATCCAGCCCCACGGCGCCGGGCACATTGATGAATACATAAGCCATTTTTTCGCTGCCCAGCTGGCCCCGGCCGCCGTCGCCCCACGCCCAGACGGTGCCGTCCGCCATGCGGGCGTAGGTGAAGCTGCCGCCCGTGCGCACCAGCATCAGATCCTCGTCGGCCAGAGCGGCGGAAAGGGACAGCAGCAGAAGAAGCATCAGTACCAGGGAAATCGCTTTTTTCATGGGGAATCAGAATCCTTTCTTTCGGGCGGAACGGGCCCATCATCGGTAAGCGAGGGCAAGCCGCGGCATCGCGGTTCCCTGTTTCATGGTATCAGGGACGGGCAGGTTTGTCAATGCGGATTTTATGACGATGTCAGTAACTGGGGCTGACAGCTGACGCTTGGGCATTGGCCATGGCCAGCGTCAGGTTGCCCATGGCCACGGCAAGGGCTTCGCTGGAGGGATTGGTGGCCATAACGCTGTTCAGGTTGTTGATGGCGCTGAGCAGCGGCTGATAGGCGGGATGATCCGGCGGCAGGGTGGACAGCAGGGCCTGGGCCTGGGACAGCAATCGCTGAGCGTCCGGCAGGAAAGTATTGTTCACGATGGATTGATCGTAGCCGGAAGCGCCCGCCTGATGCAGGGTGCAGGTGCGGCTTTGCAGCAGGGAGGGGTTGGCCGCGTATTCGCCCAGATAATCGCTGAGCACGCCGGCATATTGCGTATTGATAAAATCGTAAAGCGGATGGCCGATGGGCAGGATGAGGACGCCTTTGCTGGAATGAGCGGGGCAGGAGGGGCCTGCAATCATGCCGGATTCACTGCAGACATCGTAGGTGTAGTGCATCTGGCACTGCACCGTGGGGACGCTGTCCCGGGGCCAGTAATCCGTGGTGACGCCGTACCCCATCACGTCGTGGCGGCAGGCTTCGGTGGCCAATTGGCCGGATACGTTGCACGTGGTCACCTTCACCAGGCCGTAATCCTCGGCGCTGCCCTCCATGATGTTCCGGTTGCTCAGGCCCTGGTGTATGGGCTGCATAAAGGCCTTCCACAATTTGGCGGCGCTGTTGCCGCCGGTGGTCTTGGAGGACAGGGCCTTGTAGTTGTCATGGCCGATCCAGACGCTGGCGCAGTAGTGGCCCGTGAGCCCCACGAAGAACACGCCCTTCTGATCGGAATTGGTGCCCGTTTTGCCGGCCACGGTCTGGCCGGAAATCTTGGCGGCGGTGCCGGTGCCCGAGGACACCACGTCCTTCATCATGTCGATGGTCAGCCAGGCGGTGGAGGGCTTGAATACCTGATAACGGTTCTGGCTGGCATGCGCGTCATAGAGGATATTCCGGTTGCTGTCGGCAATGCCCAGGATGGTGATGGGACTCTGATAAACGCCGCTGTTGCCCAGCACCCCGAAGGCTACGGCCATTTCCACGGGAGAAATGCCCGAGGAACCCAGCGACAGCCCGAACGGCGTGCGGTTGATGTGGTGCTCCGATACCCCCAGGCGCAGCAGGAAATCGGCGGACCGATCCACACCCACAAAATTCATCAGCGCGTAGGCCGCAGCGGTATTATCGCTGCGGGTGATGGCGGTGCGTATGGTTTCGGGGCCCCGGTAGGAGGAGCCGCCGTAGTTCTGCGGCCAGGTGTCTTTTCCGTCGCTGCCGGTGTAGCCGCGGATGGGCAGGGGCATATTATACAGCACCGTACCGGCCCCGGCGCCCATTTCGATGGCGGGGGCATACACGGCGATGGGCTTGATGGAGGAACCCACAGGCATGTTCATGTCGGCGGCGCGGTTCAGGGTCTTGCGCTTGGTGGGGGCGGTCCGGCCGCCCACGATGGCCTTGATTTCGCCGGTGCGGTAATCCAGCACCACGGCGGCAGCCTGGGGCTGCACGATATCGTCATAAGTCCCGTCTGCGTTCCGGGCGCGGTACACTTTATCCGCAGGGTCGCGCAGGGTGGGGTAATCGGTGTAGTTTTGCAGGGTCTGTTCCACCGTTTTCTGGATCCGCGTATCCAGGGCCAGATAGACCCGATAACCGCCGGTGCGCAATTCGGTTTCCATCTTAGAACGGTTGGCGGAGGTGTCCGGCAGGTTATGGATGGACAAAAGCGCCTTGATGGCGTCCTTGATGGCGTATTCCACATAGTGCGGGTAGGGATAGAGGGCGGTGGAGGAGGGAGATTTTTCCAGCACGGAGGCTGTGGCGGGGGAGAGGGCCGCCAGGTATTCATCGTGGGTAATGAACTGGTTTTCGTACATGCACCTCAGCACGTAATCGGTGCGGTCGTTGGTGATTTTGGCGTAGTCGGTGGTTTCGCTCTGGCGGGTGTAGAAATTGCGTCTGGGATTGTAATAATACGGATTGTTGGTCATCCCGGCCAGGATGGCGCATTCCCGCAGGGTCAGATCGCTCAGCTTGTCTTTGCCGAAATAGCCCATGGCCGCTACCTTGACGCCGTAATAATCCTCACCCAGGTAAATGGTGTTCAGGTAGGCCTGCAGGATTTCTTCCTTGGAGTAGCGCGTTTCCAGCTGCATGGCCAAATAGGCCTCCTGAATCTTGCGTTTATAGGATTGCTCGCTGGACAGGAGGGTGTTCTTGATCAGCTGCTGGGTGATGGTGGAGCCGCCCTGCTGGCTGCCCGTGGTGAAATTTGCCACGAAGGCGCCGACGATGCGCTTTACGTCCACGCCGTTGTGGGTATAGAACCGGGCATCCTCCACCGCCACGAAGGCGTTGCGCAGCGTCAGGGGCATGGTGTCGATGGACACCATGATCCGGTTTTCGGATCCCTTGTATTCGGTGATCAGGTTGCCCAGGGAATCGTAGATAAAAGAGGTCTGCGCCTGATCGTCAATGGCGTTCAGATCCAGGGTCGGGGCGGTGTCCATATACGCTTTGGCCACCCCCACCACCGCGCCCAGCCCGGCCAGGCCGAACAAAAGCACCAGCAGCACCAGCATCCGGAAGGAATTGACCAAAACAGCCAGGATAAAGGAAGGCTTCCGGCTGCGGGGCTTGAAAATGGTGCGCTTGGGCGGGGCCTCCGGCTCAGGCGGCAGGTCGTCGCCCAGCCAGCTGCCGGAAATGGGAGGGTTGCCGGCAAAAGGCCCTTCTTCTTCCGGAGAATAAGTATAATCCGGGCTGGTCTGGCCGTATTCCGAGGCGTAAGCATCCGCCGGCGCGCCGTCCGGTTGAGCGGGGGAAGGGGAATAAACGCCCGTCGGCTGGCTGTCAAGATCCCCGTAGGAATCGGGATTCATTTGCGGGTCGTAGCCGTTGGGATACTGCTGATCGGTCAAATGCTGCGCACCTCCTTTTGAAGCGCGGATTTTTATGGATCATCGGATCAACTGACCGCCGGCAGGCGGCCGGGAAAGATTCTTCAGCACGAAAGCGAATGGTTTCACGGGCTTCGCGGGGCAGAAAGCAGCGCTTTCTTCGCTATTATACCACGAATGCGGGGGAAAGCACAATCCCCACATCCATAGAACGAAAAGACGGCGCGCTTTGATGCAGCGGGCCGGAGAAAACTTCTTTGGTTTCGGGAACTGTTCGGTTTTTTGCTTCCGGCTACAGCCATTCCTCCTTTTCCCTGGCGCAGCGGCAGGCGGCGGCCAGAACGAGGCACAGAAAGCCGGGAATGACATAGTAAAACAGGCCGGACAGCTGATAGAGCAACAGCAGCAGACCGCCATAGCAGGCATACCGTCTGGCCCGCCGGGGCGACAGTACGGTGGCGCTCCATTTCCGGAGGGGCAGGCGCTTCTTCCGCCGGCCAAGCGCCACCAATTGGGCGTTGGTGGCCGGATTGGCACAGCCGAACAGATGGATCAGCTGCTCCCGGTCCAGAAAAGATACGGGCAAGGGCAGGGAAGCCTGTTCCCGGATCTTGGGGGAGATATCGCCCGGCACGCACAGCACGCCCCTGTCCGCGCCCTGCAGGGCCGCTTCCCGCTGCAGGGTCAGCACGTCCCGGGCCCCTGCCGGCTCACCGATGGGGGATTGCTGAAAGGCAATCAGCAGCTTTTCTCCCCTGTATTCGCACAGCACCCCCCGGTCACCCGTGCGCAGCAGCGTCAGGGGCCAGCGCAGAGAAAGCAGCATGGCCATTTCAAAATGCGCCTTGTCCGGCGCGGTCATCAGCAGCCTTTCCAGGGCCAGCTCCCCGCCAATCCGTTTCCGCAGCTTCGCTTCCCGGCGCTTCACCCGCCCATCCCGGGTTTTTCTGCGCAGGGAAACGATCATCAGATACAGCGCGAACCCCGCCGTCAGCGTGGGCAGCCGCAGGCCCCACAGCAGCGTAAACCAGCAAAGGCTCAGCAGCAGCGCCAGAAAATGGAAACCCAGCCCGTCCAGCGCGGTGCTGACGCCGGAACGGCGGAAATATTCCTGCATTCTTCCTCTCCTCCCTCTTTTCAGAATGCCCCAAATGTAGTATAATATGGGCAGGAGATGAGATACATTGCGACGGCTGGGCGTTTTGGGCGGCACATTTGATCCTGTTCATGAGGGACATGCGGCGTTGGCAAGGGCCGCAATACAATCGAAAAAAGTGGATGGCGTGATCCTGCTGCCCATGGCCCGTCCCACGTATCGGGAGGCCAGCGCTACGGCGGCCCAGCGGCTGGACATGTGCCGTCTGGCCGCGGAGGGGGAAGAAAAGGTCTTTGTTTCCCAGGCCGGCATGGCCTCCGGCGTGAAATATACCACCGACACCCTCGGCCCCCTGAGCAAAGAGTTTCCCAACGCTCAGTTCACCTTTATCATCGGAGCGGACAAGCTGCCCGGCCTGCCCTACTGGTATGGGGCGGACAGGCTGTTTGACAGATGCGGTTTTCTGTGCTTCCCCCGCGCGGGGGTGGATACCCGGGACGCTATGGAGAAGGCGCGGGCGGCCGGGGCCCGGATCGACCTGCTGACCGACGCCATCCCGCCCTACGCGGCCACCATGATCCGGCTGCAGTCCGCGCAGTTTGAAGATGCGCCGGGGCTGAACCCCAAGGTGCTGTGCTACATGGCGGAAAACGGCCTGTATCAGCCGGATTTCGTGCCGAAAATCAAATCCATGGTCAATCCCCGCCGGTTCCAGCACATTTTAGGCGTGCGCAGGGAAGCTGTCCGCCTGGCGGCGCTGCATGGCGTGGCCGTTCAGAAATCGGCGCTCGCGGCGCTGCTGCACGACTGTGCCAAGGGCATGCCGGTCAAGCAGATGGCACAAATCGCTGTGGAGGAGCATTTGGTGGAGGACGGGGACATGCTCTCTTCCGGCGCCATGCTCCACGGCCCGGTAGGGGCTTATCTGGCCCGGCAGCAGTTCGGCATCCGGGACGAAGATGTGCTCAACGCCATCCGAAACCATACGGTGGGCCGACCCGGCATGTCGAAATTGGAGCTTTGTATTTTTGTGGCGGACGCCACTGAACCGGGGAGAGAGGGCTACGAGGGCCTTGCGCGCCTCCGTCAGATTGCCAATCAGTCCCTGCCCGTGGCGGCGCTGACCTCCATCCGGCTGACAAAGGAATATCTGGCCCAAACGCAAAAGCATTTTTTCCCCATCGTGAATGAAACCATCCGGTATCTGGAGGGGATCCTTTCGCCGGAGGAACAGGCGCTTCTTGCCGCCGCGCCATGATCCGGCCCCTCCATGCATCCTGAAAAAGATCAATCAAAAGGAGAAAAGAAAAAGACAGAAGGAGGAAAACAGATGGAAAACAGCAGCTTGGCCCAGCGAATCGCACGCATTCTGTACGACAAAAAGGCACAGGATATCACGGTGCTGCATGTGGGGCATCTGACGGTGATTACGGACTATATGGTCATTGCCACCGGCCGATCCACCCTGCAGGTCAAGTCCCTGGCAGACGACGTGGATGAAGCCATGGCCATGGAAGGTGTCGCTCTCCGCGCCCGCGAGGGCCAGGGGGAAGGCCGCTGGATCGTACTGGATTACGGCACGGTGCTGGTGCACATCTTCCATCCGGAGGATCGTCAATTCTATCATCTGGAACGGCTGTGGGAGGATGGCCAGAACCGGATCCCCCTGCCCTTCGAACAGGAAGAACAGCGCCCGGGGGCTGAATCCATTCCATGAACATACAAATATACGCCCTGAAAAAGAATTTCGATACGCAAAAGGCGGAGCGGTTTTTTAAGGAACGCCGGATCGCCTATCAGCTGGTGGACCTGAAAAAGCACCAGCTGGGCACACGGGAGCTGGCTTTGTTCGCCCGGCGGCTGGGTGCGGAAAACCTGGTGGACCGGGGGAACCCGGACGCCCTGTCCCACCCGGTGGCGCACACGGATGACAGCGCCTATATCCTGGAAAAGCTGGCGGAGAACCCGCGCTTTTTGCGCACACCCATCGTGCGCAACGGCGAACAGGTCACCCTGGGCGTCCGGGAGGAAGTGTGGGAGCAGTGGATCAAAAAAACCTGAACGGGTACGCCCGAAAGGAGGGCAAGGATGATGCTGTATTGTGAATCCTGCGGCTGCCTGTATGAAGAAGGCGGGAAATGCCCCCTGTGCCGCAGGGACCGGGGCCGGGCGCCGCAGCCCGAGGACGCCTGCTTTCTGGCCGAAAAGGGCCAGATCGAAAGCGATATGCTGGTGGATGTGCTCAGGCAGAACGGCATCCTGTGCATGAAAAAAAGCACGTCCGGAGCGGGCATGGCCATGTTCACCGGACTGATGCTGGAATCCTTCCGGCTGTACGTGGCTTATCGGGATTTTGAGAAGGCACAGGAAATCGCCGAATCCCTGCTGGGCCAGGAAGGAGAGTTCATTCTGGACGATACCCAGGACGATCCGGAAGGAGAAACGGAAGATGAGCTTGACGACGATTCGCAGTGACCGCCTGACGGTGGTGATTTCCTCCCTGGGGGCGGAAATCCAGTCCATCCGCGATGAAAAGGGGATGGAGTATATGTGGTACGGCGACCCTGCCGTGTGGGACAGCCGCGCGCCCATCCTGTTTCCCGTGGCGGGCGGCCTGAAAGACGATGGCTATTCCTGGCAAGGCAAATGGTATCCCATGCCCAAGCACGGCATCGCCCGGAAAATCGAATGGGAAACGGAACGGGCGGAGGAAAACCGCGCCGTGTTCCTGACCCGGCGGCAAACTGAGGGCTTTCCCTTCGCGTATGAGCTGCGAGCCATCTTCACCGTTACCGGCAGCCGGCTGGAAGTGTGCTACGCCGTTACCAATCGGGACCGGACGCCCTTCTGCTTCAGCGTGGGGGCTCACGAAGCGTACCTGACCCCGGAAGGCGTTGAAGCGTATAAGGTGGTGTTTGATGAATCGGAAAACCTGGTGCATTCCACCCTGGACGGCGCGCTGAACGATGGAAACACCGTCACCATCGCCGAAAACACCCGGGAATTGCCCTTGAAATATGATTACTTCACCATCGACGCGCTGATTTTCCGCTCCCTGAAAAGCCGCGGGGTGACGCTGACGGGCGGAAAGGAGGGCCGGAGGATCCGGCTGGATTTCCCCGATCATCCCTTCCTGCTGATTTGGACCAAGCCCAACGCGCATGCGCCTTATGTGTGCCTGGAGCCCTGGTGCAACGGCCCCGACATGGTGGACGCTCCCGCCGAAATCGACAAAAAACCCGGCTTCATGCGCATTGAGCCGGGCGAGACCGTGGAGCGGCGGCATTGGATCACCGTGGGATGACGGGTGAAGTGTCCTGGTGGATCCGAATAGGACGGGCATGCTTTCCCCAGGCTTTGCACGGGTTCCTGGGCGATGTGACGCTGCTCGTGGAATGGAACAGTGAAGGGCTGGAATACGCCACGCAGAATGATTATGATTATTTGATTTATACAGAAGGCTTCAACGGATGAAATCCCGGGCATAACAGCCGAGGCTGCTGCGGGAATAAAACCCGCGGCAGCCCCGGTTTTTCTGTCTGGCATCTGGCCGGCCCAAGAGAACATTTGCGCTGTCTGATACTATTCTTCTTCTATGATCCAAATCGGCAAGGATGAAATAAGAGCAAAGGGACGACGGGGCATTCTCTTTAGCCCGAAAGAGAACCTGAAAGGACATGATGACAGCTGCGTTGACCTATAGCTTCTGGCCCGGCCGCTGAAAGCGGCCAACCCGGATGCAAAGCATCCGGGGAAAGCCGGGGGATCATCCAGAGAGAAAAGCTCGCTTTTTTCTGAGGAGGATCCCGGCTTTCATTGGGCCAGAAGCTCTCAATCTTTCCGCAATCCCAGCGTAACACGCGACGATTCCTTGGGTCTATCGCTCAAACAGCTTCGCGAGGAGTGGGTCCAGGGGATCATCCCCTGGCGCGGGGTACAGGGGCCGCGCAGGCCCCTGCCTCGTCTTCCTGATCTTATGTCACTCTTTGCGAATTGTGTTTTAGAACGCGAATAGTATGATTGTGCACAAATATGCAAGGCATCATGCGTCCGGCTCGATGTCGCCGGTTGCCAGCAGGTTATCCTTGCCCATGCCGCACACATAGGGATTGCAGTCATACTGATAGCACATATCCAGGAAATCCTTTTTTTGACCGGGGTCCGCCATCAGCCGAACCAGGATCTCCCGGGGAATGGTGCGGCCATACGCGCCGGGGCCGGAGAGGCGAATGTTTTTAACGCCGCAGCCGGCAAGAATGCGCTTCAGCTCATCGGGCATGAACGTGTAGGTGATGCACCAGGGCGCTTCGCCCCTTTCGTAAGCATCGATTTCTTCCTGTCCGCCCATCAGCCCGTCCGCCAGCAAGGCTTCAAATCGGCGCCTGTCAAAACGGAAATGATCCATCATGCTTTGACGGTTCGAAACGCACCATTGCACATAGGAATCGCCGGCCTGTTCATCCAGAATGAATTGATGCTTCTGGATGGGGTTGGCCAGATAGGGCAGCGTGCCCAAGCGGCTGGACACGCTGAGCATCACGTGTTTTCGCGCGATGCGCACCAATTCGGCGATGACCGTTTCCTGATGGGGATATGTGTAGGAAACAGGTGCGTCAAAGGAAATCACCAGGTCGAAGGAGCGATCGGCATAATCGCTCAGGTCTTCCAGCGCGCCTTTCACAAAGGTGATGCGGTCCAGCACCCCTTTCGCCCGGGCGGTCTCCATGGCCTTATCCAGCATGGGCTGGGATATATCAAAATGTGTCACGCGGCAGCCCAATTCAGCCAGAAGAATGGAAAATCTTCCGCATCCCGCTCCGCCGTCGAACACCGTATGCACGCCGTCCAGGTTTTCCAGCAGCTTCCGCTCCAGATGATCCTTTTGAATGATATCGTCGATATAGGTTTCCTCCCGACGGCTTTCCAATTCGCCTTTGTCCGGCAGATTCCATTGCCTTTCCGAGATTTTCCGGCTGTAATCCATCCGCTGCCTCCGTTGTCCAAATAGATATTGCTTTTGTTTACTTCACTTCCCACAGGAACACATTGACCGCGCGTTCGCCTTCCGCGTACATTTCGTGATCGGGTGGGACCGGGGCCTGGCAAAGCAGCCGCGCGCCGAGCTTTTCGCAGACCCGCCGGGACGCGGCATTGGTGATATTGTTGGTGATGACGGCAGCTGTCATGCCATGAGCGCGCAGGAGGGGCAGCAGCAGGCGGCACGCCGCGCCGGCATACCCGCGGCCCCGCCAGGCTTCCTCCACATGATAGCCGATCTGGCCGCCGTAAAGTAGGGAATCGGGATAGCCGATCCGCAGGTTGATGCCGCCGATGGATTGTCCGTCCCGCATGATATGGAAGCAATAGGCCGGCACGCGGTTCCGGCCGGGTTCGGCGGGCTTCACCCGATCCAGCGTCAGGGTGATTTCGCCGTCCGTGAGTTCCGGCGTGGATACAAAGCCTGTGAATTGGCAGGTGAGACGGTGATAAACATCAAAAGCCTGATGCACCTGCCATTCATGCCTGTTGATTGCATACTCAAATTCGTCCCCGGGAGGATCTCCGGGCAGCTTTCCGGGCCGGGCGGCGGGATCGATCCCTGTCAATCGCATGCCCAGCCGCTCCATCACATGATAGGAAGCGGCGTTCCGGGCGTCGCAGTGCGCGATCACCCGTTCCGCGCCCATGCGGGCAAATGCCGCGTCCATCAGCGCCTTTCCCGCTTCGGTGGCGTAGCCCTGTCCCCGGCAGCGTGGCAGCAGGATCCAGCCGATTTCAGCGGTGCCGGGAGAGCCCTCCACCCATTCCACGCTGGCGTCGCCCAGGCTTTCGCCCGTTTCCTTCAGTTCCACACAGTATTCCCGGGCGCGGATGGGGTCCCGGGCCCAGTTTTTCAGGGCATAGGCCAGAAAACGCCGGGCGTCATCCTCAGGGGTGATGCCGTTCCGGCCCCAGAAATACAGATAGCGGATGGTATCCGGGTGAGCGGAGATTTCCAGGATCAGGGGATAGTCTTCATCTGTGAAGGGCCGCATGCGCAGCCGATCGGTTTCTATTGTGGTCATCATAGGACGGACGCCCCCTTATCAGCATAAAGAGATATAGAAAAAGAGCCGCTTCACGGAATCCGCGAGGCAGCCCTCTCATGGCGTTTGTTACTGGGCGACGGTTTCGGCGGCTTCAGCGGCCACGGGGTGCACGCTCACCTGCTTCTTGAACTTGCCCTTGCGTTCAAACTTCATGATGCCGTTGGCCTTGGCATACAGGGTGTCATCCTTGCCGATGCCCACGTTCAGGCCGGGCAGGATGCGGGTGCCCCGCTGACGAACCAGGATGTTGCCGGCCAGCACGAACTGACCGTCAGCCCGCTTCGGGCCCAGGCGCTTGCTTTCGCTGTCGCGGCCGTTCCGGGTAGAGCCCATACCTTTTTTATGGGCAAAAAGCTGAAGATTGAGCTTCAACATGCTTGTTTCCTCCTATGCTTGCAATTCGTTGAGCTGAAGATACTGTGCATATTCCTCCGCGATATCGCGCATCCCCTGACGGAAGGAAAGCAGGATCACCTGGGCGTCATGCCCGGCGCTGGGATCAACGCTGACGGTCATCTGCCCGGAAGCGGCCTGCACCCGGGGCTTCACCCCGGCCACGGCTTCCAAGGCGTTCACGCAGGTAGTGGCCAGCACCGACACAGCGGCACATACGATGTCCCGCCCCGAGCGGTCATACCCGGCATGGCCCCGGCATTCAAAGCCGGTGATCGCTTCCCCCTGTTGATGGATCGATACGCGGATCATGGATGGGTCAGGCGTTCACGCCGGTGATTTCCACCTGGGTGAAGGGCTGGCGATGGCCCGCCTTGCGGCGATAATTCTTCTTGCTCTTGTACTTGAACACGATGATCTTTTCACCCTTGCCGTGACGGACGATTTTGCCGGTCACGCTGGCGCCCTCCACATAGGGGGAACCCACTTCGATGGTCTCGCCGGAGAGCATCAGCACGGGGAAGGAAACGATGTCGCCCACTTCGTTTTCCAGCTTTTCGATGTAGATGGTGTCACCCTCGGACACGCGGTACTGTTTGCCGCCAGTCGCAATAATTGCGTACATTCAGCAGCACCTCCTTGTTTTTACTCGCCGGGCTTCCGCGGAGGGAAAGGATGGCGGATTCGCCATGGGGCAGCATGGGCATGCGTTTAGGAGCCCCTCCCGAGCGGCTTACCGAAGAATTTTATCATAATCCTCCGGCAATGTCAATCATTTTTTGAAATTTTGCAGAGCGGAAACGGCGACGTTTATTCTCTATGGATATTCCGCGGTCGGATCTGCGATGGGATTTCACGGCTGAAAAATGGCTTCTTCGGCGCACGCAGGATTTTTTCATAAAAATCTGGCACAGAGCGAAAGAACATGCTATAATGAGTGCGACCGTTATGCGAAGAAGGGGGAGCAAGCCGTGGCGCAAAGCGCGGAATGGAAAGTGATTCATATGACGCGCAGTGAAAAGCATGCCCGGGATATCCTGAAGCTGCTGGGGGACGAAGGCATTTTGGCCCGCAGCCGCCAGGTTTACCGCGCCGTTTCTTCGGAAGAGAATTATTATGAAATCATGGTGCTTGGCGCCGAGGCGCGGGAGGCACAGCAGCTTTTGATCGAAAACAACCTGCTGCTTTGAAAACGATCGGTGTTTCGCGCCCCCTTCTCTCCGCGGAGGAGGGGGCTTTGCATACAGACGCAAAGGAGAAGATATACGGATGTATTTGGCGGATCTGCACATTCATTCCAAATATTCACGGGCTACCAGCGCCGATTGCGACGCGCCGCATCTGGATCTGTGGGCGCGTTATAAAGGCATCCGCCTGATCGGCACAGGGGATTTCACCCATGCCAAATGGCGGGAAGAACTGACGGAGATGCTGGAGCCCGCGGGGGAGGGGCTGTACCGGCTGAAAACGGAATACCGCCTGCCCTGCCGGGTGGAAGGCGGAGAGGATCCGCTGTTCGCGGTGTCGGGAGAAATCAGCACCATTTACAAACGGGACGGCAAAACGCGGAAGGTGCATCATGTGATCCTGCTGCCCGGGATGGAGGAGGCGGAGGAGGTGAGCCACCGGCTGGAGGCCATTGGCAACCTGCACAGCGACGGACGCCCCATCTTGGGGCTGGACAGCCATGATCTGCTGGAAATCGTGCTGGAGGCGTGCCCCGGAGCCATCTACATCCCCGCCCATATCTGGACGCCGCATTTTTCCCTGTTTGGCGCGTTTTCAGGCTTCGATGCCCTGGAGGAATGCTTTGGCGATCTGACGCCGTATGTGCACGCGCTGGAAACGGGCCTGTCCTCCGATCCGCCCATGAACCGCCGCTTATCCGCCCTGGACGGGCATCCGCTGGTGTCCAATTCCGATGCGCATTCTCCCGCCAAGCTGGGCCGGGAGGCCAATCTGCTGTCCTGCGCCCCCGCGTTTTCCGCCCTGAAAACGGCGGTGGATACCGGAGTGGGACTGGAGGGCACCATTGAGTTTTATCCGGAGGAAGGCAAGTATCACCTGGATGGACACAGGAACTGCCACTGCCGCCTGACGCCGGAGGAAACGGCCCGATACGGCGGGATCTGCCCCGTCTGCGGGAAGAAGATCACCATCGGCGTGTTGAACCGGGTGGAGCAGCTGGCAGACCGGAAGGAACCCGGCCCTTTGGACAGGCCATTTGAAAGTCTGATGCCGCTGCCGGAGGTGATTGGCGAAACGCTGGGCGTTTCCGCTTCCAGCAAAAAGGTGCAGGCGATGTATTTTGATTTGCTGGAAAAGCTGGGGCCGGAGTTTGCCATCCTGAGGGATCGCCCGGCGGAGGACGCGGAGCGGGTCGGCGGCCCGCTGCTGGCGGAAGCGCTGCGCAGGCTGCGGCGGGATGAGGTATACCGGGAAGGGGGATACGACGGGGAATACGGCGTGATCCGCCTGTTCCGCCCAGGGGAAAGGGAAGAATGGCTGGGACAGACGGCGCTGTTCCCGGCCGCTGATTGGGCAGAAGCCGCGCCCGCCGCCGCAGCCTCATTTCCGCAAGCGCAGGAACAGGCGGCGGAAAAGGCCGCGGCGCCCCGGATGATGTCGCCCAATCCCGAACAGATGGAAGCCATTCAGTCCGACGCGCGGGTCCTTGCGGTCATCGCAGGCCCGGGCACCGGCAAAACGGGCACGCTGGTACGCAGGATCGCGTATCTGATTTCGGAAAAGGACGTATCGCCACGGGACATCACCGCCGTCACCTTCACCCGCCAGGCGGCGCGCGAAATACTGGAGCGGCTGGAAAAAGAACTGGGGAAAAAGACGATTCGCGGCTTGACGGTGGGCACCTTCCATGGGATCTGCCTGACGCTGCTGGAAAAAAAGCCGCTGATCAGCCGGGAAACGGCGCTGGAAACAGTGGCGGAGCTGTTGACGCAGCGGGGGGATAAAATACGGCCCGCCCAGGCGCTCTCCTGGATCTCGGCGGCAAAAAACGGGCTGGATACTCCCGACCTGCCCGTGGGCATGCTGGAGCAGTACCGGGAACGGCTGAGCGAAATGGGCGTTCGGGACCTGGATGACGTTTTGTTGGAGGCGCTGTCCATTCCGGCGGACCGGCGTATGTTCCGCCATGTGCTGGTGGATGAGTATCAGGATATCAACGGCGTACAGCGGGCTCTGGTGCGCCATTGGGCCCAGGACCGTCATCTGTTTGTGATCGGCGACCCGGATCAATCCATCTACGGCTTCCGGGGCGCAGACGCGGGCTGCTTTGACGCCCTGCTGCGCGACGCGCCGGATGCCCGGGTGATCCGCCTGAAACGGAATTATCGGTCGTCCTCACCGGTGGTGGACGCCGCGCTGTCGGTGATCAGTCACAATCCTGGAGCGGGCAGGGAGTTGACCGCCGTGCGGCCGGAAGGCCCTGCCGTGCGGATCGTGCAGGCGGGAGATGAAGAATGCGAGGGGATCTGGATCGCCAAAGAAATTGCCCGGCTCACGGGCGGCATGGATATGCTGGAAGCGGCAGCGGGCGAGCGGGGCGCCCGGGCGTTTTCGGAAATTGCCGTGCTGTGCCGCACCCACCGTCAGCTGGAGCGGCTGGAAAGATACATGAACCACGACGGCATTCCCTGTGTGGTGACGGGACGCGGCGCGTTTCTGGAAACGGAAGGCCCCCGCGCGCTGATCGCGTTCTGGGAGGCGATGCGGGAGCCGGATGATTTTGCGGCTCTGCGCACTGCCTTGACGGGGCTGTTCCATTGTCCGGCGGGCCTGATTCAGCGCGCGGGTGAAGCCATGGCCCGGATGGAGCATATGGATGCAGCGCTGCTGGGGGAGGAACTGTCTCCCTATGATGGGCTGACGCCCTTCCGGGAGGCGGTGGAAGCGCTGCTGCCCCTGATGGCCCGTGAAAAACCGCGGAAAATGATTGAAGCGCTGGCGCAGCGGACGGGCGTCTCCGGCCGGGAGGTGGATCAGCTGCTGAATACCGCTGTGTTTTATTCCCGTATGGAGGATTTCCTGGACGCCCTGCAGTGGGGCGAGGAGGGGGATATCCTGCGGCTCAGCGGCGGCAAACCCTCCGGCGCGGTGCGGCTGATGACGCTCCACGGCGCCAAGGGGCTGGAGTTTCCCACAGTGATCCTGGCGGGCCTGGAAAAGGGACAGATGCCCCAGGAGCGGGACGGCAGCAGCCTGGAGGAAGAACGACGGCTGTTTTTTGTGGGCATTACCCGCGCCCGGGAGGAATTGATCCTCACCTGCGGCGGGGAGCCGTCGTCTTTCCTGAAGGAAGTGAAGGGGGCTGAATGGATTCATCTGCCTGCCCGATCCCGTCCCGTGCGGACGCAGCAAATGAGCCTGTTCTGATTTAGACCCCGCCACATCGCTGCAGGAATGCGCCCGGATGCGTCAGCAGGCGCGCTTCTGTGCTTGATGCCACAGGCGGAGCTGCCATTGGTCGATCAGCCGGCTGATATCCTGCGCCTGCTTCATATCCCGCCGGTCGTAGGCGCGCTCCAGCTGATCCCGCAGGTCGGTCAGTTGCTCCGGACAGGAAATCGTATCGGTCTGGTTCATGGTGTTTCCTCCTTGGACGGCGAATGATGGATAAAAACCGGTTTTCCTGCCGTCGAATACAGCATACGCCGTCGAACCGCATCCCGCAAGAGAAGAAAATAGCGAAGCATGTCGAACACACAATATTTCGTTCGACACGGTGCGACAAATACAAGATATGGTAGAAGATGGCGTGGAAAAGCCTGCGTTCCGGCGTGGAACGGCAGGCTTTTTGATTCGTCACGGAAAGTCAGGGAGAAAGAAAAGACTATTCACGTCATCTTGAGTGGAGTGGAGCGAAAAGCGGAACGGAGCCGAAAGATCTGTTTGCCGGATCTCGCACAGATCCCTTGACTGTGCTTCGCCTCGCTTGGAATGACAACAGAAGGGTTTTCGTTTCCCTGACGACCCGTGACGAACCGTTTTTTACGTATTTGTTTTTTCGCTGTACTTATCAGGAAAACCGGTTGCGAATGGCGGTGGATTATGGTATGATGATCCGCGTGGATCGGGTTTTGCCCGCCGGGCAAAAAATGACCCACAGACAAAAAGAAACAGATAGGAAAGGATGGTTGATTCCTCATGGATCGTGTATACAATTTTTCTCCCGGCCCCTCCGCGCTGCCCCTGCCAGTTCTGGAAAAGGTAAAAGAAGCCCTGCCGGTGTATGGCGAAACGGGCATGAGCGTGATGGAAATGAGCCACCGCAGCCCCATGTATCAGGCCATTATCGATGACACTGAGGCCCGGCTGCGCCAGCTGATGCACATTCCGGATACGTATTCCGTCCTGTTCCTCCACGGCGGCGCCACCATGCAGTTTGCCTCTGTCCCGCTGAATCTTTCGGTAAAAGGCGCGGCTGATTATATCGACAGCGGCAATTTTGCCCACGGCGCCGCGGGGGAAGCCGCCAAATATATCAAAGTGAACACCGTCGCTTCCTCCCGGGAGGATACCTACACCTATATTCCCGACTGGAAGGGCAAATTGAACGACGATGTGGATTACCTGCATATCACCACCAACAACACCATTTACGGCACCCATTATGTGGAGCTGCCCGAGGGGAATGCGCCGCTGGTGGCGGATATGAGCAGCAACATCCTGGGCGAAGCATATGATATCAACAAATTCGGCGTGGTGTACGCCGGCGCGCAGAAGAACATCGGCCCCGCCGGACTGTGCGTGCTGATCGTGCGCAAGGATCTGCTGGGCCATGCGTCGCCCCTGTGCCCCAAGGTGCTCAACTGGACCACGCAGACCGAAAACGGCTCCATGCTCAACACGCCCAACACCTTCGCCATCTATGTGGCGGGCCTGTGCATGGAATGGCTGCAGGCCCAGGGCGGCGTGGAAGGCATTGAGAAGGTCAACAGGGAAAAGGCCGCGATGCTGTATGATTATCTGGACAACAGCAAGCTGTTCTCCGCCACGGCCCAGAAGGAATTCCGCTCCATCATGAACGTCACCTTCGTCACCGGCGACAAGGAAAAGGACGCCGCGTTCGTGAAGTTCGCCGCTTCCCAGGGCCTGGTGAACCTGAAGGGCCACCGCAGCGTGGGAGGCATGCGCGCCAGCATTTACAACGCCATGCCCATCGAAGGCGTGAAGAAGCTGATCGAAACCCTGAAGGCCTTTGAGCTGAACGGCTGAGGAGGATAAAGAAGCATGTATAAGATCCAGACACTGAACGCGATTTCTCCCATCGTTCATGAGGCGCTGTCCGCCGATATGTACACCGTTTCCCCGGAGGAGCCCACGCCGGACGCCATTCTGGTGCGCTCCGCCGCCATGCATGATATGGAATTGCCCCCCTCCCTGCTGGCCATCGCCCGTGCCGGCGCCGGCACCAACAACATCCCCATCGACAAGTGTTCGGAAAAGGGGATCGTGGTGTTCAATACGCCCGGTGCCAATGCCAACGCCGTGGCTGAACTGGTGATGGCAGGCCTGCTGATGGCCAGCCGCGACATCGCCGGCGGTATATCCTGGGTGAAGGAGAACAAGGATGAAAAGGACCTGGGGAAGCTGGCTGAAAAGAAAAAGAGCCAGTTTGTCGGGCCGGAGCTGCGGGATAAAAAGCTGGCCGTGATCGGCCTGGGCGCTATCGGCGCGCTGGTGGCCAACGCGGCGGCCCAGGGCTTCGGCATGAACGTGTCCGGCTATGACCCCTACATTTCCGTGGCCCATGCCTGGGCCCTGAGCCGCGCCATTCATCGGGCGGACGCCATGGAGGACGCCCTGAAGAATGCCGACTATATCACCATCCATATCCCCCTGACCGACAGCACCAAGGGAATGATCAACGAGACGTTCATCAACAGCCTCAAGCCGGGCGCACGGCTGCTGAACTTCTCCCGTGGTGAATTGGCCAACACGGACGCCGTGAAGGCCGCCATCGCCAGCGGCCAGCTTGCCGCCTATGTGACCGACTTCGCCAGCCCCGAATTGGCCGATACGCCTCATGTGGTGTGTCTGCCTCACTTGGGCGCTAACCCCGGAAAGCGAGGAGCGCTGCGCCGAAATGGCCGCCGCCGAACTGCGGGATTATCTGGAGCGCGGCGTGATCCGCAACAGCGTGAACATGCCGGAAATTGCCCTGGGCATTCCGGAGGGCAGCCGCGTGCTGGTGATCCACAAAAACGTGCCCGGCACCGTGAGCAGCATCTCCTCTTTGATCGCCGGCCGGGGCATAAACATCCAGAACATGCTGAACAAGAGCCGGGGCGACAACGCCGTCACCGTGCTGGAATTGGCCCAGAGCCCCGACGATACCCTGCTGGCCGCGCTGAGCAAGCTCAAGGACGTGGTACGCGTCCGCCAGGTGTGATCCGGCGCGCTGTTTCCTGAATTCATCCATCCCACGGCATTCTTCTGATCGAAGGATGCCGCTTTTTTATGGTTCTTTTAGCAAATTGCCGATTGACACATACAGAGAAAAACACTATAATTTTGAATATACAGCGGGTGACCGAATAATTAAAAAGGGAGGAAAAACTATGCGGAACATGGGGAAAATGGCCTTCGTGCTGATGCTGGCCATGCTGCTTTTCTTTGTGGGGCTGCAGTGCGCCACAATGGAAGAAACGGAGGAACTGCCCCTTGAGGAGGATTGGACGTATGAAATCACGGCCAGCGGCCTGAAGCTGACCGGCTACACGGGCAAGGCAACCAATCTTGTGATCCCCTATGAATTGAACGGCTATCGGGTCAGCATCATCGGGAAAAACGCGTTTGCTAACCAGTTCCAGCTGAAAAGCGTCACCATCCCCGAAGGCGTTACTTCCATCGAGGGAAACGCTTTCTACGGCTGCACGGGCCTGTCGCTGATCCGGTTCAACGCCAAGAACTGCTCTATGCCCGGCGTGGACACCTATGATAACCGCAACCTCGGTGTGTTCGCCGGAGCGGGTTCCGCATCACCCAACGGCCTGAAGGTGGTGTTCGGCAAGAAGGTGGAGAAGGTTCCCGATTTTATTTTCGACACCGCTTCTATCGGCACGGACCGGCACAGCGGCCACGCCTATGCCTATATCACGGAAATCGAGTTTTCCGATTCCGTGATGGAAATCGGCACCTGCGCTTTCCGCAACTGCCGGGAACTGGAAGAACTGACAATGAGCGAGTATATCACCAGGATCGGCTCCTTTGCGTTTTGGAACTGCACAGGGCTGAAAAGCATCGAGTTCAACGATGATCTTACCTTCATTGGCGAACGTGCATTTTCCCAGAACACCAGCCTGAGGAGCATCGAGTGGGGCAACGGCATGGACACCATCGACGTTTATGCCTTCGCAGACTGCACCGCGTTGAAAAAGCTGGATCTTCCGGCGCCGCTGACGGTCATCAAGCACAGCGCTTTCAAGGGCTGCACGTCCCTGCAGGAAGTGACGATCCCGGTCAGCCTGACAAGCATAGAGGGCGACGCATTTTACGGCGATGTGAAGCTGAACAGCATCGTTTTCAACGCCAAGAACTGCTCTGTGCGTGGTGTGGACACCTATGATGACCGCAACTGCGGCGTATTCTCCGGCGCCGGCTCCGCATCGCCCAACGGCCTGAAGGTGGTGTTTGGCAAGAAGGTAGAGAAGATTCCTGATTATTTGTTCGACACAGCCTCTATCGGCACGGACCGGCACAACGGCCATGCCTACGCCTATATCACGGAAATCGAGTTCTCCGATTCCGTGATGGAAATCGGCACCTGTGCTTTCCGGAACTGTCGTGAGCTCGAGGAACTGACGACGGGTGAGTATATCACCGGGATCGGCTCCTGCGCGTTTTGGGGCTGCACTGGGCTGAAGAGCATCGAATTCAACGATGATCTCACCTTTATCGGCGATCAGGCATTTGCTGAAAACACCGGCCTCAGGAGCATCGAGTGGGGTACCAGCATGGATACCATCGACGCTTATGCTTTCAGCAACTGCACCTCGATGAAAAAGCTGGTGCTGCCGGAAACGCTGAAAACGGTCAGATACAGCGCGTTCATGGGCTGCACGTCTCTGCAGGAGGTGACGATCCCGGAAAGCCTGACTACGCTGGAGGGCAACGCGTTTTACGGCGATGTGAAGCTGAACAGCATTACTTACAATGCCAAGAATTGCTTTGTGCGGAGCGTGGATACTTATGATAACCGCAACTGTGGCGTATTCTCCGGCGCCGGGTCCGCTTCTGCCGCGGGGCTGAAGGTGGTATTTGGCGAGAAGGTGGAAATTGTTCCGGATTATCTGTTTGATACCGCTTCCATTGGCACGGACCGGCACAGCGGACATGCTTACGCTTACATCACGGAAATTGAATTTTCCGCTTCCATCCGGCAAATCGGCGAATTCGCCTTCCGGAACTGCCGCGAGCTGGAAACGGCTGCTTTCGCTTCTTCGGACATCGAAATGAAGAACGGCGTCTTTGACATGTGCTCCTCCGCGGCGTTCAAGGTTATCGTTCCCAGTTCCGGTACGGTAAAGGACTACGTCATGTCCCTGGGCATCGTGTGCGAGGATCTCAGCGCCGTCAATGAATGAACAGGAGAACGCTGAGCTGAAAATGGTTTCTGTTTCAGAAATTCCTTGACAGACCCGGTAAATATCCATATAATACGACACATAAGGGCGCTGCGCAGAAACGTGCGCGGCGCCTTTTCCGATTCAGCGCACAATGGAGGGAACGCCCATGAGCCTGCTGGAAACCTTCGGAAGCCTGGTATTCAATGACGCGGTGATGCGTCAGCGCCTGCCCAAGGAGACCTACCGCGCCCTGCACCGCACCATCGCGGAGGGAAAGTCCCTGGATCCGCAGGTGGCCAGCGTGGTGGCCAACACCATGAAGGATTGGGCCATCGAAAAGGGCGCCACCCACTACACCCATTGGTTCCAGCCCATGACGGGCATCACCGCCGAAAAGCACGATTCCTTCCTGTCGCCGATCGACGGGGGCGGGGCGATCATGGAATTCAGCGGCAAGGAACTGGTGCGCGGCGAGCCGGATGCGTCCTCCTTCCCCTCCGGTGGACTGCGGGCCACGTTTGAAGCCCGGGGCTATACCGCCTGGGACCCTACCAGCTATGCTTTTATCAAGGATGATACGCTGTGCATCCCCACCGCCTTTTGCAGCTATGGCGGCCATGCCCTGGACAAAAAGACGCCGCTGCTGCGCTCCAATGAGGCGCTGAACCATCAGGTGCGGCGCGTTCTGCGGCTGCTGGGGCATTTAGACGTGAAAAAGGTCACTGCCACGGTGGGGCCGGAGCAGGAGTATTTTCTCATTGACCGGGATCTGTACGCCCGGCGGAAGGATCTGATTTACACCGGCCGCACCCTGTTCGGCGCCCGTCCTCCCAAGGGACAGGAACTGGACGATCATTATTTCGGCAACCTCAAGCCACGGGTAGCGGCCTATATGCGAGAGGTGGACGAGGAACTGTGGAAGCTGGGGGTCTCCGCCAAAACGGAGCACAACGAAGTGGCCCCCTGCCAGCATGAATTGGCCCCCATTTTTACCACCGCCAACCTGGCGACCGACCATAACCAGCTGACCATGGAAATCATGAAGCGGGTGGCCGCCAAGCACGGCTTTGTGTGCCTGCTGCATGAGAAGCCCTTCGCCGGGGTGAACGGATCGGGCAAGCACAACAATTGGAGCATGTCCACCGATACAGGGCTGAACCTGCTGGAGCCGGGGGAGACCCCGGCGGATAACGCCCAGTTCCTTTTGTTCCTGGTGGCCGTGATCAAGGCGGTGGATCTGCATCAGGATCTTTTGCGCATTTCCATCGCCAGCGCGGGCAACGATCATCGGCTGGGGGGCAATGAAGCGCCGCCCTATATCGTATCCATGTTCCTGGGGAAGGAACTGGAAGAAATCCTGGACGCCATTGAGCATCACAGCGCCTATGTGGCCGGGGAACGAACGGAAATGAACATCGGCGTGAAAACGCTGCCCCGCATCCCCAAGGATACCACCGACCGCAACCGCACATCGCCCTTTGCCTTTACCGGCAACAAATTTGAATTCCGCATGCCCGGCTCGTCCCAATCCATCGCCGAGGTCAACGTGGTCATCAACACGGCTGTGGCCGACGTGCTGATGGAATTTGCCGATCGGCTGGAGCAGGCCGTGGATATCCGCGCGGCGGTGGAGCAGATCGTGGTGGAAACCATCGCCCGGCACAAGCGCATCATTTTCAGCGGTAACAATTACGCTGAGGCCTGGCGGGAGGAAGCCCACCGCCGCGGCCTGCTGGATCTGCCCAGCACGCCGGATGCCCTGCCCTATTTGATCCGGGAAGAAAACATTGCCCTGTTTGAGCGCCAGAAGGTGTACAGCCGCGAGGAAATCCTGAGCCGGTACGAGATCCTGCTGGAGAATTACTGCAAGGTCATCTCCATCGAAGCCCATACCATGCTGGATATGGCCAACCAGGAAATCCTGCCTGCCGTGATGCGCTATGCCGGCCAGGTGGCCCGGGATGGGGCGGACGCCTGGCGGCTGGTGGAGGACCTGGATCTGGAATATGAGAAAAAGCTGCTGCGCCGGCTGGCCGGGCTGATCAACGGCCTGGGCGAAAAAACCCAGGAGCTGGATCAGGCCTCCCGCGGGCTGGATGCCGCCGGGGATTCCCTGGGCAAGGCCAGATACTGCCGGGAAGTCATTTTCCGGCGGATGCAGGCGCTGCGCGCCTTGGCGGACGAAGCGGAAACCCTCGTGGACAAGCGCATGTGGCCCTTCCCGGGATACGGGGAGCTGCTGATAACCAAATAATTACCAAGGCTCCGCAGGGAGCCTTTTGGTTTGCCGGGCGCGCGGAAGTCCGGCGGGGATGCCTGTTTTATCCTGCCCCGTCAAGGATTTTACAGAATGTTCATTTTTCCTTTATCGCGCGTTCATTTTCGTGATTCACCATAAAAACTGCCGCTGGAAGGCGGCAAAAGAAAGAAGGAGGGGACCCGTCAGATGCTCAAGAGAATTTTGGCTGTTTTGTGCGCCTTGTCGATGGCGCTGTGCCTTGGCGCGGGAGCCTTCGCCTCCGCGGAGGAAGCGCAGGCCGCCCTGAACCGGGCGTGACGGAAGGAAAACGCTACGTCAGCGATTATTTGCCGGGGGCGTCCGCCCTGTATGTGTCCGGCGAGAGCGTAACGCTGGACGACGCCTTCTTTTACGGCGCGGGTTACGCTTCCGAGGCGGAAATCAACGCCCAGATCCCCAACCAGTACGGGCTGTGCGCCGTGGTGCTGGCTGCGGGTCTGGATACGGATGTGACGCTGAATCATCCCACCATCGTTTCCGATCCCGAAAGCTACGCCAACGGCGTGTTCGCTGCGGCGATGGCGAAAGTCACCGTCAACGGCGGCACGATCGACACTGACAATTCTTCCGGCCACGGCATCGACGCCACCTTTATGGGGCATGTCTAGGCCTATGACACCGTGATCCACACCCGGGGCGCTACCTCCGGCGCGCTGGCCACGGACTTCGGAGGCGGCTTCATTACCGGCGAACGGCTGTGCCGCACCGAAAACGGCAGCTCTCCCGGCATCTTCTGCGCCGGCTCCACCGTGATCCTGCTCAAGGATTCCAAGCTCACCACCGGCACGGCCACCGGCGTCGTGGTCGCCCATGACCACGCGGTGGTGGTGCTGGACCATTGCGAGGTGGACGCGGCGGGTACGGCGGTCAGCGGCCTGCAGGCGCTGCCCAACGCCGCTTCCTCTGACGGCAGCTCCTTCTACGCGTTCGGCGGCAAGCTGGCAAGCCGCGGCGGCGCGGTCGTGGGCGAATCCGGCGGGCGCACCGTGGTGAATCTGGTCGGCGTGGAATGCAGCGCCGGCGGCGATACCGCCATTTCCGCCAAGGGAAGCAGCGCGGGGATCCTGACAGTCAATTTGTGGGACACGGCCTTGACGGGCGATATTGATTGCGGCGAGGGCTGCTCCGTGACCGTCAATATCTATGCCGGCGGCAAGCTCACAGGGGATGTGACCGGCGGCGGTGAAGTGACGATCCGTGTGTTTGACGGCGGTGAATACAATGGCGGCTTTGCCGCCGAACAGGCCGGAAAAGGTGAAGAAGCGCCTGTGCTGGGCAGCTTCGACGACTATCTGATCAGCTGCTGGGCCACCGGATCCCAGACCTGGACGGAAAGCCGGGCGTAGGAATACGTGACCAGGGTGGAACCCGCGATCCTGCAGAACTCCGCGGCCTGCCTGACGGTGGAAGGCGCCGCGGCCAGGCCGTATGATCCGGAAAGCTACAATCCGTCCGAAAACGGCGTGGATCTGAGCCTGCTGAACGTGGGCGGCGCCCATGGCTTTTCTGTGAACGAGATCTTCGGCGGCTCAGAGGGTGGGCCTGCCGGGATGCCGGATGGAATGCCGGACGGCTTTGGCGGCTCAGAAGGCGGCCCCGCCGGGATGCCGGACGGCTTTGAGGGTTCCGGCGGAATGCCGGCCGGTACAAAGCCGCCCTCCGGACAGTAAGCAAAAAACAAACAGAAAACCTGCGGTCCGACATCGGAACCGCAGGTTTTAACTGTCAACAAACCCCGGGGATGCATCGAAGGGGCCGCAGCCCCTTCGATTCTCATCCGCAGGCGGCGACATGTGCGTCGCCGAGGAGCAGCAGAATGCTGCATCCGCTATCAATTTCCGGCCGTAATAGGAGCGTTTCCGGGCATGCATGCCCGGAAATGCCCTATTACAGAAAATTGATGTGACCAATGAAAGTCTGCTTTCTGACTTTCATTGGCAGAGCATCGACTTTGCCGATGCTCTGCAACCTGCGGTCCGCACACCGGAACCGCAGGTTTTTTGATAGGGCCGGTTATTCCACCTTTTGGCCCAGGATATATACCGTCTTTATGTCCGGGTCGGTATCGAAGGGGGAACCGGCGCAAAGCACCAGGTCGGCGTCCTTACCCACTTCGATGGAGCCTACCCGGTCCTCGATGCCGGCGTGGCGGGCGGGGTTGATGGTGATGGCCTGGAGGGCGGAAAAGGGGTCCATACCGTGCTTGATGGCCAGGCCCGCGCACAGGGGCAGGTATTCCTGGGGGATCACGGGGGCGTCGGTGATGATGGACACCTGCAGGCCCGCTTTGCTGAGGATGCCGGGGGTGTCGAAGGTTTTGTTTCGCAGCTCGAATTTGCTGGCGTTGGTGAGGGAGGGGCCCACGGCGCAGGGCACGTTTTCCTTGGCCAGCTCGTCCGCGATCAGATGGCCTTCCGTTACGTGTTCCAGGGTGATTTTTACGTTGAATTCCCGGGCGATGCGCAGGGCGGTAAAAATGTCCTCCGCCGCGTGGGCGTGGGCTTTCAGGGGGATCTCCCGCTTCAGCACCGGGATCAGCGCCTCCATTTTCAGGTCAAAGGCGGGTTTCTTGCTGATATCGTTTCCGGCAGCCTCTTTCTTTTCCATGTATTCCTTGGCTTTGAACAGCGTCTCCCGCAGCAGGGCAGCGGTGGTCATGCGGGTGGATACGCCCTTTTCCCGATAGCAGCGCTTGGGATTTTCGCCAAACGCGCACTTCATGGCGACGGCTTCCTTCACCAGCATGTCTTCCACCCGCCTACCCACGGTTTTGACGGCGCAGAAGGTGCCGCCCAGCACGTTGGCGCTGCCGGGGCCGGTGCACACCGTGGTCACGCCGCCCAGGGCCGCCGTTTTCATGCAGGGCTGCATGGGCTTGAACCCGTCGATGCCCCGCATCTGGGGTGAAACGGGGTCGTTCATTTCGTTGTAGTCCCAGCCTTCGTAGCCCACGCCGTCGGCGTCCAGGCCCAGATGGCTGTGCGCGTCCACAAAGCCGGGATAAACGCTCAGCCCTTCCGCGTTGATGATTTCTGCGTTGTCGGCTTCCAGATGCTGGCCGACGGCGGTGATTTTGCCGTCCTGCACCAGGATGTCCGCGCGATAAGGTGTTTCGTGAATAGCGTCGTGGATCAGTCCGTTTTTGATGAGCAGCATAGGGCTTCCTCCTGTGTTTTTCCGTATTATAACATGAAAATGCCGTCCCGGCAATGGGACGGCACAGGGATACGGGATGAATGAAAAGGATTACACGCAGCCGTGGGCCAGCATGGCGTCGGCCACCTTGAGGAAGCCGGCAATGTTGGCGCCGACCACGTAGTTGTCTTCCTGGCCGTATTCCTTGGCGGCGGCGTCGATGTTGGCGAAAATATTTTCCATGATGCCCTTGAGCTTCTGGTCCACTTCCTGGAAGGTCCAGGAGAGGCGCTGGCTGTTCTGGCTCATTTCCAGGGCGGAGGTGGCTACGCCGCCGGCGTTGGCGGCCTTGCCGGGCGCGAACAGGACGCCGGCCTTCTGCAGGGCCAGGGTGGCTTCGTAGGTGGTGGGCATATTGGCGCCTTCGGCCACGGCGAAAACGCCATTGGCGATCAGGGCCTGGGCCCCTTCTTCGTTCAGTTCGTTCTGGGTGGCGCAGGGGAGAGCGATGTCGCACTTCACGGTCCAGATGCCCCGGAAGCCCTCGGTGTACACAGCGCCGGGAACGCGCGCGGCGTATTCCTTGATGCGGCCGCGTTCCACTTCCTTGATCTGCTTGATCACATCCAGGTTGACGCCGTTTTCATCCACGATGTAGCCGTTGCTGTCGCTCATGGCCACCACCTTGCCGCCCAGCTCGGTGGCTTTCTGGGCCGCGTAAATGGCCACGTTGCCGCTGCCGGAAACCACGACGCGCTTGCCCTCGAAGGACTGGCCGTGTTTTCTGAGCATGGCGTTGGTGAGGTAGCACAGGCCAAAGCCCGTGGCTTCCTTCCGGGCGAGAGATCCGCCGTAGGAGAGGCCCTTGCCGGTCAGAACGCCCTCGTACAGGCCGGTGATGCGCTTGTACTGGCCGTAGAGGAAACCGATTTCCCGGGCGCCCACGCCGATATCGCCGGCGGGCACGTCCTCATCCGCGCCGATGTACTTAAAGAGCTCGGTCATGAAGCTCTGGCAGAAGCGCATCACTTCGTTGTCGCTCTTGCCCTTGGGGTCAAAGTCGCTGCCGCCCTTGCCGCCGCCGATGGGCAGGCTGGTCAGGCTGTTTTTAAGTACCTGTTCAAAGCCCAGGAACTTGATAACGCTCAGGTTGACGCTGGGATGGAGCCGCAGGCCGCCCTTGTAGGGGCCGATGGCGTTGTTGTACTGCACGCGGTAGCCGCGGTTCACCTGTACCTTGCCGTTATCGTCCACCCAGGGAACGCGGAACAGGATGGCTCGGTCGGGCTCCACGAACCGCTCCAGCAGGCCCTTGTTTTCATATTCGGGATGCTTGTCGAACACGGGAGAAAGCGCTTCCAGCACTTCGCGGACGGCCTGCAGGAATTCCTTTTCGTGGCCGTTGCGCTCCACCAGACCGTTATATACCTTTTCCACATAAGCGTTCATATCCTTGATGCCTCCTTGCATTTTAATGTGAAATTCACGGTGAATATTATACAAAACAGCCCTTTTCCGTGCAAGAGAAGGGCTGTTTTTTGCCTGTATTTTGCCTGTTTTTTCATTGTTCTCCCGGCAGGAAAAGCCAGCTCAGGGCCCAGTCGTACGGAATGGGCGTTTTCAGGCGGAGGCGCTCCTCCGCGGCGGACAGCGCGCTTTCCCGCGCCGTCTGATCCCGGATTTCATTCAGGGCAGGAAGCGCGTCGGGGGAGAGGGAGGCGATATAGGAAACATCGATCTCCGAAAGGACGCCGGCGTTGTACAGCGCCGCCTGATTGCGGGCCACGACGGCGTCCACGTTCGACCAGTTCAGCGCCAGCCAGGAAAGGAGCGCCAGGGCCGTGAGCACGGGGCAAATCCTCTTTTCCGGCAGACAGCATTTCAGCATGGACGCCGCCAGGGCCAGCAGGATCATGGCCATGCCCCACAGCGTCACCACGCGCAGCACGCTCAGCCCGAAGGCCCGGATATACAGCCGCATCCGAAAGAAAGCGGAAAAAACGATCACCACGGTGAGCAAAGCGACGAGGGCGCACAGGCACCGCACGGCAAAACTTTTCCGGCCCAGATGGAGACAGGGGAGGATCAGGAGCAGCGTGAGCATCGCCAGGATCACCAATTGAAAGAAGCCGCTGCGGGCATATTCCGCATAGCCGCCGGACATCCGCGCTGTTTCCGCGCCGCCGAAAAGATAACGGAACTGCACGTAGACAAACAGCGCGTATACCACAGCCAGCATGCCCAGCGCGGTAGAAAGCGTGACTGAAGAAGCGCTGCGCTCCTTCCGTTCAGCGGCTTGCACCGACGGGAACTGAAAGGAGAAAAGAAAGGAGAACAGGCACAGCCCGCCCAGAACGGAAAGCAGCAGCCGAACCGGAAGCGCGCCGTCCAGGCTGGAGAGCTTTTGAACCGACGCCTGAAAAAGAGCGTCGAACACGCCGTCGGCGCTGAGCAGAAGGCTCATGGCAATCACCACCGCAAGTCCCCCCAGCGCAAGCCCGGCGCCCAGCCCCTTGAGACGGGCGGGCCCGTTTTTTTGTCTGAGGGCCGCAGCCGCCCGAACGGGGAGGGTCCAATGCCGGAAAAGAGAGGGCAGGATGCGCCGAATGCCCAAACGCAGGCCCGGACCCGACAGGGGAGATAATGGATTTGCCCCTGTCAGGGAAGCGAGGGTCAGGGCGGTGGACAGGCAGACCACCGGCAGGTTCATGGCCCGCAGGGCGTCGTCGGCAAAGCGGGCAAAGCATGCGCCCAGGCCAATGGAAACCGCCAGCAAAAAGACGCCGGCGCGATTATTCCGAATCCGGAGCCGTCCCTTTTTTCCGGCGGCGATCAGGGCGGCGGCCGTCAGCAGCCATTGAGTAAGGGTGAGCCCGACGCCGGGAAGATGGCTGTTTTTTTGCAGAATATTGGGAAAATGGCAAAAAAAATAACACCCGGCTGCCGGCAGGGCCGCTGCAAGCAGCATCCATTCCCATTTTCCCCAGGCGGGGCGGGAGGACGCCGCCTCCCGCTGACCGCCTTGGGGAATGGGGGGCTTTTCAAACGCGTTCGTCACGGCTGTGTTCCCCCCTCCTCATAGATCAGGATATCCCCCGGCTGGCAGGAAAGCGCCCGGCAGATGGCCTCTAAGGTGGAAAAGCGGACGGCCTTCGCCTTGCCGGTTTTGAGGATGGACAGGTTCGCCATGGTGATGCCCACCCGATTGCTCAATTCCGTCATGCTCATTTTGCGGCGGGCCAGCATCACGTCCAAATCCACGCGGATCATGCCGTTCCCCTCCTTACACCGTCAGGTCGTTTTCCCGCTGGATCTCCACGGCGCGGGAAAGCAGGCCGCCCAGACACCAGGCCAGCAGCGCCAGGGCGAAAGTGCCCATGGAAATCAGCAGGAACAGCACCCAGATCGGGCCGATGAGGATGTGGAAGATGAAGCTGGGGGCGATGATGGCCAGGAGCCACAAAACGCCGTCCACGCTCAGATACAGGGCGATCCGGCGCAGGCCGCGCACGTTTTCAGGGCAGAAAGAACGGTTCCTGCCGATGCGGACGGAAATCAGCATGTATTCCGCCAGCGCCAGCAGGAAAATCAGCGATTCGGTCCATACGCCCGCCAGGCCGAACCGGTACAGCCCCTGGATGTTCGGCGTTTCTTTAAACGCCTCCAGACAGGCCGAGGCCAGCGCCGGCGCGTAGAGCAGGGCCAGGGCCAGGATCCCCGCGGCGGCCAGCGCGCCAGCGGCAATCAGCAGATGAGAAATGCGTTTTTGATTCATGCCGACCACTCCTTTCATGGATATAATACCATGCGAGTTTCCAAAAATCAATATATAATTATCGAAAAACAATAAAAATTTTTTGATAATCGAATATACAGAACATTTTGCCGAGAAAATGGAAAATGTTCGCGAAATGGGGTTGACATTTCTATGCCGTGCCGTTATACTGATAGGGAAATTTTAGAAGAAAGGGGGCCGCGGAAATGTACAGCACTGTGAATTGCATTCGTCAAATCGTTTTTGTTGCATGGAAGGGGATTTCTGCGCTTTTTTGCGGCCTGCCGAGTGACGCATAACCGTTTTTCAGAACGGCCTGTGCGGAATATGTGCCATCGGCAGCAAAAGCGCCGATGGCTTTTTCTATACTGATTTATTGGGGGTATTCACCATGCACAAGCGCAGCACACGCCTGATGGGCAGCTTGATCGGGAATAATATCGGACATTTTTTGGCCGGACTGCTGGGCACGGTGATGGCGGTGATCATTGAATTCATCACGCCCATCCTGCTTGCGGAAACGCTGGATTATTATCTGCAGGGCAAGCCCAGCCGTATGCCGGGCTTTATCAACGCCTGGGTGGACGGCTGGGGCGGCCCCGCATTCATGAAGCAGAATCTGTGGATCGTGGGCCTGGCCCTGGTGGGGCTGAATATCATCAGCGGCCTGTTTTCCTTTATGAAAAGCCGCGCCCTGTCGGTGGCCGGTGAAAATGTGGCGCTCACGCTCAGAGAAAGGCTGTATAACCACATTCAGCATCTGCCCTTTGCCTATCACGTGAAAGCCGAAACGGGCGACCTGGTGCAGCGGTGCACCAGCGATGTGGAAACGGTGCGGCGGTTTCTGTCCATGCAATTGATGCAGGTGGTGAACGCGCTGATGATGATCGCGTTCGCGCTGGTGTATCTGTTCCGGGAAAACGCCCGGATCACCTGGATCAGCATGATCATGATCCCTGGGCTGTTCGCATTTGCCTATCTCTTTTTCAAATGGGTCATCAAGAATTTCCGCCTGTCCGACGAGGCGGAGGGTAAGATGAGCGCCGTTTTACAGGAAAACCTGACCGGCGTGCGGGTGGTGCGCGCCTTCGGGCAGCAGGAATATGAAGTGGAAAAGTTTGAGGAGGTCAACGCCGATTATCGGAAAAAGACCTTCAAGCTGTGCAACCTGCTGGCCGTTTATTGGGCCACCAGCGACATGATGAGCATGACCCAGTCCATGATCACCCTCCTCGCCTGCGTATATTTTGCCGTGCGGGGGGATATAACGGTGGGCACCATGATCATTTTCACCTCCTACATCTGGAAGCTGCTGTTCCCCATCCGTCAGTTGGGCCGCATCCTCAGCGACGCGGGCAAGAGCAGCGTGGCGCTGGAGCGCATTGATGAGATCCTGCGGGAAAAGGAGGAGCCGGAGGAGCCGAATGCCTTGCGGCCGTCGCTGAAGGGCGATATCGTGTTTGACCATGTCACCTTTGGCTACGAGGAAAACCGGGATGTGCTGCGGGATATGAGCTTTGTGATCCCCGCCGGGAAAACAGTGGCCATCCTGGGCGCCACCGGCAGCGGAAAATCCAGCATGGTGCATTTGATTCAGCGGCTGTTCGAGGTCAGGCAGGGAGAGATCCGCATCGGCGGCATACCGATCAGCCAAATCGACCGGCAGTACCTTCGGTCCCGGGTGGGCCTGGTGCTGCAGGAGCCCTTCCTGTATTCCAAAACGCTCCGGGAAAACGTGGCCATTGCCCATCGGGACGCATCGGAGGAGGAAATCGACCGGGCGGTGACCGACGCCGCCGCCAAGGAATTCATCCTGGACAGCGACAAGGGCTATGACACGCTGGTGGGCGAAAGAGGCGTCACCCTGTCCGGCGGACAGAAGCAGCGCGTGGCCATTGCCCGCACCCTGATGAAGGAAAACGACATCCTGATTTTCGATGATTCCCTGTCCGCTGTGGACACAGAAACCGACGCCGCCATCCGGAGCGCCCTGAAAAAGCACAGCCGGAACACCACCACGATCATCATCAGCCATCGGATCGTGACCCTCAGCCAGGCTGACCTGATCCTGGTCGTGGAGGACGGCCGGGTCACCGAGCAGGGCACGCATCAGCAATTGATCCATTCCGGTGGCCTCTACAGCAAAATCTTCAATATCCAGACCGCGCTGGAGGAAGAATTCAAAGAGGAGAATACGGGCTATGCAACAGTTTGAGGAGCGGGATTATACCCAGAGATTTTCCTGGTCGCTGTGGAAAAAGATCCTGCGGTACGCCAAAGAATATCATAAGGATTTATTTAAGCTCATCGTGGTGATGGGCGTTACGGCGGGGTGCGACGTGCTGTTTCCCCTGATGACCAGTTATGCCATCGACCATTTCATTCCAACGGAGACCCACGCCGCCGAAACAGGCAATCTGCCGCTGTTTATCGTGATCTATGTGGCGCTGCTGGCCATTCAGGTGGCGGCCATCTTCTACTTCCTGTATTTGGGCGGCAAGGTGGAGGTGGGCGCCTGCTACACCATCCGGAAACAGGCCTTCCGCAAATTGCAGGAGCTGCCCTTTTCCTACTACGATCGGATGCCGGTGGGATATCTGATGAGCCGCATGACCAGCGACACCCAGCGCCTGTCGGAAACCATCGGCTGGAGCCTGCTGGATCTGGCCTGGGGCGCGGTGATGATCGTGGCGGCCAGCGTGGCCATGTTCCTGAACAATGTCAGGCTGACGCTGATGGTGCTGCTGGTGGTGCCGCCCCTGGCGCTGATTTCCTGGTGGTTCCAACAGAGGATCCTGAAATCCTACCGCGCGGTGCGCAAAACCAACAGCAAAATCACCGGCGCCTTCAACGAAGGGATCATGGGCGCCAAAACCACCAAGACCCTGGTGCTGGAGGACAAGAACATGGAGGAATTCACCGTCCTCACCCGGGATATGAAAAAATCCTCCGTCCGTGCGGCGTCCCTGTCCGCCATGTACCTGCCCATTGTGGTGTCCCTTGGTTCCCTGGCCACCGCCTGGGCCCTGTGGAAGGGCGGCCAGCAGGTGGGCTTGCCGGGAGGCATGACCCTGGGCGTGTTCCAGCTGTTCGTCAATTACACCATGCAGTTTTTTGAGCCCATCCGCAACATCGCCAACGTGTTTGCCGAGATGCAGAGCGCCCAGGCGGCGGCGGAGCGGGTGCTGACACTGCTGGAGACGGAGCCGGATATTGTGGATACCCCGGAGGTGGAGGCGGTATTCGGCAACAGCTTCAGCCCGAAGAAGGAAAACTGGCCAGCCATTCGCGGGGATGTGGAATTCTGCCATGTGGATTTCCAGTATAAAGAAGGCGAAAAGGTGCTGACCGATTTCAACCTGCATGTCAGGGCAGGGGAAACGGTGGCGCTGGTGGGCCCAACCGGCGCAGGCAAATCCACGGTGGTCAACCTGGTCTGCCGCTTCTACGAGCCCACCGCCGGGGAAATCAAAATCGACGGTGTCAATTACAAAGAGCGCAGCCAGCTGTGGCTGCAAAGCAGCCTGGGCTACGTGCTCCAGGAACCGCGGCTGTTTTCCGGCACTATCCGGGACAACATCCGCTACGCCCGTCTGGACGCTTCCGATGAGGAAATCGAAAATGCAGCCCGGATGGTGAACGCTGAATCCTTCATCCTGAAAATGGAAAAGGGCTACGATACCGACGTGGGCGAGGGCGGCAGCCGCCTGTCCACCGGGGAAAAGCAGCTGATTTCCTTCGCCCGGGCCATCCTGGCCGATCCCCGGATTTTCGTGCTGGATGAGGCCACATCCTCCGTGGATACCCAGACCGAGCAGATGATCCAGCATGCCATTCAAAAGGTGCTTTCCGGGCGCACCTCCTTCATCATTGCTCACCGCCTGTCCACCATCCGCACGGCGGACCGCATCCTGGTCATCGACGACGGAAAGATCAAGGAAATGGGCACGCATCAGGAACTGCTGCGGAAGAAAGGCGCGTACTACAATCTGTATACCAATCAATTCCAGGAAGATATGGCCATGGAAATCCTGGGAAAGGCGGAGTAAGAAATGCGCACCATCGATATTTTGGGTGACAATCGTTTCGATGCCTATACCAAAACACGCGAAGGCAGCCGGGGCATCGTGATCGACGGCCAAAACCGTATCCTGCTCTCGTGGGAGAGGAATACCGACATCTGGATGATCCCGGGCGGCGGGCTGGAGGACGGGGAAACGAAGGAAGCGTGCTGCGTCCGGGAGCTGCGCGAGGAAACGGGCTGGACCGTTCAGCCCCTGCAGCAGGTGGTGACGCTGCATGAATACTATGAGGAGTACCGCTATATCACCCACTTTTTCCTGTGCCGCCCCATTGCGCTGGGCGAACAAAGCCTGACGGACGCGGAAAAGCGAAGGGGGCTGACGCCGACATGGGTGACGGTGCCGCAGGCATTGGGGATTTTTTCCCGTCATGCGGAATATGCCGAGGACAACGAGGAAAAGCGCGGCATTTATCTGCGGGAATACACCGCGCTGAAGGAATGGCTTTCCGAGAAGGACTGAGCATATAATACTATTCTTCTTTTAAGATCCAAATTGGCAAGGATGAAAAAGAGCAAAGGGACGACGGGGCGTTCTCTTTCGGAGCCCGAAAGAGAACCAGAAAGGGCGCTATAACGGCGGTGGTCATCGTATAGCTTCTGGCCCGGCCGCTGAAAGCGGCCAACCCGGATGCTTTGCATCCGGGGAAAGCCGGGGGATCATCCACAGGGAAAAGTGAGCTTTTCCCTTGGGATTTCCCCGGCTTTCTCTGGGCCAGAAGTCCCAAACGTTCGCAATCCCAGCGTAACACGCGACGATTCCTTGGCTCTATCGATCAAGCAGCTTCGCGAGGAGTGGGTCCAGGGGATCATCCCCTGGCGCGGGGTTCAGGGGCCGCGAAGGCCCCTGCCTCGTCCTCCTCCTCTTCTTATCTCACTCTTAGCGAATTGTGTTTTAGAACGCGAATAGTATAATGCCGTGCCCTCTTGCCGGGGGCACGGCGGGACAGCATGAAACCTGACAAGCATGGGCGGGGGTGATGGACCCTCGCCCTTTGTGCTGCGTATTCAGCATTTTTTGCGCGGCGTTTCGACGCCGGCGCCGCTGTCCGGCGTTTATACTGGGCATGGAGGACGGAAAGATGCAGGTATACGGCGAAAAATTCCTGTTCATCAACGGATGGATGAATCTGCTGTCTCTCTGCCTGGCGGCGTGCCTGAGCCGGGGGCGGCTGCGCATGGGCCGAACGATCCTTGCATCTGCGTTGGGAGCGGGATATGCCGCACTGGCCTGGAGCGGCCCCGGCTGGGCACGGGGGATCCCGGCGCTGCTGGGCGCGGCGCTGCTGATGGCGGGGGTGGCATTTGGCCCCCGGTGTCTGCGCGTGACGCCGCTGTTGTTCGCCGCCGGATGGCTGCTGGGCGGCTGTGCGGATTTCCTGCTGTCCAGGGGCGTGGAAGAAGCGGGAACGTTAGCGCTATGCGGCGGCATGGCGCTGACCGTGTGCCTGATCGTCCGCAGGCCGGCCCTTCCCCGGATGCATCAGTATGCGCTGATCCTGTCCTATCGTGGGAAAACGGTGCGGCTGCCTGCCATGCCGGACAGCGGCAATCTGCTGGCCGACGGTTTCACGGGCCTTCCGGTCATCGTGGTCCCTGCGGGAAAAATCGGGGCGTTGCTGCCGCCGGGCACGCGGCCGGAGGATCTGGGCACCCTGCCCCGGGGCTTCCGCATCCTGCGGATGCAGACCGCTGCGGGCAACCGGGCGGTGATGTGCTTCCGGCCCGATGGGGTGCTGCTGGCACGGGGGAAAAGGCAATGGAGAATCGACGCGGCGGTGGCTGTATCGGCTTTTCAGGAAAAGCGGGCGTTGCTGCCTGCGGCGATTTTTGAAGAGAAGGGGGAGGGATATCATGCAAGCCTTTGACATGCGGAAGTGGATGCTGCTGTTTTTTTCCAGGCTGAAAACGGGAAAGGTGTATTACATCGGCGGGGCCGATCCGCTGCCCCAGCCGCTGACGGCGGAGGAGGAAGCGCGGCTGGTTGCCAAGCTGCCGATGGACGACGGGCGCATCCGATCCATCCTGATCGAAAGGAACCTGCGGCTGGTGGTATTCATCGCCCGGAAGTTTGAGAATACCCAGGTGGGCATTGAGGATTTGATTTCCATCGGCACCATCGGCCTCATCAAAGCGGTGAACACCTTTAATCCGGAGAAAAAAATCAAGCTGGCCACCTATGCCAGCCGCTGCATTGAGAATGAGGTGCTGATGTACCTGCGCCACACCAGCCGTTTGAAATACGAGGTATCGCTGGACGAGCCGCTGCGCACCGATTGGGACGGGAACGAATTGCTTTTATCCGACGTGCTGGGCACGGAAGGGGATCTGGTGTCCCGGGGCATGGAAGAGGACGCGGAAAAGCAGAGCCTGTCCGCGGCGCTGGGACGGCTGCCTTCGCGGGAGCAGCGCATCATGCGCATGCGCTTCGGCCTGGGCGGCCAAAGGGAAATGACTCAGAAGGAGGTGGCGGACGAACTGGGCATCAGCCAATCCTACATTTCCCGCCTGGAAAAGCGGATTCTGAACCGGCTGCAGACGGAAATGCTGAAGGCGTCGTCGTAAAAAGCCGTTCTCCCGGAAAGCGCTGCCCGGGAGAACGGCTTTTGTTCAGAATACCAGATTTCCGGCCCGATCCAGGATGGTCAGATGGCTGTCCTTGATCAGGGTGAAATAGCCTTCGCTGTAATGGCCGCGATCATACTCGCAGGGGACGATCACATTCCCGTTCAGATCAATGAAGCCACTGGTAGGCTCCCGGCCATCCCATTCGTCGTAGGTGCTGGCAGAGACATAGCTCAGATATACCTGCACGATTCCGTCTTTCACAACGCCAGAAATCAGCGACCATTGACAGGGCGACACGATTGCCCCGTCGGCTCGGATCAGTCCGTACAGGTTCACGCCCTGGATGCGGTCCTTCATTTCGTAGGTCGGGTTCTGGGAATCATCGTGGCAATTGAGATATTGAAGTGAAGCATAGACACAGGGAACGGTCAAACGGCCTTCCCGGTCGATGATCCCCATCAGGCTGTTTTCATCCTGTACGATGGCGTGCCCGCCCAGAAACTTCTCGGCATTTACCCATTGGCAGGGAGAAATGTACGCGCCGGTTCGATCGATAAAGCCGCATTTTCCATCAAGCCATACCTGGGCCACGCCCTCGGAGAAGGCTGCTGCCTTTTCCCACTGAAAGGGGATCGCCAAAGCGCCGGTTTGGTCGATATAGCCGTACAGCCCCTGCTCGTTTTGCACCAGCGCCAGGCCATCGTGGAAATCGTCCCGGGCATGCCAGTCCGCGGGCAGGCCGATCACCAGGTTGCCGTCACGATCAATGTAGCCGCTTTTCTCTCCATCCAGCACCCTGGCCAGCCCCTCGCTGAAATCGCCGGCGTAGGTCCACTGGCAGGGAATAACGATTTCGCCCAGCGCATTCACATAGCCATAGCCTTCCCCTTCCCGCTTTATATGCAAGCGGCCTTCGTAAAAATGGTCCCCCTGCATCATGGAGTATTCGCATGGGAGCACGGTTTCTCCTGCCATGTTCAGGATACCCGCCTTGCCGTCCTTCCACACCAGGACCAGCCTGTCGCTGCCTTCGCTTGGAATACGGATGGATACGCTGTCCCATTCACAGGGGATCACCCATTGACCCTGCCGGTCGATTATGCCCCACAGGGCCGTGTCCCTGGTTTCTCCCAACGCTGCCATTGCATACCCGGCAGAGTTGAACGCCTCAATCTCGTAAAACTCAAAGGGGATCACCACGTTTCCCACTGTGTCAATGCACCCGGCCTTGTCATCTTTGTACACGGTGACCAGCCCATTGCTGAAATACCGGTTGTAAACGGTATAGGTTTCGTCGGTGAGCCGGTTGCCGTACACGTCGATGATGTAGGCCATGCCTTCGTCGAATATGTCTTTATCCTCTTCGCCGTCCCAGGTGGTGGCCCAGGTGAAGCCCTCGGAAACGGGGCCAACGTAATAGTATTTGTGGGCTTCGTCTTGCCGATCCTCCGCCAGTGCGCAGCCCCCGATGAGCGTCAGCGCACACAAAATGAGCAAGAAGCGCTTCATGATCCATCCCCTCCTTGAGCGTTTTCCAAAATAGAACGATCGGACAAGGCATTTTGTTCCAAATTGAGAAAAATTCCTCTTTCCGATCGGAAAAGAGGAATAGCTTTTCCGCTTATACGGTTTATACGTTGATCTCCTGCGCCCGGACAGATTCGTTTTCATTGGCCTCCAGCAGGGGATCAATGACAGCACTCAGGTATTCCCGGGTCTGCATTTCCGCGCAGCCTACGTAGTTTTCCGGCTGGAGGGCGGCTTCCAGCGCTTCCTCGTCCGCCTGGAAGGTGGGGTCGGCGGCAATGCGGGCCAGCAGGTCGCAGGGCTTGCCCTCCATTTTCACGGCGTTGGCCGCGGCCATGGAGTGCACCCGGATGTGCTCGTGCAATTCCTGCCGGTCGCCGCCCCGCGCCACCGCGTCCATCAGGATGTTTTCCGTGGCCATGAAGGGCAGTTCCTCCCGGAGGTGCTTTTCGATCACCTTGTCGTATACCACCAGGCCGGAGGCGATGTTGAGGTACAAAGACAGCACGGCGTCGGCGCACAAAAAGCCTTCCGCCAGGGACAATCGGCGGTTGGCGCTGTCGTCCAGGGTGCGCTCGAACCACTGCTCCGCGGCGGTCATGGCGCCGTTCTGGGCGTTGGAAATCAGGAAGCGGGAGAGGGCCGTCATGCGCTCGGACCGCATGGGATTGCGCTTGTAGGCCATGGCCGAGGAACCGATCTGGTTTTTCTCAAAGGGCTCCTCGATTTCTTTTTTGTGCGCCAGCAGACGGATGTCGTTGGCGAATTTGTGGGCGCTCTGGCCGATCTGGGACAGAGCGTTCAGGATGCGGCTGTCCGTTTTCCGGGAATAGGTTTGCCCTGACACGGGCACGGCGGCGGCAAAGCCCATTTTTTCGGAGATCAGCGCGTCCAGCTTTTTCACTTTTTCAAAATCCCCATGGAACAGCTCTAAAAAGCTGGCCTGGGTGCCGGTGGTGCCCTTGCAGCCCAGGGGCTTCAGGGTGGAAAGGCAGAAGTCGATTTCCTCCAGGTCCAGGGTCAGGTCGTTGAGCCACAGGGTGGCGCGCTTCCCCACGGTGGTGGGCTGGGCGGATTGGAAATGGGTGAAGGCCAGGCAGGGCTGGGCCGCGTGATCGGCGGAAAAATCCCGCAAGGCCCGGATGACGGCGATCAGCCGCTTGCGGATCAGATGCAGCCCGTCCCGCAGGATCAGCACGTCGGCATTGTCGCCCACATAGCAGCTGGTGGCCCCCAAATGGATGATGGGCCGGGCAGTAGGGCACTGATCGCCCCAGGCGTGGATGTGGGCCATCACGTCGTGCCGCAGCTTTTTTTCGTATTCCGCGGCCCTGTCAAAATCAATATCGTCCACGTGTGCCCGCATTTCGCTGATCTGCGCATCGGTAATGGGCAGGCCCAGGGCCTGTTCGGACTCGGCCAAAATGATCCACAGCTTCCGCCACAGGCTGAATTTATTCTGGGCGGAGAAGAGAAACTGCATCTCTTCGCTGGCATAGCGGGTGGAAAAGGGGGAGAGGTATCCCCGATGATCCTGCGGCATAAGGCGTGCTCCTCCTGCGTGATTCTTCGGATGTTCCTGCTCATTATACAGGAAAAACCTCCCCGGCGCAACGGCTGGAGAGGAAAGAAAGCGGATTTCGTTTATTCTGGATCGGTTCAGTCGTGGATGGAACAGATGCTATTGATTCACCATTTTCTTGAATGCCCGCCAGTCGAACAGCTCTGTCTGCGCCTCCAGGGGCGGCAGGCCCAGCATCACGCTGATCGTGACCATCTCGTAGCCCTGCTCCGCCAGCGCGGGGATCACCGTTTCCAGGCACGTGTAATCCTTTTTCCGGGCGTGGAAGAGGATGATGCTGCCGTTGCGCACCTGGCTTAGCACCTCGCCGGCGTCCGTGGTATCGATATCCCACAGGATCACATGATGGTATCCCGCGATTTTCAGCTGCTTTTGATACGCTTCGCTGTAATTGCCGTAAGGGGGACGCAGGGTGCGCAGGGGATAATGATAGCCCAGCAATTGATCGGTAACCTGCTGGGGATATTTGCTGTAGAGCAGCATGTTGTCCTCGCGAAGCTTGGACATTTTGCGGTGGTGGTGGGTGTGGGTGCCGATTTCGCTGGAGGAGGCGGCGATTTTCTGCCACATCTCCCGGTCGCCGGGCTGCAGGTTTTCCTCCTTCAGCAGCTCGCCGATGGGATAGATGGTCATCGCCCCGCCGTAGGAGGTGATCAGCTCCCACGCCTTTTCCACCCACTCAAACTCATAGCAGTCATCCATGGTGATGGCCACCTGATGCTTGCTGCGGTCGCCGTACTGGATGGCGAAGGGCCAGGGATCGTTTTCCTGCCAGTCCAGGCCCTGGCTTTCAGACACCGATTCCGCTAGTGCGGAAGAGGCAAGCAGAAAAGCCGCGCACAGAATAAGAAAAAATCGTTTGACGCGCATGGGTGCTTCCTTTGCAAAGCGGCTTACGCCACGGGCCGGATCAGGATCAGGGGCGTCAATTCGTCGCCCTGGCCGGAGGGGTTGTCCTGCATGGCGTCCTGGATCTGATCGTCGGTGAGGGGAAAACCGTCGGACTTGCCCAATTGATCGCGCTGCAGGTCGTTGGCGTCCATCAGCACCACGGGGATGCCGGTCTGCTTAAACAGATCGTTGCACAGCTCCGTCGGGTTATCGGGGTTGATCAGGGCCATTTCCTTATATACATCGAAGCTGGAGCGGAAATAGAACCCGTCGATGCCGCCCACGCCCTTGCCGCAGATCTTGTAAAACACGCCGTGCTTGCCAAAGGGCTTCGTGACCGCGGAGCAGAACGCCGCCAGCAGGACCCGGGGCAGGCCGCACATATCGATCACCAGCTGCATTTTATAGGGCTCATGCATGCCCACGCCCGTGGTGTTGATGCCGGCGAAGCGCCACAGCAGATTCGCCCAGAAGCCGGGCTTCACCTCGTCCCGCGTTTTCACGGATTCCACGCACATGCACATGACCTTTGCGCCGAAGGACAGCATATCGCCCTCCTGGTACAGGGGCCGCACGTATTTTTCCACCAGATCCTTCTGGCTTTCGCCCCGCTGGACGAAATGGGTCTGAATCGCGAAACGGTCGTATTTCCGGCCGTCCTTGCCGGTGACGATGCCGCGGTCGAAGTATGTGATGCCGTCCTTTTCACGGCGCTGCTCTTCCAGATTCCGGGAAGGGATGATGCCCATAGCCATTACCTCCATACAGTATACGGAAAATAAGGAAAATACGGAAAAGAATACGATTCATTGTACACCGGAGCAGGCATAATTGTCAATGGATAAGCATAGGGCACAGGGAAGATAAGGCGTCATTTTGTTTCGGGCGGCGCTTCCCTCCGGCTGCGCAGGCCGGCTACGCCTCCCGGCAAACCAGCGTCACCTGCACCTCCACTTCCGCCTGAACATATACGTCCCGCCAGCCGACGGCCTCCCAATCCTGCACGGTGAGGAATTGACGCACGGCGGTGTTGGCAAAGCCGATGCCATCGCACCGCAGGGACTGCAGATGATGAATCATCTGAGAAATATCCTGCGTCAGCCGATTCCGCAGGGCATCCGCATCCGGCGGATAACCGGGCGGATAGTGCGCTTCGCAGGAGATGGCCACCCGCAGCACCGCCGGGCGGCCGGACAAGTCCACCGACAGCGCGGCGGGCCTTTGCGCGAATATGGAAAGCGGCACGTCCTGCTCCTGCTGCAGCGTAAGGGAGCGCACATGACCGTCCAGCAGGTGGATCAGCGCCATTTCGTAGCCGGTCAGCGTGCCGCTGACGCATAACCCGTCCGTAGTAGCCGCGCCGAACAATTCAATGCCGTCGGCGCTGCGCCGGGGCAAGGCGCCGGGCAGGGCGTCCAGCGCGTTGCTTGTGTTAGGGTTTTCCACTGCAGAAAAATCATTCACCGCGCCCAGCACAAACAGGGGATCCCGAAATCCGTAGCCCAGGTCCCGCATGCCCTCGCACAGGCTGGTCATGGGGGTGAAGCCCTTTCCGGCGTAAGTGCTGAGGGTGGTTTCCGCGTGACGGCTCAGCCGCGCGCCTACCGATGGCTTTTGCGCGTCCACAAAGGCGCCGGCCTCTCCCCAGCAGATGATGACGGCGGCGGAGCAGCGGAAGCGTGGCAGGGCGTCCAATTGCATCAATAGCAGGCCGAAATCGCAGGAAGCGGACATGCGCTCCCCGATGACGATCTCGCGCACCTGGGAATAGTTCAGCTGCCGGGGCGTGGTGGCGTTCAGCAGGGAAACGGCAGCAGCAAAGGAAGCGCCGGTGGCTGCCAGCAGCAGGTAAGATGATTGATCGCCGCCGGGTTCCTGCTGGGCCGCTCCGTTCCGCGGCACCTTGACCGTCAGGCGGATGCGCCCTTCTTCCGGCTGATCCACTGCCAGAACGATCACCAGCAGCTCCTCCTCCAATTGACGGCTGGAGCAGCCGGTGAGCAGAAAACAGCACAGCAGCAGCAGGATCAACGCCCGTTTCATGCCGCATCCTCCTTTGCGGGAGACTTTTCCTTTTTGACCGCCGCACCGAACGCCATTACCAGCAGCACTGCCAGGGCAGCGGCGCCCCGCCAGGGAGCGGCATTCGTCAAAAATCGCTGTATCCCGGGCAGGGCAAAAGCGCCTGCCGGAATCAGGCACAGCGTGAATATCATCCCCCATAGCGGCGGAGCCTGCCGCTTTCCCACGCACCGGGCCGTCAGCCCGGCGGCCTGGGACACACTGGCGCTGAGGCACAGAAGCATCAGCAGCATCAGCCCCACCACCTCTAAAGACCAGGCCGCCACCGAAGGCGTCATGTTGGTCAGCACCAGCAAACGCCACCCCAGGGTTTCTGGCCGGGCCATGAAGTAAACCGGCATCAGCCACACGCTGAACAGCATGGTGATCACGCCCGCTCCCCATCCCCGCATGAGCGCTGGAAACAGCTGACGGCGGTCCGCGGAATCCGTCCCGGCGGGCGACAGCATGGGCCACACAGCGCCAGCAGCGCTTCCGCACATCCAGCATCCGCCGCGGACGATGCGGCCCGGACCGTAACCCAAAAGCGGGAAAAAGTGGGCGGCGCTGCCGTGAGGGATGGCCGCCAGCATGCAAAAGCCCAGCATCCCGGCGACCAGCCAGCGCAGCATGTGGGCCATCTGGGCCTGTGGCTGCCGGAGATGGGAAGTGGAGAGGGAGAGTGCCGTGACCAGCGCGATGAACAGGGCCACCCACATTGGGCTCATATCCGGCATGACGTCACCGGCAATGGCGCACAGGGAGAAGAAAAGAAGCAGGGCGTCCATGAGGTGGATCAGGATCAGCGGCAGCATCAGCATCCGCCCTGTCCGCTTTCCCACGGCAAAGAAAAAGGGATCCTCCGCGCTTCCCGCGCGCTTTTTCACGAATTGGGCCAGGGCGCACAGCAGTGCCAGGTAAGGCAGCATCAAAAGCAGGGACAGGTAGCCGGGCGTGCTGACATGATCGAAAAGATACAGGGAAAGGCCTATGGCGATCTGCGCATACAGCTGCATGCCGCTCAGAGAGCACTGGGCCCGGAGGCGGGCGTCCCTTCGCTGGGCCAGCATTTGCTCCTGTGTATGAACAGCGGTGCGGCCGGTCATGGCTTTTCCTTTCCGGGATGATCCCATGCTCGCATGCGTCCGGACACCCTGGTCATGTGGAAGGGATTGGCCAGGGCGCCCCGCAGGCGCTGCCGCCACACGGGCATGCGCAGCACGCTGTCCGGATTGGCGGGCCGAACGGGGGAGAGCGGCGCCAGATAGGGAAAACGCAGACTGGTGAGCGAAAACACCTGCGTCAGCAGCCAGAACAGCGCCAGCGCCAGCCCCAGATACCCGCCGATCCCCGCTGCCAGCACCAGCAGCAATTGAGCAATACGCAGGGACAGCGTCAGGGAAAAGGAAGGCGCGGCATAGCTGCCCAGGCCGCTGAGGGCGACCACGATCAGGATCAGGGGGCTGAATAAATCGGCCTCCACCACAGCCTGGCCCAGGATCAGTCCGCCTACGATGGACAGGCTGGCGCCCATTGCTCCGGGGACCCGGGTGCTGGCTTCGTTGATGAGGCTGAAAAACAGCAGCATGATGAGCATGGACGCAAAGAGGGACAGCGGCACGCGGGCCTGACTTTCCACCACGGAAGTGAGCAGGGATAGGGACATGCCCTCCGGGTGAAACACTGTCAGCGCAATGAACACGGCCGGCAGCAGCAGGGCAATCAGCATGCCTGCCAGCCGCAGCAGACGCAGAAACGTGCCGTACTGCCAGCGCAGGGCGGAGTCGTCCGGCGCGTGATACAAATGAATCAGTCCCACGGGCACGGCCAGCACGGCCGGCGCGTTTTCCATCACGATTACCGTCTGGCCTTCCTGCAGAAAGCTCACCGCCCGGTCCGGCCGCTCGGTCATAGCGGCCTGAGGCAGCAGCGCCCAGGGATCATCCTCGATAAGCTGCTCCAGCATGCCCAGGGAGGACACATAATCCACCCGACAGCCTTCCACGCGGCGGCGCACCTCATCCACGGTTTCTTTCCGGGCAATGCCGTCCAGATACATCAGGCACAGGCGGGTGGGCACCTTGTCGCCCACAGTCAGGGCTTCGCTGATCAGGGCGGGGGTGCGTATCAGGCGGCGTATCAGGACGATGTTGTCCCGCAGGGATTCGGAGAAGCCCTCGTGGGGCCCCGCTACCACCGTTTCATTGATGGGCTGATCAATGCCGCGCCGCGCAAACCCCTTCACATCGGCGATCAGGGCGCCGTCCATGGAATCTACGATCAGGGCGGCATCGCCGCTGAACACCCGGGTGAGCAGGGTGGACAGCTGAAACGTGGGGGTCAGGGAGGCCAGGGGAAGCACGGCATGCGTCAAATGGAACACCAGGGAAATGTCTTTTCCGGGCTCGGAGGCCCGCAGCAGGGGCTCCAAAAAGAACTGCTGGATCTGCTGGCTGCTGACCAGGCCATCCACATACAGCAGGGCGGCGTCATGACCCAACACCTGAAATTCATGCACGATCACATCTTCGCTGTCCTCCGCGTGGGCGGCGGAACGGATCATGCCCAGATTCTGCCGGTAATCCCCCGCAATCACGCCGGATGGCTGGGGAACCCAGGCCGTTTCGGACAAAATAATCACTCCCCGCAACATGGATGAAGGTAGTATGCGGGAAAACATATGGAAATATGCGGGCGGCGGCTGGAGGAAGGATCATGTCTTGGCAGACCTTGCCGGGGGAGCTCTTTTTCGTTATCCATGGTGCGCTTCCCATCCGTCACACACATGCATTCAGCAATGAACGGCCGCTGATCGCATGTTAAAAAGCCTTCCGAAGCGGAAGGCTCAGATTGTCGACAAAGTATTCCCGGGATGCATCGAAGGGCCGCAGCCCTTCGATTTTTAATCCGCAGGACCGGCTTTGCCGGTCCGGGGCACGGAGCGCCCGGAAAACCTGCCCTTGGGCCGGTTTTCAGCGGAGTGCGGGCCGGAAGGCCACGGGCAGGCGGTTATACCGCTTCCTCTATCAATTTTCGGCCGTAAAATGAGCGTTTCTGGGCTTTCCTGCCCAGAAATGCCATTTTACAGAAAATTGATGCCCCTGAGCGCCCATCAAAGATGGGCTGAGGGCGTGAGATTCTTGAATCGCCGCCCGAAATCCGCGCTGCCCGAAGGGCGTAGCGCGGGGCGGTTATCGAAAGACTGCTTTAGCTGGCTTTCGATGGCAGGGTGTCGACTTTGTCGACACCCTGAGCCTTCCGGAGCGGAAGGCTTTGTGCTTGTGGGGAAGGATCATTCCTCCAGATAGTCCACGCCCACAGGGAGCGCGGGACGGTCATCCACCGTCACCGGGCGGCTGTTCCGCCGGGCAGTGAGGGCGCGGAGACGCTCAGTGCGCTCCTTGACCCGCAGGCCCAGCAAGGATTTGCTTTTGTATTTGGACAGCAGTGCCCGCGTGCCCATCGCTGCCGGCACGGCGGCCACGGGGCCGGCTGCTGCCGCGGCCAGTGCTCCCACGCCCATCGCGGCGCCGGTTTTGATCATGCGCTGCACGGCGTCGTTCAGCCCGGCCTTGCCCGTTTTGCGGCCCAGGATGACCCGCATCTGCTCGGTGACGGCAATGACGGCAAAGGGCGCGGCGGCGGACAGGGCATCGATCACGCCGTTATCCTCCATCAGGCCCACGCTGACTGCTACATTGTCGGCATAGGAAAGCCCAGCCGTTACCGTGTCCACCAGTGTCTCCTTCCGGCGTTTGGTATACTTGTTCACTAATTCGCTGTAGGTTGCCATCAGCCTCACCTCCTGTTCATCATTATTCTACCACAAATCTTTCCGGAACGCAAATCAGCGCTCTTTCCGCTCGGCCATGACGCGGAACAGCGGCACCAACGCGGCATACAGCACCCCGGCCACGGGCCAAATCACCCAACTGATGTCCCAGTGATTTCCCCAGAAGCTCCAGGCCAGGAAGACGGCCGTGACGAGCATCCAATACGCGGCGCTGAGGGGACCCGTCAGGCGGCTGCTGCGCTTGTTCCGGGCGGAATAATCGCCCTGCTGAAGCAATTGATCCAGACTGGCCCGGCGCACGCCCGCCACGATGCACAGCGCCGCGCCGACGCCGGCCAGCAGCAGGGTGGGGCACAGCATCAGCGCCTGGTCAAAATCCGCCATGAACGCCCCGACGATCAGGGGAATGGGCGCGATGACGCACAGGGCGATCCCCGCGCACAGAAGGATCATGTGGGTTTTCTGTCCTTCCTGAAGGCGTTTTTGCACCATGCCTTCCACGCCGTATTCCGTTTCAAATTCATCCCGCTCCAGGAATTCGTAAGGCGCGTTCCTGTGACCGCAGTACACGAACAGGATCACCGCTGCCGCGGCGAACAAAAGCAGCAATCCGACGCCCAGGCCGCCGCCCAGCGCCTCCGAAATGCCCAGGGAAGCATATTGGGTCGCCGCGCCCAGGAGCAGCAGCGCAATGACCCCCAGCACGCACAGCAGCACGCCCCCGGCGATGAGCAGGGATGCCTTTTCCCGCCAGACGATGTAATCCCCGGCTTCCTTCAGCGTCACCCGGCGCAGGGCGGAGGATTCATCGCCCTGGGCGTATTCTTCCGTTTCGATTTCATCCTTGATCAGGTAATCCGTGGTGACGCCGAACAGTTGACTCATGGACAGCAGCTTGGTCAGATCGGGCGTGGCCTGGGCCCCCTCCCATTTGGAAACAGCCTGACGTGATACGCCCAACTTTTCCGCCAGTTCCTCCTGAGACCAACCGTTCTTCTTCCGTAACTGAATGATTTTATCTGCCAGAATCATGGGTGTTTTCCTCCGTATCTTTGTGATGTGCGCAGGTTCTTTTCCCCTCCGCCGGTACGAATCATAGGCTTTTTTTCGGTTGCGCGCCACCAATTGCGGCTGGAAATATGGCAACTGCCGGTTGCGAAGGGCGGAAAATGCTTGATTTCACGAAAAAAACATGGCTTTTGCTCCGCATCGGCCATGTTATTCGATCATTTGAAAAAGTTAATGATGGTGACGATGATCCAGCCGCCCACGATGACGGCAGCCAGCCAGGTGGCCTGGCGAAGCAGCCCGGTGAAACCCTCCACCTTTTTTACCTTCTTGTCCTGAATCAGCTTTTCGGCTTTATCCAGCCGCTTTTCCAGGGCGTTAAGCTGTTTGCGCAGTTCATCGGCGGTAACGTCGGCGTCATGCAGCCCGTCCAGCATCTGCTGCTCCAATTGGGTTTGCTGCGCGGCCAGCTTTTCGTTTTCCCGGGTCAGCTTTTCCTGATCTTCGCTCAGCCCTTCGGCCACCAGCGTCATTTGGGAGGTGTATTCCTCCACCAGCTGACCCACATCCCGCCCTTTCAGGGGGGCCAATACACCGTTCATGAAATTCTTTGCGCTTTGCTTCAGGCCCTTGTTTTGGGCCTGCTCCAGGATCAGATCCGTTTCTTCCTGCTTGTTCATGATTTATACCAGGCGGATGCCTTCCGCCGCCTGATCGGCTCGGTACCGGGCCAGCAGCCGCTTGATTTTGTCGTAGGGGTTGAGCAGGCTGGAGAGGGACCGGTCATGGTTCAGTGTGGCGACAATATAGGCGATGTATTTGCTCAGGTCCGCCTCGGCGAACCAGGGAGCGGACTGCACCTCGGGCCGGCGGTAGGTCAGGTTGGTCGCGATCACGCGGGTCAGATACCCGTCCTGATAGGCCTTGTCGAATTCCTCGGTGCCGCTGGTGAAAAAGGCGAAGGTGGCCATGGCGAAAATGCGGTTGGCCTTGCGCTTTTTCAGCTCTTTGCACAGGTCGATCATGGAATCCCCGGAGGCGATCATATCATCCACCACGATCACGTCCTTGCCCTCCACGGAGGCGCCCAGGTATTCATGGGCCACGATGGGATTGCGGCCGTTGATGACGGTGGTGTAGTCCCGCCGCTTATAGAACATGCCCAGATCCAGGCCCAGTACGGCGGAATAGAAAATGTTCCGCTGCATGGCGCCTTCATCGGGAGAGACCACCATCATGTTTTCCTTGTCGATGGCCAGGTTCTTTTCCGTGCGGCACAGGGCTTTCATCATTTGGTAGGGGGGCATGACGTTTTCAAAGCCGATCAGGGGCACGGCATTGGCAACACGGGGATCATGGGCATCGAAGGTGATGATATTGGCCACGCCGTACTGCTGCAATTCCTGCAGGGCCAGGGCGCAGTCAAGGCTTTCGCGGGCGGAGCGCTTGTGCTGACGGCTTTCATACAGCATGGGCATGATCACGTTGATGCGCTTGGCCTTTCCGCCGATGGCGGCAATGACGCGCTTGAGATCCTGGAAATGATCATCCGGGGACATGGGCACTTCCATGCCGTACATGGTGTAGGTTTTGTTATAAGCGCATACATCCACGATGATGTAGATATCATAGCCGCGCACGCTTTCCTTGATGACGCCTTTGCTTTCGCCGGTGCCAAAGCGCGGGCAGTAGGTTTTGATCAGGAAGGAATCGCGGTTCGGGCCGGGATTGGTGAAGAACTCTTCGTCCTGCGTTTCCTGGAAGGAATTCCACTTTTGCAGCCATGCGTTGACCTTCCTTCCCATGTCTTCACAGCCGGACATGGCAATGATGGCGAGCGGCCCCACGGGAATGCTTTTCAAGTCTTTTCCCCATTCGACCAGGAAGCTGTTCATGCCCTGACCCCCCTTTGTATCATTATGCGCTTGTGCGCTGCCGCGTGATGAACGCGGTGAGCGCAGTGCCCCCTGAGCGCCTCTATTATACATGATTTTTTATTCTCTGGGAAGAGAAAAAGAAGAATATTGTCTTTTTTCGTCAAAAACCTAAAAAAATGTGGATGCAATCTGCAGCGAGATGAAAAAACGGTCGGCCTGTAAAAAGCCCCCGGGATCGTCTGAAAGGGCCGTGGCCCCTTCATTTTCCATCCGAAGGGCCGGCCCGGGGAGCGCCGCGTGACCGCCGCGCGCCGAAAGCCCTTTCCGGTTCCCTGAAAAAGCCGCTTCATCGCTTAAATGATCAATCCGCCGTTGACGCCCAACGACTGGCCCGTGATAAAATCCGCTTCCCGGCTGCACAGGAACCAGGCGGCCCGGGCCACATCCTCCGGGCTGCCCAGCCGGCCCAGGGGCGTATCCTGGCGCAATGCGTCCAGATCCCCAGCGGAATACCCGCTCAGCATGTCCGTTTGGATCACGCCCGGGCAGATGCAGTTGAACCGTACGCCCGAAGGCCCGGCCTCCTTGGCCATCGCCTTGCTCAGGCCGATCAGCGCGGCCTTGCAGGCGGAGTAAGCCGCCTCGCAGGACGCGCCCACCTGGCCCCACATGGAGGATATATACAGGATGCTGCCCGACTGCCGGGAGATCATGCCGGGCAGGAAGGCCCGGGTCGCCAGAAACGCACCCCGGACGTGGAGGGCAAACAAATCATCCCATTCGTTCACCGTCATATCCTGCAAAAGCCCGGTGTAGGATGTCCCCGCGTTGCAGATCAGGGCGTCCAGCCGGGGGAAACACCGGCGAAGCTCCGCCGCCATTCGCAGGGTGTCCTCCTCGCTCCGGGCGTCGCACGGGAGGGCCAGGGCGCCGGTTTCCCGGGAGATTTTTTCCGCGCGCTCCCGGCTGTTCAGATAGGTAAAGGCCACCCGCCAGCCCCTGGCGGCAAACAGGCGCACCGTGGCTTCCCCGATGCCCCGGGAGCCGCCGGTAATGAGTATGTGATCCATCGCTGCCTCCATTGTTAAAAAGCGGACGGCCGATGGGCCGTCCGGGCGAAATCAAAAGTTGCTTCCCTGCCAGCCCCAGTGTTCCGTTTCACCGTAGGCCACGTAAATGCCATCCGGGTCAATGTCCAGGGCTTGGGAAACAAGCCGAGTGATTTCCGCGGTCATTTTGCCGTAGGCGTCATCGCCGGCTTTTCCGTACAGCATCACCCGGACAAAGGCCAGGGGCCGGTCATCGCGCCCCCGGAAATACATGCGGCAGTTGTCTTCAAACTGAAGCATCAGCCAGTTTTCGCTTTTGCCCAGCAGCGTGACCGCCCGGCCCAGATCCCTGGCCAGGCTCTGTTCGGCTTCTTTGCTGATGGGACGATTGGTTTTTGTGTGAATGAACGGCATAAACCGATCCCTCCCCGAACCGAAATAATGCATGCACAGTATAGCATATTTCCCTGAAAAATGCAAAAGCATTCCGTTGTCCGGGTTTCCATGGGGAAAAGAAGGACGGCATACTATGCGGATGGGGAAAAATGATGTATAATGGAGGAGAAAAGCGCGGAGAGGAGGATGGAAAGCATGCCGGAGCCGGGAGAATCCATTTGCACGTATGACGTGGACGGCATGGCTTACCATGCCCGGCGGGAGCCTGACTTGCGCTGGCTCAGCGCCTATGGCCGGGTGTTTTCCGTATGGGATCAGCAGTCCTCCGGCAATCTGTGCTTCGGTGTGGAGGGGAAATTCGGAAAGCTCTTTGTGAAATACGCCGGGGCGGACACCGTGAATTATCGCGGCAGGCCGTCGGACACGGTGGCTGCTTTGCGCGCGGCTATGCCGCTTTACGAGGAAAACGACCATCCGGCCCTGACGCGGCTGCTGGCCCACGGCCCGGCAGGGGAGGGCTACGCCGCCGTGTTTGCCTGGCGGGACGCTCCGGCCCTGCGGCCTGCGCCGGGGGATGAATCCGTCCGCGCGCTGGTGCGCCGGCTGCCGCCCGCCCGTTCGCTCAAAATGCTGGATATGGTGTTTGATCTGCATGCCTATCTGGCGGCGGAAGGGATCGTCGCGGTGGATTTTTGGGACGGGAACGTGCTGATTGATTTTGTGCGGGACGAAGCCATCGTGTGCGATATCGACCTGTATCGCCGCAAGCCCGCCGTCAATGACCGGGGCCGCATGTGGGGCTCCGGCCGGTTCATGGCGCCGGAGGAGTATCAGCGGGGAGCGGCCCTGGACGAATGCACCACGGTATACAACATGGGCGCGCTGGCCTTTGAATTTTTCGGTGATAACGAGGATCGTACGGAGAAAAGCTGGATCGGCCCCCTGCCCCTGTATGCGGTGGCCCGCCGGGCCACACGGGAAGCGAAAGCGGACCGGTTTCCGTCCATGCGGGCGTATCTGGACGCCTGGCGGGAGGCCGTGGGCCACTGCCGGGGATTGGACTGAAGAAAAGGAGGAAAACACATGCTGCCGTCTCTTGAAATCGATCGGAAATGGGAGGGCATCGCCCAGGGCAAGGCGGCGCTGAAAACAGGCAGGTGCCTGCTTCTGGCGGTGCTGGCGGGGATGTTCATCGCCTTTGGGGCGTTGGGCTTCACGGTGGCGAAGGCCAATATCGCGGGGGGCATGGGCAAATTCGTGGGGGCTTGCGTGTTCCCCACCGGATTGATCCTGGTGGTGATGGCCGGGGCGGAATTGTTCACCGGCAATTGCCTGATGGCCGGCCCGGCGGTAAAGAAAACAATCAAGGTAAGCGGCATGCTGCGCAATTGGGGCCTGGTATACCTGGGCAACATGGCGGGGGCATACCTGATGGCGTGCATCGTGCTGCTGTCCGGCTTCATGAAAAATGGGGATTTGGCCCTGGCCGCTGCGGGGATCGCGGCGGATAAATGCAGCCTGACCTTTGGGAACGCGCTGTTCCGGGGCATCGGATGCAATGTGCTGGTGTGCGGGGCGGTGTGGATGGCGTCCGGGGCCAAGGACGCCGTTGGCAAGGCTGTTTGCTGCTTTTTCCCGATCATGCTGTTCGTGCTGTGCGGGCTGGAGCACTCTGTGGCCAACATGTATTATGTGCCCCTGGGGCTGAACATGCGCTGGGCGGTGGAAGGCGGCCTGCTGGCCCGGGAGATCAGCGACGCGGTGAAGGGATACGATCATTTCTGGGCCATGACAAGTCTTAGACATTATCTGCTGAACAATCTGCTGCCCGTCACCCTAGGCAACATCATCGGCGGCGCGGGCCTGGCCATGGTCTATACCGCGATCCACAGAGAAAAGCGCGCTTAACGAAAAAAGGATTGAAGGAGATTGCTTTCCATGCCCATGGACGGCCTGACGCTGGGCTTTATTGCCCGGGAACTGAAAAAAGAACTGCTGGACGGTCGCATTGAAAAGGTGACCCAGCCGGAAAAGGATATGCTGGTGCTGCTGATTCGCGCCCAGGGGAAGAACCAGCGGCTGCTTCTCTCCGCCGCGCCCTCATTCGCCCGTGTGCACATCACCCGGACCGTTTACCAGAACCCGCTGGACGCGCCCATGTTCTGCATGCTGATGCGCAAGCATCTGCAGGCTGGGCGGATTACCGGCATCGAGCAGCTGGGCGGTGACAGGATCCTGAAAATCACCGTGGAAAACAAGGATGAATTGGGGGACAGCGCCCCCCGGGAGCTGTACCTGGAATTGATGGGCCGGCACAGCAATCTGACCCTGGTGAAGGAAGGTCGCATCGTGGACGCCATCCGCCATGTGTCCGGGGATATGAGCCGGGTGCGCCAGGCGCTGCCGGGACTGCCCTTCATCCTGCCGCCGGAGCAAGACAAAATCGATCCCGCCGCCATCACCGACGACGGCCTGCTTTCCCGCCTCCAGGACTTGAAGGGCCCGCTGGATAAGGCGCTGGCCGCCTCCATTCGCGGCTTATCGCCGGCATCTGCCCGGGAAATCGCGTTCCGGGTGACGGGCCTGCACCGGGCAGACATCCGGGAAACCGATGTGCCGGGGATTGCCCGGGCGGTATGCGCTTTTTTGAAGCGGCTGCCGGATATGGATGCGCCCACCGTGCAGATGAACCCTGACGGACTGATGGCGGATGTGCTGCCCTTCCCTTACCTGAGCCTGGAAACATCCCTGCAGCGGCCTTGCGCTTCCCTGTCCGCCGGACTGGACGATTTTTACACCGGCCGGGACCGGCGGGACCGGATGAACCAGAAAAGCGCCAGCCTGAAAAAGCTGGTGAAAACCATTTTGGAGCGGGATGAAAAAAAGTTGGCTCTTCAGGAAGAAGAACTGACTGCCGGCGCGAAAATAGAGGAATACCGCATCGCCGGGGAATTGCTGACGGCCCAGGCCTATCTGGTGCCCCGGGGAGCTGAAAACGTGCAATTGCAAAACTTCTATGATCCCCAGGGCGGCATGATCGACATTGCGCTGGATGTAGCGCTGACCCCGGCCCAGAACGCCCAGAAGTATTTCAAGCGCTACCGCAAGGCCCGCGTGGCCCAGGATCTGGCCCGGGAACAGAAAGAAAAAACGCTGGCGGAAATCACGATGCTGGAACAGGCGCTGTTCGACCTGGAGGGCAGCGAAACGGAGCAGGACTTATCCGATGTGCGTCTGGCCCTGGAAACCGCCGGGCTGGTCCGGCCGTCCGGCGGAAGGAACGGCGGCAAGAAACGCCCCAAAGCGCCGGAGAGCGCTCCCATGCGGTTTCAATCGTCGGACGGTACGGAAATCATCGTGGGCAAGAACAGCGCCCAGAATGACCGGGTTACCGGTTCCGCGCGCGGGGGCGACACCTGGCTCCACGCCAAGGATATGCCTGGCTCCCACGTGATCATCCGCGGGGAAAACGTGTCGGCCGATACCCTGGCCATGGCACTGCGGCTGGCTGCGTGGTATTCCCGGGGGAAGGGCGCGGCCGTGCCCGTGGATTACACCCTGCGGCGTAACGTGAAAAAGCCCGGGGGATCCCCGGCGGGCTTTGTGATCTATACGCATCAGAAAACGGTGATGGTGTCGGTCACCGAGGGGGAAATCGCCGCCATGCGGCGGCTGTGACCCACAAAAAACACCGCTGAGGCGCGAAAAGCGCGCGATCAGTGGTGTTTTTTCATTTCATCAGGGATCGTAGGTGTAGCGGCCGTTGAGCCAGGGCGCGCCGTTGTATACGCCGTAGGCGTCGGCGTAGATACGGTATTCCTTGCCCACCTCCCAGGTGTCGTTGGAATAGTTGCGGATGAGCACGGTGCGTTCATAATCCGAATTCAGCTTCATCACGGCGATTTGGGGTCGTTCGGAAATGATTTCGGTGATGGTGCCCTTGCACACGTAGATCTGGGTGTTGGCGATGCGGTTTTCGGAATGGTTCAGGTAATCCGTGTACTGGGTGTTCATATCCCAGGCCTTGCGGGTGTAAATGGCGGCGATGGGCACATAATAAATATCCAATTGCACTGTGCTGGTTTTGTATCCCTCGCGTGAAGCCTCAATGATGATGGAATTGGTGCCGATTTTGTTGAAAACGGCCTTGAAGGAGAAATTGCCGTTGATGCGCAGCTGCGTCAGATCCAGATCCTCGTAATCGGATTTGACGGTGAGGGTGGCCTGGGGGATGGTGCTGCCGCGGATGGTCATCTTATCCTCGATCTGGGGGTATTTTCCGTTTTGATCCGGGGGCTTGGAGGTGTCGTCCACCAACCCGGGGGAATAGCGGTCGGTGGCGATATCCACGTCCAGATCCAGGGGGATTTCCTGAAACTCGCGGTAGATGGTGACGGTCTGGGTGTTTTCCCGGTAATGCTGCGCCCGGGTGGTGATAACGAACACGTTGTCGCCGATGGGGGAGATGGGGGCCTGCACGTTAATGAGGCCATCCTGGGTGTTCACCAGATCGGAATAATTCTGGCCGTTGATGGAAACGGTGCTGTTCTTGGCCACCTCAAACTGCAGGGGATACTGCACCAGGGACGTGGCGGCCCAATTGACCGGGGGATTGACCAGGTTCAGGGGCGACAGGGGAATTTCCACCTCGTACTCGATCTGGCCCAGCGCCTGGTGCTCGTCGGAGGAGGTTTGCAGAGAAGCGGTGATGGTGGCTGTGACGGATTCTTCCGTTACCGTGTCGGAGGTTTCATAGCAATTGTAATCTACCCGGCTGAAGGTGACGTATCCGCCCACCACCGGATAGTGCTTTTTCATTTCTTTGATCCACACCAGCTGACCCTCATGGTCGGGCAAATAGATAGAGAAGGTGTGGGCGGGCATTTCATCCACGATGGAAATGGATATTTCCGTGGCTTCCGCCAAGGAAAAGCGTTTGCCGCCCCCGGCAATCAACGGCAGCACGACCTTCCATACGGCCACCCCCACCGCGGCCGCCAGCAGGATCAGCACCGCCAGCCGCAGCATCCTGCGCGCTCCGGTGTGGCGGTACATTTTCATTTTTCCACGGCGGCGTCCCCTGGCAGCGCCGGTTACGGCCTGGACCGGATCATAATCCGGGTATTCCTCTCCGATGATGCGCGGGGACACCACGGGAATGGCGTCCGGCCGCACGCTGCCCTCCACGTCGCTTTTTTCTTCGGTGGTATAGGAAATGCTTTGCGGGATGGGAAAGGGACGGCGGCCCGTCAGGGTCTGCACGGAGCGGCCTGTGGGAGCGATGCCCTGGCGCACGCTGTTTTCCTGCAGGCGCTGGTGCTCTTCCTCGCCGCGCTGCTTGCGGGCCAGCAGGTTTTCCATGTCCTTGGCCAGCTGATCCCGGGCATCCATTTGGGCTGTGGCCTGGCCCGCCTCATTGATCTGAATATAAACCTTGGCAAGGCCGGGATCGGGCATGGCCTGAACCGGCGCAGACGCCTTCGGGGCGCCTGGCCCCTGAGGACTGGTCAGCTCCGCGCCGCAGCGAAAACAGCGGGGAAAGGTATCGCGGTTCCAATGGCCGCATTGGGGACAGATCATAGGTCATCCTCCTACATGGGTTCCTTGCGCAAAAAAGCCGCAATTCTATTAATATTTCGCAATGAATATGAAAAAGTCCTGCAAAGAACAGGATTTTTGCAAAACGTTTACAAACTTCTTCCGGTTTGATATAATAATCGGGATAACGTTCATGATGGGAGCGTGCGCATGAAGCTGAGCGACATCACCTCCCCTGCTGATCTGCGGGGATTATCCAATCAGGAGCTGGAAGCGCTGGCAGAGGATATCCGTGCGGCGATCATCCGCACAGTGGCGCAGAATGGGGGGCATCTTGCCTCCAATTTGGGCGTGGTGGAATTGACCCTGGCGCTGCACCGGGCCCTGGATTGCCCGCGGGACCAGATCGTGTTTGACGTGGGTCACCAATGCTACGCTCATAAGATCCTGACGGGACGATACAGCCGGTTTTCATCTTTGCGCACGCTGGACGGTCTGTGCGGCTTTCCCAGGCGGGAGGAGAGCGAATACGACGCTTATGACACTGGCCACGCATCCACGGCCATTTCGGCGGCGGTTGGCCTGGCCCGGGCCCGGGATCTGGCCGGCGGCAGCCAGCGGGTGGTGGCCGTGGTCGGAGACGGCGCGCTGACCGGGGGCATGTGCTATGAAGCCCTCAATGACGTGGGCAGCCGGAAAACAGCGATGATGATCGTGCTGAACGATAACGGCATGTCCATTTCCCGGAATGTGGGCGCTCTGTCCGCCCAGCTGACCCGGCTGCGCGTGAGCCGGGGCTGGCTGGGCATGAAAAAGAATATCTCGGGCGTGCTGCGCAGGCTGCCCGGCGGCACGGTTATTCATCGGGCGATCCAGGGGACGAAAAACCATCTGCGCAGCCTGCTGGTGCGGGAAAGATTCTTTACCGCGCTGGGCTTCCGTTACTTTGGCCCCATCGACGGCCATGATATACAGGCCATGGAACGTGTGTTTCTGCGGCTGAAGGATCTGGATGAGCCGGTGGTGGTGCACGTGGCCACCCGTAAGGGCGCGGGCTTCAGCCAGGCAGAGGAAAAGCCGGAAAAGTACCACGGCGTGGCGCCGTTTATCATGGATAACGGGAAAACCAGGGGCTCCGACGGCCCGTCCATGGGCAAATTGGCAGGCACATATGTGACGGAACTGGCGGAAAAGGATCCGCGCATCTGCGTGGTGACCGCCGCCATGACGGACAGTACCGGCTTCGGCGCCTTTGCCAGGCAGTATCCCCAGCGGCTGTTTGACGTGGGTATTGCCGAGGAGCATGCCGTCACGCTTTGCGCCGGCATGGCGGCAGGGGGCATGCGCCCCTTCGCGGCCATTTATGAGTCGTTTCTTCAGCGGGCTTATGATCAGATCACGGAGGATGTATGCCTCCAAAAGCTGCCGGTGTGCCTGCTGATGGACCGGGCGGGCCTGGGCGGAGAAGACGGAGCGACCCATCACGGCCTGTTCGGGGTGGGCATGCTGCGGGGGATCCCCCATATGACGGTGTTGGCGCCCCGCTGTCCGGAAGAAACGCGGGGCATGATCGACTGGTTCCTGACCCAGGAGGGCCCCGCCGCCATCCGCTATCCCCGGTGCGTGCCGGAAACGGAGCAGCCGTACGCCGGTTTCTCTCTGGGCCGTTGGGAAACGCTGCGGGCGGGAAAGGATGGAGCGATCCTGGCTTATTCGGTCATTCTGACAGAATGCCTGGCAGCTGCGGAAATGCTGGAGACAAACGGCCTGTCCCTGTCGGTGATCAACGCATCCACCGTGTGGCCCCTGGATATGGACACCCTGCGGCGCCTGGATCAAAAGGGGACGCCGGTCATTACGGTGGAGGAGCACGCGCTGTCCTGCGGCTTTGGCAGCGCGGTGGCGGAATGCTGCGCCCGGGAGGGGCTCCGGCCGCCCATCCGGATGCTGGGCCTGCCCAACGAGTTTATCCCCCACGGCAGCCGCGGTGAATTGCTCAGGCGCTATGGGCTGGATAAGGAAAGCATTGCCCGGCAGGTGGAAGGAGCGATCAAAAAATGAAGCAGCGGGTGGACGTCTGGATGACCGTCCGGGGCATGGCCGAGAGCCGGGAAAAGGCCCAGGCGCTGATCATGGCCGGGCAGGTGTATATCGGCGAAAAGAAGGTGCAGAAGGCTTCAGAGCAGGTGGAGGAGGACGCGCCGCTGGTGATCCGGGGCGCGCAGGATGCCTTTGCCAGCCGGGGCGGCCACAAGCTGGAAAAAGCCATCACGGCCTTTCAGGCGGATGTGACCGGGGCGGTCGCGATGGATATCGGCGCGGCAACGGGCGGCTTTACCGATGTGCTGCTGCGCCATGGCGCCCGGCATGTGTATGCCATCGACGTAGGGTACGGTCAGCTGGATTGGAAGCTGCGCAATGACGAACGGGTGACGGTCATGGAGCGCACCAACGCGCGGACGCTGACGAAGGAAATGTTTCCTCTGCAGCCGCGCTTGACGGTCATGGATGTATCGTTCATTTCCATCAAGCTGATCCTGCCGGCAGCTGCCGCTGTAATGGGGGAGGAGGGGCGCTTCCTCACCCTCATCAAGCCCCAGTTTGAGGCTGGCAAGGGCCAGGTCGGCAAGCATGGGGTGGTGCGGGAACCGGAAATCCATGAGCGGGTGCTGAAGGAAATCTGCCTGTTCGCGCCCACTTTCGGGTGGCATGTACAGGCGCTCACCTTTTCGCCCATCAAAGGCCCGGCGGGAAATATCGAATTCCTGGCGGATATTCAGCCTGGCCCGGGAGAGGAGATACAGGACGACGCCCTGGCGGCGCTGGTGCGCCAGGCGCATACGGAGCTGAAATAATCTGCGCGGGAAGGCAGACGCCAGGCGCGCGGAGGACAGGGGCTTTCACCGGTCGATCCGTATCCTTTGACGTTTTCGCCTGTGAACAGGATGCACAGATCCGTAAAACCCGCGCGGGCGCGTTTCGCCCGGTATCTCTGCTCCGGGACGGAACAGAGACAAAATTTTCAAAAAACCGGGATTGAAGCAAAAAAACGGTTGACAAACAGCTCCGGATTCCGTATAATACAATCTGTTGCGTAGGGGAATGGTGTAATGGTAACACGTGGGTCTCCAAAACCTTTGTTGAGGGTTCGAATCCTTCTTCCCCTGCTTAGCAGAAAGCCTTGAAACATCGTCGTTTCAAGGCTTTTTTGCTGCCTTTCCGCCGATTCCGGCAGCGGATCAGGCAAGCGCGTGCATCAGCGCATCGTGGGCGGCATGGCAGCCCGCGGCGGCGCAGTCCCGCGTGGGCTGGCCCTGCAGCAGGGCCAGGGTGATCCCCGCGCAGCATGCATCTCCGGCGCCGGTAGCGGCAAGGTTCGGAAGCGGCAGAGCGGGCAGATATCCCCGATCCGTTCGGGAGGCAAAGTATATGCCTTCCGCGCCCATGGATATAAACACATGCTGCACGCCCTGATCCAGCAGCGCCTGGGCGGCGCGCTCCACGTTTCTTTCGCCCGTCAGGGCTTCCGCCTCCAGGGCGTTGGGCTTTATGGCTGTCAGGCGGGACAGCACGCCGGCCACTCTGGGCGCCTTTGCGCAGCTGACGGGATCCAGGATCAGGGGCACGGCGGCGTGCTGGGCGATAAACAGCAGGGTGTCCGGGGGCAGATTGGCGTCCAGCACGCATCCATCCGCGGCGTTGATGGCCGCCATCCGGGACACCATGCTTGCAGGTGTCAGGCAGTCCATGGCGGACATATCATTGACCGCCAGCGCCATATCGCCCCGATGATCGTGAATGCACAGGTAACAGGGCGCCGGCAGATCGGTGGGCAGGGCCAGGGAGATGTCGATCCCATCCGCCCGGCACAGCCGGGTCAGCATGTCCGCCCGTTCATCACAGCCCAGCGCTGTGATCAGGGACACCTGCGCGCCTAATTGCACCAGCCGGGCCGCGATATTCCGTCCCACGCCGCCGGCGCGCAGCGTGATGCGCCCGGGCGTGGAATCCCGGGGGATCAGGGGAGAAAAGGGCGTCGCCAGCAGATCCAGGTTCATTCCGCCAACCACTGTGATTCGCATCCGCGGCCTCCCCTTTTATTCCGCTTCCAGCAATGCCGCCGCCTGGGCCAGCAGCGCCAGCGCGGCGTCCATCTTCTGAATGTCTTTCCGGATGGAATCGTCATCGTTTTCGTCCAGCGCGTCCTGGGCGTCGTCCCGCAGATCTTCCAGATCGGCCATCATGTTATCCAAATCTTCGGTATAATCCGCCAGATCAGCGCGGTATCCCGGCTCCTTCATGGAAAAACCTCCTTTACAGAATCAGCATGCAATCGCCAAAGGAAAAAAAGCGGTATTCCTTTTCCACGGCCTCGCGGTAGGCGTCCAGGGCCTGCTCCCGGCCCATCAGGGCGGATACCAGCATCAGCAGGGTGGATTCCGGCAGATGAAAATTGGTGAGCAGCACGTCGGTGGCCTTCAATTTCACTCCCGGCGTGATGAAAATGCTGGTGTTCCCCATGCCGGGGTGCACGATGCCGCGCTCGTCGGCCACTGTTTCCAGGGTGCGCACGGAGGTGGTGCCGATGCAGACGATGCGGCCGCCGTTCTGCCGCGCGGCGTTGATTCTGTCCGCCGCTTCTTCCGTGACCTGGTAGAATTCGGCGTGCATTTTGTGCTCGCTCACATCCTCCGCCTTCACGGGGCGGAAAGTGCCCAGGCCCACATGCAGCAGCACGGGCACGATCTCGACGCCCATATCCCGGATTCGGCTCATCACCTCGGGGGTGAAATGCAGCCCGGCGGTGGGAGCGGCGGCGCTGCCCTCCTGCTTGGCGTAGATGGTCTGGTACTGGGAGGGATCCCTCAGCTTTTCATGGATGTAGGGCGGCAGCGGTATTTCGCCCAGCCGATCCAGCAATTCCTCGAACACGCCGTCATAAAGGAAACGCACCACCCGTCCGCCCGCATCGGTTGTATCGCCGATCTCGGCGCGCAGGATGCCGCCGCCGAAGGATACGGTAACGCCTTTTTTCAGCCGCCTGCCGGGCCGCACCAGCGTTTCCCAGCTGTCCCGATCGACGCGCTTGAGCAGCAGGATTTCCACCGGCACATGGGTGTCTTCCTTTTCTCCCAGCAGCCGCGCGGGGATCACCTTGGTCTGATTGATCACCATCACGTCGCCGGGCCGGAGATAATCGGGCAGATCGCGGAAGATTCTATCCTCCCGCAGTCCCGTGTCCCGGTGGATCACCATCATCCGGGCGGCGTCCCGGGGGGAGATGGGGGTCTGGGCGATGAGACGCTCGGGCAGTTCATAGAAAAAATCAGATGTTTTCATAGGCTTGCTTCTTTCGAATACTGATAGGCGATGCGGGGATCGCCGTTTTCCAGATAAATGATGCCGCATCGGACGAAGCCGTGTCTGAGCACCACATGCTGCATGGTTTTGTTGTCCCGATGGGTGTCGACGCGGATTTCGTCGGCATGGGCTTTGGCAAAATCAAAGGCCTGGGTGAAAATCCCCTTGGTTTTTCCGTCGGACGCGATGCGGTGAATGGTGCCGTAAGGGCGGCTGTTGGGCCATTGACCGTCCTCGATATAAGCGTAGGTGGGATCATCCCCCAGGATGAAGGCAAACACCCCGTGGATTTCGCCGCCCTCCCGGATCACGAACAGGCGGCCCTTTTCAATATCGCTTTCCAGCAGGGAGCGCTTCGGATACCCATCCGCCCACTGCAAAAGATTGCCCGAGCGCCGCATATAGGCCCGGGCAGCGGTATAGATGGCTTCAATCACAGGCAGGTCCTGTTTTTGGGCGGGCAGGATCATAGATCGTCACCGTCCAGCAGGCTGGTCTGTTCGGCGGCCTCCGTTACGGCCTGCAGATCGGCCGGGGGGATTCTGCCCAGGTGCTGATAGGCCAGCGGCGTGCAGACGCGGCCCCGGGGCGTGCGCATGATGAAGCCCAGCTGCATGAGATACGGCTCGTACACATCCTCGATGGTGACGGCGTCCTCGCCGGTCACGGCGGCCAGGGTGTCCAGGCCCACCGGCCCGCCGCTGAATTTGTCGATCATGGCGGTGAGCACCGCCCGGTCGATGCGGTCCAAGCCCAGGACATCCACGTCCTGCATGTTCAGGCTGTCCCGGGCCACCTCGGCGGTGATGCGGCCGTCGGCGCGAACCTGGGCGAAATCCCGTACGCGCTTGAGAAGCCGGTTGGCGATGCGGGGGGTGCCCCGGCTGCGGCGGGCGATTTCCATGATGCCGCCCTCGTCGTAGGGCATGCCCAGGATGGAGGCGGAGCGGCCCACGATGCGGGAAAGCTCCTCCGGCGTGTACATTTCCAGCCGGAACACGATGCCGAACCGGTCCCGCAGCGGCGCGCTCAGCCGGCCCGCCCGTGTGGTGGCCCCGACCAGGGTGAACTTGGGAAGGTCGAGCCGCATGCTGCGCGCGGTGGGGCCCTTGCCGATCATGATGTCCAGGGCGTAATCCTCCATGGCGGGGTACAAAACCTCCTCCACGGCGCGGGACAGGCGGTGGATCTCATCAATGAACAGGATATCGCCCTGGTTCAGGTTGGTCAGGATCGAGGCCAGGTCCCCGGGCCGCTCGATGGCGGGGCCGGAGGTGACCCGGATATTCTGGCCCATTTCAGCGGCCACGATGCAGGCCAGGGTGGTTTTGCCCAGGCCGGGCGGGCCGTAGAGCAGGATATGGTCCAGCGCGTCATGGCGTTTGAGCGCGGCGCTGATATAAATCTGCAGGCTGGATTTCACCTTTTCCTGGCCGATGTATTCTCTCAGATGCCGGGGCCGCAGGGAGGCGTCCAGATCCTCATCCTCCTTGCGCAGGCCGGTCATGACTAAACGATCATCCTGTGGCACAGTATTCTCTCCTTATCTGCAATTAAAAGCCCGCCATGCTGCGCAGGGCCAGCCGGACCAACTCATTGGCCGAATCGCTTTGCCCACGCACCTGGGAAATGGCCTTGGACGCTTCGGCGGCGGTATAGCCCAGGGCCTGCAGCGCGGCCAGGGCCTCCTGCGCAGCATCCTCCTGAAGGGGGGAGATGGGCCCGCCGGCAGGGGGGGAGTAGTCCAAATCGCTTTGATCCACCTTTTCCTTGAGCTCCAGAATCAGGCGCTGGGCCGTTTTTTTGCCCACGCCCGGCGCCCGGGACAGGGCGGTGGCGTCGCCGGTGAGGATGGCCAGGGTGAGATCCCTGAGGGGCATGGAGCCCAGGATGCTCAGCGCCAGCTTGGGGCCGACGCCGCTGACGGTGAGCAGCCGGACAAACATGCTCTTTTCCTCCTGAGAGGCAAAGCCGAACAGCTCCATGGCGTCCTCCCGGACGGAAAAATAGGTGTACACTTTCATGGCTTCGCCGATGGGCGGGGTTTCCTGCAGGGTGTTCATACTGACGGACAGCAGGTATCCCACGCCGCCCACGTCGATCACCAGGCTGTTTTGTCCCTTGTCGGCCACTTGGCCGTTCAGATACGCGTACATAAAACGCTCCTTGCCGGTTATTTCATCAAAAACTGTTCCTTCATGCGGCCCGACGCCGCATGGGTGAGGGCGGCGGCGACGGCGTCCGCAGCGTCGTCCGGCCGGATGATCCGGGGCAAGTTCAGCATCATTTTCACCATCTGCTGCACCTGCATTTTGTCTGCCTTGCCGTATCCCGTGACCGCCTGTTTGATCTGCATGGGGGTATATTCATACATGGGCAGCCCGCTGTCCGCGCAGGCGCACAGGGCCACGCCCCGGGCGGCAGAGACGTTCATGGCGGTGGTGATGTTTTTTGCGAAAAACAGCTCCTCAAACACGATTTCCTGGGGCTGGTAGGTGACGATCAATTCCTTGACGCTCAGAAAAATGTGATGCAGCCGCCGCTGAATGGGCATATCCGGCGGCGTGATCACCGCGCCGCACTCGACCAGGCTGCTTTTGCTGCCCTCGCTGTCCAGCACGCCCCAGCCCATGGTGGCCAACCCCGGATCAATCCCCAAAATACGCATGTGGCACTCCTTTCTTGAACTTATTCATTATAGAACATGTGTGCGCTTTTGTCAAACCGCACATCTGCCCCCAAAGGCAGATGCATCGGGCATTTTCCGGCGTCAGCCGCGGCGGCGCTGTATTTTCCCGGTGTTTCCCTTGACAGGACGCGCAACATGAATAGAATGATCTCAAAGAAACCCGGAACGGAGGACAAACCTCATGCGCATTCGATCAGCCACCCCTGCCGACGCCGCGGCGCTGCTTAAAATCTATGCGCCGTATGTAAGGGATACAGCCGTCACGTTTGAATACGAGGTGCCCGGGGAGGAGGCGTTCGCCCGGCGTATCCGCGCCACCGCGGCCCAATATCCCTATCTGGTGCTGGAAGAAGAGGAAGGGATACTGGGCTATGCCTATGCGGGCGCGTTCAAAACGCGGGCCGCCTACGACTGGGCAGCGGAAACCACCATATACCTGCGTAGGGACGCCCGGAAAAAGGGGTATGGCCGCATGCTGTACACCGCGCTGGAGGACGCGCTCCGGGAGCGCGGCATATTGAATGCCTACGCCTGCATCGCCAGCACAGACGTTGAGGACGAGCGCCTGACCAACGCCAGCCGACGGTTTCACGAACGGATGGGCTATCGCCTGTGCGGGACTTTTCACCAATGCGGCTATAAGTTTGGCCGCTGGTATGATATGATCTGGATGGAAAAGATGCTGGGGGAGCATGGATATGCGCCTGCCCCTGTCAGGAAGCCGGAAGCTGATGGAGCAGAAACGGAGACGCCCCGATAGCGCCGATCCTTGCGGCAGTGATCATACAAAAAAACGCCATCCGGAAAACGGATGACGTTTGATGCAGCGTATCTTATACTATTCGCGTTCTGAAACCTTAACAGATTTGAGATGGGTTTTTATTCCGGCAAAGCGGAACGATGGGAGGCGCAGCAGCGCTGCGTTGACCTCAGGAACGCGCTGCCAGAACGAAAAAGACGCTCAAAGACGTAAGATTTTAGAAGAAGAATTGTATTAGGCTTCCTTGGCCATTTCCACCAGCTGGGCGAAAGCGGCGGCGTCGTTCACGGCCAGGTCAGCCAGCATCTTGCGGTTGACTTCGATGCCCTTCTTCTTCAGGCCGTTGACGAAAGTGGAATAGCTCATGCCGTTCAGGCGAGCGGCGGCGTTGATACGAATGATCCACAGGCGGCGGAAATCCCGCTTGCGCATTTTACGGCCTTCATAGGCGTAGCGCAGGGAACGGCGCACCTGTTCGCTGGCGGTACGGTACTGCTTGGATTTCGATCCCCAATAGCCTTTCGCCAGCTTGAGCACCTTGCGGCGTTTTTTATGGGCGTTCACAGCCCTCTTAATGCGTGCCATAATGATATTCCTCCTTCAGGCGATGGCTTATTTGTAGGGAATCAGTTTCCTGATGGTAGCGGCTTCGGCATTATTCTGCAGGGTGCCGCCCGCGCGCAGATGACGGATGCGCTTCGTGGTCTTTTTGTTGAGAATGTGGTTCACATTCATCTTCTTGTGCTTGACCTTGCCAGTCTTGGTCAGGCTAAAGCGCTTCGCGGCGCCGCGATGGGTTTTTTGCTTGGGCATGGAATGGTTCCTCCTTCCGGAAAGTAATGGGGTTATGCCTGCGGGGCTTCCTGCTTGGCCGCTTTGGCGGCCCTGTCAGCCTTGCTGGCTTTTTCCGCTTTGGGCGCCAAGATCATCAGCATGTTGCGCCCTTCGATCATGGGCCGGCGTTCGACCGTGCACACGTCCTTCACCCGCTCGGCGAATTCCAGCATCACCTTCATGCCGATATCGGAATGGGCGATCTGGCGGCCGCGAAAACGAATGGACACCTTCACCTTGTCCCCGGCTTCCAGGAACTTGACGGCGTTGCGCGCCTTGACGGCGATATCGTTTTCCTCGATGGTGACGGACAGCTGCACTTCCTTGAGCGATACGATGCGCTCTTTCTGATTCTTGCGCATTTCCCGCTCGCGCTTGGACTGCTCGTAGCGGTGCTTGTCGTAATCCATCAGCTTACAGACGGGGGGCGTGGCCCCGGGCACGATTTTCACCAGATCCAATTCAGCCTCTTCGGCCAGCACGAGAGCCTGGTGGGTGGGCATGATGCCCAGCTGTGCCCCGTCCGCGCCAATGACGCGCACCTCACGATCCCGGATTTCTTCATTGATGAGCAATTCAGCGGCTATGGTCGATACACCTCCTAATGGGTTAGAGCCAATAAAAAATTGGCGGATGAAGCCACCCGCCAATGCATACTCATACGAAAATGAATGCCTGAGACCCGCGCAAAACGGAATTCGCGTCGGAGAGAAGCGGGCAGCTTCTGCTTGAAACAAAGGTATTATAGGGGATTGGAACAGCGTTGTCAAGGGGTTTTTGAAAATTTCGGGCCGATTTCGGGCCGATCAAAGGATCAGATCCTCCACCACGTCGTCCATCACGGCCATGACGGCGGGCTTGCCCTTGTCGGCCAGATCCTGTACCGCCAATTCGTCGGACAGCATGGGAGTCATAACTCCGCCGTGCTGCAGCACGGTGAAGGGGCGGGAGGAGGTGATGCGGGCCGCGGCGGCCACATAGGTGCCGGTGGAGCCGGATTTGTTGAAGGATACGCATTTGACGCCCTTGCCCGCACGGCCCTGCGCGTCAAACAGGCCGCCGGTCAGGCGCTTGGCGTAGCCGCGCTCGGTGAACAAGAGGATTTGATCGGACACGGAGATATGGCAGGCCAGGATCACCTCGTCCCCTTCTTCCACCTTCATGCCCTTTACGCCGCTGCTGGCCCGGCCCATTTCCGGCACGGTGTCCAGCGGGAAGCGGATGCACATGCCTCCGCGGGTGAGCATCAGGATATCGCTGCCCTCTTCTTCTGGAACCACGGCGACGAGCGTATCATCGCCCTTCAAATTGATGGCGGCAAATTTGGAGCGCTTCACGTCGTAGTCCGCGGCGCTGGTGCGCTTCACCTGCCCCTGACGGGTGAAGAACAGCAGATCTCCCATGCCCATCAGGCTGCCGGGGGTGATCAGCAGCAGGGATACGCAGACCTCCCCGTTCTCCAGCCCGGCCAGCACGCTGGACAGGGCGCCGCCCCGCTCCTTGGGCTTGCTGGTTTCGTTCAGCGCGCCCACAGACAGGGGATAGCAGTTCCCCTTGTTGGTGAAGAAATACAGGGTATGGTCGGTTTGCGTATGGAACAGCCACCGGGGCATATCGCTTTCCCTGTCGGGGATTTCCTGCTTTTCAAAGACGCGGGGGGCCATGCGGCGCAGCTGTCCGCCGCGGGTGAGGAACACCACGGCCTCCTCGGGCAGCGGCGCTTCCTCCGTCAGATCGACGGTTTCTTCGCCATCCTCCCGGACGATCACGGTGCGGCGGTCGTCGCCGAACTGGTCGGCGATTTCCCGCAGCTCCTTTTTGATCACGTTCATCAGTTTTCTTTCGCTTTTCAGGATGCTTTCCAAGGTGTCGATCAGCTTGAGAATATCCGCGTATTCCTTGCGCAGGGCTTCGATTTCCAGGCCGGTCAGGCGCTGGAGGCGCAGATCCAGGATGGCCTGGGCCTGCACGTCGGTAAAGCCGAACCGCTCCATCAGGCGGGCTTTCGCCTCTTTGCCGTTTTTGCTGGCGCGAATGAGGGCGATCACCTCATCCAGGTTATCCACGGCAATGATCAGACCCTCCAGGATGTGGGCCCGGGCTTTGGCCTGCTCCAGCTCGTACCGGGTGCGCCGGGTAACCACATCCTTTTGATGGCGGATGAAATAGCCGATCACCGTTTTCAGGCCCATCTGCACAGGCTTGCCTTCGGCCACCGCCACCATGTTCACCCCGAAGGTGACCTGCAGATCGCTGTATTTATACAGGAAAGCCAGCACCTTTTGCGGATTGGCGTCTTTTTTCAGTTCGATCACGGCCCGCATGCCGGAGCGGTCGCTTTCATCGCGGATGTCGTGAATGCAGCCCAGCTGCGCTTTCTTTTCCTCGCTGAGCTTCAGGATCTTTTCCAGCATCTGGGCCTTTGCGACGCCGTAGGGGATCTCGTGGATCACCAGCAGGGTGCGGCCCGCCGGCCCTTGCTCTTCGGTCACCTTGGCCCGGAGGGTCAGTTTTCCGCGGCCCGTTTCATACGCGGCGCGGATTTCCGGCGTATCCAGCAGGATGCCGCCGGTGGGAAAATCGGGACCGGGCAACACCTGCATCAATTCATCCAGCGTGACGTTTTCGTTGTCGATCTGCATGCAGACGGCCTCGGTCACCTCGCGTAAATTGTGGGGCGGGATGTTGGTGGCCAGGCCCACGGCGATACCGCTGGCCCCATTGACCAGAAGATTCGGGAAGCGGGCGGGCAGCAGATCCGGCTCCTTCAGGGTATCGTCAAAATTCAGGCGGAAGGGCACGGTATCCTTTTCGATGTCCCGCAGCATCTGCAGCGCCAAGGGCGCCATGCGGGCCTCGGTGTATCGCATGGCGGCGGCGCTGTCGCCGTCGATGGAGCCGAAATTGCCGTGGCCGTCCACCATCACGCCCCGGAGGGAATAGGGCTGGGCCATGCGGGTCAGCGCGTCATAGACGCTGGTGTCCCCGTGGGGATGATACTTGCCCAGGCAATCGCCCACGATGCGGGCGCATTTGCGGTGGGGTTTATCGGGGGTAAGGCCCAATTCGTGCATGGTAAACAGGATACGGCGCTGCACGGGCTTGAGGCCATCCTCCACCCGGGGAATGGCGCGCTCCAGGATTACGTATTCCGCGTAGGGCATCATGGATTGATGCAGCACATCCTCCAGTGGCGTTTGAATGATGTCAGGCGTAAGGGGAGCAGGGGGCTGCTTGGCCATGGATCGCGTACCTCCAAGGAATCATGATGTGAAGAAAGCGTTTACGGAAGATGGGACAGGGGGGAGCCGCAGTAGCGGCACACGCCGCCCTGATCGGCAATGGCTGTTTTTGCGCCGCAGCCGGGACAGCAGGCAACCTTCATCTGGGGGCCGGGGGCATCGCCGTAAAAGCGGACGCACTGCTGCCGATAATCAATATAGCCGTCGAAATAGCCCCGTTTGCACAGCGCCTGCATTTGCTTCATGGTGGCATCCAGGGGCCGGTTCAGGCTGGCGGCCAGGCGGGAAATGGATTTTTCCTCGGGCTGCGTGGAAAAAAACGCGCTGAAGAGACGGAAATCCTCCATCCGCTGCTTGGCGCGGCGGGCGGATACAAGCATCCACCCGTGCAGCACGGCCAGGGCGGCGCAGACGATGGGCGCAGCGTAGTCCACCGCCTCCAGCGCCTTTTCCACGGTTTCGCCGTTCACCTCGGCGGTTTTGTAGCCGCGGATCATGTCGGCAATGCCCACCATGGCAATCATCCCCCAGAAAACCAGCCCAAACCAGCCCACGATGCGCAGTACGCGCCGACGGGTGCCCTCCCGGCGGATGGTGACGGGTTGGAGTTGCTTTTTCATGGCGATACGCTCCTTTCCGGAAGAGCGGTCATGGATGGGAAACAAAGAGCAGGGGGATCGGAATCAGCGCAGGGTCAGCGAATGGCGGTCGTCATAGGTCAGCACGGGGACCGTGCCCGGGGTGCCTGCGTCCAGGTGCTGGATCAGGCGGAAATTGTGGGGGCCGAAGGTGAAATCCTGCTCCAGGCGGATGGTAACGGCCGTTGGCTCCGCGCCATAGGACGGCCAGGTTTTTACGTTCACTTCGCCCTTTTGATGGAATCCGTCGCCCGTCCGCTCATAAGTGCCGCCGCCGGACGCCTCAAACCGGCTGCCGCTTGCGAACAGCGTGTAGGAATCGCTGTCCCAGAACAGGGAAGCGCGCAGGAAGGACGGCAGATCGTTTTCACTGTAGCTGTGATAGTAGGAAGGGTTCTGGATATAGAGGAAGGAAAGCTGATGATCTTCATACGACAGGGAGAAGGATGGGCTGCCGGTTGGATCGTATACGGACACATGCAAGCCCAGGCTGTCCAATCCCTGCTGCCCAATCAGGCACTGAAACGAAAGATCCCCGCCGCTGTAATAGGACCCGCCCGCAGGGAACAGCCATGTACCGCGCGCGTTGAACCGGACATGCGGCACCCAATCGGCGGATGCCGATATGAGCGTTTTGCCGTCCTGACACAGGATCAGGGAAGCCGTGTGGGCTTGGTCAGTTTCATCGGCGCTTTGGTAGCTGACCTCCAGCCAGATGCCGTCATCCATTTCTTCCGGATCGCCGATCTGAAGCATGCCGGAGCGCAGCTGGCCGTCCACGACGATGCATTCCGCGTGGATGCGCATTTTCAGGGCCTCGGCGCCGTACATGCTGCCGCAGAGCGCTGAACTGAGGCCGGTGCCCGCAAGAAGCAGATAAGAGGAAACGGCAGCGCCGAATGTGTCGTTTCCGTCGGGCAGCCACTGCCTGACGAGGGGAAGCTGCGCGATTTCCAATTGATCCAGGGCGGCCTTCCATTGAGGATCGGTGCCGCGGATCATGATCCAGCGCTGCAGCGCGCCCAGCAGACGCAGCGGCGAGGTGTCGATGGTGTATTGCGTGGCATTGCACCCGTCGACGAGGGACCTCACCTGCATATCATAGGCGTTATAGCTGAGGAGATCGTTGAAATACGGGCGCAGCGAGGCCAGATCTTTTTGCAGACGGCCGTCGAATGCGTACTGGGCCATCTGTGCAGCCAGCGCGGCTTCCTCCTGCGACAGGCCGAGGCCGGGCAGGTCCAGCCCGCCGTCCTGCAGGGACAGGCTGTTTTCTCCGTCGGAAAAATGAAACGCGGCCGTGCCGTCTTTCAAAGACAGACCGGCGGATAACTGCCCTGCCTGGCCCATCGCGTTGTAAGTGGCGCTGTAGGTGTAATCCAGACACACGCTTTTCACGGGCGGCAGGCCGGCGCTGCCGGCAGCCAGCCCCAGGACGAGCATCAGCGCCAGCAGAATGGAGAGGATGGAGGGGGCTGGCGATACCGACATGTCAATCATCCCTTCTTCATTCGTATCAAACAGGCACGTGTTCTTGCTGCAGCGGCTTCAGATGCTGGTCAAAATGGTCGGCCTTGTTGAATTCCGCATGCTCAATGATGTATTCCCGCCGGGGCTCCACTTTATCGCCCATCAGCACGGTGATCAGGGAATCGGCCTCGGCGGCGTCCTCGATGGTCACCTGCATCAATTTGCGGTGCTGGGGATCCATGGTGGTTTCCCACAGTTGCTCCGGGTTCATTTCGCCCAGGCCCTTATACCTTTGCAGGGTGTATCCCTTCTGCCCGGAGGTCACCTTTTTCAGCTCCCGGTCGTCGTAGGCATACTGGATGCCGCTGCTCTTTTTCACGGCGTACAGGGGCGGCATGCCGATGTAGACGTGGCCGTCCGCCACCAGATCGCGCATGTATCGGAAGAAGAAGGTGAGCAGGATGGAGCGGATGTGGGCCCCGTCCTGGTCAGCGTCGGCCAGGATGATGACCTTGTGGTATTTGAGGGAACTCAGGTCAAAATCCTCGGCGATGCCGGTGCCCAGGGCGGTGATGATGGAGCGGAATTCATCGTTGGCCAGCACCTGGTCGATGCGCTTCTTTTCGGCGTTCAGGGGCTTTCCGCGCAGGGGCAGGATGGCCTGGAAGCGCCGATCCCGGCCCTGCTTGGCGCTGCCGCCGGCGGAATCGCCCTCCACGATGAACAGCTCGTTATCCACGGCTTTCCTGCCCGTGCAGGCGGACAGTTTGCCCACCAGCGGCGTGGCCTCCAGTTCGTTCTTGGCCCGGGCCAGGGCTTTGGCCTTGCGGGTGGCTTCCCGGACCTTGGCGCTTTTGACGGCCTTTTCGATGATTTTCTGGGCCAGATCCTGGTTTTTCAGGTCCTCCAGGAATTCAAAGAGCTTTTTGGAAACGATGTCCTCGATGGCGGGCCGCACCTCGGTGTTGCCCAGCTTGCCCTTGGTCTGCCCTTCAAACTGGGGGCTTTTGACCATCACGCATAGCACCACCGTGATGCCTTCCCGGAAATCCTCGCCCGCCAGGTTGGCGTCCTTTTCCTTGAGCACGCCGATCTTCCGGGCGTAATCGTTGAATTCCTTGGTCATGGCGGCGCGGAAGCCCGCCTCGTGGGTGCCGCCCTCGCCGGTGGGGATGTTGTTCACGTAGGAAAACACCGATTCGGTGTAGCCGTCGGTGTATTGGATGGCGGCGGAGCAGAGGATATCGTCCTTTTTGCCCTCAAAGAAAATGGGATCGGGATGAATGGGCGTTTTATCCCGGTTGAGGAACTTCACATAGTCCACGATGCCCCCGGCGAAGCAGAATTCGCAGAAGGATTTGCCTTCTTCCCTGGTGCGCTCGTCGGTAAAGGATATGTGCAGCCCTTTGTTCAGGTAGGCCAGCTCCCGCAGGCGGCGTCGCACGGTATCGCCGTTGAACACCGTATCCTCAAACACGGTGTCGTCGGGCAAAAAGCGGATCAGGGTGCCCCGTTTCCGCGTATTGCCCACCTTTTCCAGGCCCGTCACCGGGTGCCCGGCCTTCCATTTCTTTTCCTTGGGGTCGAACCAGTTTTCATACCGCTGGGTATAATGGCTCCAGTCCCGGAAAATATCGACCGTCAGCCATTTGCTCAAGGCGTTTACCACGCTGGCGCCGACGCCGTGCAGGCCGCCGGAGTAGGCGTAATTGTCGTTGCCGAATTTTCCGCCGGCATGCAGGCGGGTGAAAATGACTTCCACCCCGGGGATGCCCAGCACAGGGTGATTGTCCACCGGCATGCCCCGCCCGTTGTCCCACACGGTGGCGGAGCCGTCCCTGTGCAGCGTCACCGCCACCTCAGTGGCGAAGCCCCCCATGGCCTCATCGATGGCGTTGTCCACGATTTCCCACAATAAATGATGCAATCCCCGGCTGCCGGTGGTGCCGATATACATGCCGGGACGCATGCGCACCGCGTCCAGCCCCTCCAATACTTTGATACTGCCCGCGTCGTACTTCTGCGCCATAAAGCACCTCGATTTGATCTTGTTCTGCGGATGGACGCATGAATCCATCGTCATCTTTTATTATAACACAAGATATTGAGAATTGCAAAAGTTTCCTACACAAAAGATGGAAAGAAGAAAAACGGGGAGGGGCAAGAGAGCGCGTGAGAGAGGAGGAAGGATTTTTTCTTCCGCGGATTGACTTATTCCAGATCCCGTGATACAATAAGCCGAAACCTGACTTCAATGGGAGGATTATACAATGAAGCACATCAAGACCCTGAGCACCCGCAATCTGTGTGAAAGCGCCAAGAACGGCGGCTGCGGCGAATGCCAGACTTCTTGCCAGTCCGCCTGCAAGACCAGCTGCGGCATCGCCAATCAGCAGTGCGAAAACAAGGCCCAGAAGGAAAACAAATAATCCAAAATCTGCGCCAAATGCCGCCTGAACAGGCGGCATTTTTCTGATAAAGGGGAAGAAATACGCATGATTCATCAGTATAAGCTGGGTGGGCTGCCCATCGTGCTGGATACCTGCTCCGGCAGCGTGCATGTGGTGGATGATCTCGCCTATGACATCATCAGCCTGTACGAAAGCAAAAGCAGGGATGAAATCCTGGCCATCGTGAAAGAAAGATTCGCGGGGCAGGAGGGAGCGGGGGACAGTGAGATCGCCGAATGCTACGACCAGATCACCGAGCTCAGGAACGCCGGACAGCTATTCACCCCCGATACCTTCGCGCCCATGGCGGGAGAACTGAAAAAGAAAACGGCGGGCGTGGTGAAGGCCCTGTGCCTGCATGTTGCCCACACCTGCAACCTGAACTGCTCCTATTGCTTCGCCAGCCAGGGCAAGTATCACGGCGACCGGGCCGTGATGCCCTTTGAGGTGGGCAAGCAGGCGCTGGATTTCCTGATTGCGCATTCCGGCTCCCGCCGCAACCTGGAGGTGGATTTCTTCGGCGGCGAGCCGCTGATGAATTTCCGGGTGGTCAAGGATCTGGTGGCCTACGCCCGGAGCATTGAAAAGGAGCACGGGAAGAATTTCCGCTTCACCCTCACCACCAACGGCCTGCTGATCGACGACGATGTGATCGACTTTGCCAACCGCGAGTGCAGCAATGTGGTTTTGTCCCTGGACGGGCGAAAGGAGATCCACGACCGGTTCCGGGTGGATTACGCGGGCCGGGGCAGCTGGGAGAGGATCGTGCCCAAGTTCCAGAAGCTGGTCCAGGCCCGGGGCGGGAAAAACTATTATATGCGGGGCACCTTCACCCACGCCAATCCCGATTTCCTCAAGGATATCGAAGCCATGCTGGATCTGGGCTTTACGGAGCTGAGTATGGAGCCGGTGGTATGCGCGGCGGACGATCCCGGCGCCCTGACGGAAGAGGACAAGCCCATCGTGATGGAGCAGTATGAAAAGCTGGCGGAACTGATGCTGAAACGCCGGAAGGAAGGCCGGCCGTTCACGTTCTACCATTATATGATCGACCTGAGCGGCGGCCCCTGCATCTACAAGCGCATTTCCGGCTGCGGCTCCGGCACGGAATACATGGCGGTGACGCCCTGGGGCGACCTGTATCCCTGCCATCAGTTCGTGGGGGAGGAAAAATTCAAGCTGGGCAATGTGTGGGACGGCGTGAGCAATGACGCTGTGCAGGGGGAATTTGCCGACTGCAATGTGTACGCCCGGCTGGAATGCGCCGATTGCTGGGCCAAGCTGTACTGCTCCGGCGGGTGCGCCGCCAACGCCTATCACGCCACCGGGTCGGTGAAGGGCGTGTACAAATACGGGTGCGACCTGTTCCGCAAACGGATGGAGTGCGCCATCTTCCTGGAAGCGGCCAAGGCGCTGGAGGAGGATGAATAGAGAATGAGCGGGGGAAACCGTTCTTTGAGGCCAAAGAACAGTTTCCCCCGCACCCCCTTCCAAGAAAGCGGCTGGGACCTGATTATGCATTAGGTCAATCAAGAACTGTCAGAGGCATAGCAAGGAATCAAAAATGGATACGCCGATTTGTGATTTTGTCGCGGAATACAGAAAAAAGGGCGGCGTGCGCCTGCACATGCCGGGGCATAAAGGCCGCTCTTTTTTGGGTGTGGAAGCCCTCGACATCACGGAGATCCGCGGCGCGGACGAGCTGTACCGCGCGCGAGGGATCATCCGGCAAAGCGAGGAAAACGCCGCGGCGCTCTTTGGCGCGGGCAGGACCGTCTATTCCACAGAAGGCTCCTCCCTGTGCATCCGGGCCATGGTGTATCTGGCGCTGCTGTGGGGCAGGGAAAACGGCAGGCGTGCCCTGATCCTGGCGGGCCGCAACGCGCACCGGGCCTTTATTTCCGCCTGCGCCCTGATGGACGCAGAGGTAGAATGGCTCATCCCGGAAAGGGAAGCGAGCCTGATTTCCTGCCGGATCACCGCGCCGGAGTTGGAAACGCGGCTGCGCGGCATGCAGGAAAAGCCCGCCGCGGTGTATGTCACCTCTCCGGACTATTTGGGCCATGTGACGAACGTCGGCGCGCTGTCCGCCGTGTGCCGCCGATACGGTGTGCTGCTGCTGGTGGACAACGCCCACGGCGCGTATCTGAAATTCCTGCCCACGGATCGGCATCCCATTTCCATGGGCGCGGATCTGTGCTGCGATTCCGCCCATAAAACCCTTCCGGCGCTGACCGGCGGCGCGTATCTCCATCTTGGCAAGGGCGCGCCGGATACGCTTTCCGACAGCGCGGAAAAGGCCATGGCGCTGTTCGCGTCCACGAGCCCCTCCTATCTGATCCTGCAGTCCCTGGATCGGTGCAACGCGTATCTTTCCGACGGATACAGGGAAAAGCTGGCGGCTCTGTGTGGGGATACGTCCGCCCTGAAAGGCCGCCTGCTGGCCAGAGGCTACGACCTGGCCGGCGACGAACCGTGCAAAATCACCCTGGCCCCCAAGGGGTACGGCTATACGGGGGACGCGCTGCACGAATACCTTCGGGCGCGCAATATGGAATGCGAGTTTTCCGATCCGGATTTCCTCACCGCCATGGTCACGCCGGAAACGGGCGCGCAGGCGCTGGAACGGTGGGGAGAAGCGCTGCTTGCCGTGCCGCGCAAGGAACCCGTTGACGGCGCGCCGCCGCCTGCGCCCAAAACGGAACGGGCCCTGTCCATCCGGGAAGCGCTGCTGGCCCCGTCCAGGGAGATCCCCGTGGAGGACGCCGGGGGCAGGATCCTGGCCGACGCCCAAACCGCCTGCCCGCCCTGCATCCCCATCCTGATCAGCGGGGAAATCATCACGCGGGAGGCGATCCGGTGCTTCCGGTATTACGGGATCGAAAGCTGCCGGATCGTAACGGAAGGGGAGAAATAAACCGATGGTCAGGCTGGAGCCGATCACCCAAGAAAACCTGGACGCGGTACTGGCCCTGCGGATCGGGGACGGCCAGCGGGGCTTTGTTTCGTCTCCCGCGGAATCCCTGGCCCAGGCCTGGGTATACCGGGACACCGCCTGGCCCTTCGCCGTCCTGGACGGGCAGACGGTGGTGGGATTCATCATGCTGGGATATTATGAAGCAAAGGCGTATTATACCCTGTGGAAGCTGCTGATCGACCGGGAATATCAAAACAAGGGCTTCGGCAGGGAAGCCCTTGCGGCAGGGATCGCTTATCTGAAGGACAGGTTTCACGTGCATGAAATCTACACCGGCGTCGTGCCGGAGAATACCGCGGCAAAACGGCTGTACGCTTCCATGGGCTTTGAAGCCACCGGTGTTTTTGAAAATGGAATGGAGGAAATGCGTTTCCGGTGCTGACCGCGGCGCTTTATTCTGAAATGCGCGCAGTCAGGTCATAGGTATCGGCCCCGGTGATCTCCGCCCGGACGAACTGGCCTTCCGTGAGGGGCTTTTCGCTCATCAGGGCGATTTCGCCGTCGGCGTCCGGGGCTTCCCAGGCGGAGCGGGCGGTGTAATGCATGCCGTTGTGGCCGGTGACCAGCAGCTTTTCCGTTTTCCCAACGCGCAGGCGGTTGCGCTCCAGGCTGATCCTGGCTTGCAGCGCCATCAGCCGGTCCAGGCGATCCTGCTTGATTTCTTCAGGCACCTGATCGGGCATGGAGGCCGCGGGGGTATCCTCCTCGGGAGAATAGGCGAAAGCGCCCATCCGGTCAAAGGCCATTTCCTCGGTGAAGGCCATCAGCGCGTCAAAGTCCGCCTCCGTTTCCCCGGGGAAGCCCACGATAAAGGTGGTGCGCAGGCAGAAGCCCATCTCCCGCGCGGCGGACAGCATTTCCCGGGTGTGCTGAACCGTGCCCCGACGGTTCATTTTTTTCAGCAGGTCGGGGGCGGCGTGCTGGAGAGGCAGATCCAGATATTTGCAGATGCTGTCATGCTTTGCCATGGTTTCCAGCAGCTTCATGTCGGTTTCGTCGGGATACATGTACAGGCTGCGAAGCCAATCCACGCCCTCGACGGCGGCGGCCTTTTCCATCAGCTCCGTCAGGGAGGAGCCGGTATCCACGCCGTATTTGGTGGTGTCCTGGGCGATGAGGATGTGCTCCCGCACGCCTTGCCGGGCCAATTGGCGCATTTCCGCCAGGATGGCGTCCTGCGGGCGGGAACGGTAGCCGCCCCGGATGAGGGGAATGGCGCAGTAGGCGCAGCGGTTGTCGCAGCCGTCGCCGATCTTGATGTACGCGGAATAGGAGGGGGTGGTCAGCACCCGGCCGCATTCCAAAAAAGCGGGATTGCGGCGGGTGTCGGCCGGACGGCCGCCGGACAGGGCCTGGGATATATACTCCGTCAGACGGGCGTACTGCCCCACGCCCAGCAGGCAGTCGATTTCCGGGATCTCCCTCAGCAGATCCTCTTTGTACCGCTGGGCCAGGCAGCCGGTGACGCACAGCACCCGGCACCGGCCCGTTTTTTTGTATTCGGCCATTTCAAAAATCGCGTCGATGGATTCTTCCTTGGCCGGGGCGATGAACCCGCAGGTGTTTACGATCAGCACGTCCGCTTCCCGCGGCTCATGGGTGATTTCCATGCCCGCCGTCGTTAATTCGCTGAGCATCTGCTCGGAATCCACCCGATTCTTCACGCATCCCAGGGAAATCATGCCGATTTTCAGCCCGTTCAATCCGTTCATTTGTTTTCTGTCTCCGATTGATTTCGTATTCCGGCACGGCCCGTATGGGGACCGGCAAGTCATTGTAACATACTTCCGGCCGCGGAAACAAGGGGCTTTGCGCATTCCTGTTTGAATTTCCGCGTAAGGCATGCTATAATACGCGAAGAATCCGGAAAGGGGGCGGCGGGATGATCCGCGTGGGGAATGTGAAGGTGCCGCTGGACGCAGATCGGGATGCGCCGCTTGGAATGGCCCTGAAAAAGCTGAAGGCGGACAGAAGCCAGGTGATTTCCTGGCGGATCGGCAAAAAGAGCGTGGACGCCCGGGATCAGGGAGACGTTCATTTTGTGATGGCCGTCGATATTGCGTTAAGAAATGAAGAAACCCTTCTGCGCGCCCTGAAGCCCGGCGTCGCGGTCAAAGTGCCGCCCATGACGCCCATTCCGGTCATACGGGGCGAATACAGGGGCCTGCGGCCGGTGGTGGCCGGCTTTGGCCCGGGCGGGCTGTTCGCCGCGTTGACCCTGGCCCGGTCGGGGATGAGGCCCATTGTGCTCGAACGTGGACAGCGGGTGGAGGAACGCAGGAAAACAGTGGAAAGGTTTTCTGATACGGGAGAACTGGACCCCGAAAGCAACGTGCAGTTCGGCGAGGGCGGCGCGGGAGCGTTTTCCGACGGAAAGCTGACCACCGGCATCAAGGATCCCCGGTGCCGCACGGTGCTGAAGGAACTGTTCGATCACGGCGCGCCGGAGGAGATCCTGTATCTGGCCCATCCCCATATCGGCACGGATAACCTGCCCCGCGTGGTGGTCGCCATCCGGGAGGAAATCCTGTCCCTGGGCGGAGAAGTGCGCTTTGACACTAGGCTGACGGGACTGCGCCTCCGGGCGGGCCAGATGGAAGCGGCGGAATACACGGACGCCAGGGGCAAGGGAGAAATCATCACCGACGCGCTGATCCTGGCCGTTGGCCACAGCGCGGCGGATACCCAGCAGATGCTGTTCCGCGCCGGCGTGAATATGATCCAGAAGCCCTTTTCCGTTGGCGCCAGGATCGAGCATCCCCAGTGGTTGATCAATCAAAGCCAGTACGGGAAATTCGCCGCTCACAAAGCCTTAGGCGCGGCGGAATACCATTTGTCCGCCAGGCTGCCGGACGGCAGAGGCGCCTACACCTTCTGCATGTGTCCCGGGGGCACGGTGGTGCCGGCCGCCAGCCGGCTGGGCGGCGTGTGTGTCAATGGCATGAGCGCGTTCGCCCGCGATGGGGAAAACGCCAACGCCGCATTGCTCATCGACGTGCGTACCTCGGATTTCGGCGATGATCATCCCCTGGCGGGATATGCGCTGCAAAGGCTGTGGGAGGAAAGGGCCTTCCGCGCGGGCGGCGGCAGCTACCGCGCGCCGGTGCAGCGGGCGGGGGATCTGATGGCGGGCAGGGAGACCCGGGAATTGGGCAGCGTTCTGCCCACCTATCGCCCCGGGGTCACATGCGCGGATTTCCGGGATGTGCTGCCGGATTTTGCGTATCAGGGACTGCGGAGCGCCCTGTCGGTTTTTGACCGGCAGCTCAGGGGGTTCGCCCTGCCGGACGCCGTGCTGACGGCGGTGGAAAGCCGCTCCTCCTGCCCGGTGAGGCTGCTGAGGGACGCAAGATACGAAAGCAGCGTAGGCGGCCTGTATCCCTGCGGCGAGGGCGCCGGCTATGCCGGGGGCATCATGAGCGCAGCGGTGGACGGCATCCGGGTGGCGGAGGCCGTGATGAAGAACAAAGGATGGATGGAGGAATAGGCCATGCGGGCAGTGGTGCAGCGGGTGTCGGAAGCGTATGTCACCGTGGAAGGCGCGGAAACGGGCCGGATCGAAAAGGGCCTGATGGCGCTGATCGGCGTGGAAGCGGGGGACACGGAAAAGGACGCGGCTTATCTGGCGGGGAAAATTGCCAAGCTGCGGATCTTTGAGGATGAAAACGACAAAATGAACCTCTCGGTGAAGGACGTGGGAGGACGGGTGCTGGCCGTGAGCCAGTTTACCCTGCTGGGCGACGCCCGGGGACAGAACCGTCCCGGCTTTACCCAGGCGGAAAAACCGGAGCGGGCCAATGAGCTGTATGAGCGCTGCTGCGCGGAAATCCGGCAATTGGGCGTGCCGGTGGAAAACGGCGTGTTCCGCACCCACATGATGGTGCATCTGGTGAACGACGGGCCGGTGACCATCCTGCTGGACAGCCGGAAGATGTTTTGAGCGCGGAGACCCGGGCATCTCATCGACTGCCTTTGCTGACAGGGAAGGAGACTGCATGAAAATCGACACCCTGATATTGGGACCGCTGAGCACCAATTGCTATATCGTGTATCTGGAGGGCAGCGACCAGGCGCTGGTGATTGATCCCGCCGCGGAGCCGGACAGGATCCTGGCTGCGCTGGACGGGAAAAAAGCGGCGGCAGTGCTGCTGACACACGGGCATTTTGATCACACGGGGGCGCTTTCCGCCTTTGCGGACACGCCCATTTACATTCATCCGGCGGATGACATCATGCTCAGCGACGGGTATTGGAGCCTGGCGGACGGATTCCGGGACCGCACGCCCCGGCCTGCCGCCACCGGCTTTGTGCAGGAAGGGATGAAGCTGCGCCTGGCGGATCTGGATATCCGGGTGATGCATCTGCCGGGCCATACCCTGGGGAGCGTGGCTTACGCCATCGGGGACGTGCTGTTCACGGGGGATACCCTGTTTCAGGGGTCCTACGGCCGCACGGATTTCCCGGGCGGGGATTTCGATGCGCTGAGCAGGTCTCTGCGGCGGCTGCTGCAATCGGAAAAAAACTGGATCGTGTGTCCGGGCCACGGAGAACCCACGAATATACTGACGGAACGGGAGCACTATCGCCTATGATCGTATCCATCATGACCCCCACTCCGCTGTTTGCCAATGACCTGGCCGACGTGGTGAGGATTTTTTGGGGGAATATCGAATGCTGGGTCAATGAACCGGGCGGCAGCGTGACGATTGTCCACACGGAAAAAACGGAGGAAGGCGTCAGGCGCTGCCGCATGGAAATGAGCGGCGATTTTTCCGCCGTCCGGCAGGAAAGCCGGGCAGTCAGCGATGATCCCCTGTTGGAAAAGCGGTATCACAAGCGGCTGATCAAGCAGACGCTGTACGGCGTGATGAAGCAGGTGACGGGCCGCACGCCGCCCTGGGGCTCCCTGACCGGCATCCGGCCCACCAGGCTGCTGTATGAAGGCATGAGCCGCGGCCTGACCCTGGAGGAGGCCGTGGCGGAGACCCGGGAAGCTTTTGACGTGCGGGAGGACAAGGCGGATCTGCTGCGGGAAATCGTTCAGGTGCAGCAGAATATGCCCGTTCCGGACACCCGGGAGGCGGATCTGTACGTGGGCATCCCCTTCTGCGTCAGCCGCTGCGCGTATTGCTCCTTTCTCAGCGGAGAGGTGGGGAAGGGAAAGCAATTGCCGCCTTATGTGGAGGCGCTCGAAAAGGAAATCGCCGGCACCCTCACGCTGATGGAGGAAAAAGGGCTGCGTCCCCGGGCGTTTTACATGGGCGGGGGCACTCCCACCTCGCTTTCCGCCCCCATGCTGGAGCGGGTGCTGTCCGCCGCGCGGCCCTTCATCGACCGGGCCAGGGAGGTAACGGTGGAGGCGGGCCGGCCGGATACCATCGATCAGGACAAACTGCGCGTGATCCGGGATCACGGGGCGACGCGCATTTCCATCAACCCGCAGACCATGCACGATGAAACCCTCGTCCGCATTGGGCGCAGGCATACCGCCGCCCAAACGGAGGCGGCCTATGCCCTGGCGCGGCAGGCGGGGTTCACCCATATCAACATGGACCTGATTGCCGGGCTGCCGGGGGAAAACCTGGATATGTTCCTGCAGACCCTGGCCTGGAGCCGGGATTTGCGCCCGGAAAGCCTGACGGTGCACACCCTGTCCATCAAGCGCAGCAGTCTGCTGCATCTGTGGGAGGCGCAGCTGCCCGACGGGCATATGGTGGAGCGCATGGTGGATGAAGGCAGGCGGGAGGCCGCCCGGCGCGGGATGCGGCCCTACTATCTGTATCGGCAGAAGTACATGGCAGGCAATCTGGAAAACGTGGGCTATGCCCTGCCGGGCCACGAATGCCTGTACAATGTGGATATGATGGAGGAGATTGCCCATGTGCTGGCCGTGGGCGCCGGCGCCATCAGCAAACGGGTGGATCCGGCCATAGGCCGCATCGAGCGTGCGCCCAACGTCAGCGAAATCCGGAATTATCTGGACAGGACGGAGGAAATGCTGGCGCGGAAGCAGGCGCTGTGGGCGCAGGAATGGCCCGGGGAGCCCGGCGCGCAGCGGCGGGAATAATGGGAAACGGGCCGTTTGGGAACGGCGCGCATCCTGCGCCGGAGGATAATCAGAAAAAAACGGAAATAATTCTGTGCTTGCCCTGCCGGAATCGCTTGACGGAAATGCGGGAAAATAGTATAATACTCAGGTATATAAAGATGACGGCAGCGCGCTTGCGCGTAAACATGTGCATCTTACAATGAGAGGAAGAGATCAAAATGGCCAACAACACGAAAAATCGCAAACCCCTGACCACGCAGCATAAGGGCGTTATTTGCCTGGTTGTGCTGCTTGCGGTGACGATTTTGTTTTCCTGCTTTGCCCTCTTTACCCGGAACAGCGGTGAAATGGGCATGTATGAGCACCGCTCCTGGGTGCCGGTCAGCAGCGCGAATTGGCCCAAGTCCCTGCCCGTGACCCGCGCACTGGGCGGCGGCACTTCTTATGAGTATTCCTACACCGTTTCTGATGACGCTCCCGCTACGGCTGTGGAAGACAGCGTGAACACCATCCGGAACCGTCTGAATCAGCTGGGCGAAAGCGATGTGGCGGTCAGCGCCGCGGGCGGCGTGCTGCGCATTGAACTGCGCGACATGAAGCCTTCTTCCGCCGCCAGCCTGCTGAGCACCGCGATCCGCGCCGGGCAGTTCACCTTCACCGACAGCGAAGGCAACCAGCTGCTCACCGAAAAGGAAATCAAGCACGCGAATGTGGAGGTCGTCCGCCAGAACGCCAATTCCACCAGCTTCAGCGTGGTGATGGAGTTTGAAGCCACGGATGAGGGGGCCAAAGCCCTGGCCGATGCGCAGGACACCACGCTCACCGTCGCCATGGATGGGGAAACCGTCGCCTCCTATGCTACGGTGGACGGACGGAAGGTGCGGGCCATCATCGGCTACAACAACTCCGCTTACAACACAGCTTACAATGTGGCCTTCTGGATGAATTACGGGGCCGTGGATGTGGCCCTGAACACCGGGAAAACCGACACTGTGAAGGCGACTTCCGGCGCTGTGCTCACCGTTTCCCTGATTGCCGGCCTGGCGCTGCTGCTGGGCGCGCTGGTCTATCTGGCGATGAAGGGCAAGCTGACCGGTGTGGCGGGCTTCCTGGCCGTGTGGTGCTCGCTGGTGATTGCGCTGTTCCTGGTGGCCACCATCGTGGTGCCCACGGTGAATGTGCTGAACACCGGCTGCCTGATCGCTGTGCTGCTGGGCGTGCTGCTGGCTGTGGACGCCGCCGTCACCCGCACCGACGCGATCACGGCGGAAGTCAAGAACGGAACTGCCGTGAAGCAGGCCTCCAAGCTGGGCTTTGCCAAGGTGGCCAAGAATGTGTGGGCGCTGCACGGCATCGTGCTGGCAGTGGCGCTGGTGCTGATGATCTTCTCCTTCAGCAAATCCACCGGTTACTGTCTGGCTTGCGGCGTGGTGGGCAGCGCTGTCGGTTTGCTGGTGATGCGCGCCTATCAGTATTGCTTCAACATGATTACCGGAAAGGCCGCTGTATACGGCGGGGACAAATAAAACGTAATTCAGGGTGCCGGTATCGCGCCGGCACCCTCTTTTTATCCTTTTTTGCCGTAGGATGCACGGCATTTTCCTTTTTCGGGAGGATGGATCATGCTGAGGATCGACCTGAACGTACCCGAGGAGGCCGCGGCGCGCTTTCCGGATATGCCGGACTGGATGGCCGGACTGCTGTACAGCCGGGGCATCCGATCGGCGGCGGAGGCGGAGCGCTTTTTACATCCCGGCATGGATCAATTGCTGCCGCCGATGCTGCTGCGCGATATGGACAGGGCGGCCGCGCTTTTGCGGGATGCCCGGGATCGGGGACAGCAGGCGGTGATTTACGGTGATTACGACGTGGACGGGGTCTGCGCCAGCGCCATTTTGCTGGAAACCTTCCGGCGGATGAATCTGGAGAGCGATGTATACATCCCTGACCGTCACCGGGAGGGCTACGGGCTGAATCTGGCTGCGGTGGAAAAACTGGCGGAGCGGTATCAGGTGCTGGTGACGGTGGACTGCGGCATCACAAGCGTTAAGGAGGTGGCCCGCGCCAGGGAATTGGGCATGCGGACGATCGTCACCGATCATCACCGCCCCGGCGATGCGCTGCCGCCCGCTGACGCGGTAGTGTCACCCTTGCTGGGGGAATACCCCTTCCCGTATCTCTGCGGCGCGGGGGTGGCCTGGAAGCTGGCCATGGCGCTGCTGGGGCAGAACGCCCTTCCGCTGATGGAACTGGCCGCCCTGGCTACCGTGGCGGACATGGTGTCTCTGACGGGAGAGAACCGGTGTATCGTGGCGCTGGGCCTGGAAAAACTGTCGGCCACCGCCCGGCCCGGCCTGCGGGCGGTGATGAACCGGGCGGGGATTTTTGGCCGGGTCACCAGCGAGCAGGTCGGATTCCAGATCGCGCCCCGCATGAACGCCTGCGGCCGCATGGAATCGGCCAGGACGGCCTTGGAAATGCTCACCACCCGGGATCTGACCCGGGCAGAGGAATTGGCACTCAAACTGGAAGGGCTGAACCGGGAAAGAAAGGATCAGGAAGCCCGGGTGATCACGGGCGCCCTGGCCCAGGTGGAGCAGATGGATCTTGTGGATTCCCTGGCCATCGTGGTACGGGGAGAAAGCTGGAACAGCGGCGTGGTGGGCCTGGCAGCGGGCCGGATCGCCGAGCAGTATGCCTATCCCACGGTGGCGCTGTCCCAGGAGGGGGAATTGTGCGTGGGCAGCGCCCGCAGCGCGGGGGACATTGACATTCACCGCGCCCTGAGCCGATGCGGCGATCTGTTTCTCCGCTTTGGCGGGCATAAGCAGGCGGCCGGACTGACCATCCGGACGGAGCATGTGGAGGAATTCGCGCGCCGCCTGTCCCAGGCGGTAGCGGAGCAGACGGGCGGCATGCCGCCGGAGCTGCACATCCGCTGTGACGGGGAAATGACGCTGGGCCAGGTGACGGAGGAAACGGTGAAATGGCTGGAAAAGCTGGAGCCCTGCGGGGTGGGCAATCCGGCGCCGCTGTTCCTGTGCCGGGACGTCCGGCCCCTGAGCATGCGCGCTGTGGGGACGGAGGGGCGGCACCTCAAATGCACGTTCCGGCAGGGAAATGATCTGCGGGACGGCATTCTCTTTGGCGGCGGAAGCTGGGCCGGCCAGGACGGGGGACATTTTCAATTGGTGATGACCCCCACCCTCAACGAATTCCGGGGAAAGGTGTCCGCCGAATGCAGGCTGTACGCGCTACAGCTGCTGCCGGAGACGGTGGAAAAGAATCCGGAGGCGGAGGCGATCGCGTATCTTGCGGAGGAGCTTTCGGATGAAACAGTGCCTGTGATATCGGAAAAGGAGGCGGCGCCGCTGATGGCGGGCGGCCAGGGCACGCTGCTCGTGTGCCGCTGCCTGGAAACGGCGCTGAAATGGCGGGCCAGGTTCCCGCAGGCCGATTTTTGCCTGATGCGCGCCGATGACCCCCGGGCTTACCACACCATCATGCTCCGGGGCACGGCCGGAAACGCTTGCGCATCCTTCCGGCATGTGGTATTATGCGACGGAGACTTGGGGGAGGGCGCCTCCTATGCTCGGGCTTGCCCCCGTGCCCAGGTCACGGCGCTGCCTGTTACCCAGGCGGGGCAGGAGATGCTGCGTTCCCTTTGGGTGGATGAGGAAGGGCTGCGGGATTGCTGCCGTCACCTTTTGCGGAACCATCCCCCGGATTTGACGGCATGGGCAGCCGGCATGGGATTGAATGGCGGTCAAGCGGCGTTCGCCCTGAAAACCCTGGAAGAAATCGGCCTGATTGAGCGGGAAGAAGAAACGGGAAGGCTGGCGCTGAAATCAGGCGTCAGGCGAAGCCCCCGGGAAAGCGCTCTGTATCGGCGGGTGAAGCAGGCAAAGGAGGCAACCGATGGCTTATACGGCTTATGACAGTTTATCGCTGGAGGATATGCTGGCGCGGGTGAGCAAGAACGATCCCGACGGCCAGGGCTGCGCGCTGATTGAAAAAGCGTACCATTTTGCCGAACAGGCGCATGCGGGTCAATGCCGGAAAAGCGGCGAGCCTTATATCATGCATCCGGTGTATGTGGCCAGCATCCTCACGGAACTGATGATCGACCCGCCCACCATTGCCGCGGCGCTTTTGCACGATACGGTGGAGGACTGCGAAAAGGTGACCCTGCAGGTCATTCATGATCAGTTCGGCGAAGAGGTGGAAAGGCTTGTGGACGGCGTGACCAAGCTGAGCAAGCTTGATTTTGCCGACCGGGAAGAGCAGCAGGCGGAAAGCCTTCGCAAAATGATCCTGGCCATGAGCAAGGATATCCGCGTGGTGCTGATCAAGCTGGCCGACCGGCTGCACAATATGCGCACCCTGAAATATCAAAGCCCGGAGCGCCAGGTGTCCATCGCCCGGGAGACGCTTGATATTTACGCGCCGCTGGCCCATCGCCTGGGCGTATACGCCATCAAGCAGGAATTGGAAGATCTGTCCCTCCGCTATATCGATCCCGAGGGGTATCAGGACGTGGCCCGGAAGGTGGGCATGAAGCGGGCCGAGCGGGAGGAAAACATCAAACTGGTCATCACCGAGCTGAGCCAGAAGCTGAATGAGGCGGGGCTGCATTACGATATCGACGGACGGCCCAAGCATCTGTATTCCATCTATCGCAAGATGGTGATCCAGAATAAGCCTTTCGATCAGATTTACGATCTGATCGCCATCCGTGTCATTGTGGATACCGTGCCGGAATGCTACACTGTGCTGGGCATCGCCCACACCCTGTGGAACCAGGTGCCTGGACGCTTCAAGGACTATATTTCCGTGCCCAAGGCCAATATGTATCAGTCCCTGCATACCACCGTGATGGGCGGCCGGCGCATCCCCTTCCCCTTTGAAATCCAGATCCGCACCTGGGAAATGCACCGCGTGGCGGAATACGGCATCGCCGCCCATTGGCGCTACAAGGAAGGTGGGAAAAAGGACGGCGGGCTGGATGATAAGCTGTACTGGCTGCGTCAGATCCTGGACTGGCAATCGGAAACCCGGGACAGCCACGAGTTCATCGACAGCCTGAAAACGGATCTGTTTTCCGAAGAAGTGTTTCTTTTTACGCCCAAAGGGGATATCGTTTCCATGCAGCGGGGGGCCACGCCCCTGGATTTTGCCTATCGCATCCATTCCCAGGTGGGCAATTCCTGTGTGGGCGCCAAAATCAACGGCAAAATGGTGCCGTTGGATACCCAGCTGGAAACGGGGGACCGGGTGGAGATCATGACCTCCGCCACCTCCAAAGGCCCCAGCATGGATTGGCTCAAGATCGTAAAAACACAGCAGGCCAAGGCCAAGATCCGTCAGTTCTTCAAGCGGGAGCTGCGGGGCGAAAACGTGCAGAAGGGCAAGGATATGCTGGAGCACGAGGCCAAACGCCGGGGGGTGAAACTGCCCGATTACACCAAGCCCGAGTATTACGAGCCGCTGCTGAAAAAATACATGTTCCAGGACATGGACGACATTTACGGCGCAATCGGCTATGGCGGCGTGGCCGCGGTGTACGTGCTGTCCCGGCTGATCGACGAAAAGCAGAAGCGGGACGCGCCTCAGACGCCCAAGGTGCCTATGGTGGGGGAGGTGCCCCCCATTGAGCCCAAGGGAAAGCCTACCCACGGCATATACGTGCACGGGGAGGCGGGCATGCTGGTGCGTTTCGCCCGGTGCTGCAATCCTGTGCCCGGAGACGATATCGTGGGCTATATCACCCGGGGCCGGGGAGTGACCGTTCACAAGGCGGACTGCGTCAATGCCCTGCACACCGAGCCGGAGCGGGCTGTGCCCGTTTCCTGGGCAGCCGAGGAAGTGGGCAATTTCAGCGCCAATATTCAGATCATTTGCTACGATCATAATTCTCTGCTGGGCGAGATTACCAATTACATTGAGGATATGGGCATTCCGCTTACGGCCATCGCGGTAAAAATCAACAAGAACAAAACCTGCAATATCACCACCACCCTCCAGGTCAAATCCCGCGAGCAGTTGGACAACGCCCTGAAGAAGATCCAAAAGCGCTCCGATGTGATCGAGGCGTACCGCAGCGTGAACTGATGCTTCTTTCGGTGTTTTTTCGGTGTTTTTTCGGCGTTTTATGAAAGCGCGCGATATATCGTGCTCTTTGGCGGGCATTGCATAACAATACCAGCGCTGCTGGTCAGGACGGGCAACCGTCCTTTTTTGGTCCTTTTTGTTGATTCTTCCCTGACGATCCGAGATGAATCTTTTGCTTTGATGCTGTGTTTGATCCTGTTATGAAGTGCGCAAAATATTTTTTTGAAAAATGCAAAACTTTTGTAAAAAAAGCAGGATTTCTTATGGCAAATCGCGAACTAAACGGAGTTATCCTTTGAATTTAGGAGGAAACGACATGCAGCCCCCACAAGGGCCTTATTCACAAGACTACGGCGCTTATCCCGAGCAGCCCGGACAGCCGCAGGGCAATTGGGCCCCGCAGCAGGACGGCAGTCAATGGGTACAGCGCCCTTTGCCCGGCCAGGGAAGCCCCAATTCCGGTATGCCAGGCCACGTGCCGCCGCCGGCGCAGATTTATCCGGATCCTGCGCAGGTGGATTACACCGGTCAGACGCCGTACCCCGACGCGCAGATGCCGCAGGCCAATCCTGCGAATAACGGCCAGATGCCGCCCGCGTCCGCCGCGGGCCAGCCTGTGCCCGGCCAGGGCGGGTATCAGCCGCCTCAGACGGGCCTGCGCCCCGCCGCCAGACGCAGCAAGCGGGGACTGGTTGCGTTTGTGGTGCTGGCGCTCTGCGCCGCGGTGGTGGCTTTCATCCTGTTCAATCAGTCGGGAAGCCGGGGAAAAGCCTATGGCTATGTGCGCTCCGGCTCCATGGAGGCCCGGTTCACCGGCGACGCGGTGATCGTGCGGAACGAGGCCGTTTATTCCGAGGCGGGCGTGTCCCAAATCGAGTATGTGGCCGAAGAAGGCGCCGAGGTGCCCCGGGGCAGCATCGTGGCCACCATCTACACCTCCGGCTTCAATTCCAAGGAATGGGTGACGCTGCAAAACTACCGCAATCAGATCAAGGAATACCAAAAGATCCTGATTGCCGGGGCCACCACCGATACCAAGCTGCTGTCGCTGATGACCCAGGTGCGCTCCCGCGCCCTGGAGGTGCAGCGGCTGGTGCAGGGGGAGCCGGGCAACTTCTCCAAACAGGAAAAGCTGCTCACCAAAGCCATGCAGGATCAGCAGATCTATATCCGGCAGAAGTATCCGGATGACCAGAAGCTGAGCCGCCTGAACGATGATGAGAACGCTCAGCGTCAGCGTATCTCCCAGTGGACCAAGCAGTTCGCCGCGCTGTCCAACGGCCTGGTGAGTTTCTATACCGACGGGTATGAAAACGCGCTGAATATGCTCACCTACGCGGATTATTCTCCGGCGGAGGTGCGGGCCATGTACAACGGGCGGATCCCGCAAACGGAACAGACGCCCGGCCGGAACATGACCGACATTTACCGCATGGTGCGGCAGGAGCCGTGGGTGGTGCTGATGCTGTGCAACGAAAAGGAGTGGACCCCCACAGCCGGGCGCACCTATCAATTGCTGATCGAAAACTTTGACAATATTGAGGTGCAGGCCACCGTGGATTCTTTCACCCTGTCCGGCGGGGAACTGCTGGTCAGGCTGGTGGTGAACAATACCGCCACTTTGCCGAACGTGCTGTATTTGCGCACCTGTCAGGTGAAGATCGGCGAAAACGTCAGCACCCTGCAGGTGCCCTCACGCGCCATCTATGTGCAGAACGGCCGCAAAGGCGTGGTGATGTACACCGAGGGGGGCGAATACTGGACGGGCGTGGAAGTGGTGTCCGACGACGGCACCACCGCCTATGTGATCCCGGATAACGCGGGCGTGCTGTATGACGGCATTCCGGTGCGCCTGTTCTGATGAAAGTGGGAAGAGCATGCTGGAAGAAAGACTGGCCAGGGTGCGGGAAACCCTGAAACGGGAAAGCGCGCCATGGGGACGGGAGCCCAGGCTGATCGCCGTGACCAAGTACTCCACGCCGGCGGAGATCCTGCCGCTGGCGGATCTGGGCGTCACCGATATCGGGGAAAACCGGGTGCAGGCCATTCGGGAAAAACTGCCCGCGCTGGAGGGAAAATTTTCGATTCATTTGATTGGACGGTTGCAAACCAACAAAGTTAAATATATAATAAAGGATGTGTGTTTGATCCATTCGTTGGACAGCCTGCCCCTGGCGCAGGAAATTGACCGGCAGGCGCAAAAAGCGCAGCGGCGCATGCCTGTGCTGGTGGAGGTCAACATCGCCCGGGAGCCGCAAAAGGGCGGCATAGAGGAGGAAGCGCTGTTTCCCTTTTTGCGGGAATGCGCCCGCCTGCCGGGATTGGAAATCAAGGGGCTGATGGCCATGATGCCCCTTGGCGCGCCGGAGGAAGCGCTGATCGGTTATTTCACCCGGATGCGCGCGCTGCTGGATCAATGCCGGCAGGAGGCCATCGACGGAACGGATATGACAGAGTTATCCATGGGCATGAGCCAGGATTACGGCCTGGCCGCCCGGTGCGGCGCCACCATGGTGCGCGTGGGATCGGCTCTTTTTCGATAAACTCAGCAGGAGGATGTCTCAATGGCAACGGGCAGCTTTTTCGGAAACCTGAAGGATAAAATGCGCACCATGTACTCCAACTTTTTCTTTGATGAGGACGCTGAACCCGCGCCTCGCATGCGGCAGGAGGCAGAGCCTATGGATCCGTATTACACGCAGCAGCCGCCCCAGCCCGCAGCCTGGCAGAACGATCCCGCCCCGGGGCAGCAGCAGAACCCCTATCAGCAGCCCCTGACGGCGTATGCGCAGCCCGCTCAGGCGCAGCCCCAGGCGTATCAGCCCCGGGTGTATCAGAACCCGGTGTTTACTGCCGCGCCTCAGCCTCAGGCCCAGGTGCAGCCGCAAGCGCAGCCTGCTCCTCAGGCGCAGCCGCGCAACCGCCGCATGCAGCAGCACATCCAGCAGGAAGTCAGCAATGTGGTGGATTTTGGCGCTTACCAGCATACGGCATTTCAGCAGCCCCAACAGGCGGTTCCTGCGCCGCAGCAGCCCCAGATCCAGGAAACCCCGGCAGCGCCCGCCGTTTCCACGGTGGCCAACGCCCGCATCATCAACGCCCGGGGCATGGGGGAAATCCGCAGCGCCATTACGCTGCTTCGCAATGGCGACGCCGTGCTGATCGTGCTGGAAAACATCAGTGATCCGGCGGAAATGCGCAGGCTGGTGGATACCCTGAGCGGCGCGTGCTATTCCCTGATCGCCACCATCACCAAGGTGTCCCGTTACGGCGTGTATTTGCTGGCGCCCCAGTCCATGGCTGTGTACGCGGATCAGACCACCAATCAAATGAACGGCATGCCTGCGCGGCAGCCGGCACGGACCTACCAGCCGGGCTATCAGGCGCAGCGCCCCGTGTATCAGCAGCCCGCTGCCCAGCCGCAGCAGCCTGCCGCCGGCTATGCGAATCCATATATGAATCAACAGCAGGCGTTTGCCCAGCGCAGCGCGGCTCCCATGGAAGCGGCGCAGCCCTTCTATACCCGGCCTGCCCCCGCGGCGGCTCCAACTCCGGCCTTTGCCACACAGCAGGCGGGAGATGGCTATGCCCCTGATGAAGCAGCTGCCGGCGCGCAGTAAAATTTTCGAATGATGGCCCGGCCGGCATGCGGTGAGGGCGGTTGATGCAAGGAAAGGAGTTTATACGGAATGGCTATTACCGTGGCGATGATCGAGGAAAAGGAATTTAAAACCAAGGTGCGCGGTTACGACCCCGTAGAGGTGGATGAATTTCTGGATGAAATTTGCGACGAAATGGTCGCTATGCAGGATGAAATCAATTCCCTGAATCAGCGATTGGCTCAGGCCAGCCGCGGCGCATACAGCGCGGTGCCCGTACCGGGCGCGGTGCCTGCCCCGGCCCCCACCCCCATCCCCGCGCCTGTGGCCGCTCCCGTTCAGAATCAGACTGTGCAGGATACCAGCGAAGCCGCGCAGAAGCTGTTGGCCCGTGCCCAAAAAATGTACGATGAAACCGTAGCGGAGGCCAAGGCGGAAGCGGAAGAGATCCTGAAAAACGCCCACAGCCGCGCGGATGTGGGTTTGGACGCCCTGGAGGAAGAAAAAGCGGAACTGGAAAAAGAAGTGGAAATGCTCCGGGCGGCTGCGGCGGATTATCGGGAACGGTTCCTGCGGCTGGTGGAGGATCAGACCCACGTGCTGAAATCGGAAACAAAGCTGTTTGAATAAACGACAGGTGATTGCCTGACGCGGGCCGCGCCCGTCGCCAGGCGATTTTTTATGGAGAGATCGATATGATTTACGGCGCATTGGAAGCGGGCGGCACCAAAATGGTGCTGGCAGCCGCGGATGATGATTTGCGTATTCTGGACCGGATCAGCATTCCCACGGGCCGGCCGGAGGATACAGTGCCCCGCATCGCGGACTATTTCCGGCAGCAGCGCATTGACGCGCTGGGAGTGGGTTCATTTGGCCCGCTGGATTTGAACCCGCAATCGCCCACTTATGGGTATATCACCAAAACCCCAAAAGCCGGCTGGCGGGATTATCCGCTGCTGCCCACGCTGCTGGATGCGCTGCGGGTGCCCGGCATGCTGGATACAGACGTGAATGCCGCTGCCCTGTGGGAAGCGGAGAGGGGAGCGGCCCGCGGCGCGAGGAACTGCGTGTATGTCACCGTCGGCACCGGCATCGGCGCAGGCGTATACTGTGAGGGGAACCTGGTGCACGGCCTGATGCATCCGGAGTGGGGACATATGCTGGCGGTGCCGCATCCGGACGATCCCATGCCCCGGGGTGTGTGCCCGTATCACGACGGATGCCTGGAGGGGCTGGCCAGCGGCCCGTCTATGGAGAAGCGATGGGGCAGACCGGCATGGGATCTGCCCGCGGAGCATCCGGCCTGGCAGATCGAAGCGTATTATCTGGCGCAATTGTGCGTGACGGCGCTGATGACGGTATCTCCCGAAAAGATCCTGCTGGGTGGCGGCGTGATGCATCAGGCGCAGCTGTTTCCGCTGATCCGGAAGGAAACGGTGCGGCTGCTGAACGGGTACCTGCCCTGCGTGACGGACGGGGAGGATTTGATCCGGCCCCCGGTCGGATGGCCGGACAGCGGGCTGATGGGCTCACTGCTGCTGGCGCAGCGGGCATGGAAGAAAAACGGAAGGGACGGATAATCGCCGTGCGCGTATTTGACACCCATTGTCATTTGGACGATGAAAAATTCAGCGAGGACCGGGAAGCCGCATACCACCGGATGATCGGGAGCCAGGTAAAGCGCTGCGTGTGCGTGGGCAGCGATTTGCCCTCCTCCCGGCGGTGCATCGATTTGGCCGCCGGGCATGAAGCGGTTTACGCGGCCGTGGGGGTGCATCCCCATGAGGCCAAGGACGCCCCGGCGGACTATTTGGATACGCTGGCCGACCTGCTGAAAGCGCCCAAGGTGGTGGCGCTGGGGGAGATCGGCCTGGATTACTACTATGATTTGTCCCCCCGGGATACGCAAAAAAAGGTGATGGCGGAACAAATTGATCTGGCCATCGCCCTGGATCGCCCGGTGATCTTTCATATTCGGGATGCCCACGGGGACATGATGGAGCATTTCCGGTCGCGCAAGCGCTTGCCCCGGGGGATCATCCACTGCTTTTCCGGTAGCGCGGAAACGGCGAAGGAATATGTGAGAATGGGATTTTATATTTCCTTCGCGGGGCCGTTGACCTTCAAAAAAGCGCCCCATTTGTGGGAGGCGGCGCAGGCTGTTCCGCTGGATCGGCTGCTGGTGGAAACGGACAGCCCCTATCTGGCGCCTGAACCGCTGCGGGGACGGCGCAATGAACCGTCGCATGTGGTGTGGGTGCTGAAAAAGCTGGCAGCGCTGCGGGACCTGCCCGAGGAGCAGATGTCGGAGATCACCTGGGAAAACGCCTGCAGGGTGTATGGGATACCGCCGGAGGATCGGGAGGAAACGTAGAAAAAGGCCATGAAAAGAGGATCGGTTGGCCCCGTTTTCCCGGCGCCGGACGCCGGATGAAAAACCGACGGGAAACATCCGATCCTCAGATAGAAATGACAGATTTTGCCCTTTCGGGATCATTCCGCGAGGGGCAAAGCGGAAAGCATGCTTCTCTAAAAAATCATGAACTCGCATTCCAGGCGGCCGTTGTACAGCCGCCTTTTTTGCTGCGCCCGCTGTCCAAAACAGCGTTCAAAACCGGTGTGGGCGGTGATGACAGCCATGCGGCTGCCCGCGTGCCGGTCCCGCAGATTGCGCAGGTCCCGGTACAGCTTTTCACAGGCCTTTTTGTCGCTGAGGCGCTCCCCGTAAGGGGGATTGAGAAGGAACAGAGGTTCATGACAGGCAAGATCCAATTCCCGCAAATCTCTTTGGTATACCGTGATTCTGCCCGCCAGGCCCGCCTGCTGCAGGTGCCGCTTGCTGAGCCGGATCGCTTCCGGGTCGATATCGCTGCCGGATATGGGGCCGATGGCGGCAGGATCGAAGCGGCTTTCCGCTTCCTGCCGGATGCTTATCAGCTCATTGCGCGGAAACCAGGGCCATTTTTCGCACGCGAAGGAACGGGTGAGCCCCGGGGCGCGGTGGGAACGAATATACGCCGCTTCGATGAGCAGGGTGCCCGTGCCGCAGCAGGGATCGTGCAGGGGCATCCCCTTCTGCCAGGGAGAAAGCATCACCAGCGCGGCGGCCAGGGTCTCCCTCAGGGGCGCTTCGCCATTCCAGGTGCGGTAGCCCCGTTTGTTCAGCGCGTCGCCGCTGGTGTCGATGGTCAGGCGGGCCAAATCCCCGTGGATGGAAACGTCGATGGGGTATTCCGGGCCGGATTCATCGAACCACTGGGCTTTGTAGTGCTTTTTCAGCCGCTCCACAATGGCTTTTTTGGTGATGGCCTGACAGTCCCGGACGCTCATCAGCTGGCTGCGGGCGCATTTGCCACTGACGGGAAAACGGGCGTTTCGAGGCAAATAATCCTCCCAGGGAAGAGAAAGCACCAGCTGAAATAAATCCTCAAAGGAGAGCGCCGGGCCTTCCCCGACGATCAGCAGCACCCGATCTGCGGTCCTCAGCCACAGATTGGCGGAGAACGCCTGAGCCGGATCGGCGGCAAAGCGGACTCCGCCCTGCTCGCCTTTGGCTTCGATGCCCATGCGCTGCAATTCCCGCTTCACCAGGCCCTCCAGGCCAAAGGCGGCGGTAGCGAAAAACTCCATCATCACATGCTCCTCCCGTGGGACTTACAGCAGACAGCCCATTTCAATGCGCACCTCATGGCGCTGCACATCCTGATTGGAATACTCGCAGGCGTTAAAGCCCATCAGCGTCAGCCCCTGGGACAAATAAAAGGAGATGGCCGCGATGTTGCAGCTTTGCGTTTCCAGGATGATGGCTCTGCGGTGCTGGGAACGCGCGATTTCCTTGGCCTTGGTGATCAGCAGGCTGCCATACCCGCGGCGGCGGAAGCCGTCCTGCACGATGATATTGGTGATGCGCAGGCGGTTGTTCCAATTCTCCGGCGTCACTTCCAGCACTCCGCGCAGATCCCGCCCGTCAAACAGGCCGTAGGCATGGGGATCATCCCAGTGCTCCTCAAACAGCTTATCCGTGAATTCTTTGTGCACCGGCGGACAGGGCGTCTTGACAAATTCGACGGCAAACACATTTTCGCTGGAACGCATACGCAGGTCGTAGTAGGCTTTGCTGTCGTAGGAAAACACCAGCTCATAGCCTTGAAAACGCTCTTTGGGGAGCTCGGCAAAGTGCATTTTCGTCCCTCCTTCGGGAGATTTCACGGCTTCAGTATATCATATCCCGTCTCTGTTTGGAAGGATCGGCAAGAAAAATTCCTTTCCTTCGACATTCCCCGCGCCGCGCTTCGACGGGAGATGGGCGCTGTGATCCTATAATAAAGGTATTCAGCCAGGAGATGGGGGCATAGAACATGTACGGTGTGGATGTCGCGGAAGCGCCTGAACGAAAAATGAGAAAAGAGCGGCGCGGCATGAAAAAAGGGATCATGCGCGTCGCGCATCGGGGCATACGCCAATTGCCCATGACCGTCGGCTTTTTCCTGCTCAGTCTGGCCCGGTGCTTTTCTCTGCCGTCCCCGTATGCGCTGTGCTGCCTGACGGCGCTGCTTGGGGCGGGGGAAAGGCCCTGGGGAGCGTTTGCGGGCTTGGGAGCGGGGCTGCTGTTCCGGATCCTTTGGGGGATCGACTGGGATATTTGGCAGTTTGCCGCCTGCGCGCTGTGCGTTCCCTGGATGTATCTGCCGCGGCTGAAACCGCGGCAGGTGACGCTGATGAGCGGGATCCTGCTGGTGGGCAGGGCGCTGCCGGGCATGGCGACGGCGGGGGACGCGCGGACGGTGATCCTGTATGCCGCGGGGATCCTGCTGGGCGTCGTCAACATGCCGGCGCTCAATCGGGCGGCACAGATCGTGAAAAACCGCACCTGGCAGGTGGGACGGGATGACCTGATCTGCCTGACGCTGCCCTGCCTGCTGCTGATCGCCGGGGCGGGACAGCTGTCCGCTTTCCGCGTCAACGTGGGATACACTGTATCGGCGGCGGCGGTGCTGACGCTGGCCTGGAACACCGGCAGCGCTGCGGGCGTGTGCGCAGGCATGGCCTGCGGCATGGCGCTGCTGCTGGGGGGACAGAGCGCGCTGCTGCTGATCAAAATCAGCCTGGGTTCGCTGCTGGCGGGCTTTTTTCAGGGGCGCAGCCGGCTGCTGGCGGCGGTGGCATTCCTGCTGGCCGGATCAACGGTGTCGTATGTGACTGCCGGGGTCTTCCGTGCTCCGCAGTTTTTTGCGGAGTTTGTGGGCAGCCTGGCCTTTTGCCTCATTCCGGCCAAGGGGATGCGCCGCATCGGCCGCTTTATCCGCAGGCTTCGTTGGAGCCAGCCAAAGGATAACGCCTATACGCGGCTGAAAATGCAGCGCTGGGTACGGGCGATTGACAGCATGGCCGACGCCCTGCCCCATCCGAGGATGGATGCTCCGTCCCCGGAGGATGAAGGGGAGGCGCTGATGGAAAAGCTGTGCGACGGCTGTGACCGACTGCCCATTTGCTGGCGGGATCATGGGGAGGAAACCAAAACCGCCATGCTGGAGCTGGTGACACGGCGGGATGATGGCGAGGAATGCCTGACCTTCATCAATCGGCATTTTTCATCCTGTGGCCGCATTTCCAGGATCCCGGATTTGCTGGCGCAGTTGGAGCAGAACAGGCTGCTTTGGCAGCGTCGGGCCATTTGCGCCGATTATGAACGCGATATGCTGCAAACCCACCTGACCGCCCTGTCCCAGGCTGCGCAGCGGATCAGCCTGGAGGCCATGAATACGGATGGCGAGGAGGCGTATTGGCTGAGCCAGGCGGAGGAGAGCCTGCTGACCATGCGGTTTCCCGGCCAGGCGGCATTCGTCAAGCGGGTGGACGGCAAAATGACGGTGTGCATCAAATACGATCCCCTGTCCCTGCGTCCCGCAGCGGGGGATACGCTGGAACGCCAGCTGAGCGTCAGATTGGGGGCGGCGCTGCGGGTGACGGAGCAGCAGAACGGACGCATCCTGCTGGAGGAGGAGCCTCCGCTGCGGGTCATCACCGGGATGGCCACTGTCAGCGCCGCTACCCGGGAACGCAAAAAGAAGGTGGGACAGCGGCCGGACAACGGCGACGCCGTGCTGGTGCGGCTCTTGCAGGGAGGATTTCAGCTGCTTGCGCTCAGTGACGGCATGGGCCATGGCGCCGGCGCCCAGGACGAAAGCAAAAAAACGCTGGAGATGCTGTCCCTGTGCCTGGAGGCGGGGTATACCCGCGCGCAGGCCATGACAGCGGTGAACGGCGCCATGCTGTCGGCAACGGGCGGGGAGAAATTCGCCACAGTTGATTTGTGTCTCATTGATCTGTGGACGGGGGACGCGGAGATGAATAAGCTGGGCGCCTGTGAATCGTATATCTTACAGGGCCAGAAAATCCAGTCCGTAGAAGGGGCGGCTCTTCCCTTGGGAATCATCGAGCATGTGCGGCCCATGGAGCATCACGTTCGTCTGGGGGAAGGAGATCTGCTGCTGCTCATCAGCGATGGCGTTACCGATTCCTTTGCGGATGGGGAGGAGATCCAGGCGATCCTGCGGCGCTGCCGGGATGACAGCCCACAGCACATCGCCGATGAGCTGCTCCAGGAAGCGATGATCCAGCAAGAGGGCATGCCGCCCGACGACATGACGGTGCTGTGCGCCCGGGTGGCGGAAAAGAAAAAAAGATAAGTTCTATCAGCCTGCTGACAGAACGGAGCAGCGGCGCAGAGCTTGACGGTGATATGCCGGCGGTATCCGGGCAAAAGAAAAGGGTGGGGATTTCCGGAAGAATGAGCAAGCTCGTTCTCCTGAAATCCTCACCCTTTATCCTGCGCGCTTTGCAGGCGGTTTACAGCGTCCAGATCTCCACCGCGGTTTCGCTGTCGATTTCCGGCACCTTAACGGCCACGATTTCTTTTCGCGCCGTGGGCAGGTTTTTTCCCACAAAATCCGCCCGGATGGGCAATTCCCGGTGCCCACGATCCACCAGCACGGCCAATTGGATCTGGGCGGGACGTCCCATTTGAAACAGGGCGTCGATGGCAGCCCGTGCTGTGCGGCCGGTATAAATCACGTCGTCCACCAGCACCACGCGCTGGCCGGTGATGGAGAAGGGGATGCGCGTTTCCTGTACCCGGGGCATACCGGTCGGAAACAGGGACGTGAGATCATCGCGGTACAGGGTGATATCCAGCACGCCTACCGGCACCGTCTGCCCTTCAATGCCGGCAATGCGGTCGGCAATGAAGCGGGCCAACGGCTCGCCCCTGCGGCGGATACCCACGAGACACAGGCTGTCGCTGCCGCCGTTTCGCTCCAGGATCTCATGGGCGATACGGGTCAGCGCCCGCCGCATGGCCGGAGCATCCATGACTTGCGCTTTCAGCGTGGCCATCAGTCTTCCCACTCCATCGGGTATTCATCAAGGGCGTCAGGCAGGTTTTTGGTATTCTGCCGGTTGGTCAGGGTGAGCATCACCGTATTGATGTTGGTTGTGTCGGTCAGGGGAGTGATGGCGAAATCGTTGTAATCCTTCCGGGAGGAAATGCGGCAGGGAATGATGCGGAACGGATTGCCAATGATTTGCCCATCCTTGATGCGGAAGCGGGCTTGGAAAATGAAGGTAAACATATCGCTGGGCTTGCTGTTGCCCGCAAAGGAGCAATTGGCCAAGGAATAAACGATATAGCGGCCCTTGTAGCGCTCAATGGGATTGATGCGGTGACTGTGATGGCCCAGCACCAGGTCCGCGCCTGCGTCAATGGCGGCATGGCCCAGGGTGATCTGGCAGTAGGGGCTTTCATTCCGCGGTGCGTAATCCAGTTCCTTTCCCCAATGGAAAGAAACGAACACCAGATCACAGGTTTCCTTGGCCCGGGCAATGTCCTCCGCCACCACCTTTTGCAATTCGGAGGCGGACAGTTCATCGCTGCGCAGAGGCGGCACGATCTGATAAGCCAGCATGCCGATGCGGACGCCTTGGGCCTCATAATACCCCATATGTCCCCGGTTGGCCCACACGACGCCTTCATTTTCCAGGGCCCGCGCCGTGGAGTCGATGCCCGCCTGGCCGAAATCGTCGATGTGGTTATTTTCCATGGTGACGGCTTCCACGCCGTTTTTGCTCAGCACGGCCGCGTAGGAAGGATCGCCCACGAAACGGAAGCCTTTTCCGTTCTTCTTTTTGACCGTGACGGTTTCGTCGGCCAGAACGCCTTCAAAGTTCGCGATCGTCAGGTCGTCCGACTGGAAAATGTCCTTCACGTTGCGGAAGATGAAATTCAAATCCCCGTTCTGCTTTTTCAGCTCTTTATCGAACAGGCCGCTGCCCTGACGTTCGTGCTCCACGTCCCAGCCGATGGTCACGTCGCCCACGGCGGTGACGGTGATGAGGGTGCTGCCGTCGGCCTGCAGAACAGGCTCCTGCGTCGGGCCGGGCTCCGGCGTTGGGGCAGGAGACGCGTTGGGGTCGGGAAGCGGGGTGGGCTCGTAAAAGCTCACATCCTCTTCCTCCTCGTCGTCCCGGTTTTCGGCCTGCACAGCCAGCACGCACAGGGACACGAGCATGGACAGCACCAGCAAAACAGACAAAAGCTTACGCATGACATCCTCCTGCAGTCACAGGGACTGAATGAATTTTTCCATCCGGGAAAACGCCTCCAACATCCGGTTCAGGTCGGTGGCATAGCAGCAGCGGATGTGGCCTGCCCCGCTTTGCCCGAAGGCGTCGCCGGGCACACAGACCACTTTGTACTCCCTGAGCAGTCTTGTGCAGAATTCCTCGCTGGTCAGGCCGGTTCGCCGGATGGAGGGGAAGCAGTAGAAGGCGCCCCGTGGCTCAAAACAATCCAGGCCCATTTTCCTCAGCGCGTCTACCATCACGCGCCGACGGCGATCGTAGCTGCGGCGCATCATTTCCACATCCTCGAAGCCGTTTTCCCGGTTTTTTTTCAGCGCCTCAAAGCCGGCCACCTGGGCCTGGCGCGGCGCGCACATGATGGCGTACTGGTGGATCTTGTTCATCTCGTACAGGATTTCCCTTGGCCCGCAGGCATATCCCAGCCGCCAGCCGGTCATGGCGAACGCCTTGGAAAAACCGTTGATCAGGATGGTGCGCTCCCGCATGCCCAGCAGAGAGGAAAACGCGATTTTTTCACCCGAATAGGTCAGCTCCGAATAGATTTCATCGCTGATGACCAGCAGGTCGTGTTTTTCCGCCAGGGCGGCGATTTTTGTCATTTCTTCCCGGGTCATCACCGCGCCGGTGGGGTTGTTGGGATAAGGGAAGATCAGCGCGCGGGTCTTTTCGGTGATGGCCTTTTCCAGATTCGCGGCCGTGAGGCGGAATTCATCCTCTGCCAGGGTGGGTACAGGTACGGGCGTACCCTGGGCGAATGTGACGCAGGGGGCGTAGCTGACATAGCCGGGATCGGGCAGAATCACCTCGTCCCCGGGCCGCAGGCACGCCCGCAGCGCCAAATCAATGGCCTCGCTGGCCCCTACGGTCACCAGGATTTCCTTTTCGGGATCATAGGATACATGATAACGGGTGGCCAGATACTCGGCGATTTCCTGACGCAGGGACAAAAGCCCCCGGTTGGGGGTGTACTGGGTTTCGCCGTCCAGCAGGCTGTCGATGGCAGAGGAACGGATATGATAAGGGGTCACAAAATCCGGCTCGCCCACGCCCAGGGAAATGGCGTCCTTCATGGTGCCGGCCACGTCGAAAAAACGGCGGATGCCGCTGGGCGGAACAGCCGCCACGCGGGGATTGATGAATCGTTCGCTCACGGAGACACCGCCAATCGCTTATCGGTCGTTTCGCCGACAAAGATCACGCCGTCCTGCTTGTAGCGCTTGAGGACGAAGCTGGTGGATGTGCCGGTGACGGATTCCAGGGTGCTCAGCTTTTCGGAAACGAACAGGGCCAGATCCTTCAGCGTCCGGGCTTCCACCAGCACCAACAGGTCATAGCTGCCGCTCATGAGGAACACGCTTTTCACTTCGTCAAACCGGTAAATCCGGCCCGCGATGGCGTCAAAGCCCATGTCCCGCTGGGGCGTTACCTTCACCTCGATCATGGCCTCCACCCGCTCCCGCGGGGTGCGGTCCCAATTGATGATGGGGGAATACTGCAGGATCACCCGGTCCTTTTCCATCTCATCAATGGCCTGGGCTACCTGGGATAATTCCGCGCCCGTCATGATGGCAATACGCTCCAGAGGGATGCGGCAGTCTGCCGATAAAATCTCCAGAATCTGCGATTTCAATGCTTGCATGATGGCTTTCTCCTTGCTGTTTCATTTGATATGAAGCCCTGATTGGGCGGATTGCTGGCGCTTTATCAGGATTTCGATTGCGGCATTAGTTCATCCGCCAGGGCGATGAATTCATCCACTTTCTCGGTATACCCCCTGAGAGAGGCGCGCCAGAAGTCCGGGTCGCGGACGTCGATCCCCACGCTCCTGGCCACGTCGTACACCTTCATGGAGCCGCAGGAGCGCAGTAATTGATTGTACCGGGGCACAAAGGAAGCGCCTTCCCGGCGATAAATGGCATACACTCCGGCGCTGAACAGCTGGCCGAAGGCGTAGGGGAAATTATAGAAGGCCAGCCCGGGGATGTAGTAATGGCTCTTGCAGGCCCACATGTAGGGGTGGCGGCAGTCCGGATCCAGGCCGTCGCCGTAGGTTTTTTCCTGCGCGTCCAGCATCAGGGCTTTCAGTTCCTTTGCTGGCAGGGTGCGGTCCTTCCGCTGATCAATGACGGCGGATTCAAACAGGTACCGGCTGTAAATATCCACGATGGTTTGATTGGCGTCGCTGAGGAGGCCTTCCAGGATGGTGAAGCGTTCCTGCTGAGGAGCGCTGTCCAGCATGGCATGGGCCAGCACGGTTTCGTTGAAAATAGAGGCCGTTTCGGCCAGGGGCATGGGCGCGTCGGTCATCACGGAGGGGAGAGAGGCCATGCAGCGGTTATGCCAGGCATGGCCCAATTCGTGCGCCAAGGTGCTGACATCGGAGAAGGAGCCGTCAAAATTGGTGAGCACCCGGCTTTGATCCAGGGTGTGCAGTCCGGCGCAGAACGCGCCGCCGCCCTTGCCCTCCCGGGGGAACACATCGATCCAGCGATCCCGGAAAGCGCCGTCGATGAAGGCGGCCATCTCCGGGGTGAATTTGCCCATTTCCGTGAGCAGCTTGTCCCGGGCTTCCTCGATGGTGTAGCGCCGGGGCGTGAAGCCTTCGGGAGACAGGGGCGCGAACAGATCATAAAAGGGCAGGCCGTTTTCGTGGCCCAGCAGCTGACCCTTTTTGCGCATATACCGACGGAAAGCGGGCAGGGATTCGTCCATGGCGGTGAGCATGGCATCCAGGGTTTCCCGATCCATGTTGGAATAGAACAGGGTCTGATCCAGCACGGAAGAAAAATGCTGGGCGTCGATCATAGTCAGCGCTTCGCCCTTGATTCCGTTGAGGCAGGCGGCCATGGGGATTTCGATCTTGGTATAGGCGGCCAATTCGGCTTCATAGGCGTCCTTGCGCACCTGGGGATCGGGATCGTAGGCCATGGCGCGCACGGCGGACAGGGGCAGCTGCTTGCCCCGGTAGTCCACCAGCAGCGTGGCGTCCAGCTTGTCCCGCAGGGTGGAAAAGGCGCTGCTTCCGGTGATGGACATGCGCAGCATCCATTCTTCGATGGCCGGATCCATCAGGTGTGCGGCTTCCTCCCGGTTCTGGCGGAGGTAGAAATCCACCTTTTTCAGCTTATCGCTTTGCCGGATCATCGCTTCCAGGTCCGGAAGACCGCCGATATAGCGGGTGATCCCGGAGGACAGCAGAGATATCTCTACCGAAAATGCCTCCAGCCGGTCCATCAGCTGCTGCGCCCGTTCGTTGGTTGCCTCGGTGGCAAGGGTCAGGCTGGCGAAGCTGCTCAGGGGCTCCATCCATGAGTGGATGTCCTCCATGCCGTCGCACAGGGCTTCCAGCGTGGACAAGGGATCGGGATCCTGCTGGGCGGCCTGCCGGCACATGGCTTGCAGCTGCGCGCATTTCTGCTTCAGAGCGGCAAAATCGCTTTCAATTTTCGGATCGTCAAAATCACGGTACAAAACGGATAAATCCCAGGTGTAATCCATCGGGAATCCTCCTTATTCGTTGATTTCGATCAGCTTTTTCTCGCGCACGGCGCTCAGGCAGGTTTCCTTGCTTTCTTCAAAATGATGCTGGAACAGGATCTTCAGGCCGTCCAGGTCCTTCTTTTCCAGCAGGTTCACCATATCGTGATGCTCCTGATGGGCGTTGGTGCGGCGCACCACGGAAGCGATGGTGGTGGCCTGGAAACGCTTGATATACTCCTCCTGGCTGTCGATCACCCGCAGGATGCGCAGCTTATCGGAGATATGTTCCATGGTGCCGTGGAACAGGCGGTTGCTGATGGCCAGGGCCTCGGCGTCCGCCCGCTCATACTCAGCATCCATTTGCTTGAGGATATCCCGCAGCTCCTGTATTTTTTCCGCTGTGGCGTTTTGCACCACAGAAGGCAGGATCAGCATCATCATGGCGTTTCGGATCGTAAAAATTTCGTCGATATCGTCGATGGTGAACGCGCGCACCACCACGCCCCGGTGCAGCACATATTCCACCAGACCGTCCCGCTCCAGCTTGCGCAGCGCTTCCCGCAGAGGCGTGCGGCTGATGTGCAGCTGATCGGCGTACACCGTTTCCACGATGCGGGACCCGGCGGGGATTTGGCCGGTAATAATGGCGTGCTTGAGCTGTTCATAAGCGATATCCCGGATGGGACGGCTTTCCAGGCTGGTGTCGAAGGCTTGAAACGGCACGTTGAACCCTCCCTGAAACCAAATTTGTATACAATAAATATAATACAGTTTTTGTACAATCGTGTCAAGTAAAACGTGGAATTTTATGGGTTTTCAGCGGCGGACCGGGATGACAGCGCGGTCATCGATGCGGATGGATACGGGGTGGCGAATACGCGTTCACTGTGCTATAATCATGGTGAAATCCGCCTCGGGCAGGCGATCCGTCCGGCCGGGCCGCGAACGGCTGGCAGGGCAGGAATCAGGATCATAACGGAGCAGCCCCCGTTTTTCATCCCGGCGGGGCCCGGATGGCAGCGTTATACCACCAACAGAGGGAATGAATGGAAGGAGGTGAGGCCGCCGTGCTCCGGCTGAAAAGCGCGGATCCTTTGCGGCGCGTTTATCAAAGCCTCCTTGAACTTTTGTATCCCCGCGGTTCTCATTGCCTGTGCTGCGGCCATCCGCGATTGGCGGATACGACGGATTGCCTGTGCGACGCCTGCCGGGAGGAGATCCGCCGGCTGCGGGTGCCGGCGGAGGCCTGCGACCGGTGCCTGATGCCGGTGCGCAAGGGCCATCCCTGCGCCTTTTGCCAATCGCCGCTGATGAAACCCATTCAGGCAGTGTATGCGCCTTATCGTTACGGCGGCGCGGTGCGCCAGCTGATCCATGCTTTCAAATTCGGCGCCTGCGACGAGGCGCGTCCTCTTTTGTCGCATGCCATGGCAGAGAGCCTGAAAGACAGGGATTTCGACTGCCTTGTGCCGGTGCCGCTGCATCCCCGGCGGGAAAGAGAACGCGGCTGCAACCAGGCGCTGTTGCTGTGCCGGGATCTGTCGGCCCAAACGGGGATCCCTGTCCGCGAGCTGCTCCGGCGGGATACCTATCGCCGTCCGCAAAGCCGTTTGCCGCTGCGAAAGCGCCAGGCCAACGTCAGCGGCGCGTTTTCCTGCCGGGAGAGCCCTACGGATCTGCGGGTGCTGCTGGTGGATGATGTGCGCACCAGCGGCAGCACCGCCTGTGCCTGTGCCAAAGCGCTGAAGCAGGCGGGCGCGAAGAGCGTTTCGCTGTGCGTCTGCGCCGTGGTTTACAGAAAGAAGCCGTCCAACTGATGCTGTTTTCCGCGTGGAATTGAAAAACAGGAGCTGTTCTTCCGGAGACTGAACAGAAAAGAAAATCACGGGTTCTTCACGAATTGAGAGGGAAACGAAACCCCTTCGGCGTCATCCCGGGCAAAGCCATGCCGGGAGGCGAAGCGAAAACCCCTTCGGCGTCATCCCGAGCGCAGCGGAGCCGGGAGGCGAAGCGCAGCCGAGGGATCTGTGCGTGGATCGTTAAAACGGGGAATAGATCTTTCAGCTCCGTTCCGCTGTCGCTCAATATGACAGGAATGGTCTTTTCTTTCTTCCTGACTCTCTATATAAATTTTTTGAAAAGGGTATTGACATTTTTAGAATATTAGTGTACTATGCGCATAGTGCACTAAAGCACTGTGAGGAGGTGGCCAATGCAATTCGATCCGATGAGCCCCATCTGGCTGCAGGTGATGACGGCGCTGAAGACAGATATTGCCGTGGGCAAACGGCTGCCAGGGGAAAAGCTGCCTGGGGGGCGGGACCTGGCGCTGGCTTTTTCCATCAATCCCAATACCGCCGCACGGGTCTATCAGGAATTGGAGAAGGAGGGCCTGTGTGAAACCCGCCGGGGCATGGGCACCTATGTGACCGGCGATGCGGACCGGATAGCCGCGGTGCGCTGGGAAATGGCCAGGCAGGCGGCAGAAAGGTTTTTAAGCACCATGGACACCCTGGGCGTTTCCCGGCAGGAGGCGGCCCGGCTGATCTTAAAGGAGGATGTATAAACATGCTGGAAAGCAAATCGGTTACCAAAATGTTCGGCACGCTGGCGGCGGTGGATCATATCAGCCTGTCGCTGGAAAAGGGCCATGTGTATGCCATGCTGGGCCCGAACGGCAGCGGCAAAACCACCTGGATGAAAATGGCGGCGGGGCTTATCAAGCCCACCTCCGGCCAGATCCTCTTCCAGGGCCAGCCGGTAAACATCGAAAGCCGCAAACACATTGCCTATATGTCTACCGAGCCCTATTTCTATTCCTGGATGACGGTGAAGGACGTGGGGAAATACTACGCGGATTTCTTCGATGATTTTTCTTATGACAGCTATCTGGATCTGCTGAGGCAGATGGAACTGACCGAGGAGATGAAGACCAGCACCCTCTCCTCCGGCATGATGGCCAAGCTGAAAATCGCCGTCACCATCGCCCGGGACGCCCAGGTGTACATGCTGGATGAGCCCTTCAACGGCATTGATCTGCTGGCGCGGGATGAAATGCGCCGCTGCATTCTGCAATATGCCACGGAAGAAAAGCTGCTGCTCGTGTCCAGCCATTTGGTGGAGGAAATGGAGGCCGTTGCCGATCGGGCTGTGTTTATCCAGAAAGGCAAGTTGGTGGAAAACGTGGATTTGGAAGAGATGCGCACGGAGATGGGCGTGTCCATGGCCGATCGGTATCGGCAGATTTACGGGCATACGGAGGAATAATCGCCATGTTGAAGCTGATGAAATATGAATTCAGGAAAACCCTGGTCACCAAACTAATCCTGCTGGGCATCACCGCGGCGGTGGAAATCGGATATTTGATCTCTCTGTATACGGAGGCGAAGACTGCCTTGACCGTTTGCATCGTTCTGCTGACGCTGCTGGCGGTGGGCGGCGTGATGATGATGGGGCTGGGAAGCGTGCTGACGCTGCACCGGGATATGAACACCAAGCAAAGCTACATGCTGTTCATGACGCCCAACAGCTGCCATCGCATCCTGGGCGCCAAGGTGCTGGAAAACGGGCTGTCCATTCTGACCGCGGGAGCGTTTTATTTCGCCTTGGGTGCGCTGGACATCACGCTTTTGTTCTGGCGATCGAACGCCATTAACGAAATATGGGATTTCGTACAGCAGTTCATTCATTCCATGAACGATCAGATCCGCTTGGATACGGCGGGCTTTGCCGCCTTTATCTTCAGCCTCCTGGCCGGCTGGATCATGACGGTGACGCTCGCGTATCTGGCCGACGTGGTCAGCGCCGCCCTGCTCAATGGGAAAAAGCACAATGGCTTGCTGAGCTTCGCGCTGTTCCTGGTGCTGTCGTGGCTGATTGGCTGGCTGACGGGGATGACGACCGCGGGCATTGCCGACTACAACCTGAAATTGGTGGTCCGCGGCGCGGTCAATCTGGTGCTGGCCGGGATCATGTATGAAATCACCGCCCAGATCATGGAACGGAAACTGAGCGTGTAATGCTTTATCCGCAGAAACGGGCTGCGCGGCTTGACAAAAGAGGGCCGCGCGGCCCGTTTTTTCTTTGTTCGGCTTGCCATTCCGGTCCATTTTGATTATAATACAGGTGAAAATTGACGCTGACACCGGAAAGGAACCTGTATGCGATTTACGTTTTGCCCGCTGTTCAGCGGGAGCAGCGGAAACGCGCTGTTCATCGGCGCGGGAGACACCCGGATCCTGATCGACGCGGGCATGCCGGGCAAGGCCGTCGAAGGCGCGCTCAGAGAAATCGGCGTCCTACCGGAAACCCTCAACGGCATTGCCGTCACCCATGAGCACAGCGACCATGTGAAGGGCGTGGGCATCCTCAGCCGGAAGTATCACGTGCCCATTTACGCAAACGAGCGCACCTGGAACGCCATGGCCCGCACGGTGGGGCAGGTGGATCCCCGCAACAGGCGGATCGTGGAAGACGAAGAGGACTTTTATATCGGCGATCTGGCGCTGTATCCCTTCTCCATTCCTCACGACGCGGCGGATCCGGTGGGCTATCGGGTGTTTTTCGGGGGGCGCAGCGTGGCCACCGCTACGGATATGGGCTACGTGAAAAAAAGCGTGCTGAAAATCCTCGGCGGCACCGATGTGCTGCTGCTGGAAAGCAACCACGATCCGGAGCTGCTGATGCGCAACCCGCATTATTCCCTGTATCTCAAGCAGCGTATTCTGGGCAATCACGGCCATTTATCCAATGCCGCCAGCGCGGAAGCCCTGCTCACGCTGTATGAATCCGGCGTTCGGCAGGTGATGCTTGGGCATTTGAGCGGGGAAAACAATACCCCCGAGCTGGCGCTGAACACAGCGGTGGAACGGCTGGGGCAGGCAGGCGTCCGGCTCAATGAGGATATCGGTCTGGGCGTTGCCTGGCGGGACCGGGTGAGCCGGAAATTTGAAATCGACTGAACAAGGAGGAATCTGCCGTGCGGCTGCGCGTATTGGGCTGCCATGGGCCCTATCCCTGCGCCGGAGGGGCCACCAGCGGGTATCTGCTGGAAAAGGACGGACAGGCGCTGCTGATGGACTGCGGATCGGGCATCTTTGGCCAATTGATGCGCTTCACGGATCCGGCGGAGCTGGCAGGCGTGCTTTTGTCCCACCTGCATTACGATCATGCCTGTGATCTGCTGGTGATGCGGTATTATCTGGAGCAGCGGGGGAAGACCCTGCCCGTATACGTGCCGCCGGAGGATCATTCTCCCTTCCGGGAATTGCTTTCCTGCCCCGCTTTTGACGTGGCCCCCTATCCGGAGGAGCTCTCTCTCATGGGGCTGCGGATCACTACGTTGCCGGTGCGGCATCCGGTGCCTTGCCGGGCCCTTCGGATCACCGACGGGGAAAAAACGCTGGTATTCACCGGCGATACCAACGACTGCCCCAACCTAGCGGGATTTGCCCGTGGGGCGGACGCGCTGCTGGCGGACGCCGCTTTCCTGTCCGGGGAATGGGCGGAGAATAAGCCCCATATGAGCGCGGCCGGCGCTGCCCGCCTGGCGCTGGAAGCCCAGGCGAAAGCGCTGTATTTGACACATCTGCCGGTAACGCACGATCCGGAAACGCTGGCGGCGGAGGCGAGAAACGTGTATCCCGGCGCTCAGGCAGTGTTCCCCGGGCTGGTGATCGGCTTATGAAACCGCGCCCGTTCCATCATCAGCGTCCACTGACCGCCATTGCGGCGGCCTGGGGTATCGGTGTATGGGCGGGCGTTCGCTTTCTGTGGCGTCCTTTGCTGATCTGCGCGGGGCTGCTGGCCGCTTTGGCGATGATCATGCTGCTGGGGCGGCTTGGAAAACGCCGGGTGACGGGGTATATGGCCGCGGCCCTGATGCTGGGCATGCTGCTGAGCGGCCTGGCTTCCCATCCGCAGCTTCCCGCGGAAGGAAAGTACACGGTCACGGGCGTGGCGGAAGCGGATATCCGGTGCCGGGAGGATGGAAGCGCCGCGGGGTATCTGGAGCAGGCGCGGATCGTGGATGAGACAGGCCGGGAAATAGCTGTGAACCGACTGTACTGGACCTACACGCCCGATGAAGAGCAGCCGGTCCTGCCCCATGAGGGGGACGAAGTGACCTTTACTGGAAAGGTGTACCACCCCAGCGGCCAGCAGAATCCCTATGGCTTTGATTTCCGTCTGTATCTGCTCGCCCGGCAAACGGCCCTTGGCGTATCCGGCGCGGCTGACATCCGGGTGATCGGACATCCTGGACGGGGCATTCGGTCGCTGACCTACGGGTTTCGGCAAATGCTCGGCGAAAAAATCGGAGAGATATTTGGGGAGGACAGCGCCCTTCCCCGCGCCTTGCTCATCGGGCAAAGGGACGAACTGCCGCAGCGTACCGTTCAGGGCTTTTCCGACGCGGGAGCCGCGCATTTGCTGGCGGTGTCGGGGCTGCATGTGGGGCTGCTGGCAGCGGTGCTGATGCTGCCGATGAGGCGGTGGCTGAGCCCCAGGACGCGCCTGTGGGTGCTGGCGGGATTCTTGCTGGGATATTGCGCCCTGCTGGATTTTGCCGCCCCGGTGGTGCGGGCGTCCCTGCTTTTGGTGATGGCCGAAGCACGGCGCATCATCCGCCGGATGGGCGATCCTCTTACCACCCTGTCCGCCGCCTTTCTGCTGATCCTCGTGATCCGGCCTCTTTCCCTGTTTACCGCCAGCTTTCAATTGTCTTTTTGCGCGGTGCTGGGCATCGTGATGCTGTGGCCGGAGCTGGAACGGGTGTGGGGCGGGATCAGGCCCCGGTTCCTGCGGGAGGGCCTGATGGTCACCCTGTCCGCCACGGCGGGCGTGGCGCTGCCGACCGTTCAGATTTTTCATCGGTTCTCCTGGGTGGGATTGGCGCTCAATCCCGTGCTGTGCGCTGCGTTTTCCCTGCTGCTTCCCCTGTATGCGTTCACCCTGATCGTGGGCTGCGTCTGCCTGCCGGCCGGCCATTTGCTGGCGGCAGGGATGAATGCCGTCACCCGCGTGCTGTCCGCTGGGATTGAGGCAGTGGGCGCGCTGCCGTTTGTGACGGTCCGCTTGCCATCGCTGCCCTGGTACGTGCTGGCGGCTATCTTGGCGGCGGGCGTAATGTGCACCCGTTTCGTGATGTGCAGCCGAAAAACGAGGATCATGCTGAGCGTAACGGCAGTAGCGCTGTCCGTGGGCATCTGGCGGGGCACGGTTTGCCGCGATGTGCAGTATATTCAGCTGTCCATGGGCCAGGAAGACGCTGCCCTGATACTGGACGGGGATGAAACAGCGGTCATTGACACCGGCGAGCACGGCGGGGACGTGGCCGCCTATCTGCTGTCCACGGGCCGTCAGGCGGATCATCTCATACTGACCCATTTGCACAAAGATCACTGTTTGGGTGTTTTGCGTCTCCTGGAAGACCGGGTGCCCATCGGAACGGTCTACCTGCCCGAGGGTGCGGAAACGCTGGAGATCGACCGGGAGTCCATAGAGATTCTGACGGAATTGCGCGCGAAAGGGATCCCCATTGCGCATGTAGCGGCGGGGGATACTATCGAGACGCGGCGGGTCACCATGACCGTGACCTGGCCCCGTCCGGGATCGGTGCGCCCGGGGCGCGATGCCAACCGCTATTCCATGTGCATGCTGGTGGACCTGGACGGTGTCAAGCTGCTGACCGCCGGCGACCTGACGGGTGATTATGAGGAGTATGCCGCGCGTGACGCGGATCTGCTGAAAGTGGCCCATCACGGCAGCAAAACCGCCACGGGCACGGAATTCCTGTCCCTGGTCTCCCCGCAGGGCGCCATCATATCCGCAAGCGGGCACAGCGCCGCGCTTCCCCATCCCGAGGTGAAGCAGCGGCTGAAGGAACAGGGTATTCCCATGTGGATCACGGGCCGATACGGCGCGGTGACCGTCACCGTGCGGCAGGGACAAGCGGAAATCACCACATATTGGAGGGATCAGGAGCAGCCATGAAGCACAGCGAATTTTTTGCCGCGCTGAAGCAAGGGGAGATCCTTCCCTGCTATTTGTTTGAAGGGGAAGAGGAATACACCAAGGCTAGCGCCCTGAAAGCCCTGCGCAAGCGCGTGGCGGAGGGGGCGTTCGCGGCCATGAACGACACGCGCCTGACGGATCCGCCGCCGGACGCGCTGATTGCCGCGGCGGAAACGCTGCCCTTTATGAGCGAAAAACGCTTCCTGGAGATCCGGGACAGCGCCATGCTGCAGACCGGAAAAGCCAAAGAATATGACGAGGACAGCGCGGTTAGGCAGCTGGATAGCTATCTGTCCCAGCTGCCGGACACGGTGTGCATGGTTTTTTATGTGCACGGCAAGGCGGACGGACGGAAAAAGCTGTATCAGATCCTGAAAAAGAAAGCGCAGATCGTGGCCTTTGATCCGCTGGACGATCGGGAACTGATTCAGTGGATTGCCCAAAACCTGCGTCTGCAGGGCAAGAAAATCAGCGTGGCTGCCTGCCAGCGCATGTGGTTTTCCGCGGGTCGGGATCTGACGCTGCTCAGCAACGAAATCGGAAAACTGGCGGCCTATGCCGGAGACAGGGAGGAAATCACCGAGGAGGACGTGCAGGCCATCTGCAGGCAGTCGACCGAATACCGGGTTTTCGATATGGCCGACGCTCTTTTATCTGGCCAGGGCGCCCGTGCCCTGAGCATGCTGGAAGCGCTGCTTCGGGAAGGGGAAGAACGGATGATGATGCTGCCCCTGCTGGGGCGTCAATGCCGCCAGATGCTGTATGCCCGGGCCCTGTATGCTGCGGGAAAACAGCCGGGGGATATCGCAGCCCGCCTGGGTGTGCCGCCCTTCGCCGTCCGCAAAACGCTGGATGCCGCCAGAAAGTACACCCTGGCGCAATTGGGCGATATGGCCCGGCTGTGCCTGGACACGGAGTATCAGGTCAAAAGCGGCCAGATGATGGAAAACGGCTCGCTGGAAAAGGTGATGCTGCAAATCCTGGCCATGGGAGGAGGGCAAACGGCATGAGCGATTCAGGCGCTCTGCTGCGGCAGGCCGGGCTGGCATTGACGCCGGAAAGCCTGCAAGGACTGGCGGTATATCAGGAGATGCTGGTGGATTGGAACGGCCGCATGGATTTGACCAATGTGCCGGCGGACGAGATCCCCGCCCGGCATTTCTTGGATTCCCTGCTGCCCCTGACGGTGGAAGGGCTCTTTCCCAAAAAAGCGAGGATCATTGACGTGGGCACGGGCGCGGGCTTTCCCGGCCTGGCTTTGGCCATTGCCCGGCCGGACCTGCGCGTGACGCTGCTGGAAGCGCAGGGAAAGCGCTGTGCCTTTTTGCATGCCGTCATCGAGCGCCTGGGCCTGAACGGCGCGCAGGTGATCCAGGACCGGGCGGAGGTACTGGGCCGGGCCGCAGGGCACCGGGAAAGCTACGATCGGGCCGTTGCCCGGGCCGTGGCGCCGCTGAACGTGCTGTGTGAATACCTGCTGCCGTTTGTGCGGGTGGGGGGATGCGCCCTGTGCTGGAAGGGGCCGGCCCTGAAGGAGGAAGAAAAAGAAGGAGCATATGCCGCGCGGCTGCTGGGGGGAAGAATGACCAAAGCGCTGGAAATGCCCGGTGTGGTATACAGCCATGTGCTGGTGCGCATCGATAAAATCGAAGAAACCCTTCCCCAATATCCGCGGAAAAACGGCATACCTGCCAAGCGTCCCCTGCGGGACGACAAAAAATGATGGGGAAAAACGAAGGAATGGGCCATCCTTGTCGAACGGTTCTTCACCCTCCTGCCAAGTCAGAGGCAGGAGGTTTTTCTGTTCGGGCAGAATGTTGCAGGCAAGAGCGCGGCGCAGGACACGCGCGTGCCTGGGGGAGGACATGCCCGCCCTGTACCGCGCTCGATTGACGATAAACGGAGGGATGCGCATGAGCGTGCTGCAGGAAGGGCAGCCTGGAAACGGACGACAGGCGTGCACGCTGCCGATGGAACGAATTTTCCCCAATCCAAACCAGCCTCGCAGAGTGTTCGACGATTATGCGCTGATGGAGCTTGCGTCCTCTATCCGTCAGCATGGGCTGCTGCAGCCCATCACCGTACGGGCCAGCGCCTGCGGATATGAGATCATCATGGGCGAAAGGCGATATCGCGCCTGCCAGATGCTTGGATATACCCACATCGACGCATTTATCCTGCCGGTGGGGGCCGGCGAATGCGCAATGCTGGCGCTGATAGAGAATTTGCAGCGGGAAGACCTGCATTTTTTTGAGGAGGCAGAGGCGTATGCCGATCTGCTTTCTCAGGGGATGACGCAGGAGACGCTGGCCCGGCGGTTGGGAAAAAGCGCGTCTGGGATCGCCAATAAGCTGCGGCTGCTGAAACTGTCGCCGGAATTGCGCGCTTTGATCTGGGAGGAGGGACTGAGCGAGCGTCACGCCCGGGCGCTGATCCCTTTGCCGGACGGCCCCGTTCGGATGCGCATCGCCAGGCAGGCAGCCCAGCAGCATTTGACCGTTCGGGAAACGGAGGCACTGGTGCTCCGCGCGCAGCGGCGATTGCCCAAGCAGCCGGCCAACCGCAAGGTGATTTCCATGGTGCATGATCGAAGACTGTACCTGAACGCCATCAAAAGCGTGGTAAAGCAAATGCAGGAAACGGGGCTGGAGGCGCAAATGGAAACGGCGGAAGAAGCGGGCTGGACGGAAATGCGCATCCGCATCCGTACAGCGTAACAGACGGCTGTTCATGCTGTTCTGAAAGGGCTCACGGATCATGAAACGTCGGCGCATCGGGCCACCCGGGCGGAAAAACCGCAAAAAACCTCTTCCGGATGCATACGCTCCCGATGGAAGCTTCCTGTCTGCCTACTGTACACGGCGGATTGCAAACAGGGCGAGCGCCCCCGATCCTCCCCTCAGGCGCGCTTCGCCCCGTATTTCCCGTATTCCTGTAAAAAAGTTACCGTATATTCATGCTTTGTTCATAAGACCATGAGATGATGATAACGTGAACCGACGGTTCATGCTCTCTTTCTTTGATCAGCCTGTGGGCAATGCTCCACAGGCTGATTTTTTAAGGATCAATTGGCTGCGGGCAATAGAAATACGCGGACAGCGCGTCCAGCCTTTTTTGCCCGATGCCGGGCACATCCGTGATTTCCTCCCAATAAAGAAAGCCGTTCATTTCTTCCCGTGTGTCTATGATGGCCTGGGCCAGGGCAGGGCCGATCCCATGGACGCGCAGCAGATCCTGAACGGTGGCTTCATTGATGGAGATCCTGCCTTCGCATGCCGGCTCATTCGGAAGAATTGCCCGGGCGGCAGGTGAAGCGGGAATCAGGATGATGGGCTGGCGCCGATCCGAAAACAGCCATTCCGCGCCTTCACCCACAAAAACACCGGCGATGACAGCCAGCGCCAGCATAAGAAACAGGCGCGCCGGATTGCTCAGGCGCGCCTTGACCCGCTGGCAGAAGCGGGCGGAATTGCAAGCGGGGCTGTCATTTTCACGCGGCGCAGGCGTCATGGGACGGCCTCCTTTGCGCAGGGAATCAGCGGTCAGAATAGGGCCGCCAATCTTTTTCGGGGATATCGTTCATGGCAGAGGGATACACGCCCTCCGTACGAAGCACGAAGCCCAGGTCACAATGCAGGTTCAGCGTGCCGCTGGGAACGATGACACCGGAGAAAAGCAGTTCCGTCTCGTCCCTGTCATCGGGCATGATGCTGCCCACCAGCGGGAATTCGGTCTGATGCAGGGTGGGCTTCAGTTCGGGGTGCATCGTCACCTTCATGTCGTATTCGCCGGGCAGCAGGTCGGTCAGCTGATAACGGCCATACACGTCTGTGGTGGCGGATGCCACCATTTCGCCGTTCTGGTACAGCTCAATGAGGATGCCCGGGATGCTTGGCTCGCCAATATCCTGCATGCCGTTGCCGTTCAGATCCAGCCAGGCCCGATCGCCAATGCCGCCGATGGACCCGATGCCCACATCGATCCCGGACAGTTCATCGCCCATGGGCACGGTAAAGGTGTTGATCAGCTTGGCCCCATTCGCGGCGGACTGGATATAGCTGTCATGGTTTTTGGTATCCTGCTCCCTCGCGAACAGATACCCCGCCGGCAGTTTCATATCCAGCGCATAATTGCCGGGAAGCAGCCCCGTAAAGGAGAATGCGCCTGTTTCATCGGTGACGGTGGAAGCCAAGGCGGTGTATTGATCATCCAGCAGGGCGACGGTCAGCCCTCCCACGCCGTTCAGCGTGCCATCCAGGCTCCACACGTGACCGGATACGCTGGCATAGCGCATGATGGGCACGGTGATGGTAAGATCGTCGGTCAGCTCCAGGGGCAGCCGCCATTCGCTGGAACCCAGGGAAGAGGAACCGACGATGATTTCATTTTCGTCCATGGCCATGCGCAGCTCATAGGTGCCCGGGACCAATTGACTCACCTTGAAGTTGCCCTCGCCGTCGGTTTCATCGGATGCGATTTCCTCACCCGCCAGCCACAGGGATATGGTGCGGCCTTCCGCGCCCGACTCCCCGGAATCCTGGACGCCGGACAGATTGTCATCGTAAAACACATGGCCGGACACGTTCAACGGCAGCGCGGCGCGGATATCCACATTTTCCACATGGCTGCCGGGCTCGAGGGTAAACGACACCGTGGCGACACTGGAAGGAGCGGGAGAAATGGGGGAGGAAGGCAGATAACCGAATACCAGGCCGTCGGGCAGAGAGACGGACAGAACATATTCGCCGTGCCGCAGGCCGGAGAACCGATAGGCGTTCTCCTGATCCAACTCGGCATCCCAGGTGGCGCCGGTGGACTGGGAAGTGAGCGTGATGTGAGCGGTCACAGGGGCGCCGGTATCCGACAGGATCCGGCCGGACAGGGAAGCGGTGTATTCACCGGTCAGGGCAGGCAGATGCACCTGCTGGCCGCTGCCGCAGGCAAAGGTTTGGCTGCGGGCGGTCCTGTCATCGGTGCGGGGATTGGTAAAGGCGCCGTTGTCCGGCAGGGTATAGAGCAGGGAATAGGTGCCGGGCAGCACACCCTTGACGGCGAAATAGCCGGTTTCATCGGTGATGTCATAGGCGTAATCGGATACCGGCTGCTGGTTTTGGTCCAGCAGCGATACCTTCACGCCGGCCAGACCGCCTGCCTGGCCGTCCAGCAGCACATAACCATCCACCAGACCGGCCTGGAACACGCTGCCGTTGATGCCGTCGGCGTGCGCGCCGGCAGCCAGAGAGATCACGCTGGTTTCGCCGTATTCGGGCGTCTGGGTTTGGATATAGTTGGCGTCGTTGCTCTTCCCGGCGGCGAAGGGAGAAGCCACATAGGTGTCGCCAAGCAGGAAACGAACGCTGTATACACCGGGAAGCAACGGAGAAAGGGTGTAGCGGCCGGAGGCGTCTGTGACGGTTTCCGCCGCCACGCGCTGCTGCTGATCGATGGCCTGCACGGTGAAGCCGGAAAGCAGCGCGTCGCCCTGCTGATACACGCCGGTGTTGGTGGGATCCTCAAAAAAGATACCGCTGATGGATGCGGGATAGGTCACGGGAACGGACAGAGCGGTTTCGCCCTCTGTTCCGTCCAGGAACAGGTTCTTATCCGCCTGGGACTGCGCCACATCAGAAGAAAAGAGCGAATCGCTGGCCTGGGAGAACACATGGCCCTCCGGCAGCTTAACGGACAGCACAGTGACGCCGCCCCGCAGCGCGGCAAAGCGAACCCGGCCCTGGGCGTCCGTCTGCTGGGTTTCCACCAGCGCGCCATCCTGATAGGCGGATACGGAGGCGCCGGGGATGCCCGCTTCGTCCGCGTCCTGAACACCGGAACCGTTCTGATCGGCAAACAGGGAGACGGACAGGGCAGTGGCGGGCATGGCGCCCACCGGCCCCAATTGGGTGGTGACGCCTTCGCGCGCGGCAACGGTGAGGCTGGCGCGGGAGGAGGCGGAAGAAATCAGGGAACTGCCGCTATAGGTGAACACCATGCTGTCGGGCAGGGAAATTTCCAGGCGATAATCGCCGGGCTGCAGCCGGGAAAAGACATACTTCCCCAGGGAGTCCGCCTGCGTCTCCCAGGACGCGCCGGTCGCGGGGGAATACAGGGTGATCCGGGCGTTCTGCAGGCCCGTTTCGCCTTCGTCCCACTGGCCGTTGAAGTCGGCGTCGTACCACAGGGATCCGCTGACGGATCCGGCGCGCACCATGCCCGCGCCAACGCCCATGTTATCCTTCGCGTAAACGGTGATGGGGTCGGTGATGCCGGTATCGGCGGTTTCGGGCAGGAAGCAGTTGTACCAGCCGGACACCTTCTGGCCCAGCGGGCCGACGGCATAGTTTTCCGGCAGGCTGATCCGAACGCGATAGGTGCCGGGGGAGAGCTCGCGGATTATGGCCTGGCCGTCCCGGCCGACCAATTCGCTGGTCACCACATAGGTTTCGCCGGCATAGGCATACAGTACATCCACCTGCGCGCCGCTGACTGCGGGTTCGCTGTTCATGCGGCCGCCGTTGGCGTTGAGGTCCTCAAAAGCGATCACGGTGATGGTGGCGAAGCTCTTCGTGGCGCCGATATACTTGGTCACGTTCTGTCCGCCGGAAACATGAAACACCGGCGTATAGCTCACCCGTCCCTGGGCGGGCAGCGCGTCGCTGGCCAGGCCGTGGAGAGTGAAACGGTATTCGGCGGGCAATTCGATACGCAGCCTGTAATCCCCCGCATCGGGGACGGACAGGCTGTAATTGCCGTTGCGGCCGGTGACGGCCTGGGCGATATCGGTCACGCCGCCATCCTCCGCCTGCTGCTCCAGGGTCACCACGGCGCCGGCCAGGCCGGATTCATTGCTGAACGCGCCATCAACGTTTTTTTCCAGCCACACCAGGCCGCTCACCTGGCCGCCCTGGCCCTGAACGGCCCAAACGGGCATAGCCAGCATGACGGCAATCCATAGCAAAAACCACCGAGTTTTCTTTGTCATACGCATTGCGGAGCCTCCAGTTGATCTGCATTCCGGGATTATAAATCACCATATTCCATGATAATCCAAACCGACTGGATTGTCAATGCGGCAGGAGAAAGAACGATGTAAAAACTGAAAAGCCGCGGCGGGGAACGGGAAGCCGCGCCGACGCCATAGATTCACCGGAGCAGATCCGGAATCCGTTTGGCCTGTATGGATCGTGACCGGTCATCCCATGACCGAACAGACACAATGAAACATAAATTTTTTTGAAAGAATGGAAAAAAATATTGTATTTTTGCCCGAAAATTGCTACAATAAGAAAAAAGCCGCGAAAGGAAGGATATGCGCATGGGCAAGTTTGTCATTAAGGAAAAGAACGGCAAGTACAGCTTCCGTCTGAAGGCGGGCAACGGCGAAATCATCGCTACCTCTCAGATGTATAAGAGCCTGCAGACCTGCAAGGCCGGCATCGCTTCTGTGGGCAACAATGCGCCGATTGCCAATGTGGAGGATCAGACCAAGGAAGGCTATCAGATCCAGAAGCATCCCAAATTCGAAATCTATACTGATAACGCCGGTGAATTCCGTTTCCGTCTGAAGGCCAAGAACGGCCAGAACATCGCAGCTTCCGAGGGCTACACCGCTCTGAAGAGCTGCCTGAACGGCATCGAATCCGTACGCAAGAACGCGCCGGACGCTAAGATCGAAATGGAGGAAAAATAAACCATGAGCAATGATATCTCGAAATACGTGGAGCAGATCGTAGCGAAACTGACCGGCAACAGCGGCATGATCGAGAAATTCAAGTCCAACCCCGCCAAGGTGGTCACCGACATCCTGGGCGTGAAGCTGGACGGCAATATCCTCAAAAGCGTGATCGAGGCCGTCAAGAGCAAACTGAACCTCACGGACGTGGCCAAGAATGCCGGCGGCTTCCTGGCGAAGCTGAAGAGCTTCTTCACGGGCGGAAAGAAATAACGGATACCGATGCGTAACAAAAGGCCATTCTGCGCTGGACCGTGGCGGCAGAATGGCTTTTTGCTTGGTTTGCCCGCGCGGGCGGACTCCCTGGGGAGCGGCGGATCATGCTTTGGCTGGAGGATGCGCAATCAGGCGGAATGGGCCGGATGATCGGGCGACAGCTTATCGGCAATCAGGGCGATAAACTCGCCGTTGGTAGGCTTTTCGTCCGGTTGGGCCACGCTGCAGCCGAAGGCTTTGTTCAGCGTATCCACCCGACCCCGGCTCCAGGCCACCTCGATGGCGTGACGGATGGCACGCTCCACCTTGCTGGCGGTGGTGCCGAAGCGGCGGGCAATGGCGGGATACAGCTCCTTGGTGATGCCGCCGATCATCCCCGGATTTTCGATCACCAGACGGATGGCCTCCCGCAGGTATTGATAGCCCTTGATGTGGGCGGGGATGCCCATGCTGAGGAACAGATTGGACAGCTTATCTTCCAGCGTCAGCCCCGGCGCGACCAGCGCGTGGGTTTCCAGGGAAAGCGGAAGGTCCTGCCGCGTCACGTCCCGTACCCGCTCCAGCAGCACCGACAGATCCACGGGTTTAATCATGTAATAACGCACGCCCAATTCCACGGCACGCCGGATAAAATCGTCCCGCCCCAGCGCGGTGACGGCGATCACGTGAGGCCGCCTGTCAGCGTCCAGATGCTGCATTTGCCGCAGCACGCCGAATCCATCCAGGTTGGGCATGATCATATCCAGCAGCATCACATCCGCCTGCTTTTCCCGAAGCTGCTTCAGGGCATCCATGCCGTTGGCTGCCTCGCCCACCACGCTGATATCCTGCTGCTGCCGAAAGAAGTGGGTCATGCTGCTGCGAAGCTCGTCATTGTCATCCACGATCAAAACCCGAATGTTGCTCATAAGTGTTTCGGCTCCTCTCCGTTGAAACTTTTGCGGTGATGCGGATTGCGCATGGGGCAAATTCTCCAGAATCCGCATCGCTGCATGAAGGATATAATCCAATTATAACGAAAAGAATGGAATATACAATGATATGATAACCAAAAGAATTGTTTATTCCAATTTTGGATGCGGATCGACAGCGTTTTCCAGAGGGAAACGACGAAGAAAACGCAAAAATGACAAAATGAGCACGCGCGAACGGGAACAAACGTTTGGTGAGAACACAGTGTGTTTGTTCCATGCCGGTGAATCGCAGGAAAGAAGGGGGGATTCTGCTATACGCCGATGCGTCAAAAAAGCGGGCATCCACCTCGCAAGAGATGAATACCCGCGCCTGAAACGCCGGATATCCGGACGGTCCGGAAAGGTTATTTGCAGGGGACGGGGGAGAAGAAGAACAGCGCCACGGCGCCCGGGCCCACATGGCAGCCGGTGCCCGGCTCATAGCAGCGGATCAGCACATCCTTGAGGCTGCGCTTGCGCTTGAGCAGCCCGGCCAGATACAGCGCATCCTCTTCACAGTCGCCATGGGCGATGGCCACGATTTCATCGCTTTCCTGCTCCGCGTGCCTGTCAAACAGATCGGCCAGGGCCTGAAGGGACTTTTTGCGCCCGATCACCTTGCCGCAGGTGACGATTTTGCCTTCAGAGTCCCCCTTCAGCAGCGGCTTGATATTGGCGATGGAGCCGAAGCGGGCGGTAATGCCCGACAGACGGCCTCCCTTGTGGAGGAACATCAAATCATCCACGGTGAAGAATTGGCACATGCGGCGCTTGTTGTCCTCGATCCACTCTGCTACGGACCGCAGGCTCTGCCTGGCCCGCCGCATCACGGCCGCTTTCAGGGCGAAAATCCCTTCCCCAAAGGAAGCCCCCAGGGTGTCGACCACGCGGATCATCCGGTCCGGATACTTTTTCAAAAGGTCTTTCGCGGTCTGCATCGCTACCGCGCAGGTGCTGCTGATGCCGCTGGACATGGCGATATAGAGAATATCCTTGCCCTTTTGCAGCAGCGGTTCGAACGCCTGGGTGAACTGATGGGCGTTGATGGCCGAGGTTTTGACGGGGCCGTCCTGGCGCAGCGAATCATAAAACGCGTGGCCGTCAAAAGGCGTCTCAGGATCGTAACAAATCATTTCGCCATGATGGGATAAGCAATGAAAGGGAATAACCTCCAATTCCGCATCCTGCACCAGGTCCGGCGTCAGGTTGGAGGAGGAATCGGTCATGATCACAAAGTCATCCATGGCAGTCGTGTTCCTTTCTGCGATCTGGTATCAAAAATCATCTTAAAGCATTTTGCTTATAAAGTCAACCGAAAAAGTTGTCAAAACGATGGTCAATCGCCTGTGCCTGTGTTATAATAGGCTTGATAAGCAACGCATGGACGGAAAGGCAGCGGGGAATCCGTCCGCAAAGAGAGGCGAATCACATGTATTTTGATAAGTCGCTGGTGCGGCAGAAATTGCAGGAATGGGATGACTCGCTGCAAGGCTATGAGCTGCCGCAGTGGCAGGATTTTCCCGCCCTGCCCCTCTATATGGATCAGGTGATTTATCTGATGAACCAGTATTTGTCGCTGGGGCCGGTGGAAAACAGCGATGAAAGGCTGGTCACCCCCGCGATGATCAATAATTATGTGAAGCTGAAAATCATTCCCCCGCCGGTGAAGAAGCGGTATAACAGGGTGCATCTGGCATATCTGATGATGGTGTGCATCCTGAAGCAGTCCATGAACACCAGCGATATCCGCAGGCTGCTGCCGCCCACCATGAATGAAACGGAGATCCGCGAGAGCTATACCGCCTTTGCCCAGGTATTTCACGAAATCAAGGCATATTTTTCCCGGGAGGTGGGCAAGGCCGCCGTGCCCGTGCTGGAAAAGGAGGACGCACCTGTATCCTATCTGGTTTTTCGGGTGGCCGCCGCGTCCAATTTATCCCGGCTGCTGACGGAGCAACTGATCAGCCTGCTGCCCAAGAACACGGATTCCCAGGGGAACGCGCAGAAACTCTGAGCAGCGCAACAAACATGCATCTTTTGCATGCCGCTTCATCCGCCCCGCGCCCTGGGCATGCGCGCGGGTTCCGGCGGGCAAAGGCTTGCCTGCCGTCGGCCGCCCTTCTGCATCGGCGGAGCAAAATACACGTTCTATTTTCGATCCTTTAGACAGGAAGAGCCCGGAGCAAAACGCTCCGGGCTTTATGCGTATCTGTGATCAGGAACCGAAGGGGAATGCGCCTTCAAACAGCACGCGCAGGGTGGCGGGACCGGCCACGCCATCGGCTTGCAGGCCGTTGAGCCGCTGGAAGTTGATGACGGCCTGCTCCGTACCGTCGCCGAAATAACCGTCGGCGTTGCCGTTGTAGTATCCCTGACGCTTCAGGGCATTCTGCATATCCAGCACGGGCTGGCCATAGGTGCCGCGGCGCAAGGTGACATAATCCCCGGAGGGAGCAGACGTGACCTGCACATAGGTGTTGGCGGGAATGGGCGTGCCATTGTAATTATAGGAAGGAACGGCGGTGATGACGGCCGGCGGCGCCGTGATGACATAAGGCGTAGCGGTCGCCTGCGCCTGGGAAGCGGTGACAGCTTTGGAACTGAACAGCTTGTTCAGCGTACCGGGGCCGGCCGCGCCATCCACGGTCAGCTTATTGGCACGCTGGAAAGCCCTGACGGCGTCGGTGGTGCCGGCGCCGAAATCGCCGTCCACGGAGCCGGTATAGAATCCGAGGGACTTCAGCCGCTGCTGCAGCAGACGCACGGCCTGGGCGTTGGTGGAGCCTTCCTTGAGGGTGATGCCGATGATGGCCGCGGGAGAACTGGTCTTCTTGGCGGAGGAGGCATACAGCGCGTTCAGGGTATCAGGGCCGGCCACACCGTCAGAATACGAGGTGTGCCGATCCTGGAACCGGATCACGCCTGCCTCGGTAGACTCGTCAAAGGTGCCGGTGGAGGTGCCCAGCAAATAACCCAAAGAAATCAGACGGTCCTGCATCTGCCGCACCTGACTGCCGCTGTTGCCCTTTCGCAGATAGGTGTTCTGGCTCACCTTGGGGGTCGCAGTGGCCCTGGGGGTGGGGGAGGCGGTGGGCTTGGCGGTTTGACGGGCGGCAGCCAGCTTGGCCAGGGTGTTGGTGCCGGCCTTGCCGTCCACTGTCAGGCCGTACTGCTTCTGGAACGCCTTCACGGCCGCTTCGGTGGCTTCGCCGAAATCTCCGTCCACGCTGCCGTGATAGAAGCCCAGGGACTTCAGCTTTTGCTGCAGATCCTTGACTTCCTGGCCGGTGGAGCCCCGCTTGAGCGAGCCTTGCTGCGGCGTGGCCGTGGGCCTGGCGGTGGGGGGAGAAGTGACGTCGGGCGCCTGATTGCCGGCGCCGCTATCGGTGCTGGCCGGCAGAGGATTCACCGTCCGGGTCCAGTTGACCACGGCGGCGGAGGTAGGCAGCTGCGCGGGGGTATCCATGGGCGCCACTGAGGGCACATTGGTCACCGTGGCTGCCGGGGTGCTGGTAGGAACGGGCGGATTGGTGGTCGCCCCGAAAACGGGATATTCCACATCGTTGCCCGGATTGCCGGCATTGATATCCTCAGGCTCCACATAGCAGCCGCTGAGAATCAGCGGCAGCGCAATGAGCATGGCCAGCAAAGCGGCTTTCAGCATACGGCGATGTTTCATGGGTCATCCTTCCTTCCGATCGGTGCAATGGTTTGAACCGGTTTCTATAACATAGACGGAAAACAAAGCGAATTTGTTCCCGACGGTTTACCAATTCTTTGGCATTTTTTCAGTCCTGCGGAATGCGATCCTCCCCCGCATAGTGCCAAACGGAAAAGCCCAGCGCGGCGGCGGAGGCGGTGTTGACAGCGGTATCGTCAATAAACAGCGTGCGGGCAGGGTCCAGATTGAAACGCCCGATCAACAGCCGGAAAATGGCCGGATCCGGCTTTGTCAGCTTTTCCCTGGAGGACACCACCATGCCGTCCATCTGCCGCGTCAATTCCGGATGGACCTCGCAGGTATAGGTAAAGGAGGGTTCGGGATAATTGGTGAGGGCGTAAAGCCGCTTGCCCATCGCGCGCAGCTCCCTGAGCATGCCGTAAAGCGGCAGCCGCTCCATCACCCGGGGAAAATTTTCGAGTAAATAGAGGGCCAGGTCCCGTCCCTCGGGAAGGCCGGCCGCCTGCGCGATGCGCTGGGCGACAGCTTCGTTGCTGTCTTTTCCCAGGTCAAATCCGCTCCATAGGTGGAGAGGGCCGAACAACGCCTCCATCATCGGCGCCCGGTGCTGCTGCGGCAGCAGGGCGATCACGCTGATAGGATCAAATGAAAGGAGCACATTGCCTACATCAAACACAATGGCATCCGCAGTCACCAGCCTGTTATCCATGAGATGAACCTCCACACATATAGCATACCACAAAATCTTTCCGAATACAATCACTTTCCTGCCGACAGAATCCGTCAAATGACAGGAAAAATTTCTTCTTTCTTAAAAAAACTATTGACAAGTGGGAAAAAGGTGGTAGAATACATATGAAGGTCAAAGAAAGTCAATCCTGATCTTCTCAAAGAACGATATTCCCAAATGGGGGGAGAAATATGAGCAACAATCAGTACACCCAAAAATCTATGGAAACCATCCAGGCGGCACAGCGCATCGCCGCCGAACGGGGCCATCAGCAGCTGGAGCAGGCCCATCTGCTCTCGGCGCTGCTGTCCGCGCCGGAAGGGCTGATTCCCCAGATGCTGTCCAAAATGGGCCTGAATATGAATCAGCTGGCTCAAGGCGCGGAAAGCATCCTGCAAAAGCTGCCCCAGGTGCGCGGCCTGAGCAGGGAGGAAGGAAAGGTTTACGTTTCCGCGGACATGGATAAGGCCCTTCGCGCTGCTGCGGATGAAGCGAACCGCATGAAGGATGAATACATTTCCGTGGAGCATTTGTTCCTGGCGCTGATCAAAACGGCGGATAAGGATATATCTGCCCTGTTCCAGCGCAGCGGCATTACGGAAAGCGGCTTCCTGAAAGCCCTTTCTTCCGTCCGCGGAGCCGCGCGGGTGACAAGTGATAACCCCGAGGACACCTATGACGCCCTGGCCAAATACGGCAGCGACCTGGTGGATCTGGCGCGAAAAGGCAAGCTGGATCCCGTGATCGGCAGGGACAGCGAGATCCGGGACGTGATCCGCATCCTGAGCCGGAAAACCAAAAACAATCCCGTCCTGATCGGCGAACCGGGCGTGGGCAAAACGGCCATCGCGGAGGGCCTGGCCTTGCGGATCGTCCGCGGGGACGTGCCGGACAGCCTGAAGGACCGCAGCATTTTTTCCCTGGATATGGGCGCGCTGATTGCCGGCGCCAAGTTCCGGGGAGAATTTGAGGAACGTCTGAAGGCGGTGCTGGCCGAGATCAAAAAGAGCGAAGGCAAGACCATCCTGTTCATCGACGAGCTGCACACCATCGTGGGCGCCGGCAAAACGGAAGGCAGCATGGACGCCGGAAACCTGCTCAAACCCAGGCTGGCCCGGGGCGAACTGCATTGCATCGGCGCTACCACGCTGGATGAATACCGTAAGTACGTGGAAAAGGACGCGGCGCTGGAGCGCCGGTTCCAGCCGGTGATGGTCAACGAGCCCACGGTGGAGGACACCATCTCCATCCTGCGCGGCCTGAAGGAGCGCTATGAAGTATTCCATGGGGTCAAGATCCAGGACGGCGCCCTGATCGCCGCCGCCACCCTGAGCAACCGCTATATCACCGACCGGTTCCTGCCGGACAAGGCCATCGCCCTGATGGACGAGGCGGCGAGCCGGGTGAGGATCGCGGCGTGCACGACGCCGCCGGATGTGCGTGAGCAGGAAAAGCGCCTGGAGGCGGTGGTGATCGAGAAGAAGGAAGCCATCAGCCACCAGGATTTCGAAAAGGCCGCCGCGCTGCGGGACCAGGAACG
>JAFXVJ010000041.1 GCA_017524615.1 Clostridia bacterium | reverse complement strand
ACAATGTCATCCCGACCGAAGCGGAGCGAGAGCGAAGCGGAGCGGAGGGATCTGGAAACTGGGCAATATGCTGCTGGAAGTAATCTGTTTCTCAAAGATCCCTCGACTTCGTTCCGCTCTCGCTCCACTCCGCTCGGGATGACAGGAGCGTTTTACTTTTTTTCTTGCTATTTTAATTTGAGTATAGTATTAAGTGTAATAATTAATGGGAGGAAACCGCTCTTTGGAGGCCAAAGAACGGTTTCCTCCCACATCCCCCTTCCGGGAAAGCCGTCAGGAGGTTCACCGCTGATGAAAGCTCTTTTTCTCTTTTGATAAACGGGCGCCGCGTTACAGGATGATATATCCGCCGCGGAAAAGACGCCCGTAGATTTGGCTTTTTATCTGCGAACAGGCTCCGTCCGCGACGGAACAGATACGCACGGTCAATACAGCCTGGGCTTGCGCTGGCGGGCGTACAGGCATTCCATTTTATACGCGTTGCGGATGATAAACTGGTAGGCGTCATCCTTTTTTCCGTTTGGCCGCATGACCGTGTAGCGCTTCAGCTTGTAGCAGCGGCTTTCCTGCAGCACGGGCAATTCGTCCGCCACGGCCTGGGTAAGTGCCCACACCCGGTAGGGATTCAGGGGCCGGTGGCCCCGTTCGGACAGCACATAGGAGCCCACCTCTCCCGGCGGGCAGACGGCATAAAAAATGATGCGGCTGCGCTCGATCTGCACCCGGTCGATATCGTGCTGCCGCGCCTCCACGATCAGCGGATAGATTTCATAAAACAGCATGCTGCGGCGCATGCGCTCTTTATAGACCTGTTCATGACGGCGGCGGTTCCAATCGGACGCCAGAATAGCCAGCGCGCCGGCTACGGCCGCACAAAAAAACAGCGTCCATCCGCTCATCCGCGTGAACTCCTTTCACTACAATATATAGTGTATTGTATCACCCACCTGCCACTATTGCAAGAATAAAACCGGGAATGTATCGAAAATGTAATGATTATCCAAAATTGTTAACAAACAGGCGTCCGGTTTCATTTGAATTATGGATATAAATATGATATGATTTTCCCGAAAAGACAGGAACAGGAGTGAGAAAGAATGAAACGGCTGATTGCATGGATGCTGTGCGCAGTGATGCTCCTCTCCGCCGCACTCTGGAGCGCCTGGGCGGAGGACGACGACACGGAAGATGTGGCGGGTCTGATTACTTATGAAGCGGGAGACGCCGTGGGCGATGTGGTGAACGCCGACGCGCCGCAGCCCTCCGATCAGGCCCTCAACGCCTTCGGCTTGACGCCGCTGGATGTGGCGCTGGTCATCGACTCCTCGGGCTCCATGCAGGCATCCTCCCGGCACGGCAAGCAAATCATTTCTTATGCCCAGGACGCCGCAGTGTATTTTGTCCAGACGCTGGCTTCCCTCAATCCCTACAGCCGCGTGGGCATCGTGCAGTACGACACCTACCCCCGCGTGGTCTCCAATCCCCTGCCCATCGAGCGGAACAACGAATTGTCCGCCAGCATCCGGAGCATCGAATTGGGCAACATGACCAACACAGCCGGCGGCTTTGACACTGCCCGCTCCATGCTGGATCAGTACAGCCGTCCGGACGCCCGGCGCATGATCCTGCTGCTGACAGACGGCCTGGCCAACGAAGGGCGCAACCCCATCGACGCCGGCTGGGACGCCGCCGGCAATAACACCCTGGTATACACCGTGGGCCTGGTGGGCGCGCTGAGCAGCAGCGAAAAGGCGGAAGCGCGCCGGGTGCTGGCCGCCGGCTATGAAACCCGCTATTTTGAAATCGACTTCTCCAATGTGAACGATATCAACACCCAGCTGGCCGACGCGTTCATGACCATCGCCATCGGCGCCTCCGTTTCCGCGGACAGGGAAGACGCGCTCAGCGGCGCCTACCGCCTCAGCATCAGCAGCGGCCTGGATGTGTACGTTTCCGACGGCAGCGGCGAATACCTGTGCAGCTCTCCCCTGGATTACCGGGGCAGCGCCGCCTTTGGCTATATGGCGCTGCTGGGCGACAACATGGATGAAAAAACGATGGTGCTGCGGGACGGCGATTATTCCATCCGCCTCCGGTCCACGGGCAGCACCCGCGCGTCCTACAGCATCACCCGGCTGCAGGGAAGCCGGGCGAGCGAAACGGGCCTCCTGCGCCGCACCGATGATTTTAACCCGACCCTGGTCAGATGCATTCATCTCCACGGCAATCAGGCCGACGTGACAGACGAAATCTGGAATCCCCTGGATATGCAGGCCATTGACCCCTTTACCGGCCAGCTCACCCGGGGGCTGGAGATGCCCGTGACCGCCAAGCTGGCCGATCAGGCCAATGTGCGCTCCCTGCCCGATAAGAATTCCCTGCTGATCCAGGCTATCAACGGCGGCACCGTGGTGAGCGTGCTGGCGCAGGACCCCGATACGGGCTGGTACTTCATTTCCTTCATTGATGAAAACAACCTGCTCAGCCGGGGCTGGCTGCCCCGGAGTGCCCTGACGCCCTCCGGCTTCGTGCCCTCCATGGTATGGGCCCGCGCCAGCCAATTCCAGCTGCCGGAAGGCACCATGAACCGCCGCGCCCCCGCCGCCACCGCGGCCCCCGCTTCCTCCTTCCGCCAGACCATCAGCGTTACCGTGCTGCATGCCGAGCGGGATGCCTCCGGCCGGGAATGGGTTTATCTGCGGGCGGAAGGCCAGAGCAAGGCGGAAGCCCTTTACGTGCCCGCCGATCAGATCCCCGGCTGGAAGCCCATAACGCCCCGGGGCTACCGCCTGGGCTATGGCACCCCCACCTTCGTGTTCCGCCGGCAGTTGGGCGGCAACGGCTTCACCGAAATCATGTGGGTAGCCCCTCAATCCGACATGAGCGGCACCGTCCTTTCCGGCCGCACCTCCTCCACGCAGGGCGAGCTGGTGGCCCGCGCCGGGGACCGGGATTCCATGGCCATCCGCATGGACAGCTTCGGCAATTATGAGAATATCAGTGTGGTGGGCGGCTCCGGCTGGGACAGCTACCATTGCATCCTGCCGGATCAGACAGGCTTCTTTGTCGCCGGCGTCACCCGCTCCAATGACAAGGATTTTGCCGGGATCTGGGATACGCAGACCTATTATGGCCGCACGATGAGCAAAACGGACCGCACCAACGCCCTGCTGGGACGGCTGGATGAGGACTTCAACATCCGGTGGATGCGCAGCTTCGGCGTGGGCAGCCCCTCCTTTGGCTTTGACGTGGTGATCCCCCTGGCCGACGGCACCGTGGCGGGCTGCGGCTGGCTGAACCTGACGGATTCCTTCGCCCTGTCGGGCTATGGCCGCCAGGATTTCCTGGTGGTGAAAATGAGCGCGGACGGGCAGCTGATCAATCTGGCCAATTTCGGCGGCAGCGGCGACGATATCCCCGATTCCGCCGCAGCCACCCCCGACGGCGGCCTGATCATGGTGGGCAGCACCTATCAGAACAACAACGGCGACGGCCTGATCGTCATTGTGGATCAAAACCTCAATCTGGTCAAGCGCCTGGTCTACGGCGGCATGGGCGAAGACATTTTCGATAACATCCGCGACCTGGGCAACGGCACGTACCTGGTCACCGGCTTCACTGAAAGCGGCGCCTGGGGCGGGCATGACTTCTGGGCCATGGTGATCGACAGCACCGGCCGCATGGTGTGGAGCAAAACCTACGGCGGCAGCCAGGATGAGGAGCTGTGCGGCACCACCATCCTGCCGGGCAACCGGTATCTGCTGGTGGGCTCCACGATGTCCCGGGACGGCGACGTGGTGGGCAGCCGCGGCCGTAACGGCGAAAAGGACGCCTGGGTCATCTGCATCGATGAATCCGGCCGCCTGCTGTGGCAGTTCACCAGCGATCTGCCCGGCAACGATTCCTTCAACGCCGCCGCCATGGACTTTGCCGACAACACCATCGTGCTGGGCGGCCTGTGCCGGCGGAACAGCGATCAGGACGCCAAGGGCTACATCGTCAAAATCACCGCGCCCTGAAACCGGAAAACAGCCGGACGGAGCCTGCGATGAAAAGAGAATTGACCTTTGCCCAGCTGACGGAGCGCAGCATCTGCAAAAGATTCCGCAAGGACATCTGGAACCCCCTGATCGCGGCGGTGAAGCGATACCAGCTGATCCAGCCGGGGGACAAAATCGCGGTGTGCGTCTCCGGCGGCAAGGATTCCATGCTGCTGGCCAAGGCCATGCAGGTGCTTCAGCGCATCAGTGAAACGCCCTTTTCCCTGGTCTTTCTGGTGATGGATCCGGGCTACAGCCCGGCCCATCGCCGGAAAATCGAGGAAAACGCCGCGCTGCTGAACGTGCCTGTCACCGTGTTTGAAACGGACGTGTTCGACGTGGCCAATCGGGCGGAAAAGAACCCCTGCTATCTGTGCGCCAGGATGCGGCGCGGCCATCTCTACAGCCAGGCCCAGGCCCTGGGATGCAACAAAATCGCGCTGGGCCACCACCTGAACGACGTGATCGAAACCGCGCTGCTGTCCATGTTCTACGGCGCTCAGCTCCAGGGCATGATCCCCAAACTGCACAGCAAAAACTACCCGGGCATGGAATTGATCCGCCCCCTGTACTGCGTGCGGGAGGAGGCGATCATCGCCTGGCAGCGCTATCATGGGCTGGAATTCCTCCGGTGCGCCTGCCGCTTCACGGAGGACAGCGCCCGGACGGACCGGGAAACCGAAAGCAAGCGCCGGGAGATCAAGGCATGGATCCGCGCAATGAAACGCACCCACCCCGATATCGAAAAAAGCATCTTCGCCAGCCTGCATGCCGTGTGCCTGGATACATTCCCCGGGTATATCCGCGCGGGCGCTCAGCACAGCTTCCTGGAGGAGTATTGAGGGGGACGGCGGGGCTTTGCCCCCCTCCCCAGGGCCCGTCACCTGCGGCGTTTGCTGAAAGGATCTGCCAAGCGGCGTCCCGCAGTCAGGCCGGATGCGCAATGATTCCGGGCAGGGACTTCCAAAAAAGAGTACGCTCCTTTTTGGATATCCCTGCCGTTTTTATACTGTTCTGCAGTATCCGGAAACCCGCTTCATAAAAAATGCAGGATCAGTACGCGGCTGAACAGCCCAGGAAACAGATCCCGGTCTTCCGAACGGCAGGCAGTCCGGGGCGCGTAAGCGCATCCCGCGTTCCTCCGTTTACAATCCGCCGCTTTTGCGGTATAATGATAAACGGTGAATTATACGGTAAAGGAGGGGCGTCCATGGCCTTTGCGCATTTGCATCTGCACACGGAATACAGCCTGCTGGACGGCGCATGCCGGATCAAGGATCTGGTGAAGCGGGTCAGGGAACTGGGCATGGACGCCTGCGCCGTGACGGACCACGGGGTGCTGTACGGCGCGGTGGAGTTTTATATCGCCTGCAAGGACGCGGGCATTCATCCGGTGATCGGATGCGAGGCGTACGTGTGTCCCGACATGGAGGACAAGCGGGTGCTGAGCCGGGAATACAGCCACCTGATCCTGCTGTGCGAAAATGAAACGGGCTACCGGAACCTGATGTACCTGGTGAGCGAAGCCTTTACGCGGGGCTTTTATTACCGTCCGCGGATGGATTACAATCTGATCCGTCAGCACCACGAAGGGCTGATCTGCCTGTCCGCGTGCATTTCCGGCGATCTGCCCAAGATGCTGCTGGAAGAAAGGTACGGCGACGCGGAAAAATACGTTCACGATATGGCGGACATTTTCGGGCCGGATCACTTCTATATTGAAGTCATGGATCACGGGCTGATCGAGGAAAAGACGGTGCTGCACCGGCTGATCGAAATGAGTCGGAAAACCGGCGTGCCCCTGGTGACCACCAACGACTGCCATTACATCCGCCGCGAAAACGCCGACGCCCAGGAAGTGCTCATGTGCATCCAGATGGGCAAGACGCTGGAAGACGACAACCGGATGCGCCAGCACACCCAGGAGCTGTATGTGAAATCCGAGGAGGAGATGCGCGCCCTGTTTCCCGATTTGGGGGACGCCATTGAACGTACGGAAGAAATTGCCCGGCGCTGCCAGGTGGATTTTGATTTTCACACGGTGCACCTGCCCCGCTACGACGTGCCGGCGGGCGAAACGGCGGAAAGCATGCTGCGGAGGCTCTGCGAGGAGGGCCTGGCGGCGCGCTATGCCCCCGACGATCAGACGGCCCGGGACCGGCTGGAATACGAATTGTCCGTCATCACCAAGATGGGCTATGTGGATTATTTCCTCATTGTGTGGGATTTCATCAAGTACGCCAAGGATCACGGCATCATGGTGGGGCCGGGCAGGGGCAGCGGCGCGGGCAGCATCGTGGCCTATTGCCTGAACATCACCATGCTGGATCCGCTGAAATATCAATTGCTGTTTGAGCGCTTCCTGAACCCGGAAAGGGTGTCCATGCCGGATATCGACGTGGATTTCTGCTACGAGCGGCGCCAGGAGGTGATCGACTACGTAGCGCGGAAATACGGCCACGACCATGTCTGCCAGATCATCACCTTCGGCACCATGGCCGCCCGGGGCGTGCTCAGGGACGTGGGACGGGTGCTGGGCTACCCTTACGCCGAGGTGGATCAGGTGGCCAAAGCCGTGCCCATGGCGCTGGATATGACGCTGGAAAAGGCCCTGCAGCAGAATAAAGACCTGCGGGACATGTATGAATCCGATCCCCGGGTGAAGCGGCTGATCGACACGGGCCTGACGCTGGAGGGCATGCCCCGCCACGCCTCCACCCACGCCGCCGGCGTGCTGATCACCCGGGAAAAAGCCACCCATTACGTGCCTCTGCAGAAAAACGACGACGTCATCACCACCCAGTATCCCATGGGCATCATCGAAAAGCTGGGCCTTTTGAAAATGGACTTCCTGGGCCTGCGCACCCTGACGGTGATCCGGGACACCCTGGATATGCTGCAAAAACGGGGCATCCACCTGAAGCCCGAGGACATCCCCATGGACGACGCGGGCGTGTTCGACATGATCTGCGCAGGGGACACCGACGGGGTGTTCCAATTGGAAGGCGGGGGCATGCGCACGTTTTTGACCAACATGCGTCCCCGGAGCTTTGAGGACATCATCGCCGCCATTTCCCTGTACCGTCCCGGGCCCATGGAATCCATCCCCCGCTACATCCGCGGCAAGCAGCACCCCGAAACCGTGCAGTACAAAACGCCGCTGCTGGGCCCCATCCTGGACGTCACCTACGGCTGCATGGTGTATCAGGAGCAGGTGATGCAGATCGTGCGGGACCTGGCGGGCTATTCCTATGGCCGCAGCGACCTGGTGCGCCGGGCCATGGCCAAAAAGAAAAAGGATGTGATGGCCAAGGAACGGCAGAATTTCGTCTATGGCAACGCGGCCGAGCACATCCCGGGAGCCGTGTCGAAGGGCATCGGCCCGGAAGTGGCCGAATCCATTTTCGATGAAATGACCGCCTTCGCCTCCTATGCCTTCAATAAGCCCCACGCCGCCTGCTACGCCGTGGTCGCCTTGCAGACCGGCTACCTGAAATACCATTATCCCGCCGAATTCATGGCGGCGCTGATGAACTCCGTCACCGGCAACGCCGCGAAAATCGCCACGTACATCTATTACTGCCGCCAGCGGGATATCCCCATTCTGCCGCCCCGGATCAACGCCTCCTTCCGCCCCTTCACGGTGGATGCCGACGGCAAGGGGAAGCAGGGCATCCGGTTCGGCATGGGCGGGGTGAAAAACGTGGGCGACAAGGCGGTGGAGGCCATCGTGCGGGAAAGGGAGCGGCACGGCCCCTTCCGGGATATTTTCGATTTCTGCCGCCGCGTCGCCACGGAGGATGTGAACAAGCGGGCGGTGGAAAGCCTGATCCGGGCGGGGTGCTTTGACGGGCTGGGCGCCCGGCGCTCCCAATGCATGGCGGTGTTTGAAAGCGCCATGGACGCCCAGGCCAATCAGCGCAGGCAGAACGTGACCGGCCAGGTATCCTTCTTCGATTTCGGCCAGCCCGCGGAGGACATGCGCACCGAGGAAACCTATCCCCCCGTGCCGGAATTCCCGCTCAGGGAATTGCTGGCGCAGGAAAAAGAAATGACCGGCGTGTATTGCAGCGCCCATCCTTTGGATGAATATGCCGACGCCCTCCGGCGCCTGGATTTCAGCACCGCGGATCTGAATGAACTGGCCGAGCGGGAGGACAAGGGCATCAGCGAGGACGGCCGCCGGGTCACGCTGGGGGGCATCATCGTGGAAACCCACAGCAAAGCTACCCGGAAGGGCGCCATGATGGGCTTTCTGACGCTGGAGGATCAGACGGGCCAGGTGGAATGCCTGCTGTTCCCCAAGATCTACGAGCGGTACAGCCATTCCATCGCCGCCGATCAGGCCGTGGCGGTGACAGGCCGGCTGAGCATCCGGGAGGATGAGGACGCCAAGCTGCTCATCGACAGCATCGAGCCCCTGATCCCCGCCGCGGCGCCGCCGCAAAAGGATACGCGCACCGACGCCCAGATCGCGAGGGACGCGCCGGTGAAGCTGTACCTGCGCATGGACCGTCCGCAAATGGAGGCCGCCCGGGAGATCCTGGCCGGCATGCCCGGCTCCGTTCCTGTGTACATCAACCTGCCCCGGGAGGGGATCACCCTGCTCTGCCCCCGGTCCCTGTGGGTCCTGGACGCCCGGGCCGCCTGCCGGGCGCTGGATGGCCAAATCAGCGAGGATAACATGAAGGTGGTGCAAAAAACATGAAGCCCATGGCCCTGACCGTCCCCGCCCGGGAGGAATGGATCCTGGTGCTGCGCATGGCCATGTCCGGGGTCAGCGCCCTGTACGGCGTCCCGGTGGACGTGATGGACGATCTGAACACCGCCGTGGAGGAAAGCTGCGATTTGCTGCTGCATCAGGATTACACGGCGGACACCCTGACCCTGCGCTGCGAGGAAAGGCCCGACGGCCTGCACGTCACCCTGAACGCCGAGGGCGGGACAGACCGGCCGGAGGAGCAGCCCGCAGACGCCGATATTGCCCGCCTGATCATCCAGACCCTGGTGCGGGATGTGACGCTGGAGGAGGACGCAGGCAGCGTCCGCTGCGTGCATATGACGCTGCCTGCCCGGATGTGATCATGGACGCGGATCGGATGCATGCCCTGGCTTGCCGATACGCCGCGGAGCAAACGGACGCGCATTTGCAGGCCGCTCTGGAGGCTTCCCTGCCCCTGTGCGCCCTGATTGCCCGGCGGTTTGCCCATCGGGGCGTGGAATATGAGGACTTGTATCAAATCGCCTGCCTGGCCTGCGTGGGGGCGCTGAAACGCTTTGACGTCAGCCGGGAAATGAAATTCACCACCTTCGTCACGCCCACCGTCACCGGCGCCGTGCGCAACGCCGTGCGGGATCAGGCCGGGCTGCTGCGCTCACCCCGTGCGATGCTGCAGCAGAGCGCGCAGCTGGCCAGGATCCGGGAAGCATTCTGCCAGCGCGAGCGCCGGGAGCCCACCGCCCGGGAATTGGCGGACGCCCTGGGCTGGGACGTGGAAAGGGTGCTGACGGCGCTTTCCCATCCGGCCGCGCGCGCGCCGCTGTCCCTTGATCAAGAGGATGGGGACGGCCTGCCCCTGGCGGCGCGGCTTCCTTTTCTGGAAACGGGTTTTGACCGCTCGGAGCAGCGGGCTGACCTGGAAAAAGCGCTGGAAGCGCTGTCCCCCCTGGAGCAGGAACTCATGGCCCTTCGATATAAGCAGCGCCTGTCCCAGCGGGACGCCGCGCGGCGCCTGGGCATGAGCCAGATGCAGGTATCCCGCATGGAACGGCGCGTTCTGACCGCGCTGCGAAAGGAGTTGACCACACCGGCATGAAGATCCAGCCGCAACTGAACCTGCGCAAGGCCGCCGTTTACATCATCGTCATCAACGCCCTGCAAATCGCCGCGGTGGTGGCCCTGGCCGTTTTCATCCTCATCGACGGGGTGAATCAGTCCCTCCACGGGGTCGTGGGAGACATTGTGGTGCTGATGCTGGCGGCTGTGGTATCCTGGGGCGCCGTGATGGATATCCGGGAAGCGCTGAAAACGGGCCAGCTCAACTGGAAGCTGCGGGGCCTGAACGAAACGGTGTCCCAGATGACCGATCTGAACACCGCCCTGCGCGCCCAGCGCCACGATTTCCTCAATCACCTGCAGGTGGTATACAGTCTGATCGAAATGGGCGAATACGAGGAAGCCAACCGCTATATCTCCCAGGTGTACGGCGATATCCAGTCCCTGAGCAAGACCATGAAAACATCCTGCGCTCCGGTCAACGCCCTGCTGCGCGTGAAGGTGGCCGAAGCGGAGCAGCGGGGCATTCAGGTGGATCTGGCCGTCCACGCCGCGTGGGATTCCCTGCCCCTGCCGGGGTGGGAAATGTGCCGGGTGCTGAGCAACCTGATCGACAACGCCATGGACGCCCTGCGGGATTGGCCCGATCCCCGGCTGTCCATCGTCCTGTCCGAGGATGTGAAAAGCTTTTCCTTCACCGTGCGCAATAACGGCCCCGCCATCCCCGAAAAAAACCTGGCTTCCATTTTTGAGCCGGGCTTTTCCGGCAAGGGCGAGGGCCGGGGCATGGGATTGCACATCGCCCGGGAAACCATGCGCGGAGCGGGCGGCGACCTGACCGTGGAAAGCAGCGACGCCTTCACCGCTTTCTGCGGCTTCCTGCCCAAAGTCATCAAGCCCACGGAGGAGGAATAGCCGTCCTTCCGCCCCGGTAACGGCGGAGGAGCCATCGGCCGCCCTGATCCGCCGCGCCATCCGTGAAAAAAAAACAGCCTGAACGATCGCATGGATCGCCGGCTGACGGTTTCCGCAGGCAAAAACGTTCCCACAGTCGGGCAAGCGGCAGTTCCCATTTCCCACCGAAAGGAATCGACGCTCATGAGCGAAAACGACACCATCGCCGCGCTGGCCACCGCGCCGGGAGAGGGCGGCATCGCCATCGTGCGCATCAGCGGGCCGGAAGCGGAAAAAATGCTCTCGGCCCTGGTGCCCGCCTCCCACGCCTGGGAGAGCCACCGCATGTACTACGGCCACGCCATGGATCAGGGGGAAATCCTGGATGAATGCATGGCCGTTCTTTTCCGCGCGCCCCGTAGCTATACGCGGGAGGACGTGGCCGAAATCCACCTGCACGGCGGGGCCTGGGCGGCGCGGAGCGTGCTCAGCGCCCTGTATCGCCGGGGCGTCCGGGCGGCGGAGCCCGGGGAATTCACCCGCCGGGCGTTTCTCAGCGGGCGCATCGACCTGAGCCGGGCAGAGGCCGTGATGGCCCTCATTTCCGCCGACGGCCAGCGGGCCGCGCGCGCGGCAGTGCGGCAATTGGAGGGCGGGGTGAGCGCTTTCATCCGCAGCGCGCAGCAGAAGCTGATCAGCCTTTTGTCCGGCGCGGCGGCAGCCATTGATTATCCCGAGGAAATCTCCCTGGAGGAAGCCGCCGGGCAATTGGAGCAGGGCGCCCGCCGCCTGGCGGACCAGCTGGAATCCGCCTGCGACGAGCGGGGCGCCCGCATCGCGGAGCAGGGCCTGGAAGCCGTGCTGTGCGGCCGGCCCAACGTGGGCAAATCCTCCCTGCTCAACGCCCTGGCCCGGCAGGAACGCGCCATCGTTACCGCGATTCCCGGCACCACCCGGGACATCGTGCGGGCCGATGTGATGATTGCCGGCCTGCGCGTGCATTTTTCCGATACCGCCGGGCTGCGGGAAGGCGCGGACGTGATCGAACGCATCGGCGTCGACCGCGCCCGTCAGGCCATCGCCGGGGCGGACTGCGTGCTGACGGTGCTCAACGCCTCCGAGCCCCTCACCGATGAGGACCGCCAGCTGCTGCGGGATACCGAAAACGCGCCCCGCATCATCGTGCTGAACCAGTGCGATCAGACATTGGCGCTGCATCCCGCCGATTTTGACCGGCCGGTGACGGTGTCCGCCCTGACCGGAGAGGGTCTGGCCGAGCTGGAAAGCCGGGTGGCCGCCTTCGGCGCGGGCGCCGGGGAAAGCGCCCTGACCCAGCAGCGCCATATGCGTCTGGCCCGCGAGGCCGCCCAGTGTCTGCGCATCGCTGCTGACGCCTGCGCAAACGGCGCGCCTGTGGATCTGGCCGTCATTGACTTGCAGCAGGCCCTGCAGTGTCTGGGCCGGGTCACCGGCGAACAGGTGGACGAGCAGCTGATCGACGAGATCTTTTCCAGGTTCTGCGTGGGGAAGTAAGGGAAAAGGACGCCATCCGGCATTGTCGGGCCTTTCCCTGCCCTCCGCCGCCAGGCCCCGGCGCGTTTCCTCCCCCGCACGCCTGCGCGTTCTATTGTCCCTCCGCCGTTTCCCGCTCCAATTCCCGCATTTTCCGAAACACCTGCATCTGCATGGCGATGGTGAGCCCCAGGGTCATCGCATCGGCGATGGGCTGAGCGATCTGGATGCCCAGCAGCTTCAAAAACAGCGGCAGCACCAGCACCAGCGGCAGGAAAAACAGCCCCTGCCGGGCCAGGGCGGTGGTGGACGCCTGGAAGGTGTGGGCGGTGGTCTGCATCATCATGTTGGAAATCATGATATAGCCGAAGGCCGGCAGGGTAATGCACTGCAGGCGCAGGGCCAGGGCGCCGATCTCAATGACCTTGGGGTCGTTGCGGAACAGGGCGATCAGCCGCGGCGCGAAGATTTCTCCCAGGATGGCAGCGCCCAGCAGGAAAAAGCTGCTGTATTTCACACAGAAGAAATATCCCTCCCGCACCCGGTCGAACCGGCGGGAGCCATAGTTGAATCCGCATACCGGCTGGAATCCCTGGCCGAAGCCGATGACCAGGGAATTGGCGAACATCATGATGCGGGACACAACGCTCATGGCGGCCACAGCCGCGGCGCCATACACCACGGCGGCGTTGTTCATGCAGGCGGTGGCAATGCTGCCGATGCCCTGCCGGAACAGGCTGGGCGCGCCGCCCTTGAAGATCTCCTTCAAAAAATGGGGCGTAGGCGTGAAATTCCGGGCCTTGATTCTCAGATTATCCGATTTTCGGGCGCCGATCCACAGCAGGCAGAAGGAAATGAACTGGCTGATGATGGTGGCCAGGGCCGCGCCGCTGACGCCCATCCCCAGGCCGAAAATCAGCAGGGGATCCAGCCCCATGTTGATCAGCCCGCCGGTGCCGATGCCGATCATGGCAAACAGCGCGTTGCCCTGGAAGCGCAGCTGATTGTTCAGCACCAGGGAGGCGGTCATCCACGGGCAGCCGATGAGGATCAGGCGGATATAATCCCGGGCGTAGGGCAGGATCTGATCCCGGGCGCCCAGGGCATGCAGCAGCGGATCCAGGAAGATCAGGCCCATGCTCATCAGCAGGGTGCCGGCGATCAGCGCCATGAAAAAGCCGGTGGCCGCCATTTTTTCGGCGTCGCCCGTATCCCGGCTGCCCAGGGCCCGGGAAATGAAATTGCCCGATCCGTGGCCGAACATGAAGCCGAACGCCTGGATGATGGCCATCAGGGGAAAGGCAACGCCCACCGCCGCCGTGGCGCTTGTGGCGGAGGCCACGGCCTCCTCCTCTGCCGGAGCGTCTGCGGGGTCCTCGCTGTCCGCGTCGGGGGGCACATCCGCCTGTTCGGCGCGGAGGGCTGCTTCCATTTCCGGGGTGGCGTCCGCGTCGGGGGATGCCGCCTGTTCCGTCAGCGCGGCGGGCTCCTCATCGGAGATCTGCCCCACAAAAAACGTGTCCGCCATATTGTAAATGGACGTGATCATCATGGAGATCATGGTGGGGATGGCCAGCCGGATGATCAGCCTGCGCACCGGCTCCGTGGTCATGGTGCGCAGCTTCCGGGCCTGTTTATCACTGGCATTCTGGTTTTGCATACAAAATCCTTTCTGGCGCAAAGGAAAATAGGAGAGCCTCCCACGTCATTATACAACCGCCCGTTCCCTGGATCAAGGCGTTTTTCCGTTCCCTTCCTCCCTTCCGTTCCCCTTGCGCCTTTGCCGCATGCGGCTCTACAATTCCTGTCAGAAAAAGGAGGGCGGCCATGAGCACCTATCGGCGGTATCAGGATGCCCGGGATACGGCCTGGCGCGCTTTGCTTCAGCTGGATGTGCGGGCGCTGCCCGTGGACGCGGAGGCGCTGGCCGGCCGGCTGGGCATGGAGATCCATCCCTTTCCCGACGCGCAGGCCGATCCCCGGCTGGCGATGTGGGTGGGCCGCGCGGGAAGCGGCGTATGCGTATCGCTCCGCATCCGGGGCGCGTGGCATGTGTTCGTGCGGGATTCTCTCAGTGAAAACGAGCGACGGTTCGCGGTGGCTCACGAGCTGGGCCACCTTTTGCTTTCCCACGGGACTCGCTCCCTGACCCCGGGGATCCGCGCCTTCCAAAGCCCGGAAAACGAAGGGGATCTGATGGCGGATCCCCAGGAACTGGACGATTACGCGGCGGACATCTTCGCCATCCGGCTGCTGGCCCCGGCCTGCGTGCTGCATGAATTGCACGTGGATCAGGCCGGTCAGATCACGGCGCTGTGCGGCCTGCCGCCCCGGGCCGCGGCGCTGCGGGCGGAGCGGATGGAGCTGCTCAATGAGCGGGACGCCTTTTTCACCCATCCCCTGGAAAAGCAGGTGCGGGACCGGTTCCTGCCCTTCCTCCGCTCCAGGCAGACGGCGGGCACGCTCCCTCTGCCACACGCGCCGGAAAAGCGGCCGCTGCTTACGCCCCTGCCCGAACGTACGCCAAAGGAGGAATGCCCGGAAACGCCCGCCGCACCCGCGCAGGCACCTGCCCGGAAGAGGGCGGGGCTGTGGCTGCCCCTGCTGTGCCTGGCCGCAGCGGCGGGGCTGATCCTTTTCTTTTTTCTCACGGGCCGATGAAGCAGGAAAAGCGCCGGTTCATGGCGAACAAACACGCATACCCGAAGGAGGAAACGCAATGGGACGGAAAGTGAGACTGTTGTATGTGCTGACGGCGGCGTTTGTCATCGCGGCGATCTCCCTGATGATCCTCAACCGGCTGGACGGCGAAATCGCCGTGAAGCAGGCGGAGCAGATCGAGGTCCGGCAGGCGGCCAGCGCGGTCAACGCCAAAACCAGCGATTTGACCCAGGAATTGAACTTTCTTGGCACGGACGCCGGCATCCGCAAGGAGGCCATGGCCCAGGGCTATCTGATGCCGGGGCAGATCCGCTTCAAGGTACGGAACCCGGAAGTGCTTTATGACGAGCCGGCGGCGGAGGACGCGGAATGATGCGCGGGGCCATTGCCATCGGCTCCAATTCCACGCGGCTTCTGTGCGCGGAAAAACGGAACGGAGAATTGACCCATATCCTGCGGGGCCGCGAGGAAACGCGGCTCTTTTTGGGCTTGGACGAAGAAAACCGCATCCGCCCGGAGCGGCTGGAGGAAACGGCCCGCGCGGTGGAACGGCTGCACCGCCGGGCGGTGGAATGGGGGGCGGAAACGGTGACGCTCTTCGCCACCAGCGCCACCCGCGACGCGAAAAACGGCGATGCGCTGGCGCGGCGGATCCAGGCGCTGTACGGCCTGCCCCTGCGGATCATTTCCGGGCAGGAGGAAGCAGCCCTGGCCTTCCGGGCGGTATCGTCGGGGGAGCGGCGGCTGGTGATGGATATCGGCGGCGGCTCCACCGAATGGACATTGGGAGAAAACAACCGGATAATCTGGTCGGTGAGCATGCAGCTGGGGGCGTCGCGGCTGCTGAAAATCCAGCCCATCGACAGCCCGGAGGACGCGGACAGGGTGCTTTCCATGGTGCGGGACGGGATGAAGCCCTACGCCGCGGCCCTGCGCCGGCTGCCCCCCGCCCCGGCGCTGGTGGGCTTGGGCGGCAGCTGCACCACCGCCGCGGCCATCCGCATGGGCCGGGAGGCCCACGGCGAGCAGGTGGAGGGACAAACCGTTACGCTGGCCGATGCCCGGACGCAGCTGCGCATGCTCAGCCGCCTGCCCCTGCCGGAGCGCAGGCAGGTGCCGGGCCTGCCGCCCGAACGGGCCGTCCACATGCCCCACGGGCTGTGCATCCTGATCGGCGCCATGGAAGCGGCGGACATGGATCATCTGACGGTCAGCGGCCGCACCAATCTGGACGGATACCTATTATCGCTGCCGGACGAAAGCGGCGAAAACGTGTGACACACCGGATCAATGATCAAAGGAGGGACAGCGTATGGCCCAGGAAATCAAAGCCCGCAAGGACATGGATCCCCAGTGGCAGTGGCGTTTGGATGACATTTTTCCCACGGAAGAGGCGTATGACCAGGCCTATCAGCGCGCCCGGCAGGCCATCGAGGCCGTCCGGGGCTGGCAAGGCCGGGTCAAGGATGATCCCCGCCAGGCCATCCGGGATGAAAACGATCTTTCCCTGCTGCTGGATCGCTTGGGGGCTTATGCCCTGATGCACAAGGATGAGGACAGCGGCGATCCCGTCCGCCAGGCGCGGGCCGCCCGATTCCAGGCGCTGGCGGTAGCGGCGGACAGCGCCGCGGCCTTCCTGCGGCCTGAATTGCTGGCCTTGCCGGAAAAGGACCTGCAGGCCCTGCGGGATGACCCCGATTTTGCCGATTTCAGCGAAGCGGTGCGCGTGCTGCTGCTGCAAAAGCCGCACACCCTGCCCGCCGAGCAGGAGCAGCTGCTGGCTGCCGCCGGGGACGTGCTGGACGCGCCCCGGGAGATTTTTTCCATGTTCAACGACGTGGATCTGCCCCTGCCCCAGGTGACGGGAGAGGACGGAAACAAAGTGCAGCTGACCCACGGCAATTACGGCGTCATGATCCGCAGCCGGAACCGGGCCGTGCGCCAAGAGGCCTTTGAAGCCATGATGGGCACCTTCCGCAAATTCGGCGCCACCCTGACGGCCGCCTACAGCGGCGCGGTGAAAGGCGCGGTGTTCAAGGCCCGGGCGCATCATTATGCCTCTGCCCGCCAGGCCAGCCTGGCGCCTCTGGAAATCCCCGAATCGGTGTATGACAGCCTGCTTTCCGCCGTGGAGGACGCCCTGCCCGCCCTGACGGAATACCTGAACATCCGCAAGGAAAAGCTGGGCGTGGAGGAATTGCACCTCTATGACCTTTACGTGCCCATCATTTCCGACTTCGACATGAAAATGACCTTCCCGGAAGCCTTCGAGCTGGTGTGCCGCGGCCTGGCTCCCCTGGGAGAGGAATACATTGCCAAGCTGCGCGAGGGCTATCGGGGCGGCTGGATCGACGTATACGAAAACAAGGCCAAGCGCTCCGGCGCCTATTCCTGGGGCTGCTACGGGGTGCATCCCTTCGTGCTGCTGAACCACACCGACGATCTGGGCGGCGCCATGACCCTGGCCCACGAACTGGGCCACAGCATGCACACCTATTACAGCAACCGGGCGCAGCCCTTCGCCAAGGCCAATTATTCCCTGTTCGTGGCGGAGGTGGCCTCCACCTGCAACGAGGTACTGCTCATGCGTCACCTGATGAAGGAGCACGCGGACGATCCCAGGGCCGCGGCCTTCCTGTGCAATCAATTGCTGGAGGAATTCCGCACCACCGTGTTCCGCCAAACCATGTTCGCCGCTTTTGAGAAGGAGGCCCACGCCCTGTATGAGCGGGGAGAGGCGCTGACGGATGAAGCGCTGAGCAAAATGTACTGCGCGCTCAATGAAAAATACTACGGCGGCGGATGCGTGATCGATCCCCTGATCGACGCGGAGTGGATGCGCATTCCCCACTTCTACCGCAATTTCTACGTGTATCAGTACGCCACCGGCTTCTCCGCCGCCGTGGCCATTGCCACCCGCATTTTGAACGAGGGCGAAAGCGCGGTGAAGGATTACAAGAAATTCCTGTCCGCCGGGTGCTCGGTGCCGCCCATCCAGGCGCTGCGGCTCGCCGGCGTGGATATGGAAAACCCGGATACCGTGAGAAGCGCCCTGCGGGTGTTCGCGGACACAGTGGCGGACCTGAAAAAGCTGGTGTAACGGAAACAGCCGGCGGGGATCCGCGCGGCTTCAAGGATCGCTTATCGCCGGCACGGCGTCCCGGCACATCTGATACTATTCTAAGTATAAAAGATTATCAGATTTGGGATGAGTTTTTCGCCCTGGTTAAGCTGAATGGAGGGAGGCGTAGCAGCGCTACGTTGACCGGAATGAAGCAACGCCAGGGCGGAAAAGACGCCCAAAGATGATAAGATTTTAGATTGAGAATAGTATTAGAACGCGAATAGTATGAAACCGCCGATCAACAAAGAAACGGAGGAAATCATCATGGAAAACTGCCTGTTCTGCAAAATCATCGCCGGGGACATCCCCTCCGCCAAGGTCTATGAAGACGAATTCTGCTATGCGTTCCGCGACATCAATCCCCAGGCGCCCACCCACATTCTGGTGGTGCCCAAGACGCATGTTCCGGATATCGCCCATATCAGCGGCCTGCCCGCGGACGCCCAAACGGCTCTGCTGGCAGCCATCGGCAAAATCGCCGCCCAGGAAGGCCTGGAAAACGGGTTCCGGGTGGTCAGCAACTGCGGCCCCGATGCCTGCCAAAGCGTGCCGCACCTGCATTTTCATATCCTGGGCGGCCGGGCAATGGCGGATAAAATGGCCTGAATGGCAGAAAATTTACCGGAATGACAGTGAAACTGTAAAAACATTTGCTGGATTTGAAAAAGCTGTTGACGTGTCCAAAAGAAAGCAGTATAATAACCACACGGTCGCCATCCGCCGGTCAAACGGCGTCGCACCGTGAAAACGGTGTTGTTTCAGGCGAGATAGGCGAAGGGAGGGAAAACAAGTGTCTGAGGTTCATGTCAACAAAAACGAGTCTTTGGAAAGCGCTCTCAAGCGGTTTAAGCGCCAATGCGCGCGCGCTGGCGTGCTGGCTGAGGTTCGGAAGCGCGAGCATTATGAAAAGCCCAGTGTCAAGCGCAAGAAGAAGGCGGAAGCCGCTCGCAAGCGGAAGTATTGATCCGTCCAAGGGCCGTCCGGTCAACCCGGACGGTTTTTTGTTGCGTCGGAAGGAAATATTTGGATTTCCCGCGAATAAGGACAGAGAATCACCGGGATGTGTCCGCACCCTGCCGGAAAGGCGTGATCAACCCGTGTACAAAGGAGGCATTCCCATGAAGAAGTCGATCGCCCTGCTGCTGGTTTGCCTGCTGATCCTGCCCCTGCCCGTCCTGGCGGACGCGCCCAGCGCCTCCCTGGCCGGTTTATTCTCGGCGCTCACGCAGCCGACGGATGGCACGGTCCGCTATGTGTCCGCGCCGAAATGGATCTTCCCCGACGATGATTACAATCTCATCGCCGCCGACCCCGACGGCGGGTTCTGGCTGGTGACCAGCCCCAGGAGCGATCTGATCCTCTGGAATCAGCAGACCCGCGCCTCCATCCCCCTGACCTTCGTCCGGGCGGAGGAAGCGGAGGAAATGGCCATGCGCTTTGAAATGGGCATCCTGATGCAGCTAAAGAAAGAGCAGCGGGTAAAAATGCAGGAGCAATTGACCGCCAACCGGGAGGCCTACCTGTCCCGGCACGGGCTGGCGGGCTTTCAGGCGCTGGATCAGATCATCGCCTGCTATGGCGACGTGCTCCGCTCGGGGCGGTTCAAGTGCTACGCCCTCAATCAGCGGTACGCCTTCGTGCTCAATCCGGCTGTGGCGGGCGTCATCGTGGATTTGCAAACCGGCGCGCTGCGCATGATCCCCGCCGGGCCCGATCGTACTTCCCTGTGCGGCGATCGCTTTCTGTACAGTGATATTCAGGGAAACGGCGTCCTTCTTGACCTGACAAACGGGGAGGAAACGTCCGTCAGCCTGCTCGCCGGCACCTGGGGCCAGGTGAAGGCCGTCTCCGGCGTGCGCCTGTTCCCGGACGGCAGCATCCACATCCTGGGCCGGTCGGATATCGCCCTGGACGAAGCGCAGAAAAAAATGACGGAAACCGATTATTACGTTCTGAATGCCGCCAGCATCACCGCCGTATGTCTGAAGCTGGGCCAGACCGAAAACATGCAGACGCCCACCGACCTGCTGGTCACGGAGGATGGGGCATACGCCCTGGCGTACAGCCCGCAGTATTACTGGTTCAACGGCTCCAGCCTGATCGATCTGAAAACCGGCGGCGTGACGCAGGTGGATGCCTCCCTGCTGCCGGTGGCGGTGAGGGACGGCGCTTTCCTGTGCTACGATTTGGAAGCGTCCGGCGTCGGGAACAATTATCTGATTTCCCTGAATCCCCAGGACCTGTCCCGCACGGCGCTGCGGGGCAGCGACAGCGGCTGGCAGCCCTTCTCCGCAAGCAGCTTCGAGCGGAGTTTATGGGGCGTGAGCACCTTTGCCGCGCCCTTGGCGCGCTGCGGCCAGGCGATGTATCCCCAGAACATGTCCATGCGGGGATATCTGGTGGTCGACTGAGAAGCGCGAAAGGAAGGACGGGGTCATGGCGGGCTATATCATGGATCTGCGGAAAATCGTGGGCCACAGGCCGCTGTTGCAGGTGGGGGCCAGCGTGATCATCGAGGACGGCCAGGGCCGCACCCTGCTACAATTGCGCAGCGACGACCGCTGCTGGGGCTATCACGGCGGGTCGGTGGAATTGGACGAGCGGGTGGAGGATGCCGCCCGGCGGGAATTATTTGAGGAAACGGGGCTGAAGGCCGGAGCAATGACGCTGTTCGGCGTGTTCTCCGGCCCGGAAACCCATCACATCTATCCCAACGGGGACGAAACATCCTGCGTGGACATCGTGTTCCGCCGGGATTATACCGGCGAAATGCGCTGCCAGCCCGGGGAGGTGGAGGAGCTGCGCTTCTTTGCCGCGGATCAGCTGCCTTCTCCGCTGTCCCCGCCCATTATCCCCGCCCTGCGGCAGTGGGCGGAAAAAAAGCTGAGCGGAGCCCTGTGAGGCATCCTTGCCGCCCGCAAGGGCGCCGGTTTGCTTTCATATTCATTCCGGATTCCGCAGATTGCTCTTGAAAAATTATTTTTTTCTGATACAATAGCATTGCGGATAAGCTGTCTGCTTCTGCATACGGCGATGAAACACGGTCACTCAGAAAAAAAGAAAAGAGGTTGGAGAAATGAAGAAGTGCATTGCTCTGTTTCTGGCGATTGGATTGATTTTGATGGCATGTCCCCTGGCTGTGAGCGCGGAAGCGCCGGACACTTCTGATGCGTCCCCGGTTTACACCATGCAAGACATGCATTTTGCCAACAACAAGATTCTCGGCAAGGTTGTGCATGATGAATCAACCCCCACTGTGCGCAAGCTGTACGCCCGTGTCACCGTGTTCTTTGTGGGCGGCACCTACGCTGTCTTCTCCGACTTTGTTGAAGACGGAGAAATCAACATCGAAATACACGGCATCGTGCTGGCCGTGTCCGTTGAGCTGACCGGCACCAAGCACATTGGGTTGGGCAATCCCGTGGTCGCGTACGACAGCTGGGGCGAGTACTACCGTCAGTAAACGATCCCCGAGGGATACAGGATCCATTTCAAAAGGACTGTCTCAAAAGAGGCAGTCCTTTTTTGAATGCTGAACCATGGCCTTGCAAGACGATGCGAAGGGAAGAAGCAAAACCGGCCGGGAACGAATGAATGATTGCTGGATGGTTTTTCTTTTTCCGGGGTGCGCGCATGGCGATTTCAAAATCTGTTCATGCAGTATCTCATTGCGCTCGGACGATGAAAGTGCAGACAAATGCCGCTGGTCAGCGCGCGAATCGTGTGCTGGTCAGCGGATTTTTCATGATCGCAATGGGATCTGCGGGAATTGGTCAGACGCCTTGCCTCATGGGTTCTATCGATGGATGTTCGGTCACGAACGCACCTTTCACAGAACGCACACAAAAAGCGCCGCCCGTGCGGACGGCGCTGAGGAAATGCCTGAGGGGAGAAATGATGCCTGCAAAGCTCCCAGGGAACGTCACGGAATCGACCGGTAGCCGTGGCTTGCCGCGAACGCCTCCGTGTACTCGTTGCCGCCGAAGAAGACCAGATCAGCGGGACAGCCGTCGAAAGCGTCCTCCGAAATGGCCGTGACGCCGGCGGGCAGCACCACGCGGTACAGGCTGTCGCAGCCGCTGAAGGCGGCCGTGGGGATGACCGTAACCTGCGCGGGGATGACCACGCGGGTGAACGCGCACCCGGACAGGGCTGCATCGTCCAGGCTGGCCAGCGAAGCGGGCAGAACCGCGCTGTGGTTTTCCAGAACGACGAACGTGCAGGTGATCCAGTGAAGCTCGTCCGCTTCATCCGCGCTGACCGTCTGGCCCCCCACGGTGGCGCTGACGCTCCCGTCCGTCCGCCAGACGGTGCCGTCATCCGCCCGGAAGCCCAGGCGGAGGGTGCAGGTCTCTCCGCCGGTCAGGGTGCCCGCCGGGGTTCCGTCGCCGTCCGTCCACGCGGCGCTGACCAGCGTCACGCTGGCGTCCGCGTCGAAGGTCAGGCCCAGCGGTTCAGTGTCCCCGGCCATGGGCCGCACGACCCGGACGCTCAGGCGGGTGAGATCCGTCTGCCAGATGGGGACAAAGTGGTAATCGCACTGGGCGGTCACGTCCGCATCCAGGCCGTCGGGCAGGCTGTCCTCGTCTTTCCAGCCCATGAAATGACGTCTGCCCTGGTCTGCCAGCACCGGAACCGCGCCGAACCGGTCGATGATCGCCTGGGTCACGTTCGCGCCTTCGGCGATGCTGAAGGACGCAAGGCTGCCCTGTCCCTCCGTGTCAAAGCTGATGGTATAGACCGGCACGATGGTGCAGGGGATCTGAACCGTCAGGGTGGTGAAACCTGTCACCGCGCCAGCGGCGGTCTCCCCGTTGACGGTCGTCACAGGATGCTGGAATCCGTACCCGCTCCGGGCCTCCACGGTCACCGTCAGGGTGTAGGTCTGGCCCAGCTCCAGGCAGGCGCCGTCCTCCAGGGTATGGCCTTCGCCGTCCGTCCACGTGTGTCCGGTGACATCGGCGAACGAGGCCGCTTCGCCGGTGATCCGGATCTGCGTGTCCTCCGCGGCGTCGCCGTCCTCGGGCAGCGTCATGGCCAGCTTCACGGCAGGGATGGCTTCCAGCCAGTGCGCCACGAAGCGGCCGTCCAGGTTCGCGTCCACCCACATCTGGGTCTGGGCGAGCCGGCTGAGGGGGAAGGCGTCCATGTCGCCCAGGTACCAGTCGGTCATGATATACCCGCCGTCCTCCAGCCAGTAGGGCTGTACGCCGGCGAAAATATCGGACATCAGGGTGCCCGCGAGGATGTTCAGGGTGAGGGGATTCTCCCCGTGGCCGTTGGCGTCGAAGGACAGGGGCACATAAGTGGAGCTGCCCACGGTGTAGCTGCCGTCAATGAAGGCGATGGTGGGATCCTCGTCGAAGCGGAACATGGTGGCGTCGATCTCCGTGTTCAGGATATTCGCGGTCAGGTCGGCGGTCGGATGGAACTCATGCTGGCCTGTGATGGCCACCATGATCCGGAACCAGTAGGTCGTTCCCTCCTGGAACGCGCCGGAGAGGATATGCCCGTTGGGGGCGTCCGTGTACCAGAACACGTCAAAGGGCAGGACATACCCCTCGACGCCCTGGGGGACGCTGACAAAGCACCCGGCCTCTCTGGCGGTCATCCCCGGCACCACGCCGTTCATCCAGACGTCCACGCTGCTGATATACGGGATCCAGTCCACCCGCAGCACCGTATTCTGCTCGACAGGCTGGTCGAAGTTGTAGTCCACCACTACCTGCTTGTGGCCCAGCATGATTCTGGCCTTGTAACCCAGGAAGCGGGCATCCGGATCCGTGGGATCGTCGGGCCGGTAGGGGATGGTGCCGCTGCGCAGATAAATCGGAGGGATCTGGCTGCCGTAGCCGTTCATGTTGAAGGAGACAACCACAGGGATCTGCCCGTCCAGATCGATATGGAAGGCAATGTTGCCGCTGGTGCGGGAGTCCACCACCACCGGTTCGCCGTTGACCGTGGGGGTCAGGCCGCTGACCAGGGTGAAGCCGCTCCGGGCCTCCACCAGGATGTTCAGCCGGTAGAGATTGTCCTGGGCGAATTCCGCTGTATCGGACATATTCACCCACGCGCCGGTGCGCGGATTCTGGGTCTGCCAGACCGCCGTCTTGATCCGCATGCCATCGGTGTAGCCCTGGAGCAGGGTGACGGTTTTGGCCGGGGTCCGCCCCACGGAGGGGCCCTCCGCCCAGACGTCGATGCTGTCAATCACCTGGGACCACTTGGCGTACAGGGTGATATCCCCGGTGATGGGCGTGTTGAACGAGAAGCGCGTCGTGCAGGCCGCTTCGGTGTACCAGCCGCCGAAACGGTATCCGCTGGCCGTGGGATTCGCCGGCCGGGCGGCCGTGCTTCCGCTGCGGATCTTCTGGGCCTCGGGGGCCGTGCCGTGCCCGTTCATGTTGAAGGTGACGTTGCACAGGGGGTTCACACTGACCGGGAGGACGAACTCCGCGTACTGGTCGCCGCCCGCCGCGCTCACCTGCTTCGGGACGGAGTGGGCCGTTCCGGTGCCGAGGTCCATGCTCAGATTCATGCTGACATTGCCGCTGCTGTCCTCCGCCAGCTCGAAGGCATAGCCGCTGTTCGCCCGCACCGCGATGCGCAGATAGTAGGTGCCGGTCAGGCTGAAGCTCCCGGTGAAGCGGCTGGAGCTGTTTCCGGCGGTGAAATAGGTGCCCGTCTCCGCCAGCTCCCAGCCGTATGAGGAGCTGCCCTTGGTAAGGAAAGCACAGGCGTCCTTTGCCAGATCTCCCTCGGAGATCAGGCCCAGGCTCACATTGATCGTATCGATGGTGGAAACATCGTCGTAGCGGGGGCAGATGGTTTTTGTACACTTCTCATCGCCCTGGACAGACAGGGAGAAGCCGCTGCCGCAGTAATTGTCGTTGATGGTCCAGCCGCCAAAGGTCTTATTGCTGATCGGACGCGCCCGGAAAGTCACGGTCGTGCCGCGGGTCACGGCAAAGATGGCGTCCTTGTATTCCCAGCTCGAGTTGGTCGTGAGGCCTTGCACGCTGGTGTTCGGGACGTCCACCGCGTTCTCCCACAGATCCCAGCGGCTCAGCCGCACGAAATCCAGCCTGCGCATCGAGCTGTACACCCAGTCGTGCCCCGGCATGGAAACGCTGACGCCGAAATACAGATCGGCGTCCATCCGCTGCGCCGCTCCATAGGCCTCCAGAGTCAGGTTATACGTTTTATCGGAACCATCTACCGAATGGATGGTCCCAATCTGGAAGGCGTCCTGCCAGGAGCCGGTGCCCGAGGCGTACAGCACAATGGCGCCGCGCACGTTCGCGCCCGTCAGCGACGCGCACTGCCAGTTCGCGATGGCGCCCTTCCCCCAGCTGACGCTGAGCGCGGCGGCGTCGTAATCATTGGAAGTCGTGAGCCAGAATTTCTCGCTGGGGACATACATCCCCTCGCCATTGCCATAGTAAGCCCGCAGGCAGAACATGCCATATCCCTTGTCTGCGGCGGGGATGGAGTAGTGGCCAGCGGCGCTGAGATTGACTCCCAGGGTCTGATACACGCTGCCGAGCCAGTCGTTGCTGCTGTCATAGCGGATGATCTCAATCTTCACCGGCTTGAAGGACGTGTTCCACTGCACCCGGTATTCGTTGGTGTCCGGGTTCAGCGTGGTGACCACCGGCTGATAGACGAACTTCAGCCAGTCTTTGGGCAGCGTGAACTCCTCGCTGCTCTTATATTGCTCCCCCGTTCCGTAATACGCGTAAATCCTGAAGCGATTGCCCGCCTCCGAAGCCGGGATCGTATGTGCCCGGGACATGCTCTGGACATTGGTGATGGTGTCATAGACATCCCAGTCATACCATTGATAATACGTCTCGGTATGGAGCTCCCCGCGCTTCATGATCTCGATCCGCGTGGGCAGGAAGCTGGTCTGCCAGTTGACGTTGTACTTCAGGGAGACAGGATTGTACGAGGCCACCGTTGGGCCGGCGGAAAAACCGAGCTCTGTTTTGTTGAGGCTGAAATTCTTGCTTGAGACATACTTCCCGTCCGCGTAATACGCCAGGATCCTGTAAACGCCGTCGGGTGCGGTGGCCGGAATGGTCTTCGTGCCGGTCTTTCCGAATCCGGTCTTCATGAGATGATAATTCGTGAAGTCGTAATATGAGTACAGGTTCTCATAGCCGGTGACCAGGGTGCCGTGCTGAATGACGACCATGGTGGGCAGGAAGCTGGTCTCCCAGCTGACCGTGTATTCCCGTTTCATACCGTCGAAGGCAGTCGTTGGCTCCGACACAAAGGACAGGACATTCATGTCCAGATCAAAGGGGTCGCTGGGGATATAGTCGTCCGGATCATCCCCGTAGTAGACCTCAAACAGGAATCTGTTCCCCGCCTCGGCGGCGGGAAAGGATATCATGGCGGTAGTGGGCGGGTTGAAGGCCGTGGTGTAGTATTCGTCGTATTGGTAATAGGTGAAAACGGCGCTGGACCACACATACCGGCCCCGCTTTACGACGATCTTCTTCGGCTGGAAATTGGTGCTCCAGTACACATTGTATTGCAGCGACACGCTGTCAAAGGAGTTGACAGCCGGCTGGGCCGTGAGGGCCATGACGTTCCTGTCCAGGACGATCTCCTGGCTGTGGATGCAGTCCGTATCATTGTAATAGACATCCACCCGGACGTGTTCGCCGGCATAGCTGGCCAGCACCGGCAATTCCATGCTGGCGTTCAGGTTGAGGCTCACGGATGAAATGACCTCGTCGTACACATAGTACTGGTAGGTCACGCTGACCCACACATACCGGCCTTTCATGATCTCGACCCGCACCGGCGTGAAATTCGTGGTCCAGCCCAGCCGGTACACCAGGTTCACGCTGTCGAAGGAGTTGACTTTCAATTGGCTGGTAAATTTGTACGTATCCGCCGTCGCGGTTCCGCACAAGACTGCCGCCAGCAGCAAAGCCGCCGTCAGCACAAGCAGCAGACTGCGTTTCATGCCGTTCTCCACCTTTCCTTCCGGTTCTGTTCCGTCGTTTCTTCTCAGGGGCAGGCTCATGCCGTATGGCAAGTGCTCTTCCGCGCTTCGCGGCGACATTTCTTCATCATGTCAGGCAGCAGGATGGCGAGGAAGAAAAATCTCGCCTCTTCTCCGATTGTTTGCAAAATCCGCCTGCCCGCCATATCCGCCCATTTCCGGCCCATGCGAACCCTGCGTCCGCTGTCCGGTCCCGGTCATTCCCCTTGGTTTCCGCATGAATGATTCTTCCTGAAGCTGTATCGATGATGAAGCCGGGATGCGGTTTGCTTGGGTTTTTTCCTTGGAATTATACACCATGATTGTTGATTCGTCTACAATTTTTGTGATGCGTGCCCCCGCCAGGCAGAAACGCGCACAACAAAAAACACCGCAGAGTCTGTTTCTGCGCTCTGCGGCATCGAAAACCGGACACTGTGACCGTTGCGCGATGTTGGCAAGCGGCTGGAACCTGTTAAAAACCACACAAAAAACCTGCCGTTTCCGACAGGTTTTTCTGGAGCTGATACCCAGATTCGAACTGGGGACCTCATCCTTACCAAGGGTCCCAAATCCCCGTAGAAACGGGGATTTGGGGGAAATAATTCAACAAAAATGACAATGAATGTATGATGGTTTTCATTTCAAAGTTCATCAATGGTTTGTCTTCAAAATCCCCAATTTCCACGCTGTTTATAACGATTGCCCACATCTTGTAGCATTTCCTGAAACCGTTCTCTGACAGAGGAAGGCCCAACAATCGTGATTTTATTCTTCATTCCAAAAATCCAAGCAAAAAACTGGTCTCCCACAATCACGGGTACATCCACGATTACGTAGTCTCTCCCGCTATTATCTCTCTCGTGGCGGGGAATCAGATTGGAGCCGAACTTGTCTTCAATTGAAAAGTAGTAGTATTCGGGTGCCCGAAGCGTGACCCATTCTTTCTCCCCCTCCCCGAACATATTGAACATGGACTGCGTGCGGAATGGCAGTTCTTTTTTATATTCTGCTAATTCTTCTTCCCCTTCCTGTTTTTCTTCCAAGATTGTTATATTCTCCATGCGGTCAACACGATAGTTTTTCCGCATTTTAGTTTTTCATCAAAAAACCACCTCCCAATTGGAAGGTGGCGTGGGTTGGAAGGGAATTCAGTTTTTTTCTTCGGGATGCAAAAATGTAGATTATCTTGATTTCTAACGATAGATGCATTATAATTTTCTTGGATGAAATAAAGAATCATGAGAGGTGCGCAGCAATGAAAAAAACACTCCTTTTTTTGATGATGCTTCTGGTGTTACTTTCTTCTCTTGGTAATGCCGCCTTTAGTGAAAGCGATACTTGGGCATGTCCTTCGTGCGGCACAGTATCAAGCGGAAATTTCTGCTCTATTTGTGGGGCAAAAAAACCAGAAACAGCAAACAAAGCTGATGAAATTGCCTCCGATAGCTTTCTTTCTGAAAGCATTCCAATCACAATTCACATTGATTTTGATGAAAATGCCATGTTTTCAACATATGATGTTGAAATGTATGTGGATGAAAAGCTAATTGTTAAAATGGCCCATGGTAAGAATTATGACGGAACAATGGACTTATCTCCTGGTGATCATATAGTTCAGTTCTTTAAGGCGGGTTCAACCAAAGTCACAGGCTCTTGTAGCTTTGAAATAACTGAACCGTCTGCTTTTTCGTGTAATATCCATGCTAACAGTGACAAAGTAACAGTACGCAAAGTCAAAGTAACAGTTAGTGAAGGCCCAACAATTATATATGTAAATGGACAGACAGAACTTGAATTGACGATTGATTTTCGTAGAAATGCGGCATTTTCAACTTATGATGTTGATTTGTATTGTGATGATGTTTTTATTTCAACTTTACCGCACGGGGAAGGATTCCATGGGATACTGAATGTTTCAGAAGGTATTCATACAATAACCTTTTTTGAACATGGAAACAAAGAGAAAAGTGGAAATAGTGAGTTCAGTGTCAATGGCAATACTGTTTTTTCCTGCCACATTGAAGCAACAAAAAATGGTATTGTGGTAACAGAAGAAAAACTAAATAATCATATTATGAGTATAGAGAAAACCGTGGAATCCTCGCCAAAGCCAACAGAGAAACCAAAATTACTGATTTATGCTTCAAAGGTTGGAACATATGGCAAAACGAGAATAATGGATAAAGGAACCGAGTTTGAAAGAATAATGTATCAACAATTTGTCCCAACAGGGAAATATATAGCAACCAATGTGGGGGGAACAGGTGCAGTTCAAGTATCAGTTTACAAAAATGAAATTAGTATAACTCCTGAAGGGTGGGAGGAATACACTCCTGGTAAATGCAATCCAATAGTGCTGATGCAGGGAGAGAGTGGAGAAATCATAGTATATGAGAACGAGTTTATAAAGCTTTCAGACGGAGACAATATAGTTGAACTATCACCAGTATTATAAAGCAACGACCAATCAACTTATCTGGCAAATACACCATCTCTTGCTACGAAGTCACGAAGGACATAAAACAGGCTCAAGCCGCCGCTGGTCATACCACAGCGGCAATGACCTTGAAGCATTATGTCAAGGGACGCACGCAATTGAAAAATATCGCAGAGCCAATTTCTACCTTGTACGGCATTGAAAACAATACGATGTGACACCTTTGTGATTTTAGATAGATGCCTGAACCCATTGAAATATAAGGGTTTGCGGGCTTCCATAACCGCCAAAATGTGACACGCCATGTGACACAAACAGGGATGAGGTCTATGAGCATGTATCCCGTTTGCCCATATCATCCATCTTTTCCGTAAAAAACACACAAAAAAACCACCCTGTTACAGGTGGTTTTTCTGGAGCTGATACCCAGATTCGAACTGGGGACCTCATCCTTACCAAGGATGCGCTCTACCGGCTGAGCTATATCAGCGGGGGCAACGTTGGTATAATAGCATAAGCATGGGAGAATGTCAAGCACAAAATCCGGAAAAATTCATCAAAAAAATCTCAGGAATCAGCTGTCTGTCAGGGCCCGCCTGCAATCTCTTGCCAATCGGGGAAAAACGTGGTATGATATCATCTATCCTTTGGGGAATGGCCGTTTTCATGAAAAAAGTGGGGCTTTTATGCCGAATTTTTCAGAAAAAACGCAAAAAAGTAGGCGGCTGATCCCACAAATGGGGTGAAAAAAAGGATTTTTCGTTCCTGCGTCGAATATAACCAACGGAAATCCCTGATGAAGAAGGAGAAGCATTCATGGCATCGGTTCTGGATATCGGCGTTGATCTGGGCACAGCCAGCGTCGTCATTTATGGCAAGGGCAAGGACGTGGTGCTCAACGAGCCCGCGGTGATCGCCTTTGACCGGGACAGCCGCAACGTGCTGGCGGTGGGCGAGGATGCGCGCCGGATGATCGGGCGCACCCCCAGCAACATCGTTGCCATGCGGCCGCTGCAAAACGGCATGGTGGCCGATTTGGAATTGGCCAGCGCCATGCTGCGCTATTTTGTGTCCCACGTGGTGGGCAAGCGGCTGATCGGCGGCCCCCGGATCCTGATTTCCGTGCCCAGCGGCGTGAACGATACGGAACGCCACCGGCTGATGACCGGCCTGTTTGAAACCGGCGCCCGGCGCACCCAAATCATGGAGCGGCCCATCGCCGCCGCCATCGGCGCCCGGCTGCCCATCGGCGAGGCGTACGGCCAAATGATCTGCGATATCGGGGGCGGCACCACCGACATCGCCGTCATTTCCCAAGGCCGGGTCATCACCAGCAACCGCGAATCCGCCAACCAGATCGGCGGCGACCAGTTCGACGACGCGATCATTCGCTATGTCCGCCGCAAGCACAACCTGCTGATCGGCGAGCTGACCGCCGAGGACCTGAAGATCAACATCGGCTCCGCCCTGCCCCGCAACGAACAGTTTTATATGGAAATCACCGGCCGGAATCTGCTCACCGGCCTGCCCAAGGTGATGCGCATCACCAGCGACGAAATCACCGAAGCGCTGGATGATCCCCTGCACGCCCTGCTGGAAACCATCCAGGCCGTGCTGGAGCAGTCCCCCGCCGAATTGCTGGCCGATATTTTCGAAACGGGCATCACCCTGTCCGGCGGCGGCGCGATGCTCACCGGCCTGTGCGAAGCTGTGTCCATGGCGCTGAAGGTGGATTGCCACCTGGCCGATGCCCCCCAGGAATGCGTGGCTCGGGGCTGTGGTATGACGCTGGAAAACTGGGGCGAGTACGGCCAGTTCCTCAGCGATCGCAGGAAGAGGCGGTAATACTAATTCTTACCTGAAATCTTGAATCTACGAGCGTCTTTCAATCTTTTAAAACACAATTCGCAAAGAGAGAGATAAGAAGATGAGGACGAGGCAGGGGCCTGCGCGGCCCCTGAACCCCGCGCCAGGGGATGATCCCCTGGACCCACTCCTCGCGAAGCTGCTTGATCGATAGAACCAAGGAATCGTCGCGTGTTACGCTGGGATTGCGAACGTTTGGGGCTT
>JAFXVJ010000040.1 GCA_017524615.1 Clostridia bacterium | reverse complement strand
AGAGCTCCAGCCTTCCAAGCTGGCTACGTGGGTTCGATTCCCATCACCCGCTCCAGCTTCCGGGGCTTGCAGGGGTTCCCTGAAGAGGGCTTTCCCAAACGAGTTCCCTGCTATGCGCCATTAGCTCAGTTGGTAGAGCACCTGACTCTTAATCAGGGTGTCCCGGGTTCGAGTCCCTGATGGCGCACCACACAGAAATAATCCGAACCGGATCTTCAAAAAAGACGGTTCGGATTATTTCTTTTCTTCAAATTATGGCTCTTTGTCAAACGTTGGGGCAAGCGGAATCCGCAGACCATAAAATGCGAGCGCGGAAGCTGGGAAAATTGCCGCGGTCCGTCGCGTTGCGCTCCCTTTGTTTTTTTATTGTACGCATCGGCTGTTTATTCATTTTCCGCCGCTCCGTCCAGGCCCATCGCCAGAGTTTTTTTCCCTCCGTTCCCGCCCATGCGTGTCCTTTTCCAGCAAATTTGTCCGCTTCTCCGCCAGATTTTCCATTTTGTATATTATTCAAATATTCTGCATAATTTTTCATTTTATCACTTGACACATTCCAATCTTTAGGCTATAATGCATGTGTAATTATTCACAAGGGAGTGGGCAGCATGAAGAAAGAAAACATCCGGAAAGTCGTCCTGGCTTACTCAGGCGGATTGGATACATCCATTATCATCCCGTGGCTGAAGGAAAACTACAACAACTGCGAGGTCATCGCCGTGTCCGGCAATGTGGGTCAGGCGGACGAATTGGAGGGCCTGGAGGAAAAGGCGCTGAAAACCGGCGCTTCCAAGCTGTATGTGCTGGATCTGACGGACGAATATGTGGATGATTTCATCATCCCCACCATGAAGGCCGGCGCCATTTACGAGGATTACCTGCTGGGCACCAGCCACGCCCGGCCCTGCATCGCCAAAGGCCTGGTGGAAATCGCCCTGAAGGAAGGGGCGGACGCCATCTGCCACGGCTGCACCGGCAAGGGTAACGATCAGGTGCGGTTCGAATTGGCTATCAAGCATTTTGCCCCCGGCATGCCCATCATCGCGCCCTGGAGAGAATGGAGCATCAAGAGCCGGGATGAGGAAATTGACTACGCCGAGGCGCACCATGTGCCTTTGAGGATCAACCGGGAAACCAATTATTCCAAGGACAAGAACCTGTGGCACCTGAGCCACGAGGGCCTGGACCTGGAGGATACCGGCAACGAGCCCCAGTACGAGAAGCCCGGCTTCCTGGAAATGAGCGTGTCCCCCTTGGACGCGCCGGACAAGCCCACCTACATCACCCTGGACTTTGACCAGGGCAAGCCGGTCAAGCTGAACGGGGAAAGCCTGAGCGCCAAGGAAATCATCCTGAAGCTCAACGAGCTGGGCGGCAAGAACGGCATCGGTCTGCTGGACATCGTGGAAAACCGGCTGGTGGGCATGAAATGCCGGGGCGTCTATGAAACGCCGGGCGGCACCATCCTGTACAAGGCCCATGAATACCTGGAAAGCGTGTGCCTGGACAAGATGACGCTGCATGAAAAGCAACGGATGAGCATCACCTTCGCGGAGCTGGTGTACAACGGCCAGTGGTTCACGCCCCTCAGGGAAGCCCTGAGCGCTTTCGTGGATAAAACCCAGGAAACGGTGACCGGCCAAGTGAAGCTGAAGCTGTACAAGGGCAACATCATCAAAGCCGGCGTGTGGAGCGATTATTCCCTCTACAGCGAGGAAATCGCCACTTTCGGCGAGAGCGATTACAACCAGGCTGACGCCGCCGGCTTCATCAATCTCTACGGCCTGCCCATCAAGGTCCAGGCCATGGTGAACCGGAAAAACGGCCGGGAATAATCCCCCCTTGCTCTTCCTGCCGCCCCGAGCGCGTTCGCGGGGCGGCATTTCCCGAATCTGACGAAAAAGGAAACAGCCATGAAGCAGGTATTCATCGACGGCAGCGCCGGCACCACCGGCCTGCGCATTCTGGATCGGCTGGCCGGAAGGAAGGACATTGCCCTCATCACCCTTCCGGAGGAAACGCGGAAGGATATTGCGGCCCGCCGGGACGCGATCAACCGGGCGGACATCGTGTTCCTCTGTCTGCCGGACGACGCCGCCCGGGAGGCGGTGGGCCTGGTCGAAAACGACCGCACCGTCGTGATCGACACCTCCACCGCCCACCGGACAGATCCGGGCTGGGCTTACGGCTTCCCGGAAATCGGCACGCTGCGGGATCAGATCCGCGTTTCTCATCGCATCGCCAATCCGGGCTGCCACGCCAGCGGCTTCATCGCCTTGGTCGCCCCGCTGGCGCAGGCGGGGATCATCCCCCCCAACGCGCAGCTGAGCTGCTTTTCCCTGACCGGCTACTCTGGCGGGGGAAAAAAGATGATCGCGCAGTACGAAGCGCGGGAGCGGGACCCTTTGCTGGATGCGCCCAGGCAGTACGGCCTTTCCCAGCAGCACAAGCATCTGCCTGAAATGCAGAAGGTGTGCGGCCTCACCGCCGCCCCCATTTTCTGCCCCGTCGTGGCCCCCTATTACGCCGGGATGGAGGTGACGGTGCCGCTGTATCTGGAAACTGGCGCCCCGTGGAAACGCGCCGCCATCGAAGAGATTTACCAGCAGTACTACGCCGCCGGCCTGGTGCGTTTCGTGCCGGACGCCCAGGAGGCGGGCTTCCTGTCCGCCGGGGCGTACGCGGGGCGGGACGATATGGAGATCAGCGTGCAGGGCAGCGGCGACAGGCTGCTGCTGGTGGCCCGGTTCGACAACCTGGGCAAGGGCGCGTCCGGCGCCGCCATTCAGAACATGAATCTCATCCTGGGCGTGGAGGAATCCACCGGCCTGAATGTATAGGAGGATCCGATATGAAATTGATTTCCGGCGGCGTCTGCGCCGCAAAGGGCTTCACCGCCAGCGGCATTCACTGCGGGATCCGGAAAAGCCGCACGAAAAAGGACCTGGCCCTGATTTTCAGCCAGGCGCCCGCCGCCTGCGCCGCCGTATACACCACCAACCTGGTCAAGGGCGCGCCGCTGACCGTCACCAAGCGGCATCTGAGCGACGGAAAAGCCCAGGCTGTGATCTGCAACAGCGGAAACGCCAACACCTGCAACGCCGACGGCATTGAAATCGCCGAGGAAATGAGCGCCCTGGCGGCCCAGGCGCTGGGTATCCGGCCGGAGGATGTGGTAGTGGCCTCCACCGGCGTCATCGGCGAGCCCCTGAATATCGCCCCCATCGCCGCGGGCATCCCCGCCCTGGTGGCTGCCCTGTCCGAAAATGGGGGAGATGACGCCGCCGAGGGCATCATGACCACTGACACCGTAAAGAAAGAAGCGGCGGTGGAATTCGTGCTGGACGGGAAAACCTGCCGTCTGGGCGGCATCGCCAAGGGCAGCGGTATGATTCATCCCAACATGGCCACCATGCTGGTGTTCATCACCACCGACGTTTCCATCTCTCCCGCCCTGCTGCAAAAGGCCCTGTCCGGCGACATCGCCAGCACGTTCAACATGGTCAGCGTAGACGGCGATACCTCCACCAACGATATGGTCACCGTGCTGGCCAACGGCCTGGCGGGCAACCGGGAAATCACGGAAGAGGACGCGGATTTTTCCGCCTTCATGGCGGCCCTCAACACCGTCACCGTGGCCCTTTGCCGCATGATCGCGGGGGACGGCGAGGGCGCCACCAAGCTATTGGAGTGCCGGGTGGCGGGCGCTCCGGATGAAGCGATTGCCAGGACCGTGGCCAAATCCGTCATCTGCTCCAGTCTGCTCAAGGCGGCCATGTTCGGCGCCGACGCCAACTGGGGCCGGGTGCTGTGCGCCATCGGCTACAGCGGCGCGCCGGTGGACGTGAACAAAATCGACGTGGCCTTCCGCAGCAAGGCGGGGTATATCCCCGTATGCAAAAACGGCGCGGGCATTCCCTTCTCCGAGGAGGAAGCCAAAAAAATCCTGCTGGAAAAGGAAATCGAGATCCTGGTGTCCCTGAACGACGGCTTCATGGGCGCCACCGCCTGGGGCTGCGATTTGACCTACGATTACGTGAAGATCAACGGTGATTACCGCACCTGATTCCCGCGCGCTGCGCCAACGAACGGAGGAAATCCCATGGAAAACAGCTTTTCCAACGCCCAGCGGGCAGAGGTGCTGACCCAGGCCCTGCCCTATATCAAGCGGTATACGGGCAAGATCGTGGTGGTGAAATACGGCGGCAACGCCATGGTGAACGACCAGCTCAAGCAGCAGGTGACGGAAGACATCGTGCTGCTGTGGCTGATCGGGGTGAAGGTGGTGCTGGTGCACGGCGGCGGTCCGGAAATCACCGAGGTGATGGCAAGGCTCGGCAAAAAGCCGGAATTCGTGGACGGCCTGCGCGTAACGGACAAGGAGACGGTGGATATCGTGCAGATGGTCCTCGCCGGCAAGGTGAATAAGACGCTGGTCAACCTGCTGCAAATGAAGGGCGGACGGGCCATTGGCCTGAGCGGCATGGACGGGCGGCTGATCGAAGCCAAAATGAAGAATGAAAAGCTGGGATACGTGGGCGAGGTGACCAAGATCCACATCGATCCCGTTACCGACCTGCTGGATAAGGGCTACATTCCCGTGGTGTCCACCGTGGGCTGCGACCGGGAGGGCAATGCCTACAACATCAACGGCGACACCGCCGCCGCCCATATCGCCGGAGCGCTGAGGGCCGAGCGGCTGATCATGATGACGGACATCGCCGGCATCCTCAGGGACAAGGACGATCCCGCCACCCTGATCCCGGAAATCACCCTGTCCCAGGCTCAGGCGCTGTATCAGTCGGGCGTTATTTCCGGCGGCATGATCCCCAAGGTGGACTGCTGCATCACCGCCATCAGCAAGGGAGTCAAAAACGTGGTTATTATGGATGGCCGGGTGCCCCATTCCATCCTGATGGAGCTGTTGACCAACGAGGGCGCCGGCACCTGGATCCGGGGGGATGTGCAATGAACACAAAAGAATTGGACGCGCTCTATGTAGCCGGCACTTATAAGCGGTTTCCGCTGGAAATCGTCAGCGGGAAAGGATCCATCGTTCGGGATGACGCAGGAAAGGAATACATTGACCTGGGCAGCGGCATCGCCGTCACCTCCTTCGGCGTGGCGGACGATTTCTGGCAGCAGGCCGTTACGGCGCAGCTGAGCAGGGTGCAGCACATGTCCAACCTGTATTACACCGCGCCATGCGCCAAGCTGGCCGAAATGCTGTGCCAGCGCACCGGAATGAAGAAGGTGTTTTTTTCCAATTCCGGCGCGGAGGCCAATGAATGCGCCATCAAGGCGGCCCGGAAATATTCCGCCGACAAATACGGCCCCGGGCGGCATACCATCATCACCCTGAAAAACAGCTTCCATGGCCGTACCCTGACCACCCTGGCGGCCACAGGGCAGGATCATTATCATGAACTGTTTCAGCCCCTGACCCCCGGCTTCGTCCACGCGGAAGCCGACAGCATCGCGGATTTGATCCGGCTGACGGAGCAGTATCCCACGGCGGGCATCCTGCTGGAATGCGTGCAGGGGGAGGGCGGCGTGGTGCCGCTGTCCCGGGAATATGTGCAGGCGGCGGCCGCGCTGTGCCGCGAAAAGGATATCCTGCTGATGATCGACGAGGTGCAGACCGGCAACGGCCGCACCGGGGAACTGTACGCTTACATGCATTACGGCGTGGAGCCGGACATCGTATCCACCGCCAAGGGGCTGGCGGGCGGGCTGCCCCTGGGGGCCACCCTGCTTGGAAACAAGGCGCAGAACGTGCTCGGCTTCGGCGACCATGGCTCCACCTTCGGAGGCAATCCCGTATGCTGCGCCGGGGCCCTGAGCGTCCTGAGCCGGACCGACAGCGCGCTGCTGGCCCAGGTGCGGGAAAAGAGCGCATACCTCTTCACCGCCTTTACCGGCGCGCCAGGCATCGAATCCGTTTCCGGCCTGGGCCTGATGATCGGCCTGAAAACGAAAAAACCGGCCGGCCAGGTGGTGGCGCGGTGCATGGAGCAGGGCGTGCTCTGCCTGACGGCCAAGGACAAGGTGCGTCTGCTGCCCGCCCTGAACATTCCCATGGAGGTGCTGCGGCGGGCCGCCGGCATCATCAAAACCGTCTGTGCAGAGGAGGATGAGGCATGAATCTGAAAGGCAGAAGCTTTTTGACGCTGCTGGATTTTTCCCCGGAGGAAATCACGGATCTGCTGGATCTGGCGGCGGACCTGAAGCAAAAGAAAAAGGCCGGCATTTCTCATCGGATGCACGAAGGGAAAAACGTGGCCCTGATTTTCGAAAAAACCAGCACCCGCACCCGCTGCTCCTTTGAAGTGGCGGCCAACGACCTGGGCATGCATTCCACCTATCTGGATCCCTCCGGCTCCCAGATCGGCAAAAAAGAATCCATCGCCGATACCGCCCGGGTGCTGGGCAGGATGTACGACGGCATCGAATACCGGGGCTACGGTCAGGAGATCGTGGAAGCGCTGGAAAAATATTCAGGCGTGCCGGTCTGGAACGGACTGACCAACGAATTCCATCCCACCCAGATTTTGGCCGATTTCCTCACCATCCGGGAGCATTTCGGCGGCCTGAAAGGCAAAAAGCTCGTTTATATGGGCGACGCCCGCTACAACATGGGCAATTCCCTCATGATCGGCTGCGCCAAAATGGGCCTTCATTTCGTGGCCTGCGCGCCGAAGGCTTACTTCCCCAATGCAGCGCTGACCGCGAAATGCCAGGCCATCGCCGCCGGGACCGGCGCGACCCTTGAATTCATCGAGGACCCCATGGAAGCCACGAAAGGCGCGGACGTGATCTACACCGACGTGTGGGTGTCCATGGGCGAGCCGGACGAGGTCTGGGCTGAGCGCATCGCCGCCCTGAAGCCCTATCAGGTGAACGCCGCCCTCATGGCAAACGCCGGGCCCCAGTGCCGCTTCATGCACTGCCTGCCCTCCTTCCACGACCTGAATACGTCCATCGGCAGGAAAATCCACGAAAAGTTTGGCCTGACCGCCATGGAAGTGACGGACGAAGTGTTCGAGGGCCCGCAAAGCATCGTCTTTGACGAGGCCGAGAACCGCATGCACACCATCAAGGCCGTCATGGCGGCCACGCTGTGAGGAGAGATTTCCGGGGGAAACCGCGCTTTGGAGGCCAAAGAGCGGTTTCCCCCGGACCCCCATCCGAGAAAGCCACATCAAGGATGCCTGAAATGCAGCAATTCTATCAGATGGTGGATGCGTCCAGCAAACGCTTCCCCGAAGGCGTGCAGCCCTATCAAATGGCCGCCCGTTTATTAGAGGAATGCGGCGAGGCCGCTGCGGAAATCAACCTGTGGGAAGCTTCCGGCCTGAAACGGCAAAAGCACGGCGAACCCAAAAAGGAAAACCTGGCGAATGAAATCCGGCAGGCCATGGTGGAGCCGGCCAAAATCGCGCGGTATGATCATACGGAAGAGGAATTGGAAGCGTCTATCCGGATGTCGCTCGCCCGGTCGAAAGCAGAAGGGCTGAGCGATTGATTCTTCCTGTGGGAAAGGATGGTTTTTTACGATGCCCAGAGATAAATCCATTCACAAGGTCATGGTGATCGGCTCCGGCCCCATCGTGATCGGCCAGGCGGCGGAATTCGACTACGCCGGGGCGCAGGCATGCCGGGTGCTCAAGGAGGAAGGGCTGGACGTGGTGCTGGTGAATTCCAACCCCGCCACCATCATGACGGATAAGCACCTGGCCAGTGAAATCTACCTGGAAGCGCTGAACGCCGAAACCGTGGCCCGGGTGATCGAAAAGGAGCGCCCGGACGGCCTGTTGGCGGGCCTGGGCGGTCAAACGGGCCTGACCATTGCCATGCAGCTGAAGAAAAACGGCGTGTTGGAAAAATACGGCGTCAAGCTGCTGGGCACGGATATTGAGGGCATCGACAAGGCGGAGGACCGGGAGCTGTTCCGGGATACCATGGCGCAGATCGGCCAACCCTGCGTTCCCTCCGATATCGCTCAGGATGTGGACACCGCCCTGGCCATTGCGGACAGGATCGGCTACCCCATCATCGTGCGTCCCGCCTTCACCCTGGGCGGCACCGGCGGCGGCATCGCCACTGCGCCGGACGAACTGCGGGTCATCGCCAAAACGGGGCTGGATCTGTCCCCGATCACCCAGATCCTGGTGGAAAAATGCATCTCCGGCTGGAAGGAAATCGAGTTTGAAACCATGCGGGACAGCCTGGGCAATGCCGTGTCCGTCTGCTCCATGGAAAATGTGGATCCCGTGGGCGTGCACACCGGCGACAGCATCGTGGCTGCCCCGGCGCTGACGCTGAACGACCGGGAATTCGCCATGCTGCGTCAGGCGGCGCTGGACATCGTGGCGGCCATCGGCATCGTGGGCGGCTGCAACTGCCAGTTCGCCCTGAAGCCTGACGGCAGCGAGTATGCCGTGATCGAGGTCAACCCCCGCGTCAGCCGCTCCTCCGCCCTGGCCAGCAAGGCCACTGGCTACCCCATCGCCAAGATCACCACCCGGCTGGCCCTGGGCTACACCCTGGATGAAATCAGGCATCCCGTCACCGGCTTTTCCCTCAAGGGCTTCGAGCCGGCGGTGGATTATATCGTCGTCAAATTCCCCAAGTGGCCCTTTGACAAATTCGCCGGCTCCAGCCGTAAGCTGGGCACCCAGATGAAGGCCACGGGCGAGGTGATGTCCATCGCGCCCACCTTTGAGGCCGCCCTGATGAAGGCGGTACGCGGGGCGGAAATCGGCCTGGACACCCTGAACGCCGCGCCGCTCAGCGATCAGCCCCTCCTGGATCGCCTGGCCGCCCAGGATGACAGGCGCATCTTCACCGTGTTTGAAGCGCTGAAATCCGGCGTGTCCATCGAAGAAATCTACCGGATCACCATGATCGATCCCTATTTCCTGGAAAAAATCAAGCATCTGGTGGATTACGAGGAAAAACTGGCCCGGGAGGGCGTTACCCCCGAAAACGTGCATGCGGGCAAGCTGTTGGGCTATCCCGACGCTGCCATCCGGCGCATCAGCGGCGCGCCGTCCGTGCCGGAAACGCCCTTTGCCTATCAGATCGTGGAAACCTGCGCCGCCGTGTTCGGCATCGACCGGCCCTATTTCTATTCCTCCGTGGACGAGCCCTGCCAAAGCCGTTCCTTCCCCCGCAGCGGCAAGCCGGTAGTGATGGTGCTGGGCTCGGGGCCCATCCGCATCGGCCAGGGCATCGAATTTGACTATTCCTCCGTGCACTGCGTGTGGACGCTGCAGGAAATGGGCTATGATGTCGTCATTGTCAACAACAACCCCGAAACCGTCTCCACCGACTACGACACCGCCAACCGCCTGTATTTCGAGCCCCTCACCCCGGAGGACGTGATGAACATCATCCGGGTGGAAAACCCCGTAGGCGTGGTGGTGGCCTTCGGCGGCCAGACCGCCATCAAGCTGACCAAGTTCCTGGATGAAAGCGGCATCCGCATCTTAGGCACCTCCGCCGAATCCATCGACATCGCCGAGGATCGCGCCCGGT
>JAFXVJ010000039.1 GCA_017524615.1 Clostridia bacterium | reverse complement strand
CCAAGTGGATCGGCACCGCGCTGCAGGCCTTCTGCATCCCCGGCTCCGTGGCGGATCAGCGCCAGGTGGGCATCGGACACGGCAACCTGGGCGCCATGCTGCTGGATGAAGAAACCGAGTGCTTCGCGTTCCTGGCCGGCCATGAATCCTTCGCCGCTGCCGAGGGCGCCATCAAGATCGCCCTGAACGCCAACAAGGTGCGCAAAAAGCCCCTCCGCGTGATCCTCAACGGCCTGGGCAAGGATGCCGCCATGATCATCAGCCGCATCAACGGCTTCACCTATGTGCAGACCAAGTATGACTACCTGTCCGCCGACGTGAAGGAAGATCATGCCCTGACCGTGGTCAGCAAGACCGCTTATTCCGACGGCCCCCGGGCCAAGGTGAACTGCTACGGCGCGGACGATGTGCGCGAAGGCGTGGCCATCATGTGGCATGAGGGCGCGGACATCTCCATCACCGGCAACTCCACCAACCCCACCCGCTTCCAGCATCCCGTGGCGGGCACCTACAAGAAAGAACGCTGGGAAGCCGGCAAGAAGTACTTCTCCGTGGCTTCCGGCGGCGGCACCGGCCGCACCCTGCATCCCGACAACATGGCCGCCGGCCCCGCCTCCTACGGCATGACCGACACCATGGGCCGCATGCACTCCGACGCGCAGTTCGCCGGCTCCTCCTCTGTGCCCGCCCACGTGGAAATGATGGGCTTCCTGGGCGCCGGCAACAACCCCATGGTCGGCATGACCGTGGCCGTCGCCGTGGCTGTGCAGCAGGCCATGAACAAGTAATCATTATTTTCAGCAAACAGGCTCCCGAAGATTGCTTCGGGAGCCTGTTTGCTGATGATCTGAACGCGCCAGAGCAGCCATTGACTGACTCTGGCGCGTGTACAGAATGTATGATGCGCAACAACCATTACGCCCCGGTGTTTCCCATGCCCCGTCACGAGAAGCGCTTTTCCAGCTCCTCGTACTTGTCGTGGGTGATCAGCGCGTCATGATCGGTGCCCTCCAGCCGGACTACGTAGGTCCACCGGCCGTAGGGGGTGATATCCCGGATGCGGCGCAGGTTGATGATGTAGCTTTTGTGGCAACGGAAGAACACGTCCGGATCCAGCCGCGCCTCCGTTTCGGACAGGGTTTCGCTGAGCACGAAACGGCCTTTGTTTTCCGTATAGATCACGGTGGCCCGTTCCTCCCGCTGCACCAGCAGGATATCCTGCATATCCACGAAGGTGACCCCATCCCGGTGCTTGAGCATCAGCCGTCCAGCGGCGTTGCGGGGTTCCGCCGCCCTGGGAGCGGGCAGGGGGGCCTCCGGCGTCCTGTGCAGCCTGTTTTCGATCCGCTCCAGGGTCTGCTCCAGCCGCTCCATTTTGAAGGGCTTCACCAGATAGTCGAAGGCGTACACCTCGAAGGCTTCGCCCATGTATTCCTCATGTCCGGTAGCGAATATCAGCACGCAGGCGGGGTTCTGATCCTGAATCAGCCGGGCGCATTCGATGCCCGTTTTGCCCGGCATATCCACATCCAGGAACACCACTTGCGGGTTCAGCTTGTCGTACAGCGTCATGGCTTCATCCCCGGTCACGGCTTCCCCCGCCACGAAAAACCCATCCGTTGCCTGGATTTTTTTTCGCAGGATCAGCCGCATCCCGGGTTCGTCATCGGCGATCAGCACGGAAATCAGGTGGTCTCTCTTATCTTCGCTCACGCCCGATGCCCTCCGTACCGCTTGATGGGGCGGCGGCCCAGGATTTCGCTGAAAATGACGCCCTGCAAAAGGGCCTTTGACCGCTCCTCATTGTTCATGTCCGTCATGGACAGCAGATCTTTGCTTTCCGTGTGAAGCGTGTCGGTGAGCATATATTCGTGGCAGCAATCTATGCCTTCGGTGCCCACGCCTTCCTGGCCCATCACCGGCTCATGCATATGCGCCTCCAGCGGTTTGGCTTCATGCACATCGTTCCGGGGCTTGCCGGTAATCGGTGAGACCCGCGGAGCGGATTGCTGCGCTGCGGGATGGGCCTGGGGCGCAGGCCGGCCCTGAGGCGTTCCGGGCCGGCCCTGGTTCATGGGTTTCCTTTTCTGCTCGTCCCGGCGTTTCTGATTGCTGATCGACCGGATCACGGAGCCGGCGATGATCAGGATCACCCAAATTACTCCTAAGTATTGCACGCGGCCAACCTCCTTTCGCCCGTCATTGGGCCCGCGCCTTCCCCGTCAGGGAAGGCGCAGAGCCGCCCAATGGCTTACGCATTACTTTTTCGCGTCCAGGGGCTTGGTGGCGGGATCCACGGTGGGCGCGGCGGCCTTGGCGATGCCGGTGCGCATTTCGGTGTCGGCGATGGTGTTCTGCATCTGATAGTAATCCATCACGCCCAGCTTGCCTTCCTTGAGGGCCTCGGCCATGGCCAGAGGCACCTGAGCCTGGGCCTCCACCACCTTGGCCTGCATTTCCTGCACGGCGGCCTTCATTTCCTGCTCGCGGGCGACGGCCATGGCGCGGCGCTCCTCGGCTTTCGCCTGGGCGATGCGGCGGTCGGCCTCGGCCTGATCGGTCTGCAGCTGAGCGCCGATGTTGCGGCCCACGTCGATATCGGCGATATCGATCGAGAGGATCTCATACGCGGTGCCCTTGTCCAGGCCCTTGTCCAGCACGGTCTGGGAAATGGAATCGGGGTTCTCCAGCACGGCTTTGTGGGAAACGGCGGAACCGATGGTGGTTACGATGCCTTCGCCGACGCGGGCGATGATGGTTTCTTCGCCGGCGCCGCCCACCAGCCGTTCAATATTGGTGCGCACGGTGACCCGGGCCTTGGCCCTGAGCTCGATACCGTCCTGGGCCACGGCGGCCACGGGCGGGGTTTCAATGACCTTGGGCAGCACGCTCATCTGCACGGCCTGGAGCACGTCGCGGCCGGCCAGGTCGATGGCGCAGGCGGTGGTGAAGCTCAGGTTGATGCTGGCCTGCTTGGCGGAAATCAGGGCGTTGATCACCCGTTCCACGTTACCGCCGGCCAGGAAGTGGGTTTCCAGCATGTCGGTGGTCACGTTCAGGCCCGCCTTCCGGGCTTTGATGTACGCGTTCACGATCTTCTGGGGAGAAATGCGGCGGAAGCGCATACCGATCAGGGATACGATCTTGACCGGCGCGCCGGACGCCCGGGCGTTGATCCACAGTCCCACGGGGACGTAACGGAAGAATACCGTTACCAGAATGATAGCAACGACGGCAATGATCAGCAGCAATACTTCAGGTCCCATTGTTCAATCCTCCTTCGTTTGACTCCGGGCTTATCGGCCCTGCTTGTCCTTCCTGACGATAATTTTATTCCCTTCCACCTGGGTCACCTTGACCCGAACACCCTTATCCAGATAGGTGCCCTCGGACACCACATTCAGGCGCACCCCGTCAAATTCGGCAAAGCCCACCGGATTCAGCACCGTCAGGGTTTCCCCCTCCCGGCCTACCAGGGCTTCCGTTTCCTCGTGATCCACGCTGCCGGTGACATCATTGAGGATCAGCGCCGATTTGGACAGCTTTCCGTTGGCCGCCGATTTGATGGACAGCGAAATGGATATGCCTGCCAGCGCCAGGGAGATCATCATCACCGCCAGCCCGGCCACAACGCCGTGGGCGCTCCAGGTGAGCACGATCCCCACCGTGAGCAAAATCAGCCCCGATATGCCCGGCAGCCCGAACCCCGGCAGGAAGACCTCCAGCACCAACAGCGCCACGCCCGTGAGCAGACACAGGATCAGCGGCAGATTGGTCAGAATAAAATCCAAAACCCCTTCCATGGGCAGTCCCTCCTTCCTTTCTTTTTGTTGGCCTCATTATAGCGCGATTCTTCCGGCAGGAAAAGCGTTTTTGCTTCAAAACCAACATTTGACGCTCCAAATGTCATTTCTGCGGCAATACGCGGCTTCTTTACCGTATTTTCACGACTTTTTCGCGGCTTTTTCACCCTTTTTTTCAGTTGACCCGGATCCGGAAACAGGGCTATAATGCAGAAAGAACCAACATCCAAGGAGGAGAAACACATGGCGCAGACCATCGCGGCTTTTTTTGATATCGATGGCACCATCTACCGGGAAGGGCTGATCACCGAGGTATTCAAAAAAATGGTCACCCACGAAATCATCGACCAGAAACGCTGGCACGATGAGGTGAAGCCCGCCTACATGGCCTGGGATCGGCGGATGGGCGACTATGACACCTATTTGAGCCGGATCGTGGAGATTTTCAAGGAAACCACCCGGGGCATCTCCTCGGAGCATATCAATTTCATCGCCAAAAAAGTGATCCAGCAGAAGGGGGACCGGGTGTATCTGTTCACCCGGGGCGAAATCCGTCGGCACCGGGAGGCGGGGCATAAAATCATTGCCATTTCCGGCTCCCCTGATGCACTGGTGCGGGAAATGGCGGAAAAATACCGGTTCGATGACTGGCGGGGCACCGTCTACCAAACAGACGAAAAGGGCTGCTACACCGGCCAGATCGTGCCCATGTGGGATTCGGATTCCAAGCTGCAGGCCATCGAGGCGCTTCGGGAGCAGTATTGCCTGGACCTGTCGCAATGCTGGGCTTACGGCGACACCAACGGGGACTTCGCCATGCTCCGCGTCGTGGGCCACCCCACAGCCATCAACCCCACCCGGGAATTGCTTCTCCGCGCCAGCGGGGATCCTGTGCTGTCCCCAAAGCTGCGGGTGGTGGTGGAACGCAAGGACGTGATTTACAACATCGACCTGAAAAACCTGAGCCTGGCGGAATAAGGAACGGAATCAAAAGCGGCAAAGCCCCTCTGCGCGTTCACCCGGCGCACAAACCCCACTTGCTTTCGTTTATTTCCCTCCGCTGCTTTTCGCCCACGCGCCTAAGGCCAGCACATCCTGCTCATACACCGGGGCCAATGCCTTGCGGTAGATGACCGAAGCGGGGTGGTACAGAGAAAAAAGGGGCACTCCCGCCCGGCTGTCCATCCATTGGCCGTGGCAGCTGCCCACGGTGGCCTTTGGGTCGGTCAGCGCCTTCAGGGGCACGTTGCCCAGCGTCACCAGCGCCCCCGGCTTCACCGCCTCGATCTCCCGCAGCAGCCACGGCACAAACAGGGAGATTTCTTCCCGGTTCGGGGCCCGGTTCCGCATGCGGCCGGCAGGGCCTTTCTCCATCGGACGGATCTTGACAGCGTTGGTGACATAAATCTCTTCCCGCCTGAGCCCGGCGAGGCGCAAAAATTCATCCAGGTTTTTTCCTGCCTTGCCAACAAAGGGCCGGCCCTTGATGACCTCCGTCTCCCCGGGCGCTTCGCCCACCAGCATCAGCCGGGGCCGCTCCGCCTGGCCCTCTCCCAGCACCAAGGGTTTATCCTCCCCTGGCCAAAAGGGCCTGAAAAACTCCCGCAGGGACTGATACACAGCATCAACAGCGGCCATCCTTACCTTCCTTTCCCTCCCCGAGCGCCAGCAGCTTATCCCGTACAGCCTGGAAGTCATGCCAGGCGTCACGTTTTTTGCTTTCATCCCGCAGCAGCGCCGCCGGATGATAGGTGGGCATGAACCACACGCCCTTCTTTTCCGTCCACTGTCCCCGATCCCTGGTGATGCGGATCTGATCCCCCAGCACCGCCCGGGCGGCGGTGGCCCCCAGCAGCACGATCACCCGGGGCCTGACCAGAGAAAACTGCGCCCGCAAATACGGCAGGCAGGCCGCCGCTTCCTCCGGCGAGGGCACCCGGTTCTGCGGCGGGCGGCACTTGACCACGTTGCAGATGTACACCTGCTCCCGCGTCAGGCCGATAGCCGCGATCATTTTTGTCAGCAGCTGCCCCGCCAGGCCCACAAAGGCCAGGCCCTGCAGATCCTCCTCCGCGCCCGGCCCCTCGCCGATGAACATGAGGTCGGCATTCCCATCGCCCTGGCCCGGCACCTTATGATGGATGCGGCGGCACAATCCGCATTTATCGCACGCGGCGATATCCGCGTGCAGCGAATCCCAGGATACCTGCATGGCCGCGCCTCCCTTCATTATGCCCGGCGGGGGCGGTTTTATTGCAGCTGCGTGCGGATCAGCGAAAAGGTGCCGGACACGTTTTGACTGAGCCAGGAAATCAGGCTGATCAGCAGCGCCACCAGCACCAGGATGCCCACCACGCCCAGCACCACGCCCAGGAATTCCATCATCCCCGCGGCCACGCGGAAATGATCCTGCCGCTGCTGGCGTTCCCATTCCTTTTTCTGTTCATATTCCTGCCGACTGGGCTGCATCATATCCGTTTCCTCCCAATCCACGAAAATCACACATAATCCATCCACGGCGCGGCGGCGTCTTCCCGCCCGGTCAGCGCGCCTTCGCTGCTCAGGCCGGGGAAGCCCTGCTGCCGCAGCGCCTCATATAGCAGGATCGCCACAGAATTCGCCAGGTTCAGCGACCGGGCGTCCGGCCGCATGGGGATGCGCACGCACCGGTCATAGACCCTCGTGAGCAGCGATTCCGGCAGTCCCTTCGTTTCACAGCCGAACACCAGAAAATCGTCCGGTCCATACTGCGCCTCGGTATAGGCGCGGGGCGCCTTGGTGCTGGCGAAATGATACTGCGCCCCGGGATGCTCTTCCATCAGCCCCTCAAAGCTTTTCATCACCCGGATATCCACCATGGAAAAATAATCCAGCCCCGCCCGTTTCATATATTTGTCCGAAAGCTGAAAGCCCAAGGGCTCGATCAGGATCAGCCCCGTGCGGGTGGCAGCGCAGGTGCGGGCGATGTTGCCGGTGTTCTGGGGGATTTCCGGCGCATATAAAACGACGTGCATATCCGTTTCCTTCCATTATTTCCATCCGGGGCGTGTTCACATGGCCGCGCAAAGGGGGATCCCGGCCGTTTTTTCGTCATGCTTTGGTGCGTTCCTTCGGCGGGTCACCGGTCCGCAGCCTCCTTCCAGGCTTTTTCCAGAGCGGCGCGCAGGCCGAGCAATTGCAAATCCCGCAGCTGGCCCGCCAGATGATCTTCCAGGTCCGGGATGTCCCGCAGGTCCCGTTCCCAGATGGCCCGGTCGCTCAGCACGGCATAGGCCAGCGTTTCCGGCGGCATATCGCAGCTGAGCCTGGAAAAAGACCGCAGAATATCCTCATCCTCCTGCGCGGTGCACTTTTCCCCCTGCTTCAGGTAGGTGTAGCGTCCGTCCTCCTCCTGCCGCACGCCGGCAAACATCATGATCAGCAGCGCCAGGCTCATGCACAGGCAGGGCGGCACGGCGTTCTCCCGCTCCTGGTAGGCGGCCAGCAACGGCAGCGTTTCCTGCGCCCAGGCGCGCACGCAGTTGGTCATCAAGAGCGACAGGGGCTGCGCCACGGCGGGCGTTTCCATATCCCGGCACACCGCCATGGCCACCGGCTCCAGCGTTTCCTTGCCCCATCCCATGGAGGGCATGATTTCGTGCAGCAGCGCATGGCCCAGGAACACCCGCAGGGTTTCATCCTTCATGCAGTCCCGCACCGTATCCAGGCCCGCCATCACCCCCGCCGGGGCGATCACCGTGTACAGGCAGCCCTGCATCACGTCCCGGGCCCGTCTCTTTTCTGTCCGCTGCTCCATGGTGGTCTTCCTTTCCTTTGCCATTCCTTCTGTATTTTACCAAACAAACGCCGTCCTGTAAAGCGTTCCGCCAGTCAGGCTGCGCGACCCGTTGAAAAAGCGGTCGAATCGTGCTATAATGACGCCGATACACGACAGGAGTTGAACACGGATGGCAAAAGAGAAGGAAAACATTTGGAACGTGCCCAATTTGCTCACCATGATCCGTATGGCGCTGATCCCCGTTTATTGGATTCTGTTTATGCAGCCGGAAAACTATTTCCGCTACATTGCCCTGGGCGTATTCATTCTGGCCAGCCTCACCGACCTGGCGGACGGCTATATCGCCCGGAAGTATAACCTGATCACCAGCTTCGGCAAGCTGATGGATCCGCTGGCGGATAAGCTGATGGTGCTGAGCGTGATGCTGAGCCTGGCGCTCAAGGGCCTGGCCCCCTGGCCCGCCCTGGTCATCCTGCTGGCCAAGGAAGCCACCATGGTGCTGGGCGGCGTGATCCTGTACCGGATGGACGTGGTGGTGTACGCCATCAAAATCGGCAAATACGCGCAGGCGCTGGTGGTGACCGCCCTGCTTTCCTGCTTCTTCGGCGAATGGTTTGTGGAAAAAGGCATCCTGTCCGCCGCCCTTCCCCTGCACCGGGTGCTGGTGTGGTGCGCCGTGGCGCTCACCCTGTGCGCCTTGGGCGTATATACCAGCCGGGCCATCAACCTGTATCGGGAAGCCAAGGCAAAAAAAGCCGACGGCTAACGGATCGCTAAGGCGGCGGGAAGGCCCGTTTGGCCCCGAAAAAGAACGGCGCTGTGGACAAAACGTTCGTTTTGCCACAGGGCCGTTTCTTTATAATATGAATACCTGAATATGAATACCTGACAAAATCCGCCGGAATTCCTTTCGTTCCGGCTATGCAGTTCTGAGCAAAGGCGTGATCCGCCGCTGTCATGTCCACAGGCCTTCATGCCGGATAGGCTTTTCCAGCCTTGATTCCACATACATCCCCAGCAGCGGTCCCGGCGCGTCGCCCGATGGCAAGCCGGTTTTTTCGATCCCTTTTTCCAGCACGTCCCGCATCCAGCGAACCTGCGCCGGCGACACAGCCAGGGCCCGGTCGGCGAGCGACTGGCAGGCATCGCACAGCAGGCCGCCGTTTTCAATATCCATCCATCGGATTTCCGCGTCCTGCAGCCGCCTGCCGCAGCGGACGCAGTGGCTGAGCCTGGGCCGATACCCGCTGACGGCGGAAAAATGCAGCAGGAACGCCGCCGTCACCGCCGCGGGATCCCGCTCCGTATAGGCCAGCCGGGTCAGGGACCGGGCCAGCAAGGTAAACAGCTCCACCGCCCGCTCACCGGGCTGGACCGCCGCTTCCGTAACGGACAAAAGATAGGTGGCGTACTTCAGCCGCTCATAATCATTGCGCAGCGGAAAAAAGCTCTCCGTCACATGGCAGGACTGCACCGTGGCGTGGCCCTTGCCGGTATACAGCACATATTCCCCCCACGCGAACCATTCGCTGGCGGCCAGCAGGGGGCTTTGGGGGCGCTTGCAGCCCCGGCACAGGGCCTCCACCCGGCCCATGGCGGGCGACAGCAGCGTCAGCATCCGGTCATGCTCCCGGTAATCGGCATGGCGCAGCACGATGCCCTGGGTGGTTACGGACGGCATTTTTCATCAACTCCCGGTGGAGCGGTAAAACCGCATGGCGTATTGAAACACGGTATACATGACGGCGAACAGCGCCGCCCCGGCCAGGGGCGTCGCAAAGGCTGTCCAGGCGGGCCAGCCGTACATGGGCTTATCCAGGATGTAGGCGGCGGGAACATGCAGCGTCAGGGCAAAGGGCGCCACCACAGTGAACAGGATACGCAGCGGGCGGGGGTACACGTCGATGGGGTATTCGCAGGCGCTGCGGCCCCCGTACGTGATGGCGTTGACCAGTTCCACCGATTTCACCGAATGGATGCAGAACACCGCTTCGATCAGAAACAGCCCCAGGATCAGCCACACCCCCAAAAACACCGATTCCGCAAAGGCCAGCGCCTTCCACGCCGTCCACTGCACCTGGGATTGGCGGCAGCCCAGGATCAGCGCCGCCACGCCCACGGCGATGCACCCGAACCGCCGGGGATCCATGGCACTGCACAGCACCTGCGTCAGCACGCCCCGGGGCCGCAAAAGGAAGGTGTCCAATTGTCCGGTGCGCACGAAATTGCCGAAATTGCCCGTGATGCCCCGGCCGAAGCACTCCGTCAGGTAAAAGGTGACGCTCATGAGGCCGAAAAAGAACAGCAGGTCGCCTCCGCTCCACTGATTCAGGGAATCGAACCGGTCGATGAGCAGCAGCACCGCCATCAGTTCCCCCGCCTCCATCACGATCTGAGCCAGGGTTTGCAGGCAGAAGGAGGCGGGATACTGCAATTGGCTTTTGAGTAGCATGCCCATGGATTTCACATACAGCTTCAACGTATCCATGTGTTTCTCCTTTTAGCCGCCCTGCACGATCAGACGCTTTTGATTCTGCCGCCATAAAAGCAGCCCCAGGGCGATCAGCGCCGCCGTCCAAACGAACTGCGTGATAAACACGCCGGGGGCTTGGGCAACGGCCCGCTCTCCCGTATACAGGCGGATGGGCGCGTCCAGGATTTGGGCGTAGGGCAGCCGGGTGATCACGCGCTGCCAGCTGTCCGGAAACAGGGTGAGGGGCAGGATGTTTCCGGAAAAGGTCATCATCAGCAGGTTCAGCAGGGCCTGCATCCCCCGGGAATCCAGGGTGCGCATGGTGAAGCCCATGGTAATGTTTTCCAGGGAGCATACGCACAAAAGCCCGCCCAGCAGGCTGATGACGGCCAGCGCGAAGGCCGGCATGGAATCCGGCACGCTAATCCCCCAGCCCCGGGGCAGCAGCGCCGCGAACAGCAGCATGGGCGCGGCCCGCATCAGGCTGCCCACCAGCTTCTGGGCCATGATCCGGGCATAATAATAACCGTACATCTGCACAGGACGGCACAGGTCATAGGCAATGGCCCCGGTGCGGATCTTGTCCAGGAGCTCACTGTCGGAGGCCAGCATCATGCGGAAAAAGGCCTGCTGGAGCCACACATAGGTGGTCACCGTCTCGATGGGCATGCTTTGCGGCTTGCCGGCGTACAGCGCCCGGTACAGCGCCACCAGCACCAGGCCGAAAAACACCTGGCAGATCACGCCGCCCACCACCGCGCCCCGGTACTGGGTCTCCATCCTCAAGCGCATGCGAAAGGCCGAAAGATACGCTTTCATAGGTTCATCTCCCGGTACATGGCGGCGATCAGGTGATCCACGTTTTGCGGCTGGACCGTCAGTTCACGGATGGGGCCGGCGGATTGCAGGCGCGCAATCAGCTCCGCCGTGGGGAGATCCTTCTGTTCATAGGTGATTTTCATGTTTTCGCCCTCCCGTTCCACGGCGCAGCCCGGCGGCAACGGGGGCAATTCCTCTCCCTCCCCATACCTGACGGTGATCACCCGCCGGGTATCATAGCGGGACAGCAATTCGGGCAGGGCCCCGTCGTAGAGCTTTTTCCCGTGGCCCAGCACCATCACCCGGGGGCACAGGGCGGCGATATCCTCCATATCGTGGGTGGTGAGCAGGATGGTGGTGCCGTTTTGCTCGTTCTCCCGGCGCAGAAAATCCCGCAGGGCCAGCTTGCTCACCGCGTCCAGGCCGATGGTGGGCTCGTCCAGAAACAGCAGCTCCGGCCCGTGCAGCAGTGACCCGCACAATTCCGCCCGCATCCTTTGGCCCAGGCTCAGCAGCCGCAGCGGTGTGCGCAGCAGATCGCCCAGGTCCAGCGCGTCCGTCAGATCGGCCAGCCGCCTCCGGTATGCTTCGTCCGGCACCCTGTAAATATCCTTCAGCAGCGAATAGCTGTCCAGCAGGGGCACATCCCACCACAACTGACTGCGCTGGCCAAACACCACGCCAATCCTGCGCACATGCTGCCGCCTTTCCTTCCAGGGCACCATGCCGCCCACGCGCGCCTCGCCCCCATCCGGCGTCAGGATGCCGGACAGGATTTTCACCGTGGTGGATTTGCCCGCGCCATTGGGCCCGATGTAGCCCACCAATTCGCCCTTTTCCACCGTGAACGACACGCCCTGCAGCGCCTGGATCCGGGTTTTCTCCCGCAGCAGCCTGCCTTTTTCTCTTTTTTTACGCACGATGAAATGCTTCTGCAGATCCTGAACCTCTATGTACGGCATATGTCCTCCCCGCCGGTTGGTGCGAAACGATGACATAACGAAAGGGAACTGTGCATCCTGTTCTCAGAGAATGCCAAAAAGATCGGGACGGTTTTTCCGTTCTGACGAAAGCTTCCCGGGATCCCCTCATTTGGGGCAGCGCGGACACGCGCTGCGCCGCGCCTCTGACTGATGCCTGAGAAGATACAGCCGTTTTTCCCGCTTATCCTGAGCTTCCAGGGATGAATCATCATGGATGCCGCTCAGGAACTCCAGATGGTGCCGGAATTCATGGCGCAGCACGCCGCGCAGGATGGCCCGCGCCTGCTCTGCATCCGCGTCGGGGTGAACCCGGTCAAAGGAACCCTTGTAGATGATGATCTGCCTGACGCCGGAAAATATCTGATACTGCCCCAGGGTATACAAATCATCTCCCCGCGCATAATCCGGCAGCACCGCGGCCTCCGAAACAATGACGCCGCCGGAAAGCTCCCGGAAAAACTCTTCCGGAAGCTCATCCAGCAATTCGGAAACGATTCTTCTGAATTCTCTGATGCAAATCATACCGTATCCTTTCAGTGCTTCCTCCCCCAAACCGATAAACGGAGAAAGGGCTTTCGCGGCATAGCCGAATGGCGGATGAAGCAAACGCCCGCAGATTCAGGGTTTCGATTTTCCGCGGATCGGGTACAGGATCGCCGTCAAAGCAGCGCTTGCTGCCATGCGGCCGCCTGGAAGCCCACCAGCACACGGTCATCCCCGATCAGCAGCGGGCGCTTCACCAGCATGCCATCGGAGGCAAGCAGATCAAGCATTTCTTCTTCCGTCATGTTCGGCAGCTTTTTCGTCAGCTCCATTTCCCGGTACATGATGCCGCTGGTATTGAAGAATTTCCGCAGGGGCAGCCCGCTTTTTTGCTGCCACGCGCGCAGCTCCTCCCGGGTGGGATTCTGCTCCTTGATGGGCCGCTCCTCAAAGCGGATCTGGTTTTCTTCCAGCCACTTTTTCGCCTTCTGGCAGGTGGTGCATTTGGCGTAACACAAAAAGATCACAGCGTTTTCCCCCTTTCCCCGGCACGGATCAGAATTCATAGTCGCAGGCAACGGATCCGCTGCGCACCTCGTGCATCCGCTGTTTCACCGGCAGGTGCACGGGATGGGTCTGGTACGCCTGGAAGGACGCCATGCTGTCAAACACGGTGATCAGCGCCAGATCGTAGGACCGTTCGCTGTGCAGCACGTCCTGCCCGGCCTCCAATTCCAGCATGCCTTCGATTTTTCCCTTCATGCCGTAGAAATTCTTCACCAGCTGGGGGATCTCATCCTTGTATTCATCCTTGATTTTGAACAGTACGATATGACGGATCATTTTCTGTCCTCCTTTTTCATTTCTTCCAGCATTTCATCCAGAATGGCCGCTGCCTCTCCCACCAGGCGCAGGCAGGGACGGCGGGCGTAGAATTCTGCCGTTCTTTCCTCAGGCGCGCCGCCCGGGGTCACCGGTACGTTTTTGAGCAGTTCCCGGCAGATGATGGTTTCATTCTTGTCCCGGAACCGCCGGGCATATTCCTGCACCAGGCGGTAATGCGCCTTTTTCGCATCCGGGTCGGCCGGATCGGCGTATCCGCGCAGCATGCCCAGGGCCATCAGCGCGCCGCTGACCGTGCCGCACACCTCCCGCAGCCTGCCCATGCCGCCGCCGAACGAAGAGGAAAGCCGGGCCGCGGTATCAATGTCCAGCCCCGTTTCATCGCAGAACGCGCAAAACACCGCCTGGGCACAGTTGTACCCCGCCAGGAACAGACGCCTGGCTTCTTCCGTGTGGTTCATCGGAAACACCTCACAGCTCCTTTTTCGCGCTTTCTTTCATGAAAGCATCCGACCATTGGGAAAAGGATTCCGCTTTTTCCTCGCCTGAAACACCAATGTGAGTGTATACTTTTTTTATTCAAAAATCAACAGTTTTCTACAGACGCTCAACCCGCTTTCCATTACCGTTCATTTCGTTCGTAAACGGTGGAAGGCTCGGCTTCGCCCGCATGTGTACAATGTACGGGCGTCTTTTCCGGCCTGGCATTGCTCAGAACGCCCGCGCGTACGCTTGCGCGGGTTCGGGCGGCAATCCAGGAAGGGCCTGCCCCCAGCCGCGCGCCGTTCCGCTCCGCGCAGCGCTGCCGCGTACCCCTTCCGCCGGCTTCGTCAGAACGCAGAGCGCATCCCAAATCTTTTGCTCTTTTTCTGAGAACGGCATGAACGGAAACGCCGGGTGTTTGTATCGCCAGTCAACCGGCATATAACCTGACGGCGATATCCACCGCTGGCGGCGGCTCCGGGGGAAAGGCCGTCGGCGATTCGCTTTTGCCTTGAACAAACTGTAAATTCTCCGGCTCCTCTCCGATGAGGAGCTTTCTTGCTGTTGCGGCTGGGGAGAGGTTGTGATATAATTACCCTGCGTTTTTATACGCAGCGGAAAGGAGCAAGGAACATGACGGTACAATCAAAGGCTGTGGTCACCGTGCTGGGTTTTGACCGGAAAGGCATCATCGCCCGGGTCAGCCACGTGTTATATGAGCGCGGCATCAATATCCTGGATATTTCCCAAACCATCCTGGACGGATACTTTAATATGGTCATGATCGTGGACCTGTCGGAGCCCACCTGTCCCTTTGACGAGCTGCAGACGGACCTGAATGCCCTTGGCCGGGAGCTTGGCCTGCAGATCCGCATTCAGAAAAGCGAAATTTTTGAAGCCATGCATCAGATTTGACGGGAGATGGGCCGGATGATTCAGACCAATCAGATTTTTGAAACCCTGCGCATGATCGACCAGGAAAAGCTGGACGTGCGCACCATCACCATGGGCATCTCCCTGTTCAACTGCGTGTGCGACGATATCCGGCGCCTGGCCAGCCGGGTTTACAGCCGCATTGCCCGCCAGGCGGAAAACCTGGTGAAGGTGGGGCAGGAAATCGAACGGGAAATCGGCGTGCCCATTGTGAACAAACGTATTTCCGTCACCCCCGTTTCCCTGATCACCGGGGCGGTGGAGGATCCCCTGCCTGTGGCCCAGGCGCTGGATCGGGCCGCCAAAGAAACGGGCGTCGACTTTATCGGCGGATATTCCGCCCTGGTGCAGAAGGGCATGACGGCGGCGGATCAGCGGCTGATCGCCTCCATTCCCCAGGCGCTGAGCGAAACGGACCTGATGTGCGCCTCCATCAACGTGGCCTCCACCCGGGCGGGCATTGATATGGACGCTGTGCGCCTGTGCGGCCGGGCTATCAAGGATTTGGCGGAAAGGACCCGGGACAGGGACGGCCTGGGCTGCGCCAAGCTGGTGATTTTTGCCAACGCCGTGGAGGATAATCCCTTCATGGCAGGCGCGTTCCACGGTCCGGGAGAAGGGGACTGCGCCGTTTCCGTGGGCGTCAGCGGCCCCGGCGTGGTGAAGCGCGCATTGGAAGCGGTACGCGGGGCATCCTTTGACGTGGTGGCGGAAACCGTGAAGCGCACGGCCTTCCGGATCACCCGGGTGGGCCAGCTGGTGGCCATGGAAGCCAGCCAGCGCCTGGGCGTGCCCTTCGGCATCGTGGATCTCAGCCTGGCGCCCACCCCGGCAATCGGCGACAGCGTGGCGCATATCCTGGAAGAAATGGGCCTGGAAAAGTGCGGCACCCACGGCTCCACCGCCGCCCTGGCCCTGCTCAACGACGCGGTGAAAAAGGGCGGTGTGATGGCGTCCTCCCACGTGGGGGGACTCAGCGGCGCATTCATCCCCGTCAGCGAGGACATCGGCATGATCGAGGCCGCGGCCTGCGGCGCGCTGACCCTGGATAAGCTGGAGGCCATGACCTGCGTCTGCTCCGTGGGCCTGGATATGATCGCCGTGCCCGGGGACACTTCCGCCGCGACGGTCTCCGCCATCATCGCCGACGAGGCGGCCATCGGCATGATCAACAATAAAACCACGGCCGTGCGCGTGATCCCCGCGCCGGGCAAACAGGTGGGCGATTACGTGGAATTCGGCGGGCTGCTGGGCAGGGCCCCCGTCATTCCCGTGCATCCCTTCGCCTCCGATGATTTCATCGCCCGGGGCGGCAGGATCCCCGCGCCGCTGCACAGCCTGCGCAACTGATTTGGCTGCGCGCTGGGAGGAACAAGCCGGAGGGAATCGTGCATGATCCTTTACGCGCTCATCATGGCGGCCGCCGCGATTCCGCTGCTGGGCGTCGCCATCGCCCTGTTCAGGGGAAATCCGGGGCTGATCATGGAGCACCATCAAGCGAACGTCAAGCCGTCCGACCGGCCGCTGCACCGGAAGGCTATCGCCAAAGGGCTGCTGATCCTGGGCGCCGCGATGCCAATCAGCGGAATCCTTCCCCTTTTGATGCCCGGAAAAGCGGCGGGGATCCTTTCTTTGGGCGTTTTGGCGGCGGGACTGGTAATTTTGCTGGTCATTCTGATCCGGGCCCAAAAGAAATACAACGGCGGGTTTTTTGACTGACGGGATGCGTGATCATTTGTCAGGAGGCTTTTGCAATGCCGGATATTTGCGTTCCCTGCGGCGGCGGGCTGGTCAATCTGAGGGTAGGCGCCGTGATCGTGAAAAACGGGAAAATCCTGATGGTGGGCAATCCCCGGGCGGATTACTGTTATTCCGTGGGCGGAAGGATCAAGTTCGGTGAAACCGCCCAGGAAGCCGTGGTGCGGGAGGTATTTGAGGAAACCGGCGTGAAAATGACCGTGGACCGGCTTGTCTTTGTTCACGAAAACTGCTTTTACGGCGACGCGCCCACCAACCTGGGCAAGCTGATCTATGAAATTTCCTTCTTTTTCCGCATGAACGTGCCTGACGATTTTGAGCCCGTGAGCCGAAGCTTTACGGAAGACGACAGCCCGGAATTCCTGTGTTGGGTGGCGCCGGACACGCCCAAGAAAATCTATCCCGAGTTTTTCCGGACCAAGGCGCTTTGCCCGGAGGCGGGCGTATCGTATTATCTGACGGATGAAAGAAAACCCGAAGAATAAACAGGAGCGGTTATGAACGTAAACAATGCCGTAATGAATCTTCCCGATGAAATGCTGCATATCACCCTGATGGGCGGGCAGGCGAAGGTGCTCTTGTGCCGCACCACCGCCATGGCCCGGAAGGCGGCGGAAATCCATGCGCCCTCCTCCACGGCGCTGGCCGCCATGAGCCGGCTGATGACGGCCGCGGCCATGCTGGGCGTGATGATGAAGGACGACGAGGCCTCCGTCACCGTCACCGTGGCGGGGGACGGCCCCATCGGCAAAATGACGGCCGTGGCCCACGGGGGAAAGGTGAAGGTATCGGCGGCCCATCCGGAAGCGGATCTTCCTTTGAAAAAGGACGGACATTTGGACGTGGGCGGCCTGGTGGGCCGTCATGGGCGGCTGACGGTGATCAAGGACCTGGGTCTCAGGGAACCCTATATCGGACAGTGCCAGTTAGTGTCCGGTGAACTGGGAGAGGATTTCGCGCAGTATTTTACCGTCAGCGAGCAGCAGCCCTCTCTGGTGGCGCTGGGCTGCCTGGTGCATGAAGGCTACTGCCTGTCCGCCGGCGGCGTGCTGGTGCAGGCCATGCCGGGCTGCAGCGAAGAGGTGCTGGAGCAATTGGAGCTGCGCTCGGTGTTCTTCACTGCCATCAGCCGGGAGGTGGCCGACGTGCCGCTGGAGGATCTGGCCGGGGCCTGGTTTGACGGGCTGGATATGCGGATCCTGGAGCGGGAGCCTGTCTTTTGCCGGTGCGACTGCAGCCGGGAGAAGATGGAAAAGGCCTTGATCGCCCTGGGCCGCGATGAACTGCGGCAGATGATCGATGAGGATGGCCGGGCAGAGCTGACCTGTCATTTCTGCCGCACGTCCCATCATTTCACCCGGCAGGAATTGCTTGATCTGTTGGAAAGGGCAAGTCAATGACATCATCCCGCAAGAATGTGGTGCCTTTCGAACGTCCGGCAGCCTATTGGGCGGTACGCGCCCGGCGGCATTATACCCCCGCTCAGCTGCCCGACGCCGCCAGGCTGATGCGCAAGGCATTGGAAAAAAGCGGTGAAACCACCCTGGCGCTGGAGCTGAGCCAGATTTACGGGGGAATGGAATGCTATACCGCCGCCGAACGGTGCCTGATCCGGGCATCGGCCCGCCTGGGGCTGACCGGCAGCGTGTGTTACGCCATCGGCTGCTGCGCGCTGAGCAGGGGACAGGAGGAATTGGCCGAGCGGGCGCTGGATCAAAGCCTGCGCCTGGAGCCGGACGGCGTGTTTGCCGATCAGGCCCAGGATATGCTGGATCTGTACCCCTGGAAGCAGGAGCGCTGGTGGCCCGGCAGCGCCCGGGGAGAATGGATGCTGCGCCGGTCCCGGGAGCGGATGGCGGACGGAAACGCGCAGGAAGCCCTGCGCCTGGCCAAAGCGGCATGGAAAAAGGCGCGCACGCCGGATATTGCCCTGTGGCTGGGGGAACTGCTGCCGCCGGAAAAGGGCATCCGGTATTTGACCTTTGCGGCCCGGGGGCTGCCGGGAGAATGGCGGCCGCGGCTGCTGCTTGCGCGGGCGTGCGCCGCTTTAGGCCGCAGGGAAGAGGCCCGGCGGCTGCTGGCCCTGGCCCGGATGCTGTGCGTTGCTATGGACCAGGCTGAGGCCTTCTGCCAGACGGCCTGGGACATGGGGGAGGGCGAACAGGCCCTGGCGCTGGTGAATGAGCGGCTGGATCGGTCGCCGGCCAGCGTGGATTATCTGCGATTGAAATATCTGTGCCTGCGTCATCTGGGCCAGGACGCCAAGGCTCAGCGAACGCTGGCGACCGTGCTGGACATCGATCCCGACGACGCGGAAGCCCTGCATTACCGCCGGCATCCGGAGGATCAGGGCCTGTTCCGCGGCAGACTGGATCTGTTGTCCGCGCTGGGCAGCCTGGTGTACGCCATGCCGGATCGGCTCAGGCGCGGCCCGTTGAACCGCCTGCTGCATTTGATGGTGATGTACCTGAAGGATCAGGTGGATCAGGAGCGGATCTACCGCCTGGTGCCGCCTCTGTGGCGAAAGCTGACGCGGGCGGAAAAAAGGGCCTGTGACGAGCGGCGCCATTATCCCCTGGCCTTTGCGGCCTGGCTGCTGCTGTGCTCGGGCCGGGCAGACGCGGCCCGGCAAATCGTGGACCAGTCGCCGGGACGGAAACGGCTGCTGCGGCTGCTGCGCCGGTTTGACCGATGGACGAACGAGGAGGCATGACGCTTATGCGCTGTATTGATTTTGACAAGGAGTTTCAGCGGTATGTATCCGCCTGGATGAAGGAGCACGCCAAGGAATACCGCAATTATGACGAAATGGAAGCCGCCATGCCCGAGGTGTACGATCAATTCCTGGATACGCCGGTGAACTGGCTGGGCGGGGCCAAGCCGGGGGAGTATTTCACTCAGTTTGACAACCCCAAGCAGCTGGTGAACTGGATGGAGGATTATTTCAAGCAGCGGATCCCCGTGCCGGATATGCTGATGAACCGCATTTCGGAATTGGGCCTGTCGGCCGAAGGGGCGCTGATGGACATGCTGCGCAAGGAGCGGCTTTCCCTGGACGCCCGGATGGCGGCGGTGACGCTGCTCAGGGAAATCGATTCCGCGGCGCCGCTGGATTTGTATGTGGCCTGGCAGAAGGAACGCCGGGATGAGGACGGGGAGAACGACTTGGCGGATAACGCCCTGGACAGCCTGTCCTCCCTGGGGGAGCGGGCGGTAGCCGCCATGCGGGCGGCCCTGCCGGGCGCCACCCCCGACGGGCAGGAGGCCATGCTGACCCTGCTGTCCGATTATCCAGGAGATGAACAGGTGTTCCAGACGGCTTTGGCCCTTTTGCGCCGGCGGCGGGAACGCGCGGCGGTGCTGGCCGATTGCCTGGGACGGTTGGGGGATGAGCGCGCCCTGCCGGCGCTGATGGCCTTGGCTGCCAGCGAGGAAACGCCCTACCTGGATTATATCGAGCTTCGCAACGCCATCGAACGCCTGGGCGGCGACGCGCCGGAGCGGAACTTTGACGCGGAGGACCCGGCCTACGAGGCTATGCGGAACATGCAGTGACAAAAGGGAGAAGCAAGTATGGTTTGTGAGCAATGCGGAAGCATTCTGCCGGACGGCGCGGCCATTTGCCCCCAGTGCGGCGCGGAGATACGCGCGCGGCGGGAGGGCGGCGGCCTGTCGGGCCGCAGACAGGGCAGGCCGGAAAAATCAGCCGCGCAGCGCATGGGCAGCCTGCTGCCTATTGATGATTCGCAGCGGCAGCCCCATGCCCTGCCCGCGGCCAGCCTGCGCCGGCCCCGCGCCGGCGTGAACCGGGGCTCGGCTACCGAGGGCAGCCATCCCCTGCGCCGGGACGGACGCGCCCATGCCAGGCCCGTGAAAAAGCGGATGGTGAACTGGGCCCTGCTGGGCATGATCGGGATCCTGCTGGCGTTTATGGCGGTGGCGGGGGGCTATGCGTTTCTGAAATTCACCGATCAGGGGCAATTGATCATGGCCCGCCGCATGGGACGGGAGGACGTGAACGCCAATGCCCTGTGGCAGTACGGCCAGGAGCTGCTGGACAACGGCGATATCACCCCCGCCATCCGGAAATTCGAATTGGCCTATGAAAAGGAGCCGGAACGGGAGGACATTTACGACCGTCTGCTGCAGTTGGCCGATGCTTACGAGGTGGGCGAACGAATGGCCGACGCCGAGCGGATCTACACCAAGCTCTTTACGGACGTGGACAAGACCCGCACCGACGCCTATACCCAGATGATCCGATTGCTGGAAAGCCAGGGCCGGCACATGGAACTGGCCAGCTTCCTGCTGGTGGCCTACGAAAACACCGGCGATAACTTTTTCCGCCGCCAGCGGGAGGAAATGCTGCCCTCCATGCCCACGGCGGACCAGGAGGCCGGGCCCCGGCTCAGGGAGCAGGATGTGCGGCTCATGTCCGCCGAGGACTATGAAATCTATTATATCCTGGGCGAAGAGGGCAGCTTGCCGGAGGATGGCACCCTGTATACCCAGCCCATTCATTTGAACAAAGGCAGCCATATCCTGCGGGCCGTGGCGGTATCCAGCGATCTGGTCAGCGATGAACTGCGCCTGTCCTACACCATCCGCCTCCCGTCGCCCACGGCGCCCCAGGTGTCCCTTGCCCCGGGCACCTATGAAAAACGCCAGAAGGTGCGGCTGAAATACGTGCCGGCGGATGACGAAAAAAACACCACCGACGAAAAACAGAAGGATATCACCATCTACTACACCATCGACAGCCAGACCCCCACCTCCAATTCCCCCATCTATGATGGCGAGCCTTTCCTGCTGCCGCTGGGCAGCTGCGTGCTCAAGGCGGTGGCGGTGAACGGGTACGGCGAGGTGAGCAATGTGATGGAGCACACCTACAAGATCACCGGCGGCACATTCAAAAAATTCTTTAACGAATCGGATAACTTCAGTGACTTCGTCATCATGAAAACCGTCCAGGAGTCTTTCGTGAACAAGTTCGGCGTGCCGCTGGAGGAGACGGAAATCGAAGATCTGACCATGCCCGGCGATTGCGTGAAGCTGGTGTACAGCTGGGGCGAGGCGCGATTCTGCCTGACGGAAAGCGGCCGGGTGATCTATTTCCTGGAAACCACCAGCAGTTCCATGACCGGCCCCCGCAAAACCAAGCTGGGCATGAGCGAAAAAGAAATCACCGAACTGTATCGCGATATGGGCCAGGCCCATGATCAGAACGGTGACCGCAGTCTGTATTATGACGGAAAGTACGGCAACTATGGCAAGCTGTATCACCTGGACGCCTTTAATGACCGTATCGACTATGCCTATACCCGGGCGGATACCAACCTGGTCACCATCAGCTATCATCTGGAAAACAGCCGCGTGGTGAAAATGACCATCAAATGCGGCAACGGTGAATGGTGATCCTGTTTTCTTTGATGCAACGCCGGCACGAAAAAAGCGCCTGCGGATTCAATGCTTTGAATTGGCAGTAATCCGCAGGCGGGCCGGGGACGTCATATGATCCGCAGGCTTTTTTTTGCCAGCCGGCCTTCCTTGTTCAGGGCGATCAGGCGTTCATAACGCTCCACCACCCGCTCCATGATGCTTTCCCAGGGCACGGGAATGGTTTCCCGGGCCTGTTCGCCTACGCGGCGGAGCGCGTCGGGATGAGCCAGGGCCGCCATGATCACCCGGGCCAGATCCTGGGGGGTATTTTCGCACAGGTAGCCGTTCTCTCCGTCCCGGATGATTTCCGCCGCGCTGCTGCCGCGCACCATCACGGAGGGGGTGCCCATCACGGCGGCTTCACGCACCACCATGGGCGCGTTATCATACAGGGAGGGAAAGGCGAACACTGACGCCCGTTTGTAAATCCCGTCCAGCAGGCGGCTGTCGGTGATGTGGCCGACCAGGTGGGTGCGATCCGCCAGGTGCATTTCCCGGATTCTTTCTTCGATGGCTTTCATGTCAGGCCCCTGCCCGGCGAACAGCAGCTGGAAGGTCTGGCCCTTTTTTTTCATTTCCGCGCAGGCTTCCAGAATGGTGAGGATATTCTTTTTCCAATTCATTTGGCCCACGAACAGGATCACGGGGTCGTTTTTCAGATGAAACCGCCGGGTCACCTCCGCCACCGCGTCGGGATCCGGCTCGCGGCGGGTGACGCCGTTGGGCATCACCTGGATGGGCCCCTCATAGCCGTACTCGTGCAGCACATTGGCTGTGGCTTCGCCCACGGCCCATACCTCGTCGCACCGCTGATAATAATCCACCACAAATTTGACCCCCGCCTTGGCCAGGGTTTCGGATTTGGTTACCTTCAGGAAATCATCGTAATATTTGGAGTGAAAGGTGCCCACCAGCGGGATTTTCCGCAGCACCGCCAGCCGCAGCGCCTCCGACCCGGCGGTGAAGGGACTGTGGGAGTGCAGCAGATCCAATTCGATCATGCGCATGCGCTTGCGGTAATGGGGATCCCAGGGGGCTTCCCCTGTGCGATACTGCTTCATGCCGGGCACGCCGGTGCCCTGAAAGTCCACCAGCTCAAAGGGATATCCGCCCCGATAGCCGGTATCGTACATGGGGGTGACCACCGTTACCTGATGGCCCAGTTTGCACAGCGTATCCGAATACGCCAGGGCCACCCGCCCAACCCCGTCCACAATGGGCAGGAAAGTATCGGAAAACTGTCCAATGCGAAGCATCGTTCTCGCACTCCTCTTTTTGACCGGCCCCGCGTTCATTGCCCGATCTCCTCCCGCAGCCTCTGGAGCAGCGTGGTATAGCGCAGGGCGATGTGATTGTTGTTCACCATGGCGGTGATGGCGTCTTCCCTTCCCACCAGCACCACCAGCTTCCGGGCGCGGGTGAGGGCGGTATAGAATAAATTGCGGGTCAAAAGCCTGGGCGGGCCGCCAACCACCGGCATCACCACGCAGGGAAATTCGCTGCCCTGGGATTTGTGTACCGACAGGCAATAAGCCAGCTCCAATTCCTCCAGATCCTGGTAATCATATGCCACCGTTCTCTCCTCGTCGTAGCGCACGGTGACGATGCGGTCCTGATTGTCCACATGGGTGATGAAGCCCACATCGCCGTTGAATACGCCTTCCCCCTCGGTTCCGTCGTCGGTTTTCCAGGGCAATTGGTAATTGTTGCGCACGTGCATCACCTTGTCCCCGAGACGGAAAACGGTGTCGCCGTAGGCAATCTCCCGCTTGGCGGGGGCCGGGGGATTGAGGGCGGACTGCAGCATGGCGTTCAGCTGCCGCACCCCCGCCCCGGATTTCTTTATCGGGGACAGCACTTGGATGTCCCGCGCCGGGCTGTCGGAATGGAGATAGGCGGGCAGGCGCTTTTCGCACAGGCCCACAATGGCCTGGGCTGCGTCCTCGGCCTGATAGCGGCGCTCAAAAAAGAAATCGCTGCCTTTTTGATTCAGGATGGGCGCCTCGCCCCGGTTGATCCGGTGGGCGTTGAGCACGATCAGGCTTTCCTGGGATTGACGGAAAATATCCGTCAGCCGCACGGAGGGGATGACGCCGCTTTGCAGGATGTCCCCCAGCACGTTGCCTGCTCCCACCGAGGGCAATTGATCGGCGTCACCCACCAGAATCAGCTTGGTGCCGGGCCGCAGCGCCCTGAGCAGGCTGCGCATCAGGAACACGTCCACCATGCTCATTTCATCCACGATCACGCATTGGCAGTCCAGGGGATTCTGCTCGTTCCGCTGGAACTGGCCCTCTTCGCCGGAAAACTCCAGCAGGCGGTGGAGCGTTTTTGCCTCGTGGCCGGTGGCTTCGCTCATGCGCTTGGCAGCCCGGCCGGTGGGCGCGGCCAAAAGCACCTGCTGCCCCAGCAGGGCCAGGATGCAGTTGATGATGGTGGTTTTGCCCGTGCCGGGGCCGCCGGTGATCACCAGCAGGCCCTGCTGCACCGCCGCGGACACGGCGGCGCGCTGCTGGGCGCTGAACCGGATGCCGCTGTCCCGTTCAAAATCCCGGATCCGCGCGTTCAAAGCGGGCTGGAGGGCGGTCTGCGCCGCGCCCATCAGCAGCTTCAGATACCGGGCGATTTCCTTTTCCGCGTAAAAATACGGGGAAAGCATCAGGGCGTCCGCGCCGTCCGCGTCCAGGCAGATGATTTCCCGGCTGAACAGCAGCGCGTCCAATTGATGCAGCAGCAGTTCGCCGGATACCCGCAGCCCCCGGGCGGCCCGCTCCAGCAGGATCTCCCGGGGGAGGTAGGTGTGCCCTTCGCCCGCCGCCGCCTCCTGCAGGGCGTATTTCAGCCCGGAACGCAGCCGGTATTCGCTGTCCTGGGGGATGCCCAGGCTGAGGGCGATGCGGTCCGCCGTCAGGAAGCCCACGCCCTCGATGTCGTCTATGAGCCGGTAGGGGTTTTCCCTGATTTTCCGCTGGGTATCCGAACCGTAGATCCGGCCGATTTTTACGGCCAGGGAGGGGGATACGCCGTAGGACTGCAAAAACACCATGGCTTCCCGCACGCCGTACTGCTCCTGAAAGGATTGAGCCAGCTGCTGGGCCCGCTTTTTGCCGATGCCGGGCACCTCCGTCAGCCTTTCGGGATGTTCGGACAGAATATCCAGCGTCATTTTGCCGAATTCCTGCACCAGCAGCCTGGCCGTGGCGGGGCCGACGCCGCGGATGAGGCCGGAGCCCAAATAGCGCTCGATGCCCAGCAGCGTGGTGGGCTTGCGGATCTCGCATCCGGTGGCTTTCCATTGCCGGCCGTATTGCGGATGCTCCACCCACGCGCCGCTGAGCGATACCTGCTCGCCGGCGGCCAGGGCGGGCAGCGTGCCCACCACGATCACCCGTTCCCGGCCGGACCGCGCCTCCACGACGGAATAGCCGTTTTCCTCGTTGCGGAAAATGGTGTCCTCAATGACGGCTTCCAACGGCGCCTGGATCGGCTTTTCCAAGCCTTGTTCACTCATGCCTGCCTCCGATTGTGTGCGTGGGGATCAATCCCGGGAGGATCACCATACGGAGAAGCGCTCCTCCGGGGCAAGGTACATGCCGTCCCCGGGCTGGATGCCGTAGGTGTCGTAAAACTCCTGGAATTGCTGCACGGTCACGTTGGTGCGCAGCATGCCCAGCGGATGGGAATCGGAGGACACCTGAACCAGCATGGCGTTGGGCAGCATTTTGACGCGCCAGAGCGTGGCATACTGGCGGAAAAAGGCGTCATAGTCAAAATCCTGCTGCTGGGCGGCGATGGCCAGCATGCATTTCATGCCGGTCATGTCGGCGATGGCCTCGCTTTTGACCCGTTCGCCGCTGTAAACGCCCCCCTCGTAGGGGACATATCCATCATACCAGGCCACCAGCTTGGCCGTCCGTGCCAGGAACGCGGCGTAATCCTCCGGCATCCACCAGTTGTTCACCGCGCCGTCCCGGTCAAAATTGGCGCCGCTGAAGTCAAAGGCATGGCTGATTTCATGGCTGATCACAAACCCGATGCCGCCCAGCTTTTCTTCATATGTCATATCCGGCCGATAAAACACGCCCCCCAGGATGCCGGCCAGAATATTGATGGAATTGTCCTGCGGATGATAGGTAGCGTTCACTTGCGCGGTGAGCAGCGAGTTTTCGTCCCAGGCGTCTTTGTCCACCGTCTGATTGACCCGGTCCTCATAGAGGGACACATTGAATTGATCCAGGACCATGATGGCCTCGATCAGGGTGCCGCCTTCGTCCGGCCCCTTGAAATCCAGCTGGGACCAATCCGCCAGCGTGTCGGGATAGACGGCGTGGATGCGCAGATGATCCAATTTGTCCACGGCCTTTTCCCGCATTTGAGGGGACAGCCAATCCACGTTTTGCAGCATCACCCGGTAATGGTCCACCACTTCGTCGACCATGCTCAGGATATCCTGCCGCATTTCCTCGGTGCAGTAAGCGCGGATATACAGCTTATCCACCGGTACGGGAAGATAATTCGTGACGTTGTTGTACATGATGTCCAGCTCATCCGGAGAGCCCTTGATGCCGATGGCTTCATTATAAATGGAAGCAAGCTGCAGATAGGTGTCCCGGTCCAAAGCGTCGTTTTTATAATTCGTTACGAAATACAGCAGCCAATCCTTCATCAGCGGCAGGTTTTCCAGGGTGTACCGTTCGGCAAGCGCGGAGAAATAAGCGGGCTCCGTGACCAGGAACACCTTGCTGTGGCCCATGCGCTGGGCGTCCAGGATCCGGGCCATGGGATAAGCGCCGCACAGCGCTTCCAGGCCGGCGCGGTCATAGTAATTCAGCAGCGTTTCCAGATAATCCGGGTCGAAGGAGGCTTCCTCCGGCTGAATGAATTCCGCCATCATTTTTTCAAATGCGATCGCGTTTTCAAACACCCGATCGGCTTCCTCCTGGGTATAGCCCAGCTTGATCAGCACCACCCGGTTGGATTTGAGGGCGATTTCATACAGCAGATCCCCGTAAGGCGTGCGCTGGCTGTATTCCGCGGAATCATTCAGTGTAAGGGGCAGGGGGCTCAGGATGGCCACATAGCGGGTGGGATCGGCCAGGTCGGTGGAAATGGAATACAAAGAAGGGTCGATCATAAAGGGATTCTTTTCCCTGTCCAGGAAAAAGTCGGTCATATCGTCCAGCGTTTCGATGGCGGCGATGCTCTCCACGCAGGGGCGCAGGGGCTCGGCGCCCATGGCGTCCCGCACTTCCCAATCCATGATCAGATCCCGCAGCTTGCAAACCAGCTCGGAATCGTGATCCGTGGGCTCGCAGTTCATGATCAGATCAAATTTGCGCATCATCACCACGGTTTCCTGATCCATAAAGGAACTGGCCTGACTGGTGCCCGGGGCGATGGACGTATTGCGCAGCCAGCGGCGGTTGACGGCCAGATGGAAATTGTCCTGTTCCCTGGCTTTGGTGAAAAAATCCACAGTTCCGTCCAGATCCGTATTGATCCATTGGCTGCCCGGGGCGGGGCTTTCCTCAGCCACGGCAGGGGATGCGCATGATAACGCAATAAGCACGGTCAGCATGAGATATATCAGGATGCGCGATAGAGAATGCTTGTTCATGCAATTGATTCCTTTCTTCCGTATGGCAGGTAGATGGTCAGATCACGGCGGCCGTATCATGATCGATTGCTGTATCGGAAACGATCCTATTATACCGGATATTTCCGGTGAACGCAAGGGAGGGGAGATTTTTCGCCAGTCGCAGCCAGCCGGATTGCGCGCCCTTCGCGCAGCTGTGTTTTTGCGGGACCGCGGCATGATTATATGCACAAATATCCGCTTCCGATGGATATTCAGTGTCTCCCGTTCATACAGTGACATATCTCAGCACGGTAAGGAGGCACGAAAATGGCAGAGCAGCGTATCCGTCATTTGTTTCCCGGCAGCAACACCTGCCGCGGGTTTGTGGGCTTTTTTGAGGAACTGCGCCGGAAAGCCGGGCGAACGGTGATCCTGAAGGGCGGTCCGGGCGTGGGAAAAAGCACGCTGATGCGGGAGACGGGCAGGCATTTTGAACAGCAGGGCATGGATGTAAACTATTACCACTGTTCAGGCGATCCGGACAGCCTGGATGGCGTTTTCGCGCCGGCTGCGGATTTTTTGGTCATGGATGGCACCGCGCCCCACACCGTCGATCCCGCGGTGCCCGGCGCGCGGGATGGCATCCTGAATCTGGGCATATGCCTGAACGAAGGCCAATTAGGCGCTCAAGCGACGGAAATCGAAGAGCTTCAGCGGAGGATCTCGGACCGCTACGCCCAGGCGTACCGCTATCTGCGCTCGGCCCAGGCCATCCGCGACGACGCGGCGGCAGTGTACCGGGAGGCGCTGTCCGATCAGGAGAGAAAGACGCTGATCCGGGCATGGCTGGCAGACATGCCTTCCGACCGCGACGGTGGAGAGGACCATGTGTTTGTCCAGGCCATCACCTGGAAGGGTGTTCTGCAGGAAACGGACGCCATGCTGACGGGCCGGGTTTTCTGCGTGGACGTCCCTTGGGGGTTTGACGCGCATGCACTGCTGCTGCCCCTGTGGCAGACCGCGGTGGCCCGGGGCACGGCCCGATGCGCCTATCACGATCCCCTGGATGCGGCCCGTTTCGCCCATCTGTCCATCGGCGGCGCGGTATTCACTACGGCTGTGATGATGGATGCTCCGGTGATGGCTCCGCAAATGGACGGCGGCGTGCTGCGGCGGGAGAGCCAGCGCCTGGCCTTTGACCGGGCGGTGTATGATATGATGCTCAATCAGGCGGTGGAGGCATTGGCCGAAGCAAAAAAGCATCACGATTCCCTGGAACGGTACTATATGGATGCCATGGATTATGAGCGTTTGAAAGAAATCGCGCAGCGGTTTCTGGAAAAACTGCCCTGAGGCGGATAGACTTGAAAACGATCGATTTTGATTGTTCCCAGGCATATGCCCGATATCGGTGCGTGATTGATCGGAAAGACCCCAAAAAATATCAAAAAAAGTTAAAAAAGGGTATTGACAAGGGGGATGGATTATGATATTCTATTCAGGCGCTCGGCAAACGGGGCCTCGAAAGAGGGTCCGGAAGGGCGCGAGAATCTTGAAAACGATACAGAGAAGAGAGAGAAAAACGACAGTTAATTCTGAAATGAGTTTTGACTTGTGACGCGGTAGCCGCCGCGGAGGGAATCCCTGTGAGGGGAGGAACTGAAGCGGAGGCGACACCAGAGATCGCAAGTTAAAGGATTAAACACAAGAGTTTGATCCTGGCTCAGGACGAACGCTG
>JAFXVJ010000038.1 GCA_017524615.1 Clostridia bacterium | reverse complement strand
CCGGTGGCAATGGCGAAGGGGTCCCACCTGTTCCCATACCGAACACAGAAGTTAAGCCCTTCAGCGCCGATGGTACTTGGCTGGACACGGCCCGGAAGAGTAGGTCGCCGCCGGATTCCAATGAGGATATTCGAAAGAGTACCCTCTTTTTTCATATGCGAAACGGGATTCTAAAGCGGAAAGATTGATTTTACGCCGGAATGGCGCTATAATAGGAAAGAACGCAGCGCCTTTTGCTGCCCGGATGACAACCGGACATGGGCCTGCGTGTCGGGATCCGGACAAACGGACTGCCGCGGATGGAAGCGTTGGTGCGGCAGCACAGATGGGAAGAAGAGGATCGGAGGAGAGAGAAGTGCGCCAAAGCGGCATTTTGATGCACATCACATCCCTGCCCGGACCGGACGGCATCGGCAGCCTGGGGCAGGAAGCTTATGACTTTGCAGACTTTCTGCACGCCGCCGGCATGGGCATTTGGCAGGTGCTGCCCATGGGGCCCACGGGATATGGAGAATCACCTTATCAGGCCACCAGCGTTTACGCGGGCAATCCGCTGCTGATTTCCCTGGATCAGATGGAAAAGGATGGGCTGATAAGCCTGGCCGGGGAAGAAAGGTTTACGCCGGACAACGCGGAACAAGTCGATTACGGCCCGGTGCGTGAACGGAAAATGGCGCTGCTAAGGAAGGCCTTTGCCCAGTCGGAGAAAAAAATGGGCGACCGGATGGTTCGCTTCCAGCAGGAGAATCCCTGGGTGAAGGATTTTGCGCTGTTTACCGCGCTGAAAAATTACTTTGGCGGCGCCATGTGGACCAAGTGGCCCGATCAAGGCGCGAAAATGCGGCGTCAGCCCGCCCTGGGCAAGTATGAGGATGAACTGGCGGACGAGATCCGCTTTCATATTTGGTGCCAGGCGGTGTTTGCCATGCAGTGGCAGGCGCTGAAGGCGTACTGCAACAAGCTGGGTATCCTGCTGTTTGGCGATATGCCCATTTATGTGGCGGAGGACAGCGCCGATACCTGGACCCATCCCGAGGTGTTCCAGCTGGATAAAGACCGGGTGCCCAAGCGGGTGGCGGGCGTGCCCCCGGATTATTTCTCCGCCGACGGCCAGTTATGGGGCAATCCCCTGTACCGGTGGATGTGGCTGCGCTTTCACGGCTATGGCTGGTGGGTGGACCGGATGCGGCACATGCATCAAATGTATGATATCGTGCGGGTGGATCACTTCATCGGATTTGCCAACTACTATTCCATTCCCCAGGGCGCGCCCAACGCCCGGACGGGCAAATGGGTGATCGGACCGGGCAAAGCGCTGTTCAAAACGCTGAAAAAGGCGATCCCCGGCATGGACATCGTGGCGGAGGACTTGGGCGAGGTGAACGACCGGGTGCGCAGGCTGATCGCCTTCACCGGCTATCCCGGCATGAAGGTGCTGACCTTTGCCTTCGGCGGGTCGGAGGCGAACATACACCTGCCGGGCAACATTCCGGAAAGCACCGCTTACTATACCGGCACCCACGATAACCAGACCACCCGGGGCTGGGCGGATAGCTGTCCCGACGAGGAGATGGCCCTGGCGGAAAAGGTGTGCGGGTTTACAGGAAGAGAAAACGCAGTATGGGGCCTGATCCGCACAGTGCTTGGCAGCTGCGCCCGCATCGCGGTGATCCCCATGCAGGACGTGTTGGAATTGGGCGCGTGGGCCACCATGAACCATCCCGGAACAGTGGGCGGATGCTGGCTGTGGCGCATGGCGCCCGGCGCGGCCACCCCCGCCCTGGCGGAAAAGCTGAAAAAGATGAATCAGGAATGTGACAGGAGGAATGCCGGAACATGATGAATGCCGAGCAATTGCTGGTCCGGGCGGAAGCGGCGCTTTTGACCCGGGAGCATGTTTCCTGGAAGGACGCCAGCGCCGCGCAGATCCACAATGCCATTTCCGACGCCGCCATGGAGGCGCTGGCCCCGGTGTGGACGAAAAAGGAAAAGGAACGCGCAGAGGGCCGTCAGGCCTATTACCTGTCCGCTGAATACCTGGTGGGCCGGCTGGTGTATAACAATCTGTACTGCATGGGCCTGCTGGACGACGTGAAGAAGCTGCTGGCGGAAAAAGGCGTGGACATTGCCGTGATGGAGGACATTGAGGACGATGCCTTCGGCAACGGCGGCCTGGGCCGGCTGGCGGCCTGCTTCCTGGACAGCGCGGTCACCCACGGCATCCCCCTGACGGGTTACGGCCTGCGCTACCGCTACGGGCTGTTCAAGCAATCCTTTGTGGATTTTAAGCAGTGCGAGGAGCCGGATGACTGGAGCAAATTCGGCGATCCTTGGTCCATCCGCCGGCTGGATCAGGCGGTGGTGGTGGAAATGAAAACGGGCAATGTGCTGGCGGTGCCCTATGATATGCCGGTGATCGGCTACGGGGCGAACAATGTGGGCACCCTGCGGCTGTGGCAGACGGAAAGCCTGCATGAGATTGATTTTCCCCTGTTCAATCAGCAGCGGTATCAGGAGGCCGCCGCTGACAAGAACAGAGCGGAGGATATCGTAAAGATCCTCTATCCCAACGATTCCAAACGGGAGGGCAAGCAGCTGCGGGTGAAGCAGCAATACGTGCTGGTCAGCGCGTCGATTCAGGATATGCTGCGGGCATACCGCCGCCGCCACGGCAGCGATTATTCTTACTTTGCCCGGGAGCACGCCGTGCAGCTCAACGATACCCATCCCGTCATGGCCATCCCGGAGCTCATCCGCCTGCTGGGCAAGGACGGCGTGCCCTTTGAGGACGCCTTCCGCATTGCCTTCGACACCTTCTCCTACACCAACCACACCGTCATGCAGGAAGCCCTGGAAAAGTGGGATCTGAGCCTGATTCAATCCGTATGTCCGGCCATTGCCGCCATCATCAAAAAGATCGACGCCCGGTTCCGAGCGGACATGGCGGGCAAGGGCCTTCCCGTGCTGCCCGGCCGGTGCGTCATAGAGGGCAAGCGGGTGCACATGGCCCAGCTGGCCGTGTACGCCACCCATGCCACCAACGGCGTGGCCGCCCTGCATACGGAAATCCTGAAAAACGATGTGTTTGCCGACTGGTACCGGGTGTACCCGGAGCGGTTCCAGAACAAGACCAACGGCATCACCCAGCGGCGCTGGCTGGGCCTGTGCAATCCGGAACTGTGCGCCTTGATCGAAAAGCGGATCGGCCGGGGCTTCATGACCGAACTGGATGAACTGAAAGGACTGCAGATCGACGGCGCCATGATCCGGGAATTCCGGCAGGTGAAGCGCCTGAAAAAAGAGCAGCTGTGCAGGGAAATCCAGCGCAGGGAAGGCGTCACGCTGAATCCGGACATGCTGTTTGACGTGCAGGTCAAGCGACTGCATGAATACAAGCGGCAGTTCATGAACGCGCTGAGCATTCTGGCCATTTACTATGGCCTGAAGGACGGCTCCCTCCGCGACTTCACCCCCACGGCCTTCATTTTCGGCGCCAAGGCGGCGCCGGGCTATGACCGGGCCAAGGCGGTGATCCGCCTGATCAACATGATCGCGGACAAGGTGAACCGTGATCCGGATACCTGCGGCCGGCTGAAGGTGGTGTTCGTGCAGAATTACAATTGCTCCTGGGCAGAGAAAATCATCCCTGCCGCCGATGTCAGCGAGCAGATTTCTCCCGCGGGCACCGAAGCCAGCGGCACCGGCAACATGAAATTCATGCTCAACGGCGCCGTCACCCTGGGCACCTTCGACGGGGCCAACGTGGAGATCGTGGAGCAGGCGGGCCGGGAAAACAACTACATCTTCGGCGCCACGGTGGAGGAACTGAACGCGATCCGGGCCGCATACGATCCCCGGGCCATTTACAAGCAGGATCCCGTCATCGCCCGGGCGCTGGACGCGCTGGTGGACGGCACCTTTGACGATCCCGACGGCGCTTTCAAGGAGCTGTACAGCGCCATTCTGGCCGGCGCCAGCTGGCATCAGCCGGATCATTATTTCGTGCTGAAGGATTTTTCTTCCTATTTGGAAGCCAAGCTGGCCGCCAACCGGGACTATGCCGCCGATCCCGACGGATTCGCGAAAAAGTGCCTGATCAATGTGGCCAACGCGGGCAAATTCTCCTCCGACCGCACCATCCGCCAGTACGCGCAGGAGATCTGGAACGTGTAGCCCGGCGCGGGCTGCGGCACAGCCTCTTCCGATGCGCTTCCCTGCGTGACGGAAGGGGCTGGTTTTTTGCGTAGAGACGTGTAAAAATAAATGAAACTGCATGAAAATACACGTCGGGGCTCCTCAGAATTTGCCATTTATTCGCCAAAAAAGGCGGCATATAACGCAAAAATTGCATTATCACAAAAAATTGTATTTTTTTTGTACAAACACCGCGTCTGGCAGAGGATGGCCCTTGACAGGAGAGATAGGCCGCTTTATAATTGAAACACTCATTCTGAACGGTTCATTGGATACGTTCAGAACTATTCTTATTGAAGGAGGTTCTCACAAGTATGAAGAGAACAATCGCTATCGTATTGGCGATGATCCTGGTGCTGTCCACCGTGGCGGCGCTGGCCGAAGCTCCGGCTTATGATGGTCCGGATACCTTCTCCATGATTGCCAACTTCGACATCACCACCCTGGACTATGTTTACAACAACAAGTCCTCCAACGGCGACTACACCAGCAACTTCATCGAAGGTCTGCTGACCCAGGACAACCACGGCACCCTGATCCCCGGCATGGCCGCGGAATGGTCCACCAATGAAGATGCTTCCGAATGGACCTTCATCATCCGCGACAACGCGGTGTGGTCCACCAACAGCGGCGAAGAATATGACGCCGTGACCGCTGAAGACTTCGTGACCGGTCTGAAGCATGCTGCCGATTCCAAGTCCGAAACCCTCGGCCTGGTGCAGGATCTGATCGTGGGTCTGCGCGCCTACGCTGAAGGCACCGGCACCTGGGAAGACGTGGGCGTGAAGGCCGATGGCAACAAGCTGGTCTACACCCTGACCGGCCCCTGCGGCTACTTCGACGGCATGACCACCTATTCCATCCTGTGGCCCATCAACGCTGAATTCCTCGAATCCAAGGGCGCGGACTTCGGCGCTGTGACCCCCGATTCCATCCTGTACAACGGCTGCTTCATCCTGTCCTCCCTGGTTCCCGCTCAGGAAGTGCGCTTCGACGCCAACCCCAACTACTACGACAAGGACAACGTCTTTGTGCAGCACGTTGTGGTGTCCTACTATGACGGCCAGGATCCCGCTCAGAACTTCAATATGTTCGTGAACGGCGAAGTCACCTCCACCGGCATCAACCAGGCCCTGCCCGAAGTGAAGGCGAAGGCGGACGAACTGTATGCCGACAACCAGTACAAGAGCATGACCACCGCCACCTCCTACTGGGGCGCTTTCAACTGGGACCGCCGTCTGTACAACCTGTACAACGATCCGTCCGTCATCACCACCTCCAAGACCACTGACGAGCAGAAGGCTGACACCAAGGCTGCCATCCTGAACGCCAACTTCCGCCGCGCCGTGTACGCCGCCTATTCCGCCCATGCTGTGGAAGCCATCACCCTGGGTGAAGAAATGGCTGACGACGTGATCCGCAACACCCTGGTGCCCTACACCTTCGCTACCACCTCTGACGGCCGTGCCATTGGCTCCATCGTGACCAAGTACGCCGAAGAGCTGGTGCCCGAATATGCCGGCATCAACCTGAACGACGGCCAGGATGCCTGGTACAATCCCGAACTGGCCAAGGTCTTCATCGAAAAGGCCAAGGAAGAGCTGGGCGACACCATCAACGAATGGCCCATCCATCTGGACGTGCCCGTGTATGCCGCCAATGAAAACCAGAAGAACATGCAGCTGGCCATGCAGAAGTCCATCGAAGACGCCATCGGCGACTACGTGAAGATCGACCTGCAGTTCCTGGAAGGCAACTCCTCCGTGTACTATTCCGCGTTCTACAACCAGCCCACCGGTGAAGAAAACTCCATCGACCTGGTGTTCGGCGCTGGCTGGGGCCCCGACTACGGCGACCCGCTGACCTACATTCACTGCTTCGATATCCATGACGGCGACATGCTGAACTACTCCGGCATCAACTACGAGAGCCAGGGTCAGGACGACGTGCAGAAGGAAGTCCTGGTGAAGCTGGGTCTGGCCGACATCCAGGCGGTTGTTGACGAAGCCACCAAGGCTACCGGCGACGAGCGCATCGAGCTGTTCGCCAAGGCTGAAGCCATGCTGCTCACCGGCGGCATCCTCCGTCCTTACAGCACCAGGGGCGCTACCCCCACCGTCAGCAAGGTGAAGCCCTTCACCGCCGCTTACGGCCTGTATGGCCAGGCTGCCTACAACCAGGTGCCTTACTTCAAGTACATGCAGCTGCTGGACGAACCCGTGCTGGCCGCTGATTACTATGCCGCCAAGGAAGCCTGGCTGGCTGGCAACTAAGCTTCGGAATTTCATTTGGATATCCGTTAGCTGACTAAGAGGGAGAGAGCCAGATGGTGAAATACCTCTGGCTCTCTCCTGTCTTTATGAGGAGTGTTCTTGCTTGAAGAAAAGGTATATATGGCTGCGCCTGCTGCGATCGTTCATTTCCATCATGATCATCATGCTGATCGTGTTCACCATGGTGTACACCATGGTGCCGCGGGAAAACATCTTTTTTGAAGATGAAACATACCGCAAACTGGGTGGAAAATCGGACGACAAAACGGAATATGTGTATTCAACCTGGCAGAAACTGGGCTATTTGGATTATGTGCGGATCAATGACTACTGTCTGGAGCTGTACGAGGCAGGCAGTGAAGATATGATCCGCGCTGTTGAGCCCGATTCGCCGGAAAGCCAGGATTTTGTTGCTCTTTATACCTCCAAAGGGTATACGGTTGAGCAGTTCCTGCAGAGCGGCCGGTATTATGCCTACAAGGATACCCCGATCATTCTGCGCATGGTGTCGTGGCTGGGCAGGCTGATTTCTATCGACACGCCCTGGTCCGTGCAGGATCCCACCAATCCCGATTTGGAGCGCAGCCTTTCCTTCGGCAGAACGCCAACCGGCGGCGTAGCCCTCATCGGCAGCGGGACCAATTACAAGTACCTGCTGTATACGGACAGCCGCTTCCCCTTCATTCATCAGAATATCATCCATCTGAATTTCGGCAGATCCTATCCCACCTTCAGCGGGCTGAATGTGATGTCCGTGCTGTTCCAATCCCAGGGGACAGAAGTGAAGCGCCACGTCACCTTCGAAACCGGCTATGAAGCGGATTCCGGGATCAATTTCGGCACCCTCCAGTATAAATCCACCCTGGACAGGATGGACAAGAAAAAGTTTACGGATCATTACGCCACTTATGAGGTGGATAAGAGCCAGCCCTCTATGATCGGCACGTCCTTCATCATCGGCGTCTTCGCCATGGTGCTGGCTTACGCGGTGGGCCTGCCTGTGGGCCTGCTGATGGCCCGCCGCAAGGATAAACTGGCGGACAAGCTGGGCATGGTGTACATCATTTTCATCATCGCCGTGCCGTCCCTGGCGTATATCTATGTATTCAGATATTTGGGCACCACGCTGCTGAACCTGCCCTCGGTGTTCACCACCTACGGAGCCGGCGACGTGCGCAGCTGGATCCTGCCCATCATTTCTCTGGCCCTGCCCTCCATTGCCGGCCTGATGCTGTGGACGAGGCGCTATGTGGTGGACCAGATGAATTCGGACTATGTGAAATTCGCTAAATCCAAGGGCTTGAATCAGCGGGAAATTTTCAACCGTCATATCCTGAAGAACGCCATCATCCCCATCGCGCATGGCATTCCCGCTTCCCTGGCCGGCTGCATCACCGGCGCCATTATTACCGAGTCGATCTATTCCGTGGGCGGCATGGGCAAAATGCTGCCCAACGCGATCAATAAATATAACAATGTGATGATCGTTGCGCTGGCATTCCTCTTTTCGACTGTAACAGTGCTTTCAGTGCTGGCGGGCGATATCGTGCTCACCAAGGTGGATCCGCGGATCTCACTGAGCGAGAAAGCGGGGCGGTCATAATGAGTATGCAAGGCAAGATGCTGCAGGATATCAACCTGTTTGAATTCGCTGATTTTGACGAACTGCAGTCGGAGCATATCGCAGCCCCCCGGTATTCCTATTGGAAATCCGTGTGGAGGACCTTCTTCAAGAACAAATTCACCGTGGGCGTTGCGGCGCTGCTGCTGATCATCATCGCTTTCGCGATGATCCAGCCGCTGTATTCGGGCTACAGCCCCATTGAAACGCCCAACATCAACAACGCTGAAATGAAATTCCTCAAGCCCAGCAGGGAGCATATCTTCGGCACGGACAACGTGGGCAACGAGGTGTTTGACGCGGTATGGGCCGGCGCCCGGAACTCCATCATCATCAGCTTCGTCTGCACGGCCATCAACATGCTGATCGGCATTCCCATCGGCGCGCTGTGGGGCTTTTCCAAGAAGATGGATAAGTGGATGATCGAGGTATACAACGTCATCTCCAACATCCCCTTCCTGCTGCTGGCCATGATCCTGTCCTACGTGCTGGGCGCGGGCATGAAATCGCTGATCATCACCATGACCTGTACGGAATGGATATTCGTGGCATACTTCATCCGTACCCAGGTCATGATCATCCGTGACCGCGAATACAACATGGCTTCCAAATGCCTGGGCACCAGAATATGGACCATGATCGTGAAGAATATCCTGCCTTACCTGATCTCCGTGATCATGACGTATGTGTCCCGCCAGATTCCGTTGCTGATTTCCTATGAAGTGTTCCTTTCCTACATGGGCCTCGGCCTGGGAACCACAAACGCTTCGCTGGGCAGGACGATTTCGCTCTATACCTCCTACATGAATGGCTATCCGCACCTGTTCTGGATCCCGGTGGGCGTATTGGCGCTGATTTCCATTTCACTGTACATCGTAGGGCAGAAATTGGCTGACGCCGCTGACCCGCGTACGCACATTTAAGGGGAAGTAAGCCATGGAAGAAGAAAAGAATGTCATTCTCTCTGCCAAAGACGTAGAGGTCAAATTCCGGGTTCGCGATAAGTATCTGACCGCCATCCGCGGGGTGTCCCTGGATCTGTACGACGGAGAAACCTTCGCCATCGTGGGCGAGAGCGGCTCCGGAAAATCGGTGTTCACCAAAACATTCACCGGCATGCTGGAAACCAACGGCATGGTCACCAACGGCTCCATGATGTTCCACGGGCAGGACCTGACCAAGCTGAAAACCGATAAGGACTGGGAAGGCATCCGCGGCGCGAAGATCTCCACGATTTTCCAGGACCCCATGACTTCCCTGAACCCCATCCGCACCATCGGCTCCCAGATCACCGAAGTCATTGAAAAGCACCAGGGCGCGTCCAAATCGGAAGCCAAGGCGCAGGCGATCCATATGATGGAGCGCGTGGGCATCCCCAACGCGGCCAACCGCTTTGACGAGTATCCCTTCCAGTATTCCGGCGGCATGCGGCAGCGCATCGTCATCGCCATTGCGTTGGCCTGCCATCCGGAGATCCTGATTTGCGATGAGCCGACCACCGCCCTGGATGTGACGATCCAGGCGCAGATTATTGCGCTGATCCGGGATCTGCAAAAGGAACTGCAATTCACCACCCTGTATATCACCCACGACCTGGGCGTGGTGGCCAATGTGGCCAACCGCGTCGGGGTCATGTACGGCGGGCAGATCGTGGAGTATGGCACGGTGGAGGAGATCTTCTTTGATCCCCGCCACCCCTACACCTGGGCCCTGCTGTCCAGCCTTCCGCAATTGGGCGTGAAGGGGCAGGACCTGTACTACATCGCCGGTACGCCGCCATCCCTTTACAATGAAATCAAGGGCGACGCTTTCGCGCCCCGGAACGAGCATGCGCTGAAGATCGATTTCGAGCAGGAACCGCCTTTCTTCCAGGTGAGTGATACGCACTTTGCCAAGACATGGCTGCTGGATCCCCGGGCGCCGAAATTGGAAAAGCCGGAAATCATACGCGATCTGCATGCAAAGATCAAAATGCTGACGGATGAAGGAGGAGCGTTCCATGTCGGTTGACAACAAGGAAAAGGACGTCATCGAGGAAAAGGACGTCATTCTGTCCATCAGGCATGTGGATATCTCATTTGACACCGGGCATAAAAAGAAGCTGGTCGCCGTCAAGGACGCCACCTTCGATATTTATCGCGGCGAAACCTTCGCCCTGGTGGGAGAATCCGGCTCCGGCAAGACCACCCTGGGCCGCGCGATCCTGCGCATCAACCCGTGCAGCGCCGGCGAAATCCTGTTTGAGGGCAAGCGGATTTCCGGCAGGATTTCCCGGGAAGAAGACAGAAACGTCGTGCGCAGCATTCAGATGATCTTCCAGGATCCGGCCGCCTCCCTGAACGAACGCGCGACCATCGAATACTGCGTGTCGGAAGGCCTGTACAATTTCCATCTGTACGCCAATGAGCAGGAACGCATTGCCAAGGTGGATAAAGCCCTGCAGGATGTGGGCTTGCTGCCGGAGCACAAATCCCGCTATCCCCATGAGTTTTCAGGCGGTCAGCGTCAGCGCGTGGGCATCGCCCGGGCCATGATCATGGATCCCAAATTCATCGTGGCGGACGAGCCGATCTCCGCCTTGGATGTGTCCATCCGCGCGCAGGTGCTGAACCTGATGAACAAGCTGAAGGCAGAAAAGAACCTGACATACCTGTTCATCGCCCATGACCTGTCTGTGGTCCGCTTTATTGCGGACCGGATCGCCGTGATCCATTTGGGCGAGATCGTGGAAATCGCGGATTCGGAAACGCTGTTCAAGTATCCGATCCATCCCTACACCGTTTCCCTGCTGTCCACCGTCCCCATGCCGGACCCCGTGGTGGAAAGGACCAGGAAGCATATCGTGTACGATCCCTCCAAGCTGGATCAGTCCGGCGAGAAAAGAGAGATGCGCGAAATCAGGCCGGGGCACTTCGTGTTGGCCACGACCAAGGAATATGACGATTATGAACAGCGGGTCGCCGAGCTGGAAGCCAAACTGGCCGCTATATAAAGAAATACGACAGGATCAGGGCCGCCGCGATGTACACCAGGCCCACAAAGAGAGGGTAGTTGAACGCACCCTCTCTTTTTTCGTACACGTCCATCAGGTAAGCGCGGAAGGTCTGCTTTGGCTCTTTTTCCATGCCGCGCTTCATGAAATACGCGCTGATATCAAAATCCCCATGCAGGAAAAGCGCGTAGATGACCCCGCCGGCGATCATGACCAGGCCGGTGATCGTGATGGCGTTGGTAAACAGCAGCAGCCGATGATCCTCGGCGATGATCGTCCGGAAGACGGGATACAGCAGCGTGACGATCAAATGAGCCATCAGCGGCCGCAGCCTGAGATTTTTGAATTTCAGCACGGTCGATCTCCCTTTCGCCTTTCATTACCGGATAAAATTGGTGAATACCTTCAACGGGGTGGGATGGGGGAGGCCGTTTTGTCTGCCCAGCTCAATGCACTTGAGCAGCCAGGCCATGTTCTTGCCAAGGTTGGTCATGGTGTTCAGTCCCTCCCGATCCTGAGGCACGTCGCCCGGAGCGGCGCCGTGTACGTCGTTCCAATAGGTGGAGGACACCACCGGCATGCAATTGATGGTAAAATGCTTGTTGATGGCGTCGAAGGACGCGGACGCCCCGCCCCGGCGGCAGGATACCACGGCGGCGGCGGGCTTGTATGCGAAATGACGGCTGCCGGAGTAGAAGGCCCGGTCCATGACCGACAGCAGCCTTGCGCTGGGATGGGCATAGTACACCGGGCATCCGAACACGAACCCGTCGCTGGTCTTCGCTTTCTCCGTGATCTCATTCACCACGTCGTCAAACACGCATTTGCCCAGCTGCCGGCATTTGCCGCAGCCGATGCAGTCGGCCAGGGGCTTTACGCCGATCCATACGGTTTCCGTTTCGATGTGTTCCTTTTCCAGTGCGTCCGCCACCGCCTGCAAGGCCAGCGCCGTGCACCCGTCGGGATGGGGCGATCCGTTGACCAGCAATACTTTCATCCATTCTCCTCCTTCCGTCCGTTCGCAAAGTGGATACGAATATTTCAAAGAATAAACATCCCCAGCCGCCTTTCTCGGAAGGGAGTTACAGGGGGAAACCGCTCTTTGGGCATCAAAGAGCGGTTTCCCCCTGCCTTCGTTACGCTTACACGTTGAACCGGAACAGCGTTACGTCGCCGTCCTGCATCACATAATCCTTGCCTTCGGAACGCACCAGTCCCTTTTCCTTGCAGGCGGTCATGGAGCCCAGCTCCTTGAGCGTTTCAAAGGGCACGATCTCGGCGCGGATGAAGCCCCGCTCAAAATCGGTGTGGATCTTTCCGGCGGCCTGGGGCGCCTTGGTGCCCCGGGTGATGGTCCAGGCGCGGCATTCATCCTCGCCCGCGGTGAGGAATGAAATCAGGCCCAGCAGGTGATAGCATTTGCGGATCAGCCGATCCAGGCCGCTCTGGCCAATGCCCAGTTCCTGCAAGAATTCCTCTTTTTCCTCCGGCTCCATCTGGGCGATTTCCTCCTCGATCCGGGCGGAAATCACCAGCACCTCGGCATTTTCCTCCGCGGCGATCTGCTTCACCTGGCGGACGAACGCGATGCTGTCCTCATCCTCGGACACCAGATCCTCGGCAATGTTGGCGGCGTAGATGACGGGCTTGGTGGTCAGCAGGAACCAGCCCCGGACGGTTTCCCGTTCCTCGTCATTCAGGGGGCAGGTGCGGGCGGGCTTGCCGGATTCCAGGTGCTTGAGCACGCGGGCGGCCAGGTCGGCCTCCTCGCCGTATTTCTTTTCGCCGGTCTTGATCAGCTTCCGGGCCTTGTCTTCCCGCTTGGCCACCGTTTCCATATCGGCAAAAATCAATTCCAGATTGATGGTTTCAATATCCCGGGCGGGGTTCACGCTGCCGTCCACGTGGATGATGTTTTCATCCTCAAAACAGCGCACCACGTGCACGATGGCCTCGCATTCCCGGATGTGGCTGAGGAATTTGTTGCCCAGCCCCTCGCCCTTGCTGGCGCCCTTGACCAGGCCGGCGATATCCACAAATTCCACCGTGGCGGGGGTCACTTTCTTGGGATGATACATATCGGCCAGCACAGTCAGCCGGTCATCCGGCACGGCCACGACGCCCGCATTGGGCTCGATGGTGCAGAACGGATAATTGGCCGCCTGGGCGCCCGCGCCCGTGATGGCGTTAAACAGGGTGCTTTTCCCCACGTTGGGCAGCCCCACGACACCTAATTTCATGGCTTTTGTTCCCCTTTATTGTTCATTTCGCTGCCTTGCAGCTGATTCATTATACGTCATTACGCGGAGGATTGCAAGGAAAACCGCCGTCTGCGGGCATTTCCTCCCGTTCCTGCCAGGGCGGCGGGGGAAAGGAAGGCATTTTTGATTCCGGCGATGGATCCGGCATGGTATCCGCATCGGTCCGGAAGGCTTTCATGGCGGCAAGCAGCGCGTCGCTGCCCCGCAGGGATAAAACCTCTTCCCGCGTCAGGGCGGTGCCGGTGCCCTGGCAGGCGTAGCAGCGGTACAGGCATTGGGGGCACACGCAGGCGTTATCGTGCTCGGAGTGCACCATCCAGGTTTCTTCTTCGCAGTGGGGGCAATGGCAGCGCAATGGGAAGCACCTCTTTTTCTTTCGTCCGGCTGGAGTCACCGATCTCAGTATACCACGAAATGAACGCCCTGGAAACAGAAAAATGACGCGGTGGGCAAGGGAGGAATTTCCTGAAAGCCGTATTGCAAAACAGGCGAAAATGATGTATCATGATCAGGGTTGCCGCCCCGTCAACGGCGCTCGGACGCGCCATTCATCAGTTCCATATTGCAAAGGAGAACACGCATGAAGCCATACATGATCGCCACGTCCTCCACCGCAGATCTGCCCCGCACCTGGCTGGATGCGCATCATATTCCCTTCATCAGCTACAGCTTCACCAGGAATGGCGAATTGTGCCAGGATGACTGCCGGGAGGAATCCCGCGCCGCCATTTTTCAGGGCATGCGCAATGGGGATGACCTGAAAACCTCCATGATCAACGAACAGACATATGTGGATTTTTATCAGGAACAGCTGGATACCGGCAGGGACGTGATTTTTCTGGATATGTCCGAGAAAATGTCGGTGTCCTTTGAGAACGCCCACCGCGCCGCGGATAAAGTGCGTCAGCGGTATCCGGACCGGCGGCTGTACGTGATGGACACGCGCTGCATTTCCGGCGGGCTGGGGCTGCTGGTGATGGAAATGGTGAAGCGCATGGAGGCGGGGGACAGCTGGGATCAGGTGATCGCCTGGGGCGAGGAAAACAAGCTGAAAATCGCCCACCGGTTCACCGTGGACGATCTGAATTATCTGAAGCGCGGCGGCCGGGTATCCAACGCGTCCGCGCTGGTGGGGTCGCTGCTGAGAATCAAGCCGGTGCTGTATGTGCCGGATGTGGGCACCCTGGACGTGGTCAGCAAGGTGCGGGGCCGGTCCTCAGCCCTGGCCGCTATCCGGGACGGCATCCTGAACGATCTGAGCAAGATCGATGCGACGGGGCACGATATGCTGATCCTCCATGCCGATTGTCAGAAAGACGCGGAATGGGTGCGGGATCATGTGCGGGCCGCGCATCCAGAACTGGGAAATATTCAGATCGGCAGCCTGGGCGTGGTCATCGGCGCGCATACCGGCCCGGGGCTGCTGGCCACATTTTATCTGTGCGCGTGCCGCGTGCCGCGGTGACGCCGATCAAAACGCCATGTTTTCAGGGCGCAGGCAATCATCAGCCTGCGTCTTTTTTTCTGTTTTGTGTTGTGAAGGCGGCTTTTGTATCGTCTGTATAGGTGAAAGGGGGGAACACAGCACATGGATACGGTATCGGGCCCGAACCGTCACGAAGAGGAACGATTGACACATCTGGTAGAAACCTATCAGCTGACGCTGCTTCGCCTGTGCTTTGCCTATCTGCACGATCGGGCATTGGCGGAGGACGCCGTGCAGGAAACCTTCCTGAAAGCGTATCGCGCGCTGCCCCGCTTCCGGGGGAACGCCAGCGAAAAAACCTGGCTGTCGCGCATCGCGGTCAACACCTGCCGGGATATGCGCCGGGGCGCCTGGTTCCGCCACACGGATCGGACAGTGACCCTGGATATGCTGCCGGAGCCGTCGGTATCCCTGTCGCCCCGGGACGATACGATCACCCTGGCGGTGATGGCGCTGCCGTTGAAGCTGAGGGAATGCGTGCTGCTCTACTATTTTCAGGATATGAACACCGGCGAAATCGCGGACACCCTGGGTATTTCCCAGCAGGCGGTATCCACCCGCCTGATGCGGGCGCGGGGCAGACTGCGCAAGACGCTGGAGCAGGAAGAATATGAAAGGGGATGAGGAATATGGATGACAAGCGACAGGTGCAGGAAGCGCTGAACCGCGCTCTTTCCGGGTTGCGGGAGAATCCGCTCCTCGCCCAGCGGATCATTGCGGAAACGAAAGGAGAAAAGAAAACCATGAGAACATCCTGTCGAATCAAGGGCTGGATCATCGCCCTGGCGCTGATCCTGGCCATGACGGGCACGGCCTACGCCGCGTTTTCCTCCCAGGTAGCGGAGTTTTTCGGCCGGCATTGGGGCGGCGATATGGAAGAATGGCTGAGAGAGGGCAAGGTGGTCCAGGTGGGCGAATCCGTCACGGTGGCGGACGTATCCTTCACCTTGGATGAGGTGATATACCGCAATCGCGGCCTGTACGGCGTGGGCACCGTCCGGGCGCTGAACGAAAACGATATCCTGGTGCCCGAGGAGTATGTGGAGGATCTGGACTTCTTTGCCATGAACGAGGATGCTCAGGCCCTGGCGAGGCAGGCCCGGGAAACGGGGAAGCGCCTGATTTGCCCCGAGGTAAGGTTTTCCCAGGTCAGCGTGGACGGCGGCAGCATGATGACCATCGGCTGCGTCGGCTACTATGACGTTCGCAACGAAGACGGCAGCGTCACCTTCTCCTTTGAGGCGGAGGACGGATACGCCCTGGAGGAGGGTGAAACCTACCAGGCTGTCCTGCACCTGTATGTACAGCAGGTGAACGATCAGGGCCTGATTCAGCACGACAGCCGCCAGACCCTGGAATGGACCGTGGCCTTTGCGCCGACGGTCATGCCGGACGCGCCGCAGGCCACGGAAAAAGCCGGCCAGGAGCCCGTTCAGCAGGGCGGCTATGAAATCGTCGCCGGCGCGGTTTATCAGGAAACGGGCACGATGCCCGTCTACAAGGCGACGGAAACCGTGTTCACGGATCGGGTGGATCCGGCCTGGTTCAATCAGACCGGCATTGCGGAGGAACCCTACGCCGGCGGCTTTGTCTTCAACGATCACGCCAGGCTGGATATGGGCGCCCAAGCCCTTTACTACCAGGAATATACCGATGAGCTCTACGACTATAACACCCGGGAAAGGACGCATGGCAACCCGGACGTGAAGCCCAATCTGATGCCCAAGCCCGCGCTGTCCTACGCCATTGCCAGCATGGCCGGCGATATTCATTTCGGTTATGACTATGTGAAGGGGCTGGACATTTCCCTGGAAAAGACCGAGCTTTCTCATCTCTCGCTGGCTCAGGCGCAGGAGCAGGCGGAAGCGCTGCTGGAAAAGCTGGGGCTGAAGGGCTATGCGTGCGCCTATGCCCTGGACATGAGCCTGGAGCGCATCCAATCCCTGGCAGCCCCCTGCTGCGCGTTCTGGTATGAGGGCGATTGGCCGGCCAGCAACGGCCCCCGGCCCGATTACAGCCAGGCAACCGATGCGGATGAAGGCTACTATCTGTTTTACACCCTGGAGGGCATCGATGACCTCAGCGACGGACGCCATCAGATCAGTCTGTTCATCAACGCCCGTGGCATCGTATCCGCCAATATCGTGAACTGGTACGACCGGGGCGAGGCGCTGTATACCCCCGACAGCCTGATCACGCCTCAAAAGGCCGTGGAACGGCTGTATGAGGAAATCGCCCACGCCCGCTACGGCGATACCGTGCGGCGTGTTCAGCGGGTGGCCCTCACCTACAGCGCTGTCCGCGCCGACAACAAGGCCGACGGCATGGTGCTGGTGCCCGTGTGGCAGGTGGCCTATCTGGAGGGAGAACATGACGGGGACGATTACTGCGGCTGGGCGGAATTCAACGCCGTCAACGGCGCGCTGATCGACGCCATCTTCCAGTGACGGGGGAAGGGAGGCTGGAGGGCGATGCCCTCAGCCTCCCGCCAGGGGGGCGCGCCGCCCCCCTGGCCCTTATCGGCGCCATGACAGGCGGGAGGGATATCTGCCTCCCGCGATCATATGTAAATTATTTGGTGATTCCCGCGAAACCGGGCATGGATGGTTTGCCTTTTCCGACGAAACTGAGTATAATAGAAGGGAAGAAAGTTCCGCGGGAGGGCAGTATGCTGGCGGTATTGTATTTTTTACTGTTTGCGGGCTGCGGCGTGGGGATCGTTACCTGGCTGCTGCCGAAAAAAACACCGGTGGTGCGCGTCTGGCTGGGGCTGGCGCTGGGCTTGGCGCTGGAAATGTGGCTGCCCGCGCTGTGCGCGTTTTTCTTTACGTTTTCCCTGGCGGCGCACGGAGCGGCCCTGGGGCTGCTGGCTTTGCTGACGTGGCTGGCCTGGGTTTTCCGGGATCCATCGCCCCGGGCCGGCTGGACGGCGCGGGACAGGCGTCTGGCCGTGCTGCTGTGCGCGGTGGCGCTGCCGCTGACGGTGATCGGCGGGATCCTGCAATTCACCCACAATCTGCTGCCGGGGGATAATGGCGCCCTTTACACGGGCCAGAGCACGTACGGCGACCTGCATCTGCACCTGGCCATCGCGTCCAGCCTGCGCAACGCCGCGTTCCCGCCGGATTACAGCATCATGCCCGGCGAATTGCTGGCCTATCCTTTCCTGACGGATTCCCTGTCCACATCCTTCATGCTGATGGGCTTTTCCCTGCGGGCGTCCATTGTGTTCCCGGGTATCTGGATGATGGGGCTGACGTTTTCCGGCTATGTGCTGCTGGCCGCCCGGATGGCGGACAGCAAAAAAGGCGCGGTGCTGGCAGTGCTGTTCTTTTTCCTGAACGGAGGGCTGGGCTTTCTGTACATGGTGGATATGCAGGGCAAAGTGCTGGGCAGCGCCAACAGCAACAGCCTGCAGAGCGCGGCGGGGCTTTTGGACAGGATCCGCCTGGTGCTGAACGAATATTACTGGACGCCGGCCAACCATTGGGAATTCGGCACGTACAACCTGCGCTGGAGCAATGTGATCGTCGATATGATGGTGCCCCAGCGGACCACCCTGGGCGGATGGACCCAGGTGATTCCCTGCGTGTATCTTTTATATGACGCTCTGCGGCCGGAAAACGGCGCGGCCGCCTTGCCGCCGGCGGACGGCCCCACGGCTGTACGGCGCAGGAAAACGGTTTCCTGGCAGCAGACGGCGCTGCTGGGGGTATGGGCGGGCATGCTGCCCATGATCAACACCCACTGTTTTCTGGCTTTGGGGCTGATGAGCGCGGGCTGGCTGGTGTGGGATGCGATCAAAAGCCGGAAGCAGATCGGCGCCTGCGTGGCCTTCTGGGCGGTGTACGGCGCGCTGGCGGCGGGGCTGGCCCTGCCGCAGATGCTCACCTGGACGTTCCGTCAGACCGTGGGCAACCAGGATTTTCTGAACCTGCATTTCAACTGGGTCAACAACACCGGCTCCGACCTGAGCAACATCCATCTGCAGGACGGCTACCTGTGGTTTTACATCAAGAATATCGGGCTGCCCTTTGTGCTGCTGCTTCTGTCGCTGCTGGAAAAGAATGAAAAGCGGCGGTTCATGGCCAGCGGCGCGTTTGTCATTTTTCTCGCGGCGGAATTGATCCAGTTCCAGCCCAACCCATATGACAACAACAAACTGTTCTACATCTGGTACATGCTCTGCGCCGTGCTGGCGGCGGACTACGCCCTGGAATTGCTGGACAGGCTGAAGGGCCTGCGGGCCAGGCCGGTCATCGCCGTGCTGGCGGCTGTCATGTGCTTTGCCTCGGGCACGCTGGCGGTGGCCCGGGAAATCAACAGTCCTTCCACCATGCGGCGGTATGCCCCGCCCTACAATGGGGAGGCGGTGGCCGCGGCCGCGTTTGTGGAGGAGAATATACCGCAGCACGCTGTGTTTATGACGGCCAATGACTCCTTCAATTTCGTATCCAGCCTGGCGGGAAGGACCATCGTCTGCGGGCCCGATCTGTGGCTGCGTTATCACGGCTTTGATACGGACCTGCGGAAGGAGGACATCAGCAATTTCTACAAGGATCCGGCTGCCGGCAGCGGCATCCTGGAAAAATATGGCGTGGACTATATCCTGGTTCGGGAAGCGGAGTGCGCCATGGCGTCCGACCAATGGGAGTGGATGAGCTACGCGCAGCGACAGCAGATGCTGGATGAACTGAACGGCCAAATGAGCCGGCTGTTCCCCCTGATCTATTCGTCCGACAGCGGCGGCATCCGCATCTATGCGGTGGAGGCGCAGACGGAATGATCCGGCGGTTTCTGGAATATTCTCTGGCCCATCACCGGCCGGTCAAGGCGCTGTTTGCCGATACGATGAAGTATAAAAACATCACCGTGGTGCTGCTGGAAGAAAACCGGGTCAGCTACCTGACGGCGGGGCGGAAAACGCCGGTGACGGCGGATTTGGATCAATTGCTGTCGGTGTCCTATGCGCGGGGGGACGACGGGGACACGCTGAAATACGCCATCAAGGAGGCGCAGTATGGGGAAGATCCTGAACAAAATCAAAGCGATACTCCATGACCGACAGAAAATGCGGGAGCTGACGCTGTACGTGGTGTTCGGCGTGCTGACCACGCTGGTGAACTGGCTGGTGTATTTCGCGGTGACGAGGCTTCTGGGAATGAACCGCATGGAGCAGGAAAGCGCGCAGTACAAGCTGATTGCCAACATCGGCAATGTAACGGCCTGGGTGCTGGCGGTGCTCTTCGCCTTTTTCACCAATAAAAAATATGTGTTTCAAAGCGACAGAGGGGCCAAAACCGGCGCGTGGAAGGAATTCTGGCTGTTCATCTCCGCCCGGCTGGCGTCCCTGCTGATTTTCGATCTGGCCTTGTTCAATCTGCTGCTGTGGCTGGGCGTGAACGCCGATTGGGATAAGCTGCTGATGAACGGGCTGGTGATCCTATTCAATTATTTCGCCAGCAGCCTGGTGATTTTCAGAAAAAAGGAAAAAGAATGATCTCCCAGGCGGGATAATTCTCGCCCGGGGGCTGGTCAAATCAAATAATTTCGTGTATAATAAATCGGATGCTGTTTCCCGAGTACACTGCTGAGGAGGATGAAGATTATGGCTCTGGTTACTTCCAAGGAAATGTTCAAAAAGGCTTACGAAGGCGGCTATGCCATCGGCGCGTTCAATGTGAATAACATGGAAATCGTGCAGGGCATCACTGAAGCGGCCAAGATGGAAAACGCGCCTGTGATCCTGCAGGTCAGCAAGGGCGCCCGCGCCTATGCCAACCACACCTACCTGGTGAAGCTGGTGGAAGCTGCCGTGAAGGAAACCGACCTGCCCATCGTGCTGCATCTGGACCACGGCCCTGATTTTGAGACCTGCAAGAGCTGCATCGACGGCGGTTTCACCTCCGTTATGATCGATAAGAGCGGCCTGCCCTTCGAAGAAAACATCAAGGAAACCCGCCGCGTGGTGGAATACGCCCACGATCACGGCGTGGTGGTAGAGGCTGAACTGGGCACCCTGGCCGGCGTGGAAGACGAAGTGAAGGTGTCCGCCGAGGATTCCTCCTACACCCGCCCCGAAGAAGTGGAAGAATTCGTGAACCGCACGGGCTGCGACTCTCTGGCCATCGCCATCGGCACCAGCCACGGCGCGTATAAGTTCACCCCCGCCCAGTGCACCCGCAATGCGGACGGCATCCTGGTGCCCCCGCCCCTGCGCTTTGACGTGCTGGAAGAGGTGTCCCGCCGTCTGCCCGGCTTCCCCATCGTGCTGCATGGCTCTTCCTCCGTGCCCCAGGAATTCGTGAAGATCATCAACGAATACGGCGGAAAGATGCCCGACGCCGTGGGTATCCCCGAGGAACAGCTGCGCAAGGCCGCCAGCATGTCTGTGTGCAAAATCAACATCGACAGCGACCTGCGTCTGGCTTTCACCGCCATGATCCGGAAGCACTTTGTGGAGCATCCCGATCACTTTGACCCCCGTCAGTATCTCACCGACGCCCGGGCCGCGCTGCGCGACATGGTGCGCCACAAGATCGTGGACGTGCTGGGCTGCAACGGCAAGGCGTAATTCCATTCATACAAAAAGGCGGCTGCGAGCCGCCTTTTTGTTTGTTTCTTTACGGATTGTGAGGGAAATGAAACCCCTTCTATGCCATCCCGAGTGAAGTGAAGCGCAATCGAGGGATCTGTACGTAAAACCGGTATGCAGGGCTCCGTTCCGCTTTTCGCTCTACTCCGCTCAAGAGGACATGAAAGGCCGTTTCTTCTTTCTCATGCTGTTCTCACAACGCAGCGCATTGCCGGGGTGAAAATCCTGTGAAAACCCTGTCCCTTATCCTTTGCGTGAGAAAACCGGGGCCGCGCATCCCCGGCGCGGATCAGAAGCCGTAGTACATGATGTAGGAATCTGTGTCCACGGTCCAATCCGGCACCCAGGCGCGGCGCAGCTGATTGATGTTGTAATCGTAGAATTCCACTTGAATGAAATCGCTGTCGTTGGGGCCCGACCCATACACGTAGCCGTAAATCTTGCAGCTGACGCCCGCGGGGATGCTCCGCCTGATCTGTTTGTAGCTGTAGGAGGGACCGTAGTAGCAGGACGTGCTTTGGCTGATATAGCATTCGCCGATCTGCTTTTCCTCCAGGATACTGTACAGGTTGATGCCATCCACCCGCTTGAGGCCGGTGTAAGCCCAGTATTTTTCGCCGTTGGCGGTGAATTCCACCTGGAGCCACCAGATTTCGTTCATGGAATCGTAGGAGCGGGAATGAACGATGACCGAAGCGCCGGCGGTCAGGAAGCTGCCGGGCTCATCATATTTGGTGCTGGGGCCGGTGCGCGTGGCCAGCTTCCGGTTCAGGCGCCCGGTCACGTAGGAATACTGTGTGGCGTTGCCGCCATAGTTGTATTGGTTATAGCCGGAATTGTTGTTTCCGGTGGGCCGGGCGGTGCCGTCGGAGGGGCAGAAGTTATCGTAGTTCAGCCGTCCGCATTGGGGACAGTACCATCCGTCGCTTCCGTCAGCCAGGGCCAGCGGATACGCCGCGCACAGCATCAGGGCCAGCGCCAGGGCAAGCAGTCTTTTCATGATATATACGCTCCCTTTCCTTGATGTATGGATCTTTCTTCGGTTTCATCATACCATAATATGGCACAAAAGTAAAGCAACGCACTTGTAAAATGTGCGGCCATCCGGTGACGGCTTGTGCAAATGCTGTTTTTGCATTGACATGCGCCTCGATTTTGGCTATCATTTTCCTGAATGCTGCGCACGGAAAAACGAGGAGGCGTGATGAATGAAGAATTACCGGCAGGAAACCATCTGTGTTCAGGGCGGATATACTCCCGGCAACGGCGAGCCGCGGCAGATCCCCATCGTGCAGTCCACCACGTTCAAGTATGAAACCGGGGAGGCCATGGGCAAGCTGTTTGATTTGGAGGCCAGTGGATATTTTTATACCCGGCTGCAAAACCCCACCAACGATTATGTGGCGAGCAAAATCGCCGCGCTGGAGGGCGGCACGGCGGCCATGCTCACTTCTTCCGGGCAGGCGGCCAATTTCTTTGCCATGTTCAACCTGGCGGGGTGCGGGGACCACATCGTGGCTTCGTCCAGCATATACGGGGGCACCTTCAACCTGATTTCCGTCACCATGGCGCGCATGGGCATCGACGTCACCTTTGTGCCGCCCACCTGCACGGATGATGAACTGAACGCTGCCTTCCGGCCCAATACCAAGCTGCTGTTCGGAGAAACCATCGCCAATCCCGCCCTGACGGTGCTGGATATCGAGCAATTCGCCCGGGCTGCTCACGCCCATGGGGTGCCCCTGATTGTGGACAACACCTTCGCCACCCCGGTGAACTGCCGTCCCTTTGACTGGGGCGCGGACATCGTTACCCACTCCACCACCAAATATATGGACGGCCACGGCGTGGCGGTGGGCGGGGCCATTGTGGACAGCGGGAAATTTGATTGGTTAGCCCACGCGGACAAGTTCCCCGGCCTGTGCACCCCCGATGAAAGCTATCACGGCGTCACCTACGCCGAAAAGTTTGGCAAGGAAGGCGCTTTTATCACCAAGTGCACCGCCCAGCTCATGCGGGATTTTGGCGCCATCCAGTCCCCTCAGCATGCCTTTTACCTGAACCTGGGCTTGGAAAGCCTGCACGTGCGCATGGCGCGGCACTGCGAAAACGGCCAGGCGGTGGCGGAATTCTTGGCCGCCCATCCCCGGGTGAAAAGCGTGCAATACTGCGGCCTGCCGGGCGATCCCTATTATGCCCGGGGCCAGAAATACCTGCCCCACGGCTCCTGCGGCGTGGTCAGCTTTGAGCTCAAGGGCGGGCGGGAAGCGGCGTCCCGGTTCATGAACGGCCTGCGCCTGGCGGCCATCGAAACCCATGTGGCCGACGCCCGTACCTGCTGCCTGAATCCCGCCACGACCACGCATCGCCAGATGACCGACGCGCAGCTGGAGGCCGCCGGCGTGCCCGCCGGGCTGGTGCGCATGTCCTGCGGACTGGAAAACGCCCAGGATCTGATTGATGATATCGCCCAGGCCCTGGATTGAGGGACAGGCGGTCCTTTCATGAAACAGCGGAAGAGGAATCACGATGTATGAAATGGATCTGACCCACGTTCGGGATAAAGACATCTATTCTTTGGGCGCGGGGTTTTCCGGCACCGCGCCGGACGGACGCGCCATTGGCTTCACGAACTATTATATGACGGTCAATGGCCGGCCGTTCTTCGGCGTCAGCGGGGAAATGCACTTTGCGAGGGTGTCCCCCGATCAGTGGGAAGACGCCGTGATCAAAATGAAATGCGGCGGCATCAACATCCTGTCCACCTACGTGTTCTGGAATGTCCACGAGGAAGAGGAAGGGGTGTTCCGCTTCGACGGCTGCCGGGATCTCAGGGCGTTCCTGAATGTCTGTGAAAAGCACCGCATGATGGTGATCCTGCGCATTGGTCCTTTTGCCCATGGGGAAATGCGCAACGGCGGACTGCCGGATTGGCTGTACGGCCAGCCCTATGAAGTACGGGAGGATAACCCCGGCTTTCTGGCGGCGGTGCGGCGGCTGTTCCGGCAGCTGCATGCGCAGATGGATGGCCACTATTTCCGTCAGGGCGGCTGCATCGTGGGTACCCAGATCGAAAATGAGTATCAGCATTCCTGCGCGCCGTGGGAAATCACCGCCGGCGTATCCAATGAATGGCTGCCCAGCGGCCATTCGGGACGCGCCTACATGCTGGCCCTGAAAAAAATCATGGTGGAGGAGGGCATCCAAACGCCCTTTTACACGTCCACTGCCTGGGGCGGCGCGGTGACCCCCGTGGAGGAGGCCCTGCCCCTGTGGGGCGGGTATGCATACCAGCCCTGGCTGTTTTACAGCAAGCCCGGCATGCATCCAGCCACGCCGGAATATATCTACCGGGACAACCACAACAGCGCCGTTACGAAGGAATACAATTTCGAGCCTGCCTATGACCCGGAATCCCGTCCCTATGCCTGCTGTGAAATGATGGGCGGCATGATGTGCAGCTATAAGTACCGGTTCCGGATGGACATGCGGGCCATCGATGCCCTGGCCAACATCAAGCTGGGCTCCGGCTGCAATCTGCTGGGCTACTACATGTACAGGGGCGGCACCAATCCCACGGGACAGCGCACGCCTTACCTGAACGAAGGCCAGATTCCCAAGCGGAGCTACGATTATCAGGCGGCTATCGGGGAATTTGGCCAGATCCGGGAAAGCTATGGGCGGCTGAAGGCGATCCACTCGTTCTGCCGGCTGTTCTCCGGCTTTTTTGAAGAGACCCGGGCCGTGCTTCCGGAGCATCTGAAGCACGTGCGGCCGGACGATCTGGCTCCGCTGCGCTTTTCCGTCCGGGTGAAGGGAAACAGCGGCTTCCTGTTCGTGAACAACTTCCAGGATCATGCGGACATGCGGGACCGGCAGGGGGATCAAATACATGTGTCTCTGCCGGCAGGCGATATTACCTTCCGCTTCGATATTGCCGCCGGGGAAAACGCCATCCTACCCTTTGGCATCCCGTTGGGGGACGCAAGGCTGGATTGGGCCACGGCCCAGCCCCTGGCGCACACAGGCAGCACCTGGTTTTTCCTGTCGCCGGACGGCATGACGCCGGTATACTGCCTGAACGGCCAAGAGATTCGCGCGGAGATCGGGAAGGCCATTCCGGTCGGCAGTCAGACGATTGTGACCCTCAGCCGCCGGGACAGCCTGGGCTTTTGGGTTTATGAGGATACGGCGTATCTTTGCCGGCGACCCCTGCTGTGGAACGGCGAAAAACTGACGGTGGAAATGGAAAGCGGCAGCGCCGATGTGCGGGTCTGGTCGGAGGAAAGGCGGCAATTCGAACTGCTGTGCACCGTGGATGCCGACCATCAGCCCCTTCCCCTGTCATGGAAAACGGTAGGCGCGGGCCGCTGCACCCTTGATCTGCCCGCCGAAGCCTTGCGCGGGCATAAGCAGGTGCTGCTCAGGGTGCGCTATCAGGGGGATATCGGCCATGCCTTTGTGAACGGCCGGCTGATTTCCGACAATTTCTGCAACGGGGACGTCTGGGACATCCGACTGGATTGCTATGGGGAAGAATTGAAAAACAGGCCTTTGGTGCTGTATCTGACCCCCATCAAGACAAACGTCACAGTGGACACCTCCGCTATGGCCGGCCTGCAGGAACGGGCGGACACAAAGGAAGCAAAGCTGCTGACGGCGGAGCTGGTGACGGTGGATGATTTTGCTGTGGGGGATGTGGCTGAGCGCTGCTGATCCTCCCTTCGTTCCGCTTGGCCAGAACAAAGAATCCATCCCAAATCTGTTGAGATATAAAACACAATTCGCAAAGAGTGAGATAAGAAGAGGAGGACGAGGCAGGGGCCTGCGCGGCCCCTGAACCCCACGCCAGGGGATGATCCCCTGGACCCACTCCTCGCAAAGCTGCTTGATCGATAGAGCCAAGGAATCGTCGCGTGTTACGCTGGGATTGCGAACGTTTGGGGCTTCTGGCCCAAAGAAAGCCGGGGAAATCCCCAGGGAAAAGCGAGCTTTTCCCTGGGGATGATCCCCCGGCTTTCCCCGGATGCATCGCATCCGGGTTGGCCGCTTTCAGCGGCCGGGCCAGAAGCTATACGGTGACCACCGCTGT
>JAFXVJ010000037.1 GCA_017524615.1 Clostridia bacterium | reverse complement strand
CTCGCGCTCCTCCTTCTATTTTTCTCGGTTGATGCCGCGTCGCTTGCCTCTCACCGGGGAGGCAAGCGCCTGGATTCGCACGGCCTGCGCTTCGCTTGCCCGCGCTCCTCCTTCTATTTTTCTCGGTTGATGCCGCGTCGCTTGCCTCTCACCGGGGAGGCAAGCGCCTGGATTCGCACGGCCTGCGCTTCGCTTGCCCGCGCTCCTCCTTCTTTCAAAATCCATGATATACCAACGTCGAAAGCACATGCCTTACAGCCTGTGCAGCTTGCCTCCGGAGAGTTCCTCGATTTTGATTTCCAATTCATTATTGGACAGGGCCGCCTGACGTCCCGAATCGAATTGCTGGTCGATCCACTCCTTCAGGGAAATCACCAGCGGGTCCTGCTTGCTGATGGCCTCGTTCGCGCTGAGCTGGTAATTCTCATTGATCCAGTAGGCGATGCCGGCCAGGCCCGAGGTTTTGGAGATCATCACATGCGCGGGGCGGTTCAGCAGTTTCTTTGTGTTAAAAATGTTGTAGATTTCTTCATCCTTGAGCAGGCCGTCGGCGTGGATGCCGGCCCTGGTCACATTGAAATTCCGGCCCACAAAGGGGGTCATGGGCGGGATCTGATACCCGATTTCGCGTTTGAAATAGTCGGCGATTTCCGTGATCACAGTGGGGTTCATGCCGTCCAGGGAACCGCGCAGGGAAGCGTATTCAAATACCATCGCTTCCAGGGGAATATTGCCGGTGCGCTCTCCTATGCCAAGCAGAGAGCAATTGACGGCCGAAGCGCCGTACAGCCAGGCGGTGGAGGCGTTGGAAACGGCCTTGTAGAAATCGTTGTGTCCGTGCCATTCCAGGTATTCACTCTGCACGTCGGAATAATGCTGCAAGCCATAGACGATGCCCGGCACGGAACGGGGGAGAGCGACCTCCGGATAAGGCACGCCGTAGCCCATCGTATCGCAGGCCCGGATGCGCAGGGGAATGCCGGCGTCCTGGCTCATTTTCATCAGTTCATTCACAAAGGGGACCACAAAGCCATAGAAATCCGCCCGTGTGATATCTTCCAGATGACACCGGGGCATTACATCCGCCTCAAAGGCCAGGGCCACGGTTTCCAGATACTTTTTCATGGCCTGGCTGCGGGTCAGTTTCATTTTCTTGAAGATGTGATAATCGCTGCAGGAAACCAGGATGCCCGTCTCCCGGATGCCCAGATCCTTTACCAGCTTGAAATCCTCCTTGGTGGCGCGGATCCAGGTGGTGATTTCGGGAAATTGCAGGCCCAGGTCCTGGCACCGGGCGACAGCCTCCCGGTCCTTGTTGCTGTAAATAAAAAACTCGGTTTGACGGATGATGCCGTAGGGCCCGCCCAGCTTGCTCATCAGCTTATACAGTTCTACGATTTGATCCACTGTGTAGGGATCAACGGACTGCTGTCCATCCCGGAAGGAGGTGTCCGAAATCCAGATTTCCTCCGGCATGCCCATGGGCACACGGCGATGGTTAAAGGGCACCTTGGGGACGCTTTCATAATCATAAATGTCGCGATACAAATTGGGTTCCGCCACATCCTGCAAGGCATAGCGATAATTCTTCTGCTCCAGCAAATTTGTTTTCGGCGAAATTTCCAGCACGAATGACCACTCCTTTCGGTGTTCTGCTGTATACAATTATACACGTCATCCTTCTTCTGTAAAGGGAGAACAGACAAAAAGACAGGATAAAAACAAAATGAGCCGGAAGCATTTGGGTGCTTCTGATCCGGCGGAATTTGAAAAAACGCGCAAAAACGGTTGACAGCAAGTTTGGTTTTATGTATAATAATATCTGCTGTTTGACGGCACACAGGTTTGCGGTCGTGGCGGAATTGGCATACGCGCACGTTTGAGGGGCGTGTTCTTAACCGAGTACGGGTTCAAGTCCCGTCGACCGCATAAAAAAAGAAGCTTTGCATTGCCAGAGCTTCTTTTTTCAGTTCAGAAGAGAACGGGGCAAAAACATCCTGCTGCCGTTTGCGCTTCCGACGGAAATGCCGTGCTTCCGGCGAACACGGCGGATCGCAATCGGGGGAGAAGCGTCTCTGATACTATTCTCAAATAGAATCGGCAAGGAAGATAGACGAAGTTACAATGTCATCCCGACCGAAGCGAAGCGGAGTGGAGGGATCTGGAAACTGGGCAATATACTGCTGGAAGTAATCTGTTTCTCAAAGATCCCTCGACTTCGTTCCGCTCTCGCTCCACTCCGCTCGGGATGACAGAAGCGTTTTACTTGCTATTTTAATTTGAGTATAGTATGATACCCCCACAGCGCGCTTTATCTCGATTCTCTAATACACGATTTCTACCATCGCAAAAAAGAATCGCCTCCGGAAAAAGCCGGAGGCGATAACACAATATGGGATCAGGAAGCGGCCTCCGCTGTCTTCGCGCCTTCGATGGTGATGCACTTGCAGGGGCATACGGCCGCGCAGGCGCCGCAGCGGGTGCATTTGTCGGGAAGGATGCGGGCATATCCGTTCTCCACCACGATGGCGTCGTACTGGCATTCCTTCTTGCAGCGGCCGCAGCCAATGCAGGCGTCCATACACACGGCGCGTGCCGTGCGGGCAGTGTCGCTGTTGCGGCAGCGCACCATAACGCTCTGAGAGAGGGGCAGCAGCCTGATCACGCTGCGGGGGCAGGTTTTGACGCACATGCCGCACGCCGTGCACTTTTCCGCATCAATGTGCGCAATGCCGTTTTCCATGCGGATGGCGTCAAAGGCGCATTTATCCATGCAGTCGCCCAGACCCAGGCAGGCAAAACGGCAATCCTTAGGCCCGCCAGCCAGACCGGCCGCTGTGGCGCAGCTTTGATACCCGTCATATTGGTAGCGTTCCTTAGCAATCCCGCTTTCGCCCTGGCACAGCACCCGGGCCACCATGCGCTCTCCGGCATTGGCGGATTTGCCCATGATTTTGCCAATGGCGTCGGCGCCCTTCTGCCCGGCGGGGGTGCATCCGTTTACCGGCGCATCTCCGGCAACCACGGCTGCGGCAAAGGCGTCGCATCCCGCGTAGCCGCAGGCGCCGCAATTGGCGCCGCCCAGGCATTCGCGCACCTGCGCCACGCGCTCGTCGATCTCCACATGAAATTTCTTATTGGCAAAGGTCAGCACACCGCCGAACACCAAGCCCAGCACGGCCAGCAGGGCGCCGGCAATCAAAATCGTCATGATTCATTCCTCCCTTTACGGCACCAGGCCCTGAAACCCCATGAACGCCACCGCCATCAGCCCGGCGGAAACCAGGGTGATGGGGAAGCCCTTCATGCAGGCGGGGATATGGCTGGTCTCCAGCCGCTCACGCACGCCCGCCATCAGCACGATGGCCAGCAGGAAGCCAAGCGCGGAGAAGGTGCCGTTCAGCACGGCCTGCAGCAGTCCATAGCCCTCATTCATGTTCAGGGTGGCCACGCCCAGCACGGCGCAGTTGGTGGTGATCAGGGGCAGGTAGATGCCCAGGGCGCTGTACAGCGTGGGGCTGCTCTTTTTCAGGAACATTTCCACGAACTGCACCAGCGCGGCGATCACCAGAATGAAGGATATTGTGCTCATGTAGGTGATGTCCAGGGGAACCAAAAGCAGATGATAGATCAGCCAGCAAAACAGGGAAGCGATCGTCATGACAAACGTGACCGCCAGGCCCATACTCACCGACGTTTCCACCTTGCTGGATACGCCCAGGAAGGGGCAGCAGCCCAGGAAACGGGAGAAGATGAAATTATGGGTCAGGATGCAGCTGACCATAAACAGGAGCACATTCATTGTCATGCCGCCTGCACCTCCTTCAGCGCCTTTTTCTTCTCAATCTTTTTCACGATCAGGTTGAAAACTCCCAGCAGCAGCCCGAAGGTGAGGAAGCCGCCGGAGGCCAGCACGATCAGGATCATGGGCTCGTAGGATTCGCCCAGCACGCTGAGGCCGAACACGGAGCCGCTGCCGATCAGTTCGCGAATGGAGCCCATCAGCGTCAGGGCCAGGGTGAAGCCAACGCCCATGCCCAAACCGTCCGCGGCGGAAGCCAGGGGCGCGTTCTTGCTGGCAAAGGCTTCAGCACGGGCCAGGATGATGCAGTTCACCACGATCAGGGGGATGAAAATGCCCAGGCTTTCATAGAGGGAGGGAACAAAGGCCTGCATCAGCAGCTGCACCATGGTCACGAAAGTGCAAATCACCACGATAAAGGCGGGAATGCGCACCTGATCGGGGATGAACTTGCGCAGCAGAGAAATCGCGATATTGGAGCATACCAGCACGAATGTGGCCGCGGCGCCCATGCCCAGGCCGTTTAAGGCGCTGGTGGTGACGGCCAGGGTGGGGCAGGTGCCCAGCACCAGGCGAAAGGTGGGATTTTCGGGGATGATGCCGTTATAGAACACTTTCCCCAGGCTCTTTTTCTCACTCATGGTCATTTCGCCTCCTTTTTCAAATGCCCGTAAATCTTCTGGGGCAGGAAACGATCCAGCAGGGGAGTGGCGATATTCATCAGCAGAATGGCGTAGGTAACGCCCTCGGGATAAATGCCGAATTTCCGGATCACCACGATGATGAGGCCGATCAGGAAGGCGTATACTGTCTGCGCAAAGGGCGTGATGGGCGAGGTGACATAGTCAGTGGCCATGAAGACGGCGCCAAACAGCACACCGCCGGAAAGCACGGCCGTCAGGGCCGTATTGAGGGATGCGTCCAGCATTTTGGTGCCCAGCAGCAGCGTCCACACAAACACGCTGCCCACCATCACCACCGGGATCCGCCACTGAATGGTGCCTGTGAGAAGCAGGAACAGGAAGCCCAGCAGGATCGCCACCTTGCAGACCTCGCCGATGGCGCCGGGGGTCTGTCCCAGGAAGAGCTGAAGCAGGGAATAGGGGTATTCCGGCGCGGCGGCGGAAGCCAGGGGCGTGGCGGAGGATAGCGTATCCAGCCCGGCCCGGTAGAAGCTGAGCTTTACAAAGGCGGAAGAGGCCATGTGTGCGGGCCAGGAGGCCAGCAGCACAGCCCGGGCCGCCAGAGCGGGGTTAAGGAAATTGTCCCCCAGCCCGCCGAACAATTGCTTCACGATCAGGATGGCGAAGGCGCTGCCGATCATGGCGATCCACCAGGGGGCGCTGGCGGGCAGGTTCAGGCCCAGAATGAGGCCCGTCACCAGCGCGGAGCAGTCGCCGATGCGAACCGGCTGCCTGGCGATTTTCTGCCACAGGAATTCGGCGGCCACGGCGCTGGCCATGGATACCAGCAGCAGCGTCAGCGCGGGCATGCCGAAATAATACACGCCGGCGGCTGCCGTTGGCAGAAGCGCGATGCACACATACTGCATCAGGCGCTGCGTGGTCAGCGGGTTATGCATATGGGGCGCGGTGGAGATTCTCAGGCTCATTTGTTCGCACCTCCTTCCTTATTGCTCGCATGGTCTGCGCTTTGCTTTTCCTTGCTGCCTTTGTCCTTTGAGTCGGATGCATTCGAAAGACCGGCGGAGGCGCGCTCCTTGGCAGCGGCGGCCTTTGCCTTGGCTTCCGCGGTGATATGATCCTTGCAGAATTTGAAGGACGGCGTCAGCCACCGGCGGGAGGGGCACTGATACGCGCAGGAGCCGCACAGGATGCAGTCCATGACGTGCAGCTTTTCCGCCGTGGCGAAATCACTCTTATCAGCGGCCACCTTGATCTGGTAGGGGTTCAGCCCAATGGGGCAGGCCGCCACGCAGCGGCCGCAGTGAATGCATGGGCTTTCATCCTTGCTGCGGGATTCCTTATCGCCCAGCACCACAATGCCGTTGGTGGATTTGAAGATGGGCATTTGGTCATTTGGGGCGCAAATGCCCGTCATCATGCCGCCGAACACGATTTTGCCCGGGGTTTCCGAATAGCCGCCGCATTCGCCGATCACGTCCTCGGTGATGGTGCCGATGCGCAAAAGCAGGTTGGCCGGCTTGCGCACCGCGCCGGTGACGGTGCAGATGCGGCTGATCAGAGGCTTGCCGTCGATCACGGCGTCGGCAATCGCGGCGCAGGTGCCCACGTTGAGCACCACCACATGGGCGTCGATGGGCAGCCCACCGGAGGGCACCTGCCGGCCGGTAATGGCCTCGATCAGCTGCTTTTCACCGCCCTGGGGATATTTGGTCTTCAGGGGCTGAATGCTCACGCCTTCCCGGCCCTGCGCGGCCTTTTGCATGGCTTCGATGGCCTCGGGCTTATTATCCTCGATGCCGATGACGCCCTTTTTCACGTTCAGCGCCCGCATGACCGCCCGAAGGCCGTCCACGATCCGTGTGCTGTGCTCCAGCATCAGCCGGAAATCGGCGGTCAGGTGGGTTTCGCACTCCGCGCCGTTGACGATGATGGTGTCGCATGTCTTGCCCGCCTGGAAGGTGAGCTTCACGTGGGTGGGGAAGGACGCGCCGCCCATGCCAGTGATGCCCGCAGCCTGAATGGCGGGGATCACCGCTTTGGGATCCACCTTTTCCACGTTGCCCAGGGGATGAAGCTCCACCCAGGTGTCCGAAAAGTCATTCTTGATGGTGACAGCCTGCACGTTGCCCGCGCCCAGGGAGGGGATGGAATCCACCGATACCACCTCGCCGGAAACACTGGCATGGACGGGTACGCTCATAAAGCCCTGGGCTTCACCGATCACCTGGCCGATATCCACATGATCGCCCTTCTTGACGCAGGGCTTAGCGGGCGCGCCGATGTTCATGGCCATGGAAATGACCACGGTATCCGATACGTATTCCCGGGTTTTCAAATCCCGGGTCGGGCCCTTGCCCTCATGCATATGATGCAGCGGATGAATGCCCCGCCGGAATGTTTTTGTCTGCAATGTCCGTGCCTCCTTCTTCGCTCGTCCGATTACTGGGGGAGATCCAGGACGGGATTATCATAAGCCTGGTTAATGGCGATGGCCACAGCGCGCACCACGGATTCCGGCACGCCAGTCACGCTGCCGAATGCCGTCGGATCCAGGGGGACTTTCTTACCGATCAGCGCGTCATACAAAGCAGGGGCGTTCAGCGTGCCCGCTTCGGTGATGGAAACTGGAGCGCCGACGGGCTCTGTGAACACGCGGAAATCCACCAGCGTATCCCCCTCAAATCCGGCGGCCACCTCATAGCGGGTGAAGAACAGGATGCTGGAGCCATGACCCATATAGGAATCTGCGTCCGCAGCCGCTTCTGCGCCCGCTCCGAAAGCCTGGTTGATCGCCACGGCAACGGCGGAGGCGTAGGCATCCTGCTGCTTGGTATCCACAGGCAGGGATTGGCCCACGAACAGATCGGTCATTTCATTCTGCCGCTCGCTGTTTTGCCAGGTGTCGGATCCCACGGGCTTATCCATCACCTGCAGGCTGGATATCCGGCCGTTTTCCATGGCCGCGGTAACGCAGATGTTCCGGAAGAACGAGATGGCCTGGCCCTGATGGGCGTTTTCATCTCCGAGCGTTTCCCCGCCGATGGACGGCGTGGAACCGCCGCCGGCCGCAGGCGCGATGACGCCGCTGTCCGCCAGGTATTTCCCGTAGGCGTCGTTGACGGCGATGAGAACGGCCTGGGCGGTGGCTTCATCCACGCCGGGCAGTTTGTATGCATCCAGCCGCATGGGCATCTTTTCGCCCAGCAGCGGTTTCCACAGGAGAGCGTCCTCTTCCAAATCGTAGGCTTCTTTCCCGGTGTTGATATTGACACGGCTGACGTTCACATTCTCCAGCGTATCGCCATCAAAGGCCGCGGCGACGGTGATCTTGTCAAAGAAGAGGATGCTTTCACCGGTGTACGTACGGGCCGTGTCGCTTTCGGCCCGGGATTCTGGTCCCGGCGCAGGCGTTTCAGCAGGCGCTTCGGTGGGCGCTTCGGTGGGCGTTTCTGCAGGCGCTTCGGCAGGAACCTCCGTGGGCGCTTCGGTGGGCACCCCTTCACAGAGGTCCGCCAGATACAGGTCGTACGCGTCGTTGACCGCGGCAATGACCGCCTTGGAGGAGACGGTAGCGCCGGCGATGCAGTCAATGTCATCCTCGCTGATGGGCGCCGTTTTGCCGATGAACTGATCAGTAAAGGCGGGTTCGCGGACGCCCGCGCCCACATCCTCGGCAAACGCGTCGTCGCCTACCCGCAGCGCGGTGATGGCGCCGTTTTCGTCAAAGCTGGCCTCCACATACACCGGGCCGCGGAAACCCTGGCTCACAGCGCCGTAGAAGGTTTCGCCATCGTCGGACGGATGATCGGGAGCGGTAGGCGCGACTTCCGGATGATCGGCGAGATAGCGGTCAAAGGCTTTGTTGATGGCTACGGCAACGGACAGGGCATAGCCGTCATCCTGCTGCACGCTGACGGGAAGAGCGCTGCCCAGGAACAGATCCCGCATGGCTCCCTGACGCTCGCTGACAGTGTAAGCGGTGGCGCCGGCCGGCTTGTCGTACACATTCAGCACGGTCAGCCGATCGCCCTCCGCGTCTATCTTCACCTGAACGGTGCCGTTGCTTGCGTTGATTTCGGCGGCGTAAGCGCCTTCAGGCTCCTCATCGGTGCTGCCGGCGGAGCCTTTGCTCTGCGATTGCGCATACGCGTCGTTGACCGCGGCAATGACCGCCTTGGAGGAGACGGTAGCGCCGGCGATGCAGTCAATGTCATCCTCGCTGATGGGCGCCGTTTTGCCGATGAACTGTTCGGTAAAGGCGGGTTCACGCACGCCCGCGCCCACATCCTCGGCAAACGCGTCGTCGCCTACCCGCAGCGCAGTGATGGCGCCGTTTTCGTCAAAGCTGGCCTCCACATACACCGGGCCGCGGAAGCCCTGGGCAGTGGCGGCGTAAACGCCGTCCGCTGTGTTCCCGTGATCCGCAGGGGCAGCAGGCTCCTGCGTTTCGGTGGGCACAGGCGCCACGCTGTTTCCGCCTCCGGACTGCGCGTACGCGTCATTCAGCGCCGTCAATACGGCGTTGGTGGTGATGGTGGCGCCGGACAGGGCATCCACGTCGCTCAGCGCCACAGGCGCGGTTTTGCCGATGAACTGGATCATGAACTTGGGCTTCACGGCGTCCGCGCCCACGTCCTCGGCGAAGGAATCGTCACCCACGGAAATGTAGGTGATCTGGCTGTTCTGGTCGAAAGCGGCCTCCACATAAACCGGCCCGCGGAAGCCCTGGGCGGACGCGCTGAAGACCGGCGTGTCCGTCGGCTTTTCGGGCATGGCGATATCGGCAATGCCCAGCGCGCGAACCTTGATTTCCTCCACGATGGTATTCACGCCGTTGACAACGGCATTGGAGGTAATGGAGGCAGAGGTGATGGCGTCGATGGTGTTATCCGCCTTTTCCTCGCCGGCCTTGATCAATTTGAGGCCGTTGGACAATGGCTTGTTTTTGAATTGATCGGTAAAAGCCGCGTCCTTGGACTTGGCGCCCAGCCCCGCCGTTTCGGAGAAATTAGCGCCGCCCACGGAAATGCCGCCCAAAACCAGATGATCCTGATCTTGGGCGTTCACGCCGGCAATGACCTCCACCTCGCCCCCGAAGCCCTTCACCGTCTTCTGGGCCACATAACCCACAGGATCGGTAAACTGACGCTGGAAGGCATATTCCAGCGCCTGGCCGCCCAGGGTGGGCGTTTCGGCAAAACGGTCGTCACCGATGGAAATGCTGGTGATGACACGATCATCAAAGGTGGCTTCCACGTAAATGGGATCGCCCTTGTAGCCCTTGCCTTCACCAGAGAATACGGCGGTATTCTTTTCTTCCGGAGAACGGCTGTCAGCCTGATAGGCGGCATAAGCCTCGTTCAGCCCGTCCACCACGCCCTGCGTGGTCATGGTGGCGCCGGAAATGGCATCGATATCCTGAATATCCAGCGGCATTGTCTTGGGATTGCCAAGGCCGGCGTAAATCCAATCCACTGAATTGGCCGGGCCGGATTTGTCCGCCTGATAGAGCAGAGCAAACCTGCTGGCCTCAGGCAGCGCGGCCTTGCGGGCATTTTCCGCGGCGATGCGGGTTTGCTCGTCGATGGGATCCTTGGTGAGGGCGTAGGTGGCGCCCAGGGCCAGTCCCGCTGCCAGGGTGATGATCAGCAGCACGGCCCACCCGGGAAGATGTTTCTTCACGTGGTTCCTTCCTCCTTGCTTAGTTTCTGCCGACGGATCGACGGGAAACAAGGTTCTTCAATCCCCCGCAGGCGAGGGATAAGGGGCGCCCCTTCGCCCCTGGAGTGACAGTGCGCTATATATCCGGCGCGTTGGGATCGGGCGTGGCGCCGGGCACCACCAATTCCAACTGCAGATTGTGCGGCAGGCAGTATACGCACGGGCCCAGGAAACGCATCTGATAATTCTGGGTGTTAACGGTCCCTTCCGTGACGCAAAGCTGATTGTCGCAGGTGGAGGATAGCATATAGAAGCCGTCAGGCAGCAAGTGGATCACATTGACCACGCCGTTTCCCTGATCCACCGTCACATCCCGCTCTTCGCCCAGAGGCTCAATGCCCCAGACACGGTTATTCAGGATGATGAAGAGATAGGCTTCCGGCTCCGGAACCGATTCATTGGCCGTCTCACTATCCGCCTGCATCATGGAATTGATTTCATCCCGGTTCATATCGGCATAGGACGATTGAAAAAGCCCTGCCCGCCATGCGATGATCAGGCCCACGGCCAGGATCACCAGCAAGCCGATCACGATAAAATTGACACGCGCGGTTTTGCTTGCCGCTTGCTTGTTTTTTTGCATCATTTTCCTCCATCGGCGGATTTGAGGGACCGGGCGTAAGCGGCCATGCCCGCGCTGCACTGAATGGTTCCGTCCGGCAGCACCCACATGGCTTCCACCCCCTCCATGCTTTCCACCAGCTGCAGCCCGTCCTCATAGGACAGGATAAACAGGGTGGTGCTCAGGAAGTCCGCCAGAAGGGAACTGTCACACACCACGGAAACGGACTGCATCCGGACCGATGGATACAGGGTATCCGGGTCGATGATATGGTGATATCGCTGATTGTCCACCACATAATAGCGCCAATAGTCGCCGCTGGTGACCACGGTTTTGCAATGCACGTCCAGTATATCTAAAATGTCCGATGTCCCATTGACCAGATTCCCCGCATTGATGCGGGGATCCTGCACGCCCACGCTCCAGTTCGCCCGCCCGTCCATGGGCGCTTCCCCGGCGTACACATTGCCGCCCAAGCTCAGCAGATAAGACGGCATGACCTGAGACAGATACGCGTTGGCGGCATCCGCAGCGTACCCCTTGGCCACGGCGCCCAGATCCAATTGCAGCAGGGGATCGGCAAAAAACACGGTGCGGTTGTCCGCGTCCAGGATAAGGGAATCAAAGTCCGTATGCTGCGCCGCAGCCTGAAGCGTTTCCATGGGCGGCAGTTCGGCATGCTGCGGATCGTCAATCCCCGCCATGCGGTAATCGTGCCAAACGGACAGCACCGCGCCCATGGCGATATTGGTTTTCCTTTGCCCCTGATCCCATTGCTCCCGGCACCAGGAAAGCAGACGGAAGAATTCTTCCGGCACTTCCACCGGTTCCTGGGCCGCGTGATGATTCACATACCACAGGTTGTGCAGGCCGTCATATTCGTGATAGCCGTCCAGCAGCTGATGGTAAGAACGAAGGAGAGACATGGCTTCATCAGCTGCCCGGTCAAAATCCTCCTGACTGGCAGCGAAAGCGGTAAGGGAAATGACGGTATCGAAAACCCCGGTTTCCACCCGGTTGAAGCGGGCATACACCGCTGCGCCCGGGGAATTCTCGGCTGGTGGGGAGACTTCGCTTTCGGCACACACTGTGCATGCCGCCATGATGACAGATAAAAGCAGCGCCAGCACGGCAGAATGGCTCCTCTGTTTCATGCATCATCCTCCAGGGAATTTTGAAATTATCCGGAAGCCGCCTGTTTATGGAGAAAACAGCGCGATTCCTCTTGGTCGTCTTCTATTATAACAAAGAAAACGCATAAGCACAAGAGAATTTTGCGCCAATCTGCGGTATATTAAGGAAGAAACGCATAGAGGATCATGCTCCCGGGAGAAAGAAATGCAGCAAATCCGATACAGGAGACCTTTCCTGCCCGCTGCGTATGCGGAAATGTCAAATGCCCCGGGCGTTTTTCATGGGGCGGGGCTTGTATACCCGTCAGATTTCGTGTATACTGATCTGGATGATAAATATATCCTGCCTGTACTGCGGAAACGCGGAAAATGCGAAAAGGGGAAGAAAAAGCATGGCACTGCTGATTCTTTTGTTCTGGGTGATACTGAACGGCCGCGTCACCTGGGAAATCATGGGCCTGGGAGGAGCGATCACCGCTTTGACCATGATTTTTTTATGCAGGTTCTGCGATTGGAGCTTGAAAAAAGAGATGGGGCTGTATCGCGCCGTTCCCCGAATCCTGGCCTTCCTGGCCACGGTGATCTGGGAGATCGTCAAAGCCAACCTGGCTCTGTGCCGCATCGTTTACCGGGGCAGGCCCGAGCCGTATGTACGGGTGATCCATACGGAGCTGAAAACGCGCATGGGAAAAATGCTTTTGGCCAATGCCATTACCCTGACCCCCGGCACCGTCACCCTTGCCTGCCGGGGGAATGCGCTGACAGTGCACTGCCTGGCGCCGAAAATGGCGCAAGGGCTGGATGATCTGGTGTTTGAAAGACGGCTGCTGAAAGTGGAGGAAGCGCTGCATGGATAATCCTTATGCCCTGATGATGCAATCGGCCATGATCGTGCTGGGGATCTGCCTGTTTGTTTGCCTGTATCGGGCGGTGCGCGGGCCCCGGACCGCCGATCGGGTGATTGCCGTGAACATGATCGGTACGGTGACCATCATGCTGATTCTGTTTCTCGCTTTGCTGCTGCAGGAAGGGTATCTGGTCGATATCGCACTGATTTACGCCATGCTGAGCTTCCTGGCGGTGGTGCTGCTGTGCAGGATCTACATCGGCATTCACCGGGCCCGAAAAGAACGGGAGGGAAGCCGCAATGCCTGATACGCTCCGGCTGATCGTCTTTGCCGCGCTGCTGTTTTCGGGGTTGGTGATCCAATTGACGGCGGTGCTGGGGGTAAACCGGTTCCGCTATGCCATGAACCGTATCCATGCGGCGGGCATGGGCGACACATTGGGATTGCTGCTGGTGGCCCTGGCCGCGGTGGTCTATACCGGTTTTGACGCCGTCACGCTGAAAATCCTGCTGGTGGTGGCGTTTTTGTGGCTCACCAGCCCGGTATGCAGCCATTTGATCGGGCGGCTGATTCGGGAAACGGATGATGATTTTTCAAAGGAGGCGAAGGAATGGAAGCGCTGAACGTTATCCTGCTTCTGTTTGTCATCGTCTGCGGCGCAGCGGTGAGCCTAACGAAAAACCTGCTGTCCTCCGTGGTAATTTTCACTGCGCAGGGGCTGGTTCTTTCGGTGATCTGGATCCTGCTTCGTTCTCCCGATCTGGCCATTACCGAGGCGTCGGTGGGGGCGGGGGTTTCCTCCATCCTGATGTTTGCAGCGCTGAAGAAAATAGACGCCATCGATAAGAAGGGAGGAAGCCGCGACGAAAACGCCAAAGAAAAGTCAGCGGAAAACCCGGGAGAATGACACCCGAAAAGAAAAGCGGCCTGCCGCTCATGTTCAGCTGAATGAAACCGGGAAAAAGAGCGTCTCTTCTGCCGTCCAAGGGCAAAATCAACAGCCAAATCGCCTTTTCCGTCCGGCGGATGAAGCCTCCAACGCCGCCGTCGTTCTCCAATCGCAGCAGCACATCTCAGGTCAGGCGGGCACCGAGGCTGAGAAGCGAAATCTCTCAGCCCAACCAGGCAAAAATGCGCGTCCTATCGTCGTTTCAAAAGAGGCGGAAACAGCCGTTTCCGTGAGCGAAACAGAACATGCCAAGCGCAGTCCTGCGTCCGGGTCCTCCACGGAAACCGGCTCCGGCAAGAAGCGGAGCAGCGCCTTTTCCCGCCTCATGGACTGGCTGGAAAACGGTGATGAAGCCTTGGAGCAGGAAATGGAGGCTACGCTGAGCGAAGAAGACGCGGCGCCCGATCACAGCAGCGCTGTTTCCGGCGAGGGGGATGAGCGCCCCGAGCATGCCGGCAAAGGTGCAGAAACACCTTATAACATACCATATTCTAATGTAAACACACCAAAGTATGGCAAAATAATACCAAATTCTCCTATAAACAAACCGGATAACGCAGATAACAGAACACGGTCTGTCGATTTTTACGGCAAATGGTGGTACCGATGGGCGTCTGTGATCATTTGTTTGCTGGTGATTGGGCTGCTGATGGCCGTAGTGACGATGATGCCGCAGTTTGGCGGCGCCGATACGCTGGTGGACAGCGAGGTGTCCGCATATTATGTGGAACACACCTTGAAGGATACCGGCGCGGTCAATATTGTGACCGGCATCATCCTGGATTACCGCGGATTTGATACCTTGGGCGAATCTCACGTGCTGTTTATCGCCGTATGTGCCGTATTGCTGATGCTGAGCATCAAAGGAGAAAAAAACGAGAAGGAACGATTGCATTCCGCGGCTATGGAGCAGCTTTTTGAGCCCAAAAACGACGTGATCCTGCAATCGGCCGCCCGCATCCTCACCCCAATCGTTTTTGTCTTCGGTCTCTATATCGTTTTCAACGGCCATCTGTCGCCGGGCGGCGGTTTTTCCGGCGGCGCGGTGCTGGGGGCGGGCCTGATCCTGTATCAGAACGCCTTTGGCTACGAAAAGATCGAGCGTTTCTTTACCCATCGAACATTCCGGGCTGTTTCCGTAGTGTGCCTGCTGTCCTATTCGCTGATGAAGGGCTACCATTTTTTTACCGGCGCCAATCACCTGGAAAACGGGATTTCTGCCGGGCAGCCCGGAAGCATTTTTTCCGCCGGCCTGCTGCTGCCGCTGAATATCGTGGTGGGCGGCGTGGTAGCGTGCACCATGTATGCGCTGTATACCATGTTCAGGAGAGGTGAATTCTGATGCTGCAAAGCGTGATGGAGCATTTGGATGAATTGACCGCCATGGCATTGTTTGGCATCGGGTTTTCCTTGCTGCTGCTGAACCGGAACATGATCAAGAAAATCATCGGCTTTTCCATGATGGACAGCGGGATCTACCTGTTCCTGGCCTCATATGGCTATATCGAATCGCGTCTGGCCCCCATTTATACCGATAATATGACCGATCCCGGGGCTTACGTCAATCCGCTGCCTGCCGGGCTGGTGCTGACCGGCATTGTGGTGGCCGTCAGCGTGACGGCCATCATGCTGGGGCTGACGGTGCGCCTGTATCAGCGGTATCACACCCTGGACATTGAAGAAATTGCCGAGCAGATACGGAAAGAGGGGAAATAAATGCGATTGGAATGGTGGCAGAATCTTCCCCTGCTGTTGATCGTAGCGCCGCTGATTTGCGCGGTGATCTGCTCCGTGCTGAATGGGAGGGCAGCTCGCCGGGTGATGACGGGCTTATCGGCAGCGGCCTGCCTGCTGATGGCGGCGCTACTGTATTTCACCGTCAGGGACAGCCAGAGCTTTGTTTACACCATGGGCGAAATCGGCGCGCCCTTTGGCAATGAACTGCGGGTGGGCGTATTGGAATCGCTGATGGGGCTGGCCTTTTCGCTGGTGGTGTTTTTCGCCATTTTGGGCGGACGCACGCAATTGGAGCGCGATGTGGCCCCCAACCGTATGCACCTGTACGCCGCCATGCTGTGCCTGCTGTTGGCAGCGCTGTCCGCCATGACCTTCACCAACGACCTGTTCACCGCCTATGTGTTCATTGAAATCACCACGATTGCCGCCTGCGCTCTGATCAGCGCGACCGGCAAGGGACGCACCCTGTTTGCAGCCACCCGATACATGATCATGAATCTGCTGGGAAGCGGCCTGTTTTTGCTGGGGCTGTCCATGCTGTACGGCCTGACGGGGCATCTGCTGTTTCCGCAGCTGGGAAAAAGTGTGGAAGCATTGCTGGCGGAAGGCAGGTATCCGGGGCCGCTTTACCTGTCCTTCATCCTGATGACGGTGGGCATCGGCTTCAAGTGCGCTTTGTGGCCCTTCCATACCTGGCTGCCCAACGCCTATGCAAGCGCGACGGCCACCTCCAGCGCGTTGCTGTCCTCCGTGATTTCGAAAATCTATATTTTTCTGCTCATCAAAATCTTTTTCAGGGCTTCCGGCGCGCAGGTGTTTGCCCGCAGGATCGAAGATGTGCTGTTTGGCTTTGCGGTTGTCGGCATCATCCTGGGATCTGTCAACGCCATTCGGGAACGGCATTTCAGCCGCATGATCGCTCATTCCTCCGTGTCCCAGATCGGTTACATTTTCCTGGGCATTTCCCTGGGCACGGAGGCGGGCATGGCTGCGGCGATGTTTCATATCCTGGCTCATTCAGCGGCCAAAACCATGCTGTTTCTGTCGGCCAATAAGCTCCGCGCGGCGTCTGACGGCGGAGATTCCTTTGCCGACATCCGGGGCGCAGGCTTTCGGGCCCCGGCAGCCGGGCTGGCATTCCTGGTCGGCGCCTGTTCGCTGGTGGGCATCCCTGCGCTGGGCGGGTTTGCATCCAAGGTGTATCTGGCCCAGGCGGGCATCGACCTGGGGGGATGGCGGATGATCGCGCTACTGGCCACGCTGGCGGTTAGCACGGCGCTGAATGTGGCGTATCTGCTGCGTACAGCGCTGATCCTGTACAGATCCGACGCTGATCAGCCGCAAAAGATCAGCCGGCTTCCCCATGACGGCGCTTTTATCGCCGCCATGTGCGCCCTGATGAGCGTCAACCTGGCCCTGGGGCTGGCGGGATATCCGGTGATGGATTTGATCCGCCGGGGCATTTCCATGTTCGCGTAACGCTTTTTGCATATGGTATTCTGAACGACGGAGGGTGAAACCATGATGAATTCTTTGATGGTGCTGTCCATTGTGCTGCCGATCGCGCTGGCCATTGTGTGGCGCTGCGCGAGGTTGAGGGGAAAGGCGCTGTCCTGCGCAACGGTTGGCACCATTCTGCTGAGCGCCGGGCTGGTAACCGCCTGCGCCCTGGCGCGGGAAACGGGGGAAATCTCCGTCCGCTGGACCGATATGCTTACGCTGTGTCTGCGGGTGGACGGTGTCAGCCGGGTCTACCTGCTTTTGATTGCGGTGATTTGGCCGGGGGTGGGGCTGTATGCCACGGAATATCTGGAGCACGATCCCCATCCAGGACGGTTTTACCTGTTTTATACCGTTACCCAGGGCGTATTGCACGGACTGTCCATGAGCGGCAATCTGGTAACGTTCTATATGTTCTATGAAGCCATGACGCTGCTCACGGTGCCGCTGGTGCTGCATAACATGGACAAGGAGGCTGTCGCGGCCGCCATCAAATATCTGGTGTATTCGGTGATCGGCGCCTCCGCCGCCCTGATCGGCATTTTCTTTGTGGGCTCCGTGGGCGGCACGGGGGACTTTGCGGCCGGCATCCTGACCGCGGAGCAATTGGCGGGGCGGGAAAGCCTGGCCATGGCCATCTTTTTCGCCGTGCTGATCGGCTTTGGCGTCAAGGCGGGCATGTTCCCGCTGCATGGCTGGCTGCCCACGGCGCACCCGGTGGCCCCTGCTCCGGCCAGCGCCGTGCTCAGCGGCGTGATCACCAAAATGGGCGTGCTCGGCGTGATGCGCGTGCTGTTTTCCGTCGTGGGCGCGGATCGGATCCGGGGCACATGGGTACAGATGACCCTGCTGAGTCTGAGCATGCTGACGGTGCTGATGGGCTCCCTGCTGGCGCTGAAGGAAAAGAAGCTGAAAAAGCGGCTGGCCTATTCCTCGGTGTCCCAGGTATCATATGTGCTGTTCGGCCTGTTCACCCTGACGGAATTGGGCTTTGTGGGCGCGATGCTGCATGTAGTGTTCCATTCTCTGATGAAAAACACGCTGTTCATGGGCGCGGGCAGCATCATTCATAAAACAGGCAAGACCCGGGTGGAAGAAATGGAAGGCCTGGGCCGTCAGATGCCCTGGACCTACGCTTTCTTTACCGTGGCTTCCCTGGGCCTGATCGGCATTCCGCCCACCGGCGGCTTCATCAGCAAATGGAACCTGGCGGAGGGTGCCCTGGCGACGGGCATGAGCGTCAGCTGGATCGGCCCCACGGTGCTGCTGATTTCCGCAGTGCTCACCGCCGCCTATTTGCTGACGGTGGTCATTAAGGGCTGCTTCCCCGGCGAAAGCGTGACAATCGGTCCCCGGTGCGAGGCGGGATGGCGGATGCTGGTGCCCATGGGCATCTATGCGGCGCTGATCGTGGGCATGGGCATTTGCTCCGGCGGCATCATTCAATACCTGGAGCAATTGGCCCGGACCCTGATGTGAGGTGGAGCGAATGCTGCTGCTTGCGTGCGCGCTGCTGCCCACGGTGCTGGGCGGCGCGATGCCTTTTCTGAGGATCCAACGCCGGAAAGGACGCATGATCTATGCTGTTTCCGCGGTGTGCCTCACCTCTGTGCTGGTGTTTTATTGCCTGTTCCAGCCGCGGATGGATCCGGTGGAATTGTTCCGGCTGTCGGATCGTTTCGTTTGCCGCCTTGCCCTGGATCAAGCGGGGAAGGTGTATTTGGGGCTGGCGGCGCTTCTGTGGCCTTTCGCGGCCCTGTACGCGGTGGAATACATGCAGCATGAAGCGCGGGAGGGGAACTTTTTTGCCTGGTACACGGTATCGTTTGGAGCGGCCATCCTGATGTCTGCGGCAAACAACCTGTTTACCCTGTATATTTTCTATGAATGGCTGACGCTGTGCACAGTGCCGCTGGTGTGGCATAGAAAAGACGGGGAATCCACCCGGGCGGCGGTGCAGTATATGCTCTATCTGATCGGCGGCGCCGCGCTGGGATTCGCCGCGGTGATGCTGGTGCCGGCCTTCATGAAAGTGGACGGCACGTTCTGTCTGGGCGGGGCCGGCGGATACACGCCGAGCTCTTATGTGGATCCCCGGTGCGTGTGGATCGTGCTGCTTGGCTTTCTGGGATTCGGGGTCAAGGCGGCGGTGCTGCCGCTTTGCCGGTGGCTGCCCACGGCGTCGGTGGCGCCCACGCCCGTGACGGCGCTGCTGCACGCCGTGGCTGTGGTAAACGCGGGCGTGTTTGCGGTGGCGCGGGTGCTGTATTATACGGTCCCCAATTCCTGCATCCGCGGGACCTGGGCCCAGACGGTGATGCTGATCCTCAGCACCGCCACCATCCTCTATGGCGCGGTCATGGCCGTGCGGGAGCAGCAGGTAAAAAAACGGCTGGCCTGGAGCACGGTAAGCAATTTGAGCTATATGCTCTTTGGCCTCAGCCTGCTTTCGGAAAGCGGCATGGCGGCGGGTATGGCCCATATGGTGTTTCACGGGCTGATGAAAATCATCCTGTTTTACTGCGCCGGGGCCGTATTGGTGCAGACCGACCGCACGCAGGTGAGGCAAATGCAAGGCCTGGGCCGGAAAATGCCCCTTGCCTTCGGCTGTTTTACGCTGGCGGGTCTGTCCCTGGTGGGCATTCCGCCGCTGCCAGGGTTCGTGAGCAAATATGCATTGGTGACGGCCGCATTTGAGCAGCAGGGTGTGTGGGCCGTGGCGGGGGCGGTGGCGCTGCTGATTGCCGCTGTGCTGACCACCATCTACATTTTCACCATCGTCTATCCGGCGTTTTTCATGGAATTCCGGCCCATCCCGGGAGAAAAAGCGCCCCGCGACGGGGGCGTTTGCATGACGGTCACGCTGGTGGCGCTGTCCGGGATGCTGCTTCTGGCTGGCATATTTGCCGGACGGTTTATGGAAATGCTGGCTGGCCTTGCCCAGGGGGTGATTGCATGACGGTGATGCTGTGCATGCTGCTGCTTCCCATAGCCGGGGCGGCGGCCGTCCTGCTGCTGGATCGGATCCGGGCTCAATTCCGGGATACGGCCCTGCGGCTTTTTACCTTGCTGGAAACGGCCATGGCCATTTCTCTTTTCACGGTCATTTGGAACAGCGGCAATGAAATCGCCTGGTCGTTGCCTGGGATGTGCGGTCTGGGGCTCTCCTTCCGCGCGGACGCTTTCCGGGCGCTGTACGCCCTGCTGGCCTGCTTTATGTGGGCCATGGCCAGCCAGCTGTCTTTGGAGTATTTCGCGGGTCACGCACATCATCTGGGCCGCTACGCCTTTTTCACGCTGCTTACGGAGTGCGGGGCGGTGGGCGTATTCCTCTCGGATGATTTGTATACAGCCTTTGTATTTTTTGAGATCATGTCCATCGCCTCCTATCCTTGGGTGGCGCACGAGGAAACAAAGGGCGCCCTGCGCGCCGCGTCCACCTATCTGGGCGTGTCCGTCGCATGCGGCATGGTGACGCTGATGGGGATGTTCCTGTGCTGGAAGGAAACGGGGGATCTGTCCTTCTCCGCGCTGCGGGCCCATGCCAACGAACCCGGGCTGGTCCTGCCCGCCTGCCTGATGCTTGTGGGCTACTGCGCCAAGGCCGGCATGGTGCCGCTGCATATCTGGCTGCCCAAGGCCCATCCCGTGGCCCCGGCGCCGGCCAGCGCGCTTTTATCGGGCATGCTGACGAAAACCGGCCTGTTCGGAGTAGTGGCCATCAGCATGAACCTGATGGAGGGCCATGCGCTGTTCGGTCAGGTGCTGCTGGGATTTGGCCTTACGACCATGACGCTGGGCGCGGTGCTGGGTGTGTTTTCGGTGAACCTGAAGCGTACGTTGGCCTGCTCCTCCCTGTCCCAGATCGGGTATATCACGGTGGGGCTCGCATGCGCCGTGCTGCTGGGCCATCATGGGGCGCTGGCCACGGCCGGGGCAGTGGGGCACATGGTGAACCATTCCCTGCTCAAGCTGTGCCTGTTCCTGTGCGCGGGCGCTATTTATATGAAAACGCACACCCTGGATTTGAATGAACTGACGGGGTACGGCCGGGGGAAACCGCTGCTGCATGCGGTATTCCTGATCGGCGCATTGGGCCTGGCCGGCGTGCCGCTCTTCAACGGCTACACCAGCAAAACCATGATCCATGAGGGACTGGTGGAATTGGCGGCGGAAATCAATGGCTTTTCCGTGTACCGGGCCTGCGAATGGCTTTTTCTGTTCGCCGCCGGGTTAACCACCGCGTATATGCTGAAGCTGTATATTTGCCTGTTCTGGCAAAAAAACAGGAATGCCAAACGGCAGCGGCAGTACGAGAAGCTGAACGCGCGGCCCATGACCGTCCGTTCCGCCGTCACCCTCGTCCTGATCGCTGTACCGCTGCTGATCATCGGCCTGATGCCCAATCGCGTGCTGCTGCCGCTGACGGATCGGTGCGCCCCCTTCTTCAACCGTCCGGCCATGGCGCATGAGGTGGCTTTCTTTTCCTGGACAAACCTGATGGGCGGCGGCATCAGCCTGCTGATCGGCACGGCGGTGTATCTGCTGTTTGTGCGAAAAGCGCTGTATAAAAACCCGCAAGGGTATGTGGATCGCTGGCCCAAGTGGCTGGATCTGGAGACGCTCTTCTATCGCCCGGTATTCTGCCGCTTCCTGCCGTGGCTGGGCTGCGGCATCGCGTCTTTCTTTGATCATTTGCCGGACAGCAGGCTCGTCCGGGTGTGGATCCCCGGCGCGGTCACCGGCCTTTTCCGCTTCCTGGATCGCCTGCCGGACAGCAAACTCGTCCGCGTGTGGATCCCGCGGGCGGCGCAGGGGGGGGGTTCCGCATTGGACCGGCTGCCTGAATCCAAGCTGTTCAGCAAGGTGCTGCCCGCCATCTGCGTTGCTGTGGCCCGGCTGTTTGATGAATTGGTGGATCACGCCATCCTGCTGGGCCGGGAGCTGTTTCTCACCAATCGGCAGGAATTGAAGCGCACAGGCCAGGGGAGCATCTTCCACCGCATGGCCGCAGCCCTGGCGGAGGGACTGCACCGGATGGGCATGCTGCCAAAAAAATGGCTGCCCACCAGGGAAGCGGGGGATCCGCAGTACGGCAATTCCTTCACCAACGCCATTTCCTTTGGCCTGCTCCTGGCGGCGATGGGGCTGGTGGCGGTGATTGCGTACGTATTTGCGCGGATGGGCGTGTAGCCGCATCCCGTTCTCCCAAAGGCCGCACCGGCGGGATTCAGAGTAGGCCTGCGCCCGGCAATCCGCTTGACGAACCGATGCTGAACCGATATAATGAAGCTTGAAAAGGAGGGATAGGCTGTGAAATGGCTGAATAAACTGGAGCGCGCCATCGGGCGGCATTACATCCCCAACCTGATGAAATATCTGTGCTTTGCCATGCTCGGCGTGTTCGTGCTGGATTATTTATATTCCGCGCGGATGCTGACGAGAAGCGCCAGTGAACTGCTGATGTTCAGCAAGGATAAGATTCTGCAGGGCGAAGTGTGGCGGACGATCACCTTTATTTTCCTGCCGCCCAACCACAGCTTTCTGTTTATCCTGCTGTCGCTGTACTTCTATTATTTCCTGGGCACAACGCTGGAAAACCATTGGGGCAGCGCGCGGTTCAACATCTACTACGCCATCGGTATCCTTGGAAATATCGTGGCAGGGTTCATTATGGGCTACGCCACCAACGAGTATCTGAACCTGTCGCTTTTGCTGGCGATAGCCGTGCTGTACCCGGACATGGAAATCATGCTGTTCTTTATCCTGCCGGTAAAGCTGCGGTGGATCGGCTATCTGGACGCCGCGCTGCTGGTGTATGGATTTGTGCTGAGCCCCTGGCCCGTCAGGCTGGCGATGGTGCTGTCTCTGCTGCCCTTCTTCCTGTTTTTCGGACAGCAGGCCTGGCTGCAGCTTCGCATGGACTGGCGCAGGCTGCTGCGCTGGATCCGCGCGCAGAAATGATGCCGAAACTGGGGCATGCTTCATCCGGGGGGAATCGCCGAAGAGACGGTTCCCCCTGCTTGCATTCCGGTAGAAATAAAGGTATAATAGCGTAAATCCCAGAACCATGGAAAAGAAAGAGGGTGGAACCGTGAATTTATCGCAGCTGCTGGAAAAGCTGAAGCAGGATGCCGCCTTTATGGAGAATGTGACCGCATGGCACACGGTGCCGCCCCGCGCCCCGCAATACGCGCCCTGGCCGGACGGAATGGATCCCCGTCTGCCGTCGGCCCTTGCCAGGCACGGCGTCCATCAGCTGTATACTCACCAGGCGGCGTGCTTTGCGGCCTCCCAGGCCGGGCAGGATTATGTGGTGGTCACGCCCACGGCCTCCGGGAAAACGCTGTGCTATAACCTGCCGGTACTGGCGGAAATCCTGAAAAACCCGGACGCCCGGGCCCTGTATCTGTTTCCCACCAAAGCCCTGTCCGCCGATCAGGTGAGCGAACTGTATGAGCTGATCGAGCTGCTGGGCGCCGATATTAAAACCTACACCTACGACGGAGACACCCCGGGCGCTGCCCGCAGGGCAGTGCGTCAGGCCGGGCATGTGGTGGTGACCAACCCGGACATGCTGCACAGCGGCATCCTGCCCCAGCACACCAAATGGGTAAAGCTGTTTGAAAACCTGAAGTATATCGTGGTGGATGAGATCCACACCTATCGGGGCGTGTTCGGCAGCAACCTGGCCAACGTGCTGCGGCGCCTGATGCGTTTGTGCGATTTTTACGGCAGCCATCCTCAATTCATCCTGTGCAGCGCCACCATCCAGAATCCGCAGGAGTTGGCCGAAACCCTGATCGGGCGGCCGGTGAAGCTGATTGACAATAACGGCGCACCGGCGGGGGAAAAGCACTATATCTTCTATAATCCGCCCGTGGTGAACCGGCAGCTGGGCATCCGCAAGGGCGTGCTGCAGGAAACACGGGCCATCGCATCCATGCTGGTGAGAAACGGCATACAGAGCATCGTGTTTGCCAAAAGCCGATTGCAGGTGGAGGTCATGACAAGGCAGCTCAAGGAGCTGGTCAGCGATTCCCTAGGCAACAGCGGGAAGGTGCGGGGCTACCGGGGCGGATATCTGCCCCATGAACGGCGCGAGATCGAAAAAGGCCTGCGGGCGGGGGAAATCCAGGCCGTGGTGTCTACAAACGCATTGGAGCTTGGCATCGATATCGGCGCGCTGGAGGCCTGCGTGCTGTGCGGTTATCCCGGCACCATCGCCAGCACCTGGCAGCAATCCGGCCGGGCCGGACGCCGGCACGGCGTCAGCGCCACGTTTATGGTGGCCTCCTCCAACGCCCTGGACCAGTTCATCGTCACCCACCCGGAATATTTCTTCACCCAGCCGGCGGAAAACGCCCTGCTGAATCCGGACAATCTGTATATCCTATTAAGCCATTTCAAGTGCGCCGCGTATGAGCTTCCCTTCAAGGAAGGAGAAACCCTGGGCAACGCAGCGGGCAGCGAGGAAATGCTGGAATACCTGGAGGAAGGAAACATCCTGCGCAAGGTGGGGGACACCTATCACTGGATGTCCGAGGATTTCCCGGCCAGCGAAATGAGCCTGCGCACTGCCATGACGGAAAACTTCCTGATCAACGATATTACCGATCCGGCCCATCCGCGGATCGTGGGGGAAATGGACCGGTTCACCGCGCCCATGCTGCTGCATCCCAACGCCATTTATATGCATGAGGGTCAAACGTACCAGGTGGAGCAATTGGATTTTGACGCCTGCAAGGCCTTTATCCGCCGGGTGAACGTGGATTATTACACCGACGCCGATCTGAACGTGAGCCTTTCCCTGCTGGATATCGAAAAGGAGGAGGAAGGCGCCGCCCTGGGCGAGGTGAAGGTTGTGGCGCTGGTGAAAATCTTCAAAAAGATGCGGTTTGATAACAATGAGAACGTCGGCTTCGGCCCGGTGCGCCTGCCTGAAACGGAAATGCACACCACCGCTGTCTGGCGCACTGTGCCCGATGCCATCGCGTCCAAATACGAAAAGGACGATCTGCAGTCCGGCATGCTGGGCATTGCCAATCTGCTGCGCATCCTGTCACCGCTGTATCTCATGTGCTCCCCCCGGGATATCGCCGTTCTTTACCAGGTGAAATGCACATGGACGGAAAAGCCCACCCTGATTCTGTATGACAATTGCCCCGGCGGCGTGGGCCTGGCGGAAAAAGCCTTCCGCATGCGGGATATCCTGCTGACCCACGCGCTGACGCTGGTGAAGGACTGCGCATGCGAATGCGGCTGTCCCTCTTGCGTGGGCCCCGTGGGCGAAGTGGGCTCCCGTGGAAAAGAAATGGCCCGACGGCTGCTGGAGGATCTGCTCAATGACCATTCATGAATTGGTATCGCTCCAGCGGCGGGCCTTTTATGACGGGATCCGGGACACAGCCGAAAGCCGCATGGATCAGTTGGAAATGCTGCAAAAGGCCATTGCCCGCCGGGAGGACGCCATCTGCGCCGCACTGGAAAGCGACCTGGGCAAATGCCCGGAAGAAGCATATATGACGGAAATCGGCATGGTGCAGTCGGAAATCTCCTTCATGCTGCGGCATCTTGGCAAGTGGGCACGCCCCCGGCGGGTGCATACGCCCTTGGTGCATTTCCCCGCCAAAAGCTATATTCTCAAAGAGCCCTACGGCGTGGTGCTGATCATGGCGCCGTGGAATTATCCTTTTCAGCTCATCATGAATCCCTTTGTGGGGGCTTTTGCCGCCGGCAACCATTGCGTACTCAAGCCCAGCGCCTACGCGCCGGCAACCAGTCAGACGGTCGCCAGCCTGATTTCGGAATGCTTCCCGGCGGAGCGTGCCGCGGTGGTCCCCGGGGGACGAATGGAAAACCAGGCGCTGCTGGAGGAACGCTTCGATTACATTTTCTTCACGGGCGGCGTGAATGTGGGCAAATATGTGCTGGAAAAAGCGGCGCGGTATGTGACGCCGGTCACGCTGGAGCTGGGAGGAAAAAGCCCCTGTATCGTGGATGCTTCCGCGGATATTCCTGTGGCAGCCCGGCGCATCGCCTTTGGGAAGGCCCTCAATTCGGGGCAGACCTGCGTGGCGCCCGATTATTTGCTGGTGCAGGACAGCGTGAAGGATCGTTTGATGGCGGAGATCAAGGCCTGCTGGGATGATTTCTACGGCGACGCCCTGCGCGCTCCCCAATGGCCCCGGATGATCAACGGCAAGCACTACAGCAGGGTCATGGCCCTGATGGGCGGAGAAGACATTTACTGCGGCGGTATGGGTGACGGTCAGCGTATCGCGCCCACGCTGCTCAACAATGTGGCCTGGGACGCGCCGATCATGCAGGAGGAAATTTTCGGCCCCGTGCTGCCGGTGATCGCCTTTCACAGAATCGATGAAGTGATTTCCCTGATCAACAGCCGCGAAAAGCCCCTGGCCCTGTATCTGTTCACCCGGCGGAACAGCGTGCGGGATCAGGTGCTGCAGAGGATCCCCTTTGGGGGCGGGTGCGTGAATGACACTGTGATCCACCTGGCCAGCAGCCGCCTTCCCTTTGGCGGCGTGGGGCAAAGCGGGATGGGGCGCTATCACGGCAAAAACTCATTTGACACCTTTACCCATGAAAAATCCGTGGTGCTGCGGAGCTTCAGGCCGGATATCCGCCTGCGCTATCCGCCATACACCCGGAAAAAGCTGGATTGGGTGAGAAAATTCCTGCGGTAAGGAGGAATCCGCCATGCCATCCCTGGAGGCATACCGAAGAGAGCTGGATTATTCCTACGCGCCCGGGCTGTATCCCAGCCTGGAAGCGATGACGAAGCATCCGGAATTCGTACGCCGTCTGTTGATTGCATCCAAAGGAGAAGGTCACGAGGGCGTGGACAAGCTCTGCGCGCTGGCGGAGGAAAAAAGGATCCGCATCGAAACCGCGGATAAGGCGCTTTCCCGCATTTCAGGAAAGGACAACTGCTTCGCAGCGGCGGTTTTTGAAAAGTGTCCCCGGGCCCTGAGCGCCCAGGACGATCATATCGTGCTGCATCACATTTCCGATCAGGGCAATCTGGGTACGATCCTGCGCACAGCCCTGGGCTTTGGCTATCATGACATCGCCATCATCCGGCCCGCCGCCGACGTGTACGATCCCAAGGTGGTGCGGGCCAGCATGGGCGCGATTTTTTCGCTTCGTGTGACGGAATACAGCGGTTTTTCCGAGTACCGGCAGGAATTCCCCCATCTCGCGGCGTACCCGTTCATGCTGGACGGCTCCGTACAGATGGACGACGCGGCGGCGGAAGCGGGCCATCCCTGCTCGCTGATCTTCGGCAATGAGGGATCCGGCCTGCCGCCCGAATTTCAGCAGGTGGGCCAGCCCGTGCGCATCCCCAGCAGCGACGAGGTGGATTCCCTGAATTTAGCCGTTGCCGCGGCCATTGGGATGTACGCTTTCAGGAGAAGGGGATGAAAGCAGGGGAAAACCGTTCTTTGAAGACAAAGAACCGTTTCCCCCTGCGCCCTCTTCCAAGAAAGCCATCAAGGAAACCTGTAATCTTCTTTTATCCGATATGAAAGGATGAATTAGTTTGAACGATGAACAGATGATCCGCGCCCAGGTAACGAAAGCGATTCTGGATTTAGCGAAAGCGGCGAAATTGCAGCCCGGCGCGCAAATCGTGATCGGCTGCTCCACCAGCGAAATCGCGGGCGGGCAAATCGGCAAGGCCAGCGTACCGGAAATCGGGGAATGGGTGGCGGGAGCCGTGCTGAACGTATGCAGTCAACGGGAATTCATTCCCATTTTCCAATGCTGCGAGCATCTGAACCGCTCCCTGGTGATGCCGCTTTCCGCCGCGAAGGAATGCCGCTATACCCGCGTCAACGCCGTGCCTCAGCCCAAGGCTGGGGGCAGCGTGCCAGCCGCGGCGTGGAAAATGATGGAGGAGCCCTGCCTGGTGATGGCCGTCCAGGCTGACGCGGGGATCGACATCGGCGACACCCTGATCGGCATGCACCTGAGGCCCGTGGCGGTGCCCTACCGGGGCGAAATCAGGAAGATCGGCCAGGCCAACCTGGTGTGCGCCTGGTCCCGCCTGCCCTATGTAGGCGGGGAAAGGGCAGTGTACAAATAAGCATGAGCAAGCAGTGGATCCTCGTCCCGGCGGCTGAAACGGTTTTATGTGGGCATCAGTTTCCTGTGTTACGGCCGGATCCGGGTCATATGGGTGATCTGCGCCGCACACCGAGTTTTTAAGGGGAAAAGGAAATGATACGGGAAGCGAGGGAAAGCGACCTTGTGCCGCTTCTGGAGCTCTATCTGCATCTGCATGAAAGCCGCGTACCGGAGGACAGCGAACATTTGCGGACGGTGTGGCAGAGTATTCTACGGGACGAAAACCATCACCTGATCGTATGCGAGGAGGATGGGAAAATCGTTTCCTCCTGCGTGTGCGTGGTGATTTTGAACCTGACGCGGAACGTGCGTCCTTACGCGCTGATTGAAAACGTAGTAACTCACCCGGATTACCGGAAGCGCGGGCTGGCTTCCCAATGTCTCCGCTGCGCCACGGAAATCGCCAAACGAAACGATTGCTATAAAATCATGCTGCTCACCGGCGCGAAGGACGAAAGCACCCTGGATTTTTACCGAAAAGCTGGCTTCAACAACGGCGATAAGACGGCTTTTGTACAGTGGATATAACACAAAAGAACCATGCAGTCAAAGAGATAGCCTCCTTTTACAGCTTTCTCGGAAGGGGGCCTGGGGGAAACCGCTCTTTGGCTTCCAAAGACCGGTTTCTCCCAGAAAAAGGAGGTTCCTTTGGCAGACCTTGTTGTGATCGGCGCGGGCCATGCGGGATGCGAGGCGGCGCTGTGCGGGGCCCGGATGGGCCTGGATACGTTATTGCTGACGCTGAACCTGGAATCGGTGGCGCTGATGCCCTGCAACCCGTCCATCGGGGGCACGGGCAAGGGCCATCTGGTGCGGGAAGTGGACGCCCTGGGCGGGGAAATGGGCCTGGCGGCGGACGATGTGACGCTGCAATCCCGGATGCTGAACCGGGGAAAGGGTCCGGCGGTGCATTCCCTGCGGGCACAGGCGGACAAGCGGGCCTATCATCTTCGGATGCTGAAAACCCTGTTCAGCCAGAAAAACCTGACCATCCGCCAAGGGGAAGCGGCGGAGATCCTGACGAAAAGCGGCGCGGTCTGCGGCGTCAAAACGTTGACGGGGGACGTGATCCCCTGCCGCGCGGCGGTGGTGTGCACCGGCGTGTATCTGAAAAGCCGCATCATCATCGGCGAGGCGGAATGGGACGCCGGGCCCCAGGGCCTGATGCCCGCGAATTATCTCAGCGCATCCCTCAGGGATCTGGGCTTTTCTTTGCGGCGCTTCAAGACGGGCACGCCCGCCCGCGTAGCGGAAAACAGCATTGATTTTGACGAAATGGACGTGCAGCCGGGGGACGAGCCGGTGACGCCCTTTTCCTTCCTGACGGACACGCCGCCCGTCAATAAAATCAACTGCTATCTCACCTGGACCAATGAGGAAACCCACCGGATCATCCGCGAAAACCTGCACCGCGCGCCCATGTTCACCGGCCAGATCAACGGAACCGGCGCGCGCTACTGCCCCAGCATTGAAACGAAGATCGTGCGCTTTGCCGATAAGGACCGGCATCAGATTTTCCTGGAGCCGGAAGGAGACGGGTATCCGGAATGGTATGTGCAGGGTATGTCCTCCTCCATGCCGGAGGACGTGCAGTGGGAAATGTATCGCACGATCCCGGGGCTGAAGCACTGCGTACTGACGCGGCTTGCCTACGCCATTGAATATGACTGCATCGATCCCCTGGCGCTGACGCCGTATCTGGGGGCGCGGCACATTCCGGGGCTGTACATGGCGGGGCAGATCAACGGCACTTCCGGCTATGAGGAGGCCGCGGCCCAGGGGCTGTATGCGGCCATCAACGCAGCGCTGTACTGTCAGGAGAAAGAACCTTTCCTGCTGACGCGGGACCAGGCGTATATCGGCGTATTGGCAGATGATTTGACCACCAAGGGCACAGATGAGCCGTACCGCATGATGACCAGCCGGGCGGAGCATCGTCTGTACCTGCGCCAGGATAACGCCGACCTGCGCTTGACCCTCCGCGCCCGGGATACGGGGCTGATTTCCGATGAACGGCTGCGCAGAACGGAGGAAAAGCAGCGGCAGACGGCGGAATTGGTAAAACGCCTGGAGGACGCTGGCATGACGAAGGAATTGCGCCACCCGGACGCATGTCTGACGCTGCCTGCGGGCTGGGATTACGTTCCGGCCGCCCGGGAGCAGGCGGAGATTCAAATCAAATATGAAGGATATCTGCAAAAAGAAATGGCCCAGATCAGGCAGACCCGGGCCATGGAGGAAGCCAAGCTGCCGCCGGACGCCGATTATCTGTCCATGGATGCCCTGCGGCTGGAAGCGCGGCAGAAGCTGGATGCCCAGCGTCCTGTGTCTCTGGGCCAGGCCAGCCGTGTCCCCGGGGTATCCCCGGCGGACATTGCGGTGCTGATGGTGTGGCTGAAGCGGCAAAAGGCATAAGCAAGGAGGATCGTATGGCACTGATAAAAATACACCGGGAAGATATCCGCATCCGTTCGTATGACTGTGATTTTATGAACACATGGCGGCCCAGCGCCATTTTGGTGGCCATGCAGGAGGCGGCGGGCAACCATTCCCAGCTGCTCGGCTGCGGCCGGGAGGAACTGCTGAAAAACAGCATCGTCTGGATTCTGACCCGCTGTGAGGTGCATATGCACCGCTATCCCCGCATGCTGGATACCGTGACGGTGGAAACATTCCCCATGCCCAACCGCCGGTGGTTTTTCCCGCGCTACTTTGTTTTCCGCGATCAAAAAGGAGAACCGCTGGGCTGCGGAGCCACGCTGTGGGCGCTGTTGGACGTAAATACAAGGCGCATGGCGCCTCCCGGCGATGTGGCCGCCTGCATCCCCGATAATTCCGATCTGACTCCACCCATGGGCTTACCAGGCACGGTGGAGGATATTGGGGGAGACGAAACGGTTGTTGCCCGCATGCCCACCTATTTTGATTTGGACATGAACATGCACGTCAACAATACCCGCTATGCCGACTGGGCATGCGATGCGCTGGGCGTGGACCTGATGCGGGAAAACCAGCTTTCCTCCTTCCGCGTGAATTATGACGCCGAAGTGCTGCCCGATCAGGAGGTGAGCCTTCACGTGAAGCGGGAGGCCGGCCTGTTCCGGGTGGCAGGCTTCCATGACGGAAAAATGCACTTTGAAATCGGCGGCGAATTGAAAAAAAGGGAAGGCTGACATGGATCGCCGGACCGCTCAGATCGCCGGCAATGGACTCCTGGGGATCTGTAAAAAGCGAAGGACTATTCAACGATATTGCTGGTGATGTAATCCACGCCCCAGGCGGTCAGCTTTTCCGCTTCCTCCAGGGTGTTGACCGTCCATACATTGATTTTATGGCCGATGGCGTGCACGCCGCGCACCAATTCGGGCGTGGTCAGCCGCACATCCATGTCCAGATCCAGATCATTGTCCTTCAGGATGGTCAGCAGGTCCGGGATGTCTGTTTCAACCAGGAATTGCACTTGCTGATCCGGCAGGCAGCGGCGGACATACTGCACATTGGGCAGATCGAAAGAAATAAAAATCGTGTGTTCAAGCCACTCCATTGACCGGATCAGCTGAATGATCCGGTCAATGTCTGTTGGCTCCATATGGTTTTTTAGCTCCAGTACGCTGTTTTTTTCGTATTTTCTGCAAATGCCGATATATTCCGCCAGGGAAGGCAGCATCAGATCCCGGCGGCCCGGCAGCCCGTCGCGGTCCCGTAGCGGCAGGCTGCGAAGCGTTTCGAAATCGCTTCCTTCCACCGGCAGATCCTTTTCCGCCACCCGGCCGGTGGTGTCGTCATGAATGATGATGAAGCGGCGGTCTGAAGTAATATGGACATCGGTCTCTATTCCGAAATAAGACCGGTTTCCGGCCGCCACGAAGGCGGAACACGTGTTTTCCATTTCCAGGCCGCTGCATCCCCTGTGAGCGATCATGCAGGGCTTGGGCGCAGGCAAATGCAGGGTATCCATCTGCAAATCCCCTTTCGATCGTGATTCATTTGCAATGAAGGCAAGTAAAAACGGCCCCGTGATGAAACGGAGCCGCTTTTGTGACGCAATTACCGACGCTGCATGGCGGCGAAGCATTCGCTGCAATACACGGGCCGATCTTCCCGCGGCAGGAAGGGCACCTGGGTCGCGGCGCCGCAGTTGGCGCAAATCGCATCATGCATTTCCCGCGGGGCCCCATTGTTGCGGGCGGCCTTATGGGCCTGACGGCATTCGCGGCAGCGGGTGGGCTCATTCTGGAAGCCCTTTTCGGCGTAGAATTCCTGTTCGCCGGCAGTGAACACAAATTCCTTGCCACAGTCACGGCACACCAGCGTCTTGTCCTGATACATTGTCTTTGTTTCCCCCTGATTAATTAGGATATATGGTTGGTGCTGATCGGCTGACCTGGTCTTTGACCCCACACTCGCCGTCCGGGATTTTGCTCTGCGCCTTTGCGCCCTCACGCCATCCTCTCGCGCTTTTTGCGCGGCCGGGCTTACATCTAGACCGCACCATGCTCACAGGGGCTTTGCCCTGCTTACGTGGACCGCTTTGCCTGCGACTGGCATCGGCTTGCAACCACAGACCCGATTTTTGCCAACCGCCGTCATTATAGTCTCTTTTTTCGATAAACGCAAGCACATTTCACAAAAAAACAAAGATTTTTTCGGGGTGCTGTCCCGTACATGGTGCGCGGAGCGGCAGGGCATGAGAGGCCCCAGGCGGAAGGCTGCGCCGAGCTTACCTTCCCATGCCATAAAATTGTGCTCAAAATGCGGGAAAAAGCGTGGCAAACAAGGCTTCCCTGGTTTGACATTGATCACAGAGCAGGGTATAATAATTTGGTATGGAAATTTGCCGCAAATATGAATTCACAGAAGCGGGAGAGAATGCGTATGATTCGATTGTGGAATGATAACTGGCAGTTTGCCTGTCTGCCGCTGGGAAGCGTATATGAGGATATGAAAGCCGCCGCGATGCGGCCCGTTACGCTGCCCCACGATTGGCTGATCAAAGATACGGATCACTTGTACGCCTCTGGGGACGGCTGGTACCGGAAGGATCTGCGCTATGACCCGGATACGATGAAAAATCAGGCGCTGATCCTCAGCTTTGACGGGATCTACATGGACGCGGACATTCTGGTCAATGGCCGGATCGTTTTCACGCACCGTTACGGGTACACCGCTTTTTGGATCTATCTGCAGGATCATCTGCTGGCCGGAACCAACGAAATTGCCGTTCATATCCGCCATCAAAGCCCCAATTCCCGCTGGTATTCCGGCGCGGGCATTTATCGGGACGTGCGGCTGATGTTTTTGCCCAGGCATCACATGCTGCCGGACGGCTTTCAGGTGAACACCATCCGGGAAGCGGACGGCTGGGTATTGGATGCAAGCACCGAATTATCGGAGGAGGGTGAACTGCCGCATGCGTGTCTGATGGATCCCGCAGGCGTGATCCTGGCGCAGGGCGATATGGAAAAAAACGCCTCGGGAGCGCAGATCACCCTGCGCGTGCATGGGATAGTGCCGTGGGATGTTTCGGATTCTCCGGCGCTGTACCGGCTGGTGCTCACCCTGGGAGAGCAAACGAATGAAATTTCCGTGGGGTTTCGGGAAACGCGGTTTGATCCGCAGCACGGATTTTTCCTGAACGGGGAGCCCTTGAAGATCCACGGCGTATGCCTGCATCATGATTTGGGCGCGCTTGGCGCCGCGTTTTATGAAGCAGCGGCGGAAAGGCAGCTTCGGATCATGAAGGAGATGGGCGTCAACGCCATCCGGACCGCGCACAATCCCCCTGCCCGTTCCCTGCTGGATTTGTGCGACCGCATGGGCCTTTTGGTCATGGATGAAGCCTACGACATGTGGGAAATGGCCAAAACGCCCTATGACAACGCCCGTTTTTTCCCGGATACCTATCAGCGGACGGTAGCGGAATGGGTGCGGCGGGATCGGTGCCATCCCTGCGTGATCCTGTGGAGCATCGGCAATGAAATCCAGGATATGAATGCCTCCGAGCGGGGGCAAATGTGGACAAGGGCGCTGATGGAGGAGGTGCGCAAGCATGACAGCCGCCATGCCGCCGTCACCTTTGGCAGCAATTATATGCCCTGGGAGGGCGCGCAAAAGTGCGCCGATATCGTGAAGCTGCCGGGATATAACTACGCGGAAAAGTATTATGACGCGCATCACCGCGCACATCCCGACTGGGTGATTTTCGGCAGCGAAACGGCCTCTCTGCTGGCCAGCCGCGGGATTTATCATTTCCCCATCAGCGAGGATATCCTGTCCGATGAGGATCTGCAGTGCTCCGCTCTGCTCAACAGCAACACCAGCTGGGGCGCCCAGGATCTGCGAAAAATGCTGGTGGAAGACCGGCTGAATCCCTATACCCTGGGCCAGTTCATTTGGTCCGGCATTGATTATATCGGCGAGCCAACGCCTTACCATACCCGAAATTGCTACTTTGGCCAGACGGACACCGCTTGTTTTCCCAAAGACGCCTACTATTTCTATCAGGCCATGTGGACGGACGCGCCCATGATCCATATCGGCATCTATTGGGATTGGAATGAAGGACAGCTCATCGACGTGCCGGTAATGACCAACGGCGCGGCGGCGGAACTGTTCCTGAACGGAAAATCCCTGGGCGTCAAACCCGTGGATCTAAACGACATAGAAAAGAGCCTGCCCGTCTGGCGCGTTCCTTTTGCGCGGGGCATCCTGGAGGCTCGGGCTTATGACGGTCAGGGGAAGCTGCTGTGCAAAACCGTCCGGGAATCCTTTGAGGAGGGGGAGCGCATCTCCCTGAAAGCGGATCGTGCCGTGCTGCGCGCCGGCCGGGCGGACCTGGGGTTTGTGACGGTGTCTGTGCTGGATCGCCGGGGTAGGATCGTTGAAAACGCCGTGAATCGGGTGCATGTAAAGGTCACGGGGAAGGGCCGGCTGCTGGGCATGGACAACGGCGACAGCACCGATCGGGAAGGCTACCAAACCGACAGCCGTAGGCTGTTTTCCGGGAAGCTGCTGCTGATTGTCGGGGCGGAAGACGAACCAGGTACGATCGACGTAAAGGTGTCAGGGAACGGACTGCATTCTGCCTCTGTCTCTTTCCGGGTGGAGGCCAGCACAGAAGGAGAAGAAAGAAAACTGCCGGCGATCGCCATGGCTCCGGCGCGGGAAGACGCGGCGCTCATCCGCCGGATTTGCATCCGTCCCTTGAGCGGCACGGTGCTGACGCCCGAAAAGCCCCAGGCGCTGTTTGAAATCACGCCTCTTCCCAAGGAGGCGGCTCCCCAGGAGATCCGTCTGCGGATCACCAATGCGCAGGGCGTGGATATGCCCTGCGTGCGGGTTGAGCAAGAGGGCAATCTGGCGCGTCTCACCGGTTTGGGGGACGGGCGGGTGTATTTGCGCGCCGCCGCCAGGAACGGGTACAGCCATACCCGGGTGCTTTCTCTTCTGGATATCACGGCGCAGGGTTTCGGCCCTATGGGACTTGATCCTTATGGCTTTATTGCCGGCTCCCTTTATGACATGCACGAAGGGGAAATCGCCGCCGGGAATGAGCAAGGCCTGTCCTTCGCCCGGGAGAATTACAGCGCGGCGGGATTCTCTCACGTAGACTTCGGCCCCGTTGGATCCGATGAAATCACGCTGCCCATTTTTGCCCTGGACGGCGGCCGGTACGATCTTTCCATGTGGGACGGCATGCCCGGCCAGGGCGGGAAGCTGATCGCCGTGCTGGCCTATCAGAAGCCCAGCATCTGGAACACCTATCAGCCGGAGACCTACAAGCTGCCCGTCATTCTCCGCGGCGTGCATACGATCGCCTTTTCCCTGGACCGGAAGATTCACCTGAAGGGCTTTTCCTTCACGCGGCAATCCAGGGCGGAGCGTTATAACCGCGCCCTGGACGCCGATCAGATTTATGGCGACAGTTACAGCACGGATGAAGACGCGGTCTGCGGGATCGGAAACAATGTGACGCTGCAATTCACCCATATGTTCTTTGAACGCGCAGGTGAAGCGGTGCTTTGCCTGGATGGCGCAACAGAACTGGACACCAATGCCGTGAATGTTCAGATAACCAACGAAGAAGGAGAAGAGCGTCTGTCCATGTGTCCCTTCCGGGGCGGCGCCGGCCGGCAGGAACAGCGCTTTCAGGTAGCGGTTCCGCAAGGGAGGTGCACGGTATCCTTCATCTTCCTGCCTGGCAGCCGTTTCGATTTCTATGGCTTCACATTCGGGAAAAAGGAGACAGGGCATGAATAAGGATCAAGGAACGGATTGGTCCTTTCAATCGCCGGCATCATCGGCGGGCTCTTCCGGCTTTTCGGAAGAATACTCCTGGAATGAAAGCCCCTCCCCGGTGAACGGTTCAAAGACAGATCCGTCGGGCATCGGCTATTCCGATCCGGCCGTACAGGGTGAAACCAATTCCTTTGACAGCTTTTATCAGCTTCCATCCGGGGCTGGCCCCCAAAAAAGATCAGGCCGGGGCTGGATCATTGGCCTGATTTGCGCCGTGGCCGTGCTGCTGGGCGTGGGGCTGATCCTGCTGCTTGCCGGCGGCGGATCGTCTCCGGCATCACCGCCTGTCGGGGTCAAAGACACAGCGACGCCCGTCAGCGTGCCTACGACCACGCCAGGCTTGGCAGAGACAACTGCACCCTCTCCGCTTCCCACCGCGACGCCCACAACGCGTCCTACCGCAACGCATCGTCCCACAAGCACACCGCAGCCTACCGCAACACCCACGCCGCACTCCACTGCAACGCATCGTCCCACGGGCACACCGCGGCCTACCGCGACGCCCACACCGCGGCCTACCGCGACGCCTACGCCGCGCCCCACCGCGACACATCGTCCCACAAGCACACCGCGGCCCACCGCGACGCCGGCGCCAACCGAAATACCCGCTGGACAGGGGATCCGGCCCAAAATGCCTTCCGCCAATTTTGAGGATTCCTGGTATGACGTGAGTATGCGGTATTATTATCAGCAGTTGACCGCCAGAGAAAAAGAGATGTTCCGCGCCATCTATCAATCCGCCATGGATTACGCGCCGGTGACGCTGCAAGTCAGTCATGCGTACACGGACGAAGAAACACAGCGCGTTTTCTTCTCGCTTTGGTATGACTGTCCGGAACTGTTCCAATTCGAATCATATCAAACTTCGTATCAGCAAAACGGCGCCGGGGAATACACCTATACGTTTACTCCGTCGAACCCGTACATCACCAGGGAGGAATACCTGCGCCGCAGCGAAAGAATCCGTCAGGCGATGCAGGCGATAAATCAGGCCATGCCCCAAAACGCCGATGATTATGAGACAGAATTGGCCTGCTATCGCTATCTGGCAGAGCACTGTGAGTATTTGATCGATGAGCCGAACACAACAACGGCGTATTCATCCATCGTGTATGGCTATTCCCAGTGCGATGGCTATTCGAAAGGGCTGAACCTGCTGCTGCGCTGCGCGGGGATCCCTTGCCTGTATGTCATGAGCGATAACCATTCCTGGAACATCGTCCGGATCAACGGAGCGTGGTACCAGTGTGACGCCACCTGGGATGATCCGCTTGGCAACGCGAATGTATTCCTGGAAGGACAGGATGATTGCCTGCCGCATCTGAATATTCCGGACAGGCTGATGCTGCGTCTGGATAGTCACGCATACAGTCTTCCGGAAGGGTTCACCGTGCCCGTCTGCACGGAGATCCGCGACAGCTATACCTGCCGGGATGGCATTTATATTTCATCCGGCACGCCCCATGCCAAAGAAAGGCTCGAGGAAGCCATCCGCACCGCCTACGCCGCCGGAAAAAGAAAAATGCTGATTCGGGCAGACGGGGATCGGGAATACAGCGTGCTGGAGCAGTGTGCCAGCGGCATCTATTCCATCATGCCCGATCTGAGGCATTTCAAATCCTATTCGGAAATGCCCGAGCTCTATTGTATCTATTTTGAGTTTGAATAAGCGCTGGATACCGTTTCAGGACGTTGGAATTCCGGATGCTTCACGGAAAGAAGCTTCAGAAGCGGGAGAAAGGAAAAACATGGCTTTTACATTTCATGAGTTTTCCCCGGGAGTGACCCACATTCAGGATGCCATGGGCGTGTGCATGACGCTGCTCACGGGCGCGGACAGAGCGCTGCTGGTGGATACGGGCTACGGAACGGAGGACGTATATGCCTTCGTCCGCACCCTGACGGACCTGCCGCTCACGGTGCTTTTGACTCACGGCCACCACGATCATGCCTTGGGCGCGCGCTGGTTCGACGAAGTGTATCTGCTTCCGGAGGACAACAACGTTTACTGGACCTATACGGCGCAGGAGCAGCGGAAGATGGTGCTGCAATCCGCCAGGGAAAAAGGGGTGCCGGTGGATGAACAGGCGTTCCTGAGTGCGGACATGCCGCGGCCCCGGGCCATCGCGCCGGGGGACGAGGATCTGGGCGGGCTGACCGCCCGGATCATTTCCTGCCCCGGCCATACGCCGGGATCGGCGGTGGTTTATGTACCGGAAAGGGAACTGCTGTTAACGGGAGACGACTGGAACCCCTGCACCTGGCTTTTTTTCCCGGAAGCGCTCTGCGTACAGGATTACCGGCGCAATATGCGAAAAGTGCTGAAGCTGCCTTTCGGCAGCGTGCTGTGCTCCCATCAGCATAAGCTGTTCAGCCGCCGCCAATTGGATGAATTCCTTGAGTACCTTTCGGACGAATGCCTTTCCGCCGCGCCGCCGGTGGATACTGGGAAAGGACGCGGCGTCATGACCGCGGAAGCGCGGCTGCCCATGGATCAAATCTTGGTTTTCGATAAAGCGAAATATGAAGCGAACCGCGGAAAGGGGACAGAAGACGATGGCTGAAATCAAAATCACCGTGAAGGCAGGAGACAGCGCTCCGTTCCGTAACCTGACGGATTACTGCGTGGGTACGGGGCGGCTGGATCTAGCCCTGCACAAAGAATACCAGGATCAGCTGCGCGCCGTGCAGGAGGCATGCCATTTTCGTTACATCCGCGGGCATGGCCTGTTCAGCGATCAGATGGGCATCTATCAGGAATTCACCACGCCGGACGGCGTGAAAAACCAGTGGTACTGCTTTACCTACTTGGACCGGGTGATGGACGCGTACCTGGAAAACGGATTGGAGCCCTTCCTGGAACTGGGCTTCATGCCGGAAAAGCTGGCCGCGAGCGAACAAACGCTGTTCTACTGGAAGGCGCACACAGTGCCGCCAAAGGATATGCAGGCCTGGCGCGATTTGGTTCAGGCCACGCTTCGCCACTTGTCGGAGCGCTACGGAAAAGAACGGGTGGAAACCTGGCCCTGCGAAATCTGGAACGAGCCCAATCTGCCCGGATTCTGGGAGCATGCCGATAAGGGCAAATACCTGGAACTGTACCGCGCCACGGTGTCGGCCGTGAAAGAAGCGCTGCCCCAAATGCGGGTGGGCGGCCCGGCCATCTGCGGCGGCATGGGCAGCCAGCAATGGATTGCCGATTTCCTGGCGTTCTGCAAAAAAGAAAGCCTGCCTGTTGATTTCGTTACACGCCATGCCTACATGGGCCAGACCCCGGAGCATAAGGGCCGGTATCTGTACCATACCATGAACAAGCCGGATGACCTGATCGCGGAAATGCAGGAAAGCCGGGATATCATCGATTCTTTCCCGGAATACAAGGGCATCCCCCTGTACATCACTGAATTCAATACCAGCTATAATCCTTTCTGTCCCATTCACGACACCAACCTGAACGCCGCCACCTGCGCTGCGCTGCTGGCGCGGCTGGGAGACGTCGCGGACGGATACAGCTACTGGACCTTCGGCGATGTATTTGAAGAACAGGGCATTCCCACCCGTCCATTCCACGGCGGCTTTGGCATGATGGCCAATGGGCTGATCCCCAAGCCGACCCTGTGGGCCTTTTCCTTCTTTTCCGGCCTCATCGGCGAATGCGTATACAGGGATGAGCATGCCGTGATCACCAGGCGGACAGACGGCGGATACGACGCGGTGGTGTGGACGCTGGGGGAGGAAGCGGAGCTTTCGCTGACCCTGCCCATGAAGGCCGACGCCGCTGTGCTGATGGACCTTGTGGACGAGGAAAGCTGCAATCCTCTCCGCTGCTGGCACCGGATGGGTGAACCTGCGCATTTGACCGCGGAACAGCTGCGCTTCCTGCGCGCGGCGGGGCAGCCCCGGCAAGCGGTTCTGGAATCGGAAAGCACCCAAGAGGGGATCTCGGTGCGGTTGAAGCTTAAGAAAAACGCCCTGGCACGGCTGCGGATTCTGCCCGTTCAGCGAACGGAAGACCCAGGCTACGATTATTCGTACTATTGCGAAGATTGAGAGGGAAGCGACCATGTGGCAGACAAGAAAAGCCTGGCTGAAGGATTGGGCGGCACCTGTGCCGGAGGGATTGCACACCCCTTTGCAGACGGCGGAATTTGAAGCGCGCCAGGTTGGCGCTCCCGTGTCCTTCACGGTTGACAAAGCGGCGGGAGAAAGCTACACAATCGGGCAAGCCGGCGATGGGTGGCAGATTACCGGGGGAGAGGCGGGCGTGCTGTACGGCGTTTATGCCCTGGCCCATGGCTTGAAAACGGGGAAAATACCGCAGGGCAGGCAAGCCCCTTTCTATGCCCTGCGCATGATCAACGCGTGGGACAACATGGATGGCACGGTGGAAAGGGGTTACGCCGGGCGCTCCATGTGGTTTGAGGGCGGCGCATTTTCCTACGATCCCGCTCGCATCCGCCAGCTGGGCCGGCTGCTGGCCAGCGTCGGCATCAACACCCTGTGCGTCAACAATGTCAACGTGCATCAGCCAGCCCAGCATCTGGTGGATACGCTGCTGCCGGATCTGGCTGCTTTTGCGGAACTGCTCCGGCCTTTTGGCGTACGGCTGATGATTTCCATCGACTTTTCCTTGCCCCTGCAGTACGGACTGCCCACGGCGGATCCAATGGATGCAGCCGTTGCCGCTTGGTGGGCGGACCGTGCCCGGGCGGTGTGGCAGGCGATTCCCGACCTGGCCGGCTTCCTGGTGAAAGCGGACAGCGAGCATCGCCCAGGCCCCAACGCTTACGGCCGTACCCACGCGGAAGGCGCGAACATGCTGGCCCGGGCCATCGCGCCATATGGCGGAGTGCTGGTATGGCGGGCCTTTGTGTATAATTGCATGCAGGACTGGCGGGACACGAAAACCGACCGGCCCTGCGCGGCTTATGATTTGTATAGGCCGCTGGATGGGCAGTTCGACGGGAATGTGATCCTGCAGGTGAAGCACGGTCCATTTGATTTCCAGGTGCGGGAACCGCTGTCGCCGCTGCTGCTGGGCATGAAAAACACGGCGATGGACATCGAATTCCAATTGGCGCAGGAATATACCGGCCACCAAATCGACCTTTATGCCATGCCGCCGATGTGGCGCGAAGTCTTTGACCAGATGGGCAAAGAGCGCGTGCGCGCCATTGCCGCAGTCAGCAACCTGGGCCGGGATGAAAACTGGGTCGGGCATCCGTTCGCCATGTTGAATCTGTTTGCTTACGGCCGGTTTGCCTGGAATCCGGATGAAGATGCGGAAGATGTCATCCGGCAGTGGGTAAAAATGACGTATGATATGTGCCCCGACGATGAAAACAGCCTGATGAAGCTGCTCCTGAACAGCCGGACTGTGTATGAAAAATACACTGCTCCGCTGGGGCTGTGCTGGATGGTGCGCCCCGGCGATCATTACGGCCCCAGCCCCTACGGATATGAATTCGATGCCTGGGGCACCTATAACCGCGCCAGCCGGGACGCCGTCGGCATCGACCGGACGGAAAAGGGAACAGGCTATGCCGCTCAGTATCCCGCGGAACTGAAAGCACTGTATGAGGACCCTGCCCAGTGTCCGGATGAAATGCTTTTGTTCTTCCATCGGCTGCCCTATGATCACATCATGCGGGATGGCCGTACCCTGATCCAACGGATCTACGACGACCATTTTGAAGGCTGTGAAGAAACAGAACGCATGCGGGATGCCCTGGCCGCCCTTTCCCTCCCCGAGCCGGACCGGACAGAGGTCATGGAACGCATGGAAATGCAAATCGCCAACGCCAGGGAATGGCGGGATATCGTGAATACCTTTTTCCATCGGTTCAGCGGCGTGGACGATGCCCAGGGAAGAAAGATTTTCGAATGATGGAGAAAAAAGAGCGGCATCATGAACCCACGCACATATCAGACACACGCGATCCCACCTGACGCCGCACTTCCGAAATCATAAGTGCATCACTATATACATTCAAAAATCCCGTCGGTGTGAACCGACGGGATGTGTGTTTATGCCGTTATGGGATGCCGTTTCCGATCAGCCCCAGGGATTCTCCGTGGGATAGGGCAGGCACTTGGGCTGGTTCCAGGCGATATCCTTGACGCCCAGGAATTTGAAGACCTCGAACAGGGCCTTGCCGTGATGGCCGAAGGCCACCGCGCCATGATGCGGATAGCGCTTCTGGATCAGCACGTGACGGTAGAAGCGGCCCATATCATGGATGGCGAACACGCCGATGCCGCCGAAGGAGGTGGTGGCCACGGGCAGCACTTCGCCCTGAGCGATGTAGGAGCGCAGATCGCCGTTGCTGTCGCACTGGAGACGGTAGAAGGTGATTTCGCCGGGAGCGATATCGCCTTCCAGGGTGCCGCGGGTGAAGTCAGGATCGCTGCCGGCCGGCTCCAGCAAACGGTGCTGGATCAGCTGATACTTCACGGCGCGATCGGCGCACATCTTGCAGCTGGGGGTGTTGCCGCAGTGGAAGCCCATGAAGGTATCGGTCAGGGCGTAATCGAACTTGCCCTTGATCTGGCTTTCCCACATCTGGGCGGGCACGGAATTGTTGATATCCAGCAGGGTGATGGCGTCTTCGGACACGCAAGCGCCGATGTATTCGCTCAGCGCGCCGTAGATATCCACTTCGCAGGCCACCGGGATGCCACGGGAAGCCAGACGGCTGTTCACATAGCAGGGCTCAAAGCCGAACTGCTCGGGGAACGCGGGCCAGCACTTGTCGGCAAAAGCCACGTACTTCCGGGCGCCTTTATGCTGCTCCGCCCAATCCAGCAGGGTCAATTCAAACTGGGCCATGCGCTCCAGCATGTCGGGGAAGTATTTGCCTTCGCCCATTTCCTCAGCCATGTCCTTGCATACGTCGGGGATGCGCTTGTCGCCGGCATGGGCTTTGTAGGAAACCAGCAGATCCAGTTCGCTGTTTTCTTCGATTTCGATGCCCAGTTCATAGAGGCCCTTGATGGGGGCGTTGCAGGCGAAGAAGTCCTGGGGACGGGGCCCGAAGGTGATGATCTTCAGGTTTTTCACGCCGATGATGGCCCGAGCCACGGGAACGAAGTCCGCGATCATTTTGGCAATGTCATCCGCAGTGCCGACGGGATATTCGGGAATGTAGCCCGTCAAATGCCGCATGCCCAGGTTGTAGGAGCAGTTCAGCATGCCGCAGTAGGCGTCGCCGCGGCCGTTGATCAGGTCGCCGTCGCCTTCGGCAGCCGCCACGAACATGCACGGACCGTCGAAATTCCTGGCGATGAGGGTTTCGGGGGTCTCGGGGCCGAAGTTGCCCAAAAACACCACCAGCGCGTTGCACTCGGCGGCTTTTACGTCCGCCACGGCCTTGAGCATATCGGCTTCGTTTTCCACGGTGACAGGACACTCGTACAATTCACCCTTGTAAGCCTTTTTGATGGCTTCCCGGCGAGCGATGGACAGGTTGATGGGGAAACAGTCGCGGGACACGGCGATGATGCCGAGCTTTACCTGGGGAATGTTCTGCATGGTGAATCTCCTCCCTTTGAATCATACTCTGGTGTCTTTATTGACGAAAAGGCACATCGTCTTTGATGTCGATGTTTTCGCCTTTGAGTCCTACATAAGCGCCATCCTTGGCTTCGCTGCTGTCAGCATGGGCCAGCAGCCATTTATTCCGCGCCCACAGGGATTTGTCAAGCACGTTCCTGCCGGTGCCGGGCCGGTAGTCGGTGTTGGTATTCAGGGGCAGCGCCACCAGCACCCGGAAGCCCTTGGCGGGATCGGCATGGCAGGGGGCATAGTGCAGCGTTGTGGCATACACCTCCACCATCACGCCCTTTGGCACGAAAAACGCCTTGGCTTTTCCCGTGTCCAGAATGTCATCCTCGATATCGTCCATCTTGGCCAGCAGCAGGATGAAATCCTCCGTGCCCAGATTGAATTCGCTGTCCCGGTGGTATTCCAGGCAGTTCAGCTTGGTATTATGGCCGTTGCAGCAGCCCAGCTGATAGGGCATGCCGCCAAACAGGGCCTCGCCCAGCGCTTCCGCGCCTGCTGCCGCGTGCAGGGAATCCACTTTGGCAAAATACACCACGCCTTCGGGGCAAGGCGTGGTATCTTCCAGCGCTTGCAGCACGCCCTGCACATCATAGCCTTCCACGATGCGGCCATAGGGCGCGAAGCTTTTGTCCGTTACAGGAATAATTTTCATACGGCATTCTCCATTCGTTTTTTTGTATGCGGGATATTGTATATATTGTAACGGATAATCCCAGAAAATGCAAGAGAAATCCTGTTCAAATTACAACAAATCCTGCACAATCTTTGCGAAACGGAAAGAGCTTGACGGGAAAGCGCCGTTTGATATAAAATCTGTACAGAAAACGCGCAGGGGGATGCTCATTCTCCGTGCGGATCGGAAACAGCCATGTCCTTCCACATGGCAGCGAAACGGAGGAACAAACCATGCCGGATTTTTACCGGATGTCGATTCAGGCCCTGACACGGCAGGAGGGCTTTGCATGTCCCTGCGGCAAGCACCACGCCTGCGCGCTGGATGATCTGCGCATCGGAAGCAGCGCCCTGGCGGGCGTCTCAGACATGGTGCGGGCTTTGGGCTGCAAAAAGCCCTTTATCGTCTGTGACGATCATACCTTCGAAGTGGCCGGGAAGCAGGTGGATGCCCTGCTGACCGCCGCCGGCATTCCCCATATGCTGTACATCATTCCCTGTGCGGGCCAGAAAATCGCCCCGGCCGAGTGGGAGGTGGGCAGCGTGCTGATGCACTTTGATCCCTCCTGCGACCTGTTCCTGGGCGTGGGCAGCGGCGTCATCAATGACATCTGCAAGGTGCTGGGTCACGCCACCGGGCTCAAGAGCGCGATCGTGGGCACCGCCCCTTCCATGGACGGGTTTGCCTCCAATTCTTCCGCCATGGAAATCAACCACGTGAAAATGACCCTGTTCAACCGCGCGCCCAAAGGCATTTTGCTGGATACGGATATTCTGCGTCAGGCGCCCATGCGGATGCTGTGGGCGGGGCTGGGGGATATGGCGGCCAAATACATAGCCCTGTGCGAATGGCGGATCTCCCATCTGGTGACGGGGGAATACTACTGCGAGGATGTGGCGCAGCTGATGCGCTCCGCGCTCAAGCGCGTGATCGACGCGGCGGACGGGATTCCCAGTCGGGATCCCGACGCCATCCAGGCCATTGCGGAGGGCCTGATCGTATCCGGTATCGCCATGGCCTTCGCGGAGATTTCCCGGCCCGCCTCCGGCCTGGAGCATTATTTCTCTCACATGTGGGAAATGATGGCGCTGGAAAGAAATCAGCCCTACGATCTGCACGGGATCCAGGTGGGCATCGGCACCATGCTGACGCTGAAAATGTACCGCAAATTCCGCCAGATCACCCCGGACCGCGCCAAGGCCGAAGCTTACTGGAATGACATGACCCGGGAAAAATGGGAAAGCAGAATCAGGAGCATTTTCGGAAAAACCGCCCCGGAGATCATCGCCATGGAAGCGTCCATCGGAAAAAACGAACGCAAAGGACATGAAGAGCGGCTGAACAGGATTGTGGATCACTGGGAAGAAATCCAGCAAGCCGTAACGGAAGAACTGCCGGATTACGACCGACTTCGCTCGCTGATGGAAAAAACGGGCATGCCCCTGCGGCCGTCGGACATCGGCATTTCAGTGAAGGATACCGTGAATGCCTTTATCGGCGCCCGGGACGCAAGGAACAAATATATGTCCTGTTCGCTGCTGTGGGATCTGGGGCTCACCGATGAATTTGCGGATTACCTGGAGCGCGTGGCGGAGGAATGATTGGATCCATTGCCCCCTCACTCCTTTCCCGACAAAGCCATCCGGGGATTTGCCGCTGATGAAATAGTATTTTATCTGAAAACGGTGATATAAACAGGCCCGGGGAAATGCGCGGGGCATTCCTCCGGGCCTGTTCCGTGTTGGCTGATCAAAGGTGAGGGGGGATGTGCATTTTCAAGCGTATCGGGCCGCCATGCAAGGCGCTTTAATGACGGTTTGCCGGAGTAAGAAACGCAGCCTGAAACGCCGGAAACGCATCTTTCCCAATTTGAAACGAGCCCTAATCTTCCTTGATCACATATGAATCGATGGTGTTCAGGAATGCGGGCACGTCCTTATCCGGCATGCTGCCCGTATCCAGCAGCATCTGATCCCTGGACGAATACATCATGGCCAAAATGCCCAGGGTGGATTTGGGATCCACACAGTATTTCTCCGAACGCAGACACATTTCGCAGGCATATCCCTTGCAGATGCCCGCGAGCTGCTCGGCCGCCTTCATGGAATCTACGTGAATGTGAACGATCATGGATACCTCCTTTCGCCGGGACCGCCCGGCGGGAACAGGCAATACCGCCTGAGAATAGGGCAGGCTGCTTCCAGCCTGTTTTCGTATTGTAGCATTGCCGCCATGCAGATTTCAAGTAGGCAGGATGCACACACTTTCCCAGCGGAAATTGTGCACGATGTATTAACTGGTCCACATTTTTACAATGTTCGTTCTGGTATTCATAAATACATGTCGAATGATGCATGATCCTGCGTTCGTCCCGCGGATATGCTTCCTTTTTGTATTTCCATTGAAAAAAACGTTCAGATATGGTATAACAAACGAGGAAATCTGAGAAAGGCAGGGGAGAGCATGAACATTGTTTGCCTGGATCTGGAGGGCGTGCTGGTGCCGGAAATCTGGATCGCTTTTGCTGAGGCAAGCGGGATTCCGGAGCTGAAGCGCACCACCCGGGATGAGCCGGATTATGATAAACTGATGAAATGGCGCATCGGTATTCTGAAAGAGCATGGCCTGGGACTGAGGGAAATTCAAAAAGTGATTGAAACCATTGATCCCATGCCCGGCGCCCGGTCCTTTTTGGATGCCCTGCGGGAAAAGACCCAGGTGCTCATTCTCAGCGACACCTTCACCCAATTCGCTGCTCCGCTGATGAAGAAGCTGGGCTGGCCCACCATTTTCTGCAACACCTTGGAAGTGGCGTCCGACGGAGAAGTGACCGGTTTTCACATGCGGGTGGAAAAATCCAAGCTGACCACCGTCCGTGCACTGCAGTCCATCGGGTTCGATACCATCGCCGTAGGGGACAGCTTCAACGATCTGGGCATGATCCAGGCAAGCAAAGCGGGCTTCCTGTTCCGCAGTACAGAGCAAATCAAGCGCGACCATCCGGAGCTGTCCGCTTATGAAGGATATGATGAATTGCTTGACGCCATTCTTGCGGCCCTGGATGCATAACTCAGGTAAACGTTAAAACGAAAAAACGTGAAAAATGCGAAAAAGCGCCTGCCGCTCTTGCGTCTCCCCGGCGAACATGATAGAATAGGAGCCGATTTTGCGGATGTGGGGGACCCTATGAAGGAAAGCGTTAGGAAGATTTTTCACTGGGATCGGGACTTCAGCCGCCGGATGCTGCGGATCGCCCTGCCCATGGCGCTGCAGAATCTGGTGTCTGCCTCCGCTCACATTGTGGACGGCCTGATGGTGGCGAATCTTGGCCCGGCGGAGTATGCCGCTGTGACCCAGGCGGGGCGATATTCCTTCCTGTTTCAGCTGTTTTTGTTCGGCGCGTCCTCAGGCACCGCGATTTTCATCTCCCAGTTCTGGGGCAAGGGGGATCGCTCGGGCATCCACAAGGTGATGAGCCTGTGTTTCCGGATCACCGTGGGCTTGGCCATGCTGTTCCTGCTGGGTTCCCTGCTGCTGCCGGGGCCCATCATGAGCCTGTTTTTGCAGGAGGGCAGAAGCCGCGACCTGGCAGTGGAATATATTTCCACAGTGGGGTTCAGCTATGTATTGATCGCGCTGGACATTGTGTTTTCCAATACCCTCAGGTCGACGGGCAAGCCGACAGTTGCCATGACGGCAGGCGTCGTATCCATCGTAACCAATACCTTCTTTAATTACGCGCTGATCAACGGACGCTTTGGCTTTGCTCCCTTGGGAGTTAAGGGCGCCGCCATCGCTACGGTGATCGCCTCTGCCGTATCCCTGGCGGTGAACGCCGGCTATACGTATTGGAAGCGTCAGCCCGGCGCCATCCGGCTGAATCAATTGGCCATGCCGGGCAGGCAATTCACCCTGGATTACTTGAAGCGCGTGCTGACGGTCGTGCTGAATGAGGGCCTGTGGGCCTTGGGCATCACCACCTACGGCGCTTTTTACGGTATGCGGGGCGACGCGGCGGTGAACGCTATCGGCGTATACAACACGGTCGATCAGCTGATGACCGTGCTGCTGTTCGGGGTAGTCAATGCCTCCGCCATCATGATCGGCAACGCGATTGGCGCGGGGCGGCGGAATGACGCCATCCTGATATCCAGGCGAATGCTCTTCGCCGCAGAAGCGCTGAGCGTGGTGACGGCCCTGGGCATCATCCTGCTGCGGGAGCCTGTGCTGGCAGTTTACAGCAAGCTGTTCCAGGAGACCAGCAGCGACAGCGCCCGCACCATTCTGCTGATTGCCGGATGCACTATGCCGTTCCGTTTCTTTAACACCATCAACATTGTAGGCGTGCTGCGCGCCGGAGGCGATACCCTGTTTTCCATGGCGCTGGACGCAGGATCGGTTTGGATCATCGGCGTTCCCTGCGTGGCCATTGCCACAAAGGCGCTGGGGCTGCCCATCGAAGGCATCTTTTTGGCGTCCTTTGTGGAAGAAGTTCTGAAAATCGCGGTAGGCCTGCCCAGATTCCTTAGCGGAAAATGGATCAACAATTTAACCACCATCGGGAAAAAGGAGGCCAGGGCATGAGCAATATTGACCTGGTGATCAAAATCGGCTCCATGGCGCTGATCCGCCGGGAGGATAACGATATCGATTACAACATCTTTGCCAGGCTCAGCAGCGAACTGCGGCCTGGCATGCTGCTGGTTTCCTCCGGCGCTACGGAGATTGGCCGGTTGGATTACTTGAAACGTACCGGCACGGCCCTGACCGGAGACCCTGAACAGAATAAAACCGATTATTCCGCCCAGGGCCAGGCCATCCTGATGGAAACCTACCGCCGCTTCGTGCGGCCGGAGTACGGCGTGCGGCAGGTGCTGGTGGAGCACAACCACTTCAATGATCCTCAAAAACGTCTGCATCTCTACGGGCTGCTGCAGCGGGCCGCGGAGCAGGGAGCCATTCCCATCATCAATTACAACGACTGCGTCAGCGATGAAGAAAACAGAAAAATGGAATTGACCACACTGCACGCCCTGAACCCCGACGCGCAGGTTGTGGAATGCGTGGATAACGATGAAACGGCCGCTGTGGTTGCGGAATTGGTGCACACCCGGCTGCTGATCCTGCTCACGTCCACCGAGGGCATCTATGCCGATCCTCAGGATCCGGAAACGCTGGTCCGGGAAATCAGCGCGCCGGACGCCCAGACACTGGAAGAAAAGGTGCGATCCTGGCAGACCCATTGTGTGGGCTCGTCCAGGGCTGGCGCAAACGGGGCCGGAGCCAAGCTGGAATTTGCCCTGCGCTCTGCCCGGACCGGGGTGGAGGTGCTCATCGCTCACGCCCGCTATCCTATTCAGAAGATTCTTTCCGGCGAGGTAAACCGCACCCGGATTGCAATTGAAAAATGAAAGAGAGGGAATTGACATGATTGATCCGCGTTACGATACACAATTGCTCATTGAAGGCCACGACCTGGACGAAGATGACATCCGGGATTATTTCCTGGCAAACCTGAAGGGGGACTGCCTGCTGGTGGTGGGCGACGATGAATTGATCAAAATCCATTTCCACACCAACGAGCCGTGGGAAACCCTGAAATACTGCGCCACCCTGGGCGAAATCCATGACATCGTCATTGAGGATATGGATCGCCAGTCCAGAGGCCTGCAGGGCTGACGCTGTTCCCAATCACGCATTGAATAGAGGGGTACTTTCTTTTGGAACGCGCACACATCGGCATGATGCTGAGCATCATCGGCATGGTGTTCAATATCATTGCTTTTCATGCCAGAAAAAAGCACACGCTGCTTTTGCTGCACACGGCAGGCACCTGCTTTCATATGGTGTCCTACGTTTTTTCCGGCGGAGACATGGGCATTTGGCTGAATCTGGTTTTTCTGTTCCGGTGCGTACTGTTCCTGCGCGCGGAAAAATCCTCCGAACGAACCAGAAAGATCCTGTACGGGATCATTGCTTTCGCGTGCGCTGCGGTATACATCGCATACACTGCGATCGTCAGGCCGCCGCTGGCCGCCTGCCTGTGGAACGCCATTCCCGTGATCGGCGCGTTTTTCGGCACCTATGCGTTTGTTCACACGGATATGATCAAATTGCGCCAGGTAAAAATGGTGGATTCCGTTTCCTGGCTGCTGTTTAATGGCCATGTGGGCATCGGCGCACTGGGCGGATTCCTGGGAGAAGTGCTGAATATGGCTTCCATGCTGTCAGCCATCCATCGGGAACGGACGGAACGAATGCAAGAGAAAGCAGTATAAGAAAAAAGGCTTCCTTGAATCATCAGGAAGCCTTTTTCTTATGCCGGCGGTGGGACTCGAACCCACACGGGTGATGAGCCCAACGGATTTTGAGTCCGTCACGTCTGCCAATTCCATCACGCCGGCATCCGCCAGCGGCTGAGCCGCATGGCCTATTATAGCGGCTTTTGCAGGGGATGTCAAGCCGCATTCCGCATTCTTTTGGAAAGAATTCCGGCGTGCTCCGCCCGTTTATTCGCATGAGAACAGCTTGTTCAGCGCATCCTCCGTCTGATCGGCGATTTGGGTCATGCCCAGCTTTGTGGGATGTCCGTAAGCCTTGTCAATCTCCCGAAGCGCCAGACAATGCACGGAATAATGGGCGCATGCCTCCCGCATGCCCTGAACGATTTCCGGCTTCATATCCGTGTTTATGATGTTCAGAACGAAAGCATGTGGGTTTTCCGCTGTCACATAGTGCAGCAGATCACAGAAAGCGGGAAGCACCGCCTGTAAATCCTTTTCCGTCCAGTTTTCATATTGCAGACGGCCAAGGGGCGCGTCCGTCCAGCTGTCGTTGGTGCCGCCGAATATCAGAATCAGATCGGGCGTTTCGCCCTGGATGCCATTTCGGGAAAGGGAATGCTTCATGCGGCAGACGAAGGCGTCCTCCACGCAATGCTCCGGACGCACGGAGGTACAGATGGTGGTGCCGGAAGAGCTGTTGTTGCTCAGCAGCCACATGCCGGTGCGGGTTATCAGCTGATGCCACCAGGTATCCTCTGCCCGAGCCACATCCGGCAGAATATCCAGAGGATAGAATACATAGCAGTTTTCCGGCACGCAGCCCGCAAAGGTAGAATAGCTGTCGCCCAAAATGCTCACTTTTTTTCCGCGCAGGGCAAAAGCTTGATGATCGGTCATGCTGTTCACCTCATGAAAAAGGATAAGGAGGGATGGACCGCTCCTTATCATGCAGAATCACTGGTTTTTACCCGCGCAGGTATGCGTCGATGGCAGCGGCAGCCGTTTTCCCGGCGCCCATGGCCAGGATCACCGTGGCGGCTCCGGTCACCGCGTCACCGCCTGCGTATACGCCTTCCCTGCTGGTTTTGCCTGTGTCCTCCGCCACGATGATGCCGCCCCACTTGGCCGTTTCCAGCCCTTCCGTGGTGGATTTGATGAGGGGATTGGGGCTGGTGCCCAGGGCCATGATGACGCAGTCCAGATCAATCACGAATTCGCTGCCCTCCTTGGGCACAGGACGGCGGCGGCCGGAGGCGTCCGGCTCTCCCAGTTCCATCTCCTGGCACTTCGCAGCTCTGACCCATCCCTGTTCGTCTCCCAGGATCTCCAGGGGATTGGTGAGGAATTTGAACACAATGCCTTCTTCCATGGCATGCTCCACTTCCTCCCGGCGGGCAGGCAATTCCGCTTCCGTGCGGCGATAAATGACGGTCACATCCGCGCCCAGGCGCTTGGCGCACCGAGCGGCATCCATGGCCACATTCCCGCCGCCTACCACGGCCACGTGCTTCCCACGCTGGATGGGGGTATCGCTGCCGGGCTTGTAGGCCTTCATCAGATTGATGCGGGTCAAAAATTCGTTGGCGGAATAAACGCCCTTCAGGTTTTCGCCTGTGATATTCATGAACTTGGGCAGGCCCGCGCCGGAGCCGATGAAAACGGCTTCGAAGCCGTATTCCTGCATCAGTTCATCGATGGTGATGGTTTTGCCGATGACCACGTTGGTTTCGATCTGGACGCCCAGATCCCGGAGCGTGTCGATTTCCTTCTGCACGATGGATTTGGGCAGACGGAATTCCGGAATGCCGTATACCAGCACGCCGCCCGCCAGGTGGAGCGCCTCATACACGGTGACATCATAGCCCTTTTTCGCTAAGTCGCCCGCGCAGGTCAGCCCGGAGGGGCCGGAGCCGATCACGGCCACCTTATGGCCGTTGGAGGCCGGACGGACAGGCTTTTCTGTGCTGTTTGCGTTGTGCCAGTCCGCGGCGAAGCGCTCCAGGCGGCCGATGCCCACCGGTTCGCCCTTGATGCCCCGCACGCATTTGCTTTCGCACTGGCTTTCCTGCGGGCACACCCGGCCGCACACCGCCGGCAGGGAAGAGGACTGGGCAATGACCTGATAAGCGGCCTCAAAATTGCCGTTGGCCATTTCCTTGATAAAATCGGGAATGCGGATGCGCACCGGGCAGCCGGATACGCAGGGGCTGTTTTTGCAGTTCAGGCAGCGCTGCGCCTCGTCAACGGCCATTTCGGCGGTATAGCCCTGCGCGACCTCGTCAAAATTCTGATTGCGGACTTCAGGCTTCTGGGAAGGCATGGGATTTTTTTTCATGGCCATGTTGGGCATATTATTTCGCCTCCTTGAAGAGATTGCAGGCTTGCTCATAGGCATGGCGTTCAAAATCCTGGTAGGTGCGGCCGCGGGCCATGGCCTCGTCAAAGTCGATTTCATGGCCGTCGAATTCCGGGCCGTCCACGCAGGCGAATCTGGTTTTCCCGCCCACCGTCAGCCGGCAGCCGCCGCACATGCCGGTGCCGTCGATCATGATAGGATTCATGCTGGCGATGGTTTTGATGCCGTATTCCTTGGTCAGGCGGCACACGAATTTCATCATGATCAGCGGGCCGATGGTGATGACCTCGTCATACTGTTCGCCGGATTCGATCAGCTTTTTCAGCGCGTCCGTCACCAGGCCCTTTTCGCCCCAGCTGCCGTCATCGCTCATGCGCACAAATCTGGTGCTGTGCGCGGCGAATTCCTTCTCCAGGATCACCAGATCCCGATTGCGGAAGCCGGCGATGGCATGCACCTCGGCTCCCTGTTCAAACAGCTTTTTCGTGACAGGATAGGCGATGGCGCAGCCAACGCCGCCGCCCACCACGGCCACCTTTTTCAATCCTTCCGTATGCGTTGCGCGGCCCAGGGGCCCCACAAAATCGTGAATGAAATCCCCCTCGTTCAAATGATTCAGCTTTTCAGTGGTGGCGCCTACGATTTGGAAAATAATGGTGACGCTGCCCGCCTCACGGTCAAAATCCGCCACCGTCAAGGGAATCCTTTCGCCGTTTTCGTCCGTACGCAGGATGATGAACTGACCGGGCTCCGCTTTGCGTGCCACCAGCGGCGCGTCCACCTTCATCAGGGTAACGGTGGGGTTCAGCGCTTTTTTGTACAGAATTCTGTTCACGGATGCTCCTCCTTTGATCCCAATCCGGCATGACGCGGAAGGCGCATGTTCCGCGCATTGGCCTGAAACCCAGGGGTGTAAAAGCCCTGTTTTGTTATTATATCAGATTATCCGATAAATGGCCAACGCAGTACAAAAGAAATGCATTTTTTCTTGACGGATGGGCGAGAACGCGCTATCATGAAGAAAACGAAGGTGAATCTGCCGGGAAAGGGGCATGGGATTGAACACGTATTCCAGCAGGGAACGAACGCTGCGCATCGCCTATTCCGGCATGCTGATCGCCACCATGATGATACTGGGCTATATTGAAAGCATGTTGCCCGCCGTGGGCATCGTGCCGGGCGTAAAGATGGGGCTTTCCAACAGCGTGCTGATCTTCGCGGTGTATTTGCTGGATGTGAAAACAGCTTGGCTGCTGATGATCCTGAAAGTGACGCTGAATGGCCTTTTATTCGGGGTCAGCGCCATCCCGTACGCGCTGTCAGGCGGGATCCTGAGCCTGCTGCTGATGACGCTGCTCAGTCGCTTGCCCGGTATGCACCCGGTGACGGTGAGCATGGTGGGCGGCGTCATGCACAATGTGGGCCAGGTGGCCATGGCCATGCTGATTTTTCAAACCGGACAGCTCGTTTTTTATATGGCGGTGCTGATCTTTATCGGCATGGCCTGCGGCGCGCTGACGGGCGTATGCGCATACAGCGTGATGCGGCATATGAGAGCCATCAATAATGCAAAGAAATCGTTTGCATAGCCGGAGCCTTCCGGCTTTTTTCATGTCCCGCTCTTTTCCAACATACAATGCCGAAAAGGGGGAGGGACGATGGCAAACGCTGTTTTCTGCATGATCGGGGCCATGGTGGGCGCCGGTTTCGCTTCCGGCCGCGAAATCATTCAGTTTTTCACACAATACGGCTCTTTTTCCTGGGCACTGATCGCTTTTTCAAGCGGCCTGATGGCCGCGCTGGTTTATTGGTCAAATGAGCATGCGCTGCACAGGGAAGAATCCGTTTTGATCCGTGGATTCCGGGCGCTTCTTTACAGCGCTGTCGGCGGCGGCATGGCCGCGGCTGCGGGGGAGCTGGCGGCGCTGACGCTTCCGATGCATCACGCACGGACGGTGGGCATGCTGATCACGCTGATGGCCTGTGCCGGAATGAGCGGCGGTTCCCTGCGGGGGATGGCCTGGCTGGGAACCGTGCTGATCCCGGTCATTATTTGCGCGTTTTTGCTGTGTCTGCGCGTTCCCGGCACGAACACGCCTGATCCCCAGCCGTCCTTCCCCTCTTTGATTCACGCGGCGGGCTATTGCGGCTTGAACGCCATGCTGGCTGGCGCGGTGACAGTTCAGGCGGAAGGACAAAAAAAGAGACAGAAAAGGCTATGCGTCGCCATTGCAGCCGGCCTGCTCTTCGGAGGATTCTTATCGCTGGGAAACGCGGCGCTGCTGCCGCACACGGCATCGCTCAAAGATGCGGCGCTGCCGGTGGTGATACTGCTGCGCGGATACGGGAAAACCGGCTTTTATCTTTCCGCCGCCACGCTGTATCTGGCGGTGTCCACCACCCTGATTGCGTCTCTGCGGGGGCTGGCAGCGCAGCTCCCCGGGGAGCATCAGCATATCTGGGCAGCATTGATTGCCGCAGGATGCGCGATGATCGGCTTTCAGGAAATCGTGGCGAAAGCGTATCCCGTTCTGGGGTATTTGAGCCTGTTGATTCTGCTCATGCAAAAAAATCCGCCTCATAAAGGCGGAATGCGGTTATTCGTATAGATCACTGATCCTGCATCATTTCATAATACTGCTCGCGGGTCACCAGGGTTTTCCGGGGCTTGCTTCCTTCCGAGTGGCTGATGATGCCGCGCTTTTCCATTTCGTCAATCAGCCGGCCGGCCCGGGCATAGCCGATGCGCAGCCTGCGCTGCAGCATACTGGTGGAGGATTGGCCGTCCTCTACGGCCATTTCAATGGCCTGCTGCAGCAGATCGCTGAAGCTTCCTTCGCCGCCGGCGCTGCCCTCATCGTCCGTATTGCCGCCGGTGATTTCATCAGCGGAGGAATCCTTGCCGGTATTCTCCAGATGATCCACGATGTTGGGATCGTAGTCCGCCTGATACCGGCTGCTGATGTATTCAGTGATAGCGCCCACCTCTTCATCGCTGACGAAGCAGCCCTGCACGCGGACGGGGGAGGTGCCGGTAGGCTTGTAAAGCATATCGCCCTTGCCCATCAGCTTCTCCGCGCCGTTGATGTCGATGATGGTGCGGCTGTCGGTGCCGGAGGAAACGGCGAAAGCGATGCGGCTGGGGATGTTGTTTTTAATGACGCCGGTGATAACGTCCACGGAGGGACGCTGGGTGGCCAGCACCATGTAGATGCCGGCGGCGCGGGCCAGGGCGGCCAGACGGCGGATGGATTCCTCCACGTCCTTGCGGCATACCTCCATCAGGTCGGCCATTTCGTCGATGATCACCACGATATTGGGCAGTACCTGATCGGTTCCCTGGTTAGCCTTATTGTATCCGGTGATGTTGCGCACGCTCTGAGCGCTGAATTTTCCGTATCGGTCGAACATTTCCTGCACCACCCAGGAAAGGGCGCCAGCCGCTTTCCTGGGATCGCTCACCACGGGCACCAGCAGGTGCGGGATCCCGTTGTAGACGCTCAGTTCCACCTGCTTGGGATCCACCATGATCAGGCGCACCTGATCGGGTGAAGTGCGATACAGCAGGCTGCAAACGATGGAATTGATGCACACGGATTTACCGCTGCCGGTGGCGCCCGCAATGAGCAGATGCGGCATTTTGCTCAAATCACAAAGCACCGGCGCACCGGCGATATCCTTGCCCAATGCCACCAGCAGAGGAGAGGGATTGCTCTTCATTTCGGGGCTGTCCAGCACCTCCCGCAGGGATACGGTGCTCACCAGCTGATTCGGCACCTCAATGCCGATATAATTGGTGCCCTGGATGGGCGCTTCCACACGAACATGCTGCGTCTTCAGCTCCAAGGCCAGGTTGTCCGCCGTGTTGGCCACGCGGCTCACCTTGACGCCCGGGGCAATCTGGATGGCAAAGCGTGTGATGGAGGGCCCGTGCATGATCTGCTTGACCTCAGAATCCACGCCGAAGGAACGCAGCGTGCCTTCGATCACCTGCGCGCGGCGCTCATCCTCCTGCGCGGCATCGGACTGAAGAACGTGCCTTGCTTCCTTCAACAGCCGGATAGGCGGAGCCTGGTAAGGCACGGATAAATCCATTTTTTCCTGCTTCACCATGGGCGCCGTGGTGCCGTCCAAGCGCTGGTCACGATCCAGTTCCTTCATTGCGGGGGCGGGTTTGATGGGGATTTTTGCGCCGGTAATGGGCATCACAGGATCCGTGTAGACAGGCTTGGGCTCCCCTTTTTGGGTGGTATGCTCCGGCAGCTCCTGCTGCAGCTTCGCCGCCTTGTCGCGCACCTGCGCGGCCCAGCTGCCGGACGTATCGGCCTTCTTTTCCGCAGTCGCTTCGTTTTTCGCATCAGCAGGCGCGGGGATGGCGGGGGCGGGTACAGAGGCGCGGACAGGTTCAGGTGCGGCCGGCGCCGGTACAGCGGCCTTATCCTGCTTTGGAACGGTTTGCTTTGGCACATGGGCCGTTTCAGGCACCTCCCACGGCACATCGTCCCCGTCGTCATCCAGCGCCTGAGCAGGCTGAACGGGCATGGCGGCTGCGGGCTGCACCGTATCCCGCCGCGGAGCGACAGGGACGGCAGCGCCGGTCGGCCTGGCAGCGTGCACGGGCCGGAGCGGCGCCGGACGCGCGGAGGGCGAAACGGCGGAATCATTCTTCGGCTGCTGCAGGGGCGCGGCCTGACGCATCCGGCGGAGTTTATCCATCAAAGAGATGTGCTTCTGGCCCGGTTCATATCCGTCCACAGCGGGCTGGGGCGTCGCGACGGGCGGCTGCGCTTCCGCTGTTTCATCATGCAGCGGAAAACGCTCATCATACAGATCGGGCTGCACGGGATAGAAGCCCTGCGCGTCCGGCTGTGGCGTTTGGCAGACGGGATTTGCTTCGTAAACAGGCGCGGGCTGGTAATAGGCGGGCGGGGCAGGGGCCTCGGCAGGCTGCCGTGCAGTCTGATCCTGGTACACGGGCTCTCCCGCCTGCGGAATGGCCTGCGCCTGCTGCCGGGCCGCCCGCTGCCGGGATTTTTCCAGTTTGCGGCGGCGGCGCTTTTCTCCAAGATCGGAGGCGCTGCGGAACAGGGCGCCGGGATTGAGGCGGAACAATACCAGGATCAGCGTGATGAGGGCGGCTGTCACCAGCAGGATGCTGCCAACCCGGCCAATGGTGCGCCAGAGGGGATAGGCCAGCAGCATGCCCAGCATGCCGCCCGTGCCGGAAGTGCCATGCCGATAAGCGCCCTGCAAATAGGCGTTCAAGCCAGTGGACAGGGTTTGGGATCCCACGTGTTCCAGATAAGAGAGGGTGATCCCGCCCTGGGGGGACACCTGCGCAATCAGCGTATAGCCTGCGAGAGCCAGCCAGTAAATCGCAGCCACCATCAGGAAATTCCGCGCGGACACGCGGTGGCGGCAGGAAACCAGCAGCATGGCTCCGCCCACGATCATCAGCGCAGGCAGACCGGAATACAGCCGTCCGCCCAGGCCCTTCACCATATCGGACAGCTGGGCCAGCACGCCCCTGCTGCCCGGCGCGGCGGCCAGACAAGCCACCACCCAGATCATGCCCAGAGACAGGCACACAATGCCCAGCGTGACGCAGAAAGCCGCGCCCCGACCGGTGGTGGTGAGGGCGGGCTGATTGTTGCTTTTCTTTTTTGCGGTGGCTACACTCATCCTGTCGTTATCTCCAATTGTTTATTCTTGATCCAGAATCAGGCTGACATACTGCACGGTGCCATTTTCATCGCTGAACAGCGTAAATACGTGGGCCGGGCCGTCCAGCCAGGGTTCCAGATGATAGACGGCGGCGGTGCCGGGGCATACGCGGTACATTTCCGCGGCGGCGTCATCCATGGGGATTTGAGCGTCCGGCTCCCGGCCCAGGAAAGCGATGGCGTCTGCGAGGCCCGTTTCTCCGGTGTGGATCTGGAACAGATCCGCGTTGCCGGACAGAAGGCCGATCACATAATCTTCGCTGTCGTCCGTCAGGATCAGGGTGCCGCGATAGCGGGGCTCCTCCACTTCCAGATACGCGCCGCCGGGATAATAGCCCGAATCGGTGGTCACGCGAAGATTTCTGCCGCTCACAGAAAGATGGGATCCGGTACCGATGGAGGCGGCCCAGATCAGGCGCCCGGTTTGCAGCATATACCACAGGTTTTCCGCTTGCTTTTCCACGCTCTGGCCCAGGGCATAGCGGTCATAGGACAGATGGGGAATGACGCCGTTTTCCGTCAGATCCAGCCAGGGGGCCAGTTCACTGCGCCGGAAAGCGACCGATCCGGAATAGCCGGACAGGAAGGACAATTGGCTGTTTTCCCAGTACAGAATCATGTTGCCCAAACCATCCAGCCAGAACCGGTCATAGGGCACGGGGAAAAGCTGACTGTTTTCCAGATAGGTGGAAAGCTCCGGCTCCACCTTTTCTTCCAAATATTCCTCGATGAAGGCTTTGGCCCCGTCGGGATCGGAGAACATTTGATCGAAGGTCACTTCCTCGCCGGTGAGCAGATCGAAGGTCATGGGATAGTATACCTGGGAGGGACGGCCGGAGAGCATTTTGCCCTCCGCGCTGAACAGAATGGAGGCATACCGGTCGGTGACGGTGCGTTGGCCGTTCTCTGCGGATGCGCACAGGGTCACGCTGCAATCCATCCTGAGCCCCGCGCCGCCTGGCGTCAGGGCGGAGAGCAATTGCAGATACTCCGGTATGCGGGCTTTTTCCAGGATCGCCTGATTGATTCTCTCCAGGGCGGGGACCAGGGATTCATCGGATGAAGAAAACGCAGGAACCATCACATAATTCCCGTGCCCCGGTTCGAATTGATCCGGCGTTATTTCTACCCCGTTGTCGGAATAAATGCGCATCTGCGCGGCGATTGGCAGCGCGCCGGGCTGTGAAGCCGCATCCTCGCCCCAAACAGGCAGGGGAATCAGGCACAGCGCAAGCAGCAGCGCGGCACAGGCTCTGTTCAGCTTGTTCATGGCAATACCTCCACATCTATAGTATACCTTATTTTCCTTCGTTTTTCAAGCTGCCCAGCAGAATAGGCTGCATCTGGGCTCCCGCCAGGGCAGCGGCCAGGGCTTCGGGGATTTTGGAAAAATCCGCAACCAGGGAGCGGGGCTTTTTCACCGGATCATCCTGACCGAAGGGCACTATATAAACGTTGCGCATGGCCAAAATCTTCCCGATATTTTCCGCCGCGGTGGATAATCCGTCATTGGTGGAGGGCGCCACCAGCACAGGGCGGCCGTTGCGAAGGTGGGATTTCGCGCCCAGCAGCGCCGGGGTATCAAAAATCCCATGGGCCATTTTGCCCATGGAGGCGCCGGTCATGGGGGCGATGATGTATGCGTCCAGCAGTTTTTTCGGGCCGATGGGCTCCACCTCAGGCAGCGTGGACAGGGGATGGACGCCGGTGATATCCTCCAGCGTTTTCCACACCGTCTCACTGGGATAGAACCGCGTGTCCTCCAGCGCGGAATTGTAGGACAAAATGGGCGTGATTTCATAGCCCAAGTCCTTCAGGGTCCGAATCACCGAAAACACGGCCTGAAATGTGCAGAAGGAGCCAGTCAGGGCAAAGCCTACGCGGGTATTACTCATGTCGGTTCATCCTTTCCAAGCAATCCAGCAGCGCCATGGCTGCCGATTTGGGACAATAGCGCCCGGGCAGGCCGCCTTCCACCAATACCCGCAGCCCCAATTCTTTTGCAGCATCCAGATCCATGCCGTAGGGCTTGCTGGCCAGTTCCATGAGGCAGGCGGAAGGGGAGACAAGCAGGAGCGCTTTCCTGTCGAGAATCATGGCCGGAACCGTATTGAAAATCAGGTCTGTTTCCGGCAAAACAGACGGAATTTCCACGATGCTGACGCTGCCCGGGCCAGCCTCCTGCCGGCTTTCCGCCCGGCGGGCGGCCACTTTGACGGAAGCACCCAGCGCCCGAAGCAGGAAGGCCAGCCGTTTTCCGATCCTTCCGTACCCAATCACCAGGCAGCGGCTGCGTCCAAGCGCAAAGGGACAGGCGTTCATGGCGGCGGATACGGCCCCTTCCGCCGTCAGCGCGGCATTTTCCAATGAGTATCTCTCATCCTGCAAAACGCGCATCAGCCGCCATCCGCGCCGCGCAGCCAGCCGGTCGAAGCAAGCGTCCGTTATGCCGCAGGCCACCTTCTGCCCCGGCGGCAATTGATCTGCCAATTCTTCTGCAATGGATGATCGGGGCAGCGGCAGCGCCACCATATCCCAGGGCCCATGATCGGGCAGCGTGTGGCCACGGCGCACGCACAATGACCGCAGTTCTTTTTCACGCGGACCATCGCCCGCAATATACAGCTTCATTGCATTTTCCTCCTCCCTCCCGCGGATACTGCATCCTATGATCCAAATGCGCCATGGGTGCGGCAGGGAAAGCAGACGAAAATTTGGGGTAGTCAAAAGGTAAGTTTTCTTGTATAATACTGTCATTCCCAAGAAGGAGGAACTATTATGCAAAAATGGCGCGTTTTCTGCCTGCTGCTGGCCTGTGTGCTGTGTGTATCCTGCTGGGCGGCTGCGGAAGAAGAGGGAGGGGATTCCCCGTCCTTCCTCATGGCGGGATTCGATAATACACAATACCGGGATTGGCAGAACAATCAGTTTTTTTTGCGAATGGAAGAAAAGACAGGCGTCCATCTGGTGCTGCGTCAGTCCAAAACAGAAGAGGACTGGGCCCAGGTGAAATCCGCCATGGCCGCAGGGGATGACGGCATGGCGGATGTGCTGTTCAAGGCGTCGCTGACCACGCAGGAATGCATTGCCCTGCGGGAAAAGGGTGTGCTGATCGATTTGAAGCCCTATCTGGAATCATGCTGTCCCAATCTGTGGGCGCTGATCCAGAAGGAACCGGAGATCCTGGCGGCCATCACCCTGCCGGACGGCAGCATTGCCGCCCTGCCTTATATCACGCCCATTCCCATGCAAAATTATCTGTGGATCAATCAGAAATGGCTGGACAGCCTGCGTCTGTCCGCTCCCACCAACGCGGAAGAGCTGACGCAGGTGCTGACCGCTTTCCGGGATCGGGACCCCAACCACAACGGCAGGCAGGATGAAATCCCCCTCAGCTTCCAGGGCCCCTTTGATTTGAAATTCCTGGCCCACGCTTTCGGCCTAATCGCCAACGATTACAACGTTTTCGTGGAGAACGGCCAGGTGAAATTCATGCCGCTGGAGGATGAATACCGGCAGTTTGTGGCATGGTGCAGAGAGCTGTACAAAGAAAAGCTGCTGGATCAGAACGGATTCATCACCACGGTATCTCAGACAGTGACGGATTCAAAGGCAACCCCCAACTGCGGCATTGTCATGACGTATCTGGCGGGAGACACCTTCAGGGTATCCTGGGCTACGGATTATGTGATCCTCAATCCCATGACGTATCAGGGAGAACAGATCTACCGGGAGTTCGCCTGGCCTGTCAGCCGGGGCACGTTTGCCATCACCAGCGCCTGCAAGGATCCGGAAACCATGCTCCGCTGGGTGGATACGCTGTATACCGAGGAAGGCGCTACGCTGGCGCTGGTCGGGCAGGAGAACGTGGATTATCTGGTGGATGGCGACGGCACCTGGCGGATGCCGGAGAGCCAGCAGAACGAAGCCTATCGGGCATCGGCCAATGTGGATGGCGGCGGACGCATCCCCGGGATTGAGAACGTGGCGTTTCAGGCCCGTTATGGCGCGGATGCATCCGTGCGGGCCATCTTAGAAAGCCAGATGGATTTTGCCCAGTATGTGCGCCGTCCGTTCCCTTACTACACATTGACGCAGGCGCAGCTGGAAGAAATAACGCCCCTTCAGGCCAAAATCGCCACCTATGTGGATATGCAGCTGGCCCGTTGGGTGCTGGGGGAAGAGGAAATCAGCGATGCATCCTTTGCTCAGTTTGAATCCACACTGAATGAGATGGGGCTCCGTGATTTCCTGACATTCTGGCAGGATGTGCTGGATCACCAATGAGGAGGAAAATGCAATGGATAACTATTCTGCGATGCTTGCCCGGATCAGCAAGCCCGGCGCCATGGAACGGTTCGCCCGCCTGTACGGACGCCGGGAGGGGGAACTGGCCCGTCAGCTGACCCGGTATACCCAGCTTGTCAAGGCGCATGAAGAACTGTTTCACGCTTCCGATGCGCCGCTGTACCTGATCAGCGCGCCGGGACGCACGGAAATCATCGGCAATCACACCGATCACAACAACGGCCGGGTGCTGGCCGCCGCGGTGAACCTGGATTGCGTAGCCTGCGTTTCACCCCGGCAGGACAGCCAGGTGCGCGTGCACAGTCAGGGCTATCCCAGCATCGCGTTATCCGTGGATGATCTGGATATGCGTCCGGAGGAGGAGGGCACATCGGCGGCGCTGATCCGCGGTGTGGCCCGGGGCATGCAGGATCGGGGCTTCCGGCTGGGAGGCTTTGACGCCGTGATGACCAGCGACGTGATGGGCGGAAGCGGCCTGTCCTCCTCCGCCGCCTATGAGGTGCTGGTATGCGCGATTTTCGACGCCCTGTATAACGGTTTCACCATGGAAAGCACGCCCCGGGCGCAAATCGCCCAGTACGCAGAAAACGTGTATTTTGGAAAGCCGTCCGGCCTGATGGATCAGATGGCGTGCTCCACCGGCGGCCTGGTGACCATTGATTTCAAGGCGGAGCCGGAAGTGACGCCGCTTTCCTATTCCTTCAACGACGCGGGTTATTCCCTGGTGGTGGTCAATACCGGCGGCAGCCATGACAATCTGACCGCGGAATATGCCGCCGTCCGCCGCGAAATGGAAGAGGTGGCCGGATTCTTCGGGGAAAAGGTGCTGCGTCAGGTTCGCAATGAACAGTTCTGGCAGCATATCGGCCCGCTGCGTGAAAAATACGGGGAACGCGCCGTGCTGCGTGCGATGCACTTCTTCGGCGAGAACCGCCGTGTCAGGCAGATGGTGAGCGCTGTCCGCGAAAAGGATCTGCCTGCCATGCTGGCCAATTTGATCGAATCCGGCGAAAGCAGCTGGATGCTGCTTCAGAATCTGTACCCGGCAGGGATCCACCAGCCCCTGGCGCTGGCCCTGGCCATGGCGTCTGTCATGCTGAAGGGAAAAGGGGCCTGGCGCGTGCATGGCGGCGGTTTCGCAGGCACTACGCTGAATATCGTTCCCAATGATATGATCGACCGTTTTGTGCAGCAGATGAAGGCCGTTTTCGGAGACAAGGCCTGCTTCGTGCTGGATGTGCGGCCGGAAGGCGCGGCCGTCGTGTTTGCGCCTGAGGAAGCATAATTCCTGTTCGGCTGCATGCATCCGTTCCGCCTGACGGGACGGATGATTTTTTCAGGAGGAAGGCGTCATGGCGAAGCTGGTGGGATCTGCGGCGGGCCTGGGCATGCTGGTATTGATCGGCGTGCTCCTGTTTGCGTTTCTCCGCCAAATCGGCGCGATGCGGCAGGAAACAGCCCGTCAGATTGGCCGGACAGCCGCGGCCGTGCTGTTTGCTGCCTGTATGGAATGGCTGACAGCCGCACTGATATTCCGCGTGACGCACGGAAATCTGGAGAGCGCGGCTGATCTGGCAGTGATTTTTCATGGCCCTTCGTTCCGGCAAATGCATAGTGCCCTGCAGGACCCCGCCGCGGTTTCATGGCCCATTCGACTGCTGGCGTATCCGGGCCACGCGCTGGGGAAAGCCCTGTTTGATCAATATCTCCTGGGCGGCGCGGTGCTGGCATTGATCCTGGCGGTCTGCGGCGCGTGCCTGATCACGGCGCGGGTGAACAGAATCCTGGGCCGATCCTGGGCGGAGGATGGGCTGCTTTTGCTCATTTGTCTCCCATGCACCCCCTTGGTGCTGCTGCCGGGATGGGCGTCATGGGCGGCATTCCTGGCATCCCTGCTGTTTTACTTCTTGGGAAAGAGAATCAGGCCAAGAACGATCCGTCCGCTGTCCCGATCCTTGCTGGCAGGCCTGATCGCCCTGGGCGCAATGCTGTCCTGCGCGGTGATTTCCGGCATGACCTACGGATGGATCGGGTAAAAGGAGCGGGAGAACATGAGCACACTCAAGCGCAAAGCGCGCACATGGGGGCTGATTGCGGCGGCGGTGCTGGGCATCCACGCGCTGATGCTGCTGCTGGCGCATTTGGTGATCCAGGGCGCTTTTCACCCCGGGGAACTGTGGACCATGGCCGTCTCCCGCCTGACGGAGCCGGGAGACGCCACCCGATACCTGGATATTGCCCGCAACGGCTACACAGCGACGGGTGAAAACGCCATCAACCTGGTGTTTTATCCACTGTATCCCCTCCTGATCCGCGCGCTGTCCGTCATGACAGGCAGTCTGCCGCTCTCCGGTGTGCTGATTTCGCAAATCAGCTACGCCGCCGCATCCATCCTGCTGTTTGAAACGATTCTGCTGGACGGAGACCGCCGATGCGCCTGGGACGGCGTGCTGCTGATGGCGCTTTATCCCTTTTCCATGTTTGCCATGGGCGTGTTTTCTGAAGGTTTATTCCTGTTACTGTCCATTGGCTGTCTGTACGCGCTGCGCAGGCAGCGATACATCGCCGTCGGGATCCTTGGATTCCTGGCGGCCCTGACCCGCACCCAGGGCGTGCTGCTGCTGTTTCCCGCGGTGTGCGATATCGTTTCCAGGCGGCTGGGGGCGGAAAAGAGGAAGCTGCGGGGCAAAGACGCGCTGATCCTGCTGATCCCCGCCGGATTCGGCGTGTATCTCTTCATCAATTACCGTCTCCATGGGAATTGCCTGCAGTTTCTGCAGTTTGAGGCGGGCGCGCCCTGGTATCAAAGCACCCGTTGGATCGGCGAAAACATTGCCACCCAGTTTCAAATGGCCTTGGATTACAGCGGCCTCGACTGGATTATCTATTGGCCGCAGATCATTCTGTATGCCGCCGCACTGGGCGTGCTGCTGTGGGGCGTCCGCCGCAAAGAAAGGATCAGCGAATTGGTGTACGGCGGCGTATACCTGGGCTTTACATACCTGTCAGGATGGATGATCAGCGGCGGACGGTATCTGATGTGCTGCGTCCCTATGTATCTGATTCTTTGCAAGGTCAAGCCGGGCATGGCGCGGGGGCTTCTGTTTCTCGGAAGCGGTTTGCTGTTCTTTGCATACAGTTTGTTTTATCTGATCGGCTATGCCATTATGTAGTTGACAGGGCGCTTTGCACGGCGGTATAATGCACCGGTCGGAAAGGGAGGATGGACATGATCACGCGATCCCCGAAGGAAACGCAGGCCTTGGGGGCCCGCCTGGCCGCGATGCTCAGGCCGGGGGACACGATGGTGCTGAACGGAGAAATGGGCGTGGGAAAAAGCGAGTTTGCCCGCGGCGTGGCCCGGGGCCTGGGCATAACCGGCCCGGTGCCCAGTCCTTCCTTTACCATTCTGAACGCCTATGACGAAGGAACGCTGCCTTTGTATCATTTTGACTGGTATCGCATCCGGGATCCGGAGGAGATCCGTGAAATGGGGATGGATGAGCAAATCGGCGGCGACGGCGTAGCCCTGATCGAATGGAGCGAACGCGCGCCGGAAGCGGTGCCGGAACGGCATTTGCGTGTGGATATCCGCGCGCTGGATGAAGAAACACGGGAATTGACTTTTACGCCTCATGGGGGCTTTCCATTTTCGGAGGACGGACTGCAATGATTCTTTTTTGCTTGGATACATCGGGGCCGGTGGCGGGCGTGGCGCTGATGGCGGATGGCACGGTGCGGTATGAAGCCATGACCGTGAATGCCATGACCCATTCCCAGTCCATTCTGCCCATGGCGGAGGAAGCGTATCGCCGGGCAGGGCTGGACATGCAGCAGACGGATTACCTGGCCGTGACGGTGGGCCCCGGTTCCTTTACCGGCGTCCGGATCGGTGTGAGCACTGTGAAGGGGCTGGCGCATGCGCTGAGAAAGCCCTGTATCCCCGTGGATGCCCTGGAGGCCATGGCCGCCGGCGTTCAGCCCTTCTCCGGGATCATTTGCCCGATTCAGGATGCCCGCGCCGGGCAGGTGTATGGGGCGGCGTTTCGGGGGAATACCCCCCTGGAGAGGCTGATGCCCGATCAGCCCATCCGTCTGGAGGATTATCTGGATCAGCTGCTCCGTTTTCATCAGCCGCTCCTGTTCCTGGGCGACGGTATGCCCGTGCACCGTCAGGCCATTGAGGACAGGCTGGGGGAAAGGGCGGTGTTTGCCCCTGCGCATCTGGCTTACCTGCGGCCGGCCGCAGCAGCTCAGCTGGCCTGGAGCCAGATGGATCAGGCAGTGGATTATCTGGCCCTCTCTCCGCTTTATCTCAGGCCGCCCCAAGCGGAACGGCAGAAAAACCTAAAGGAGCAGGCCCGCCATGGATGACGTGATCATTCGAAGAATGACAGCGGATGACATAGACGGCGTCTATGCCATCGAACGCGCTACCTTCTCCCGGCCCTGGACGCGGCAGGATTTTGTCCGGGAAATGACGGTCAATGCCTGCGCCCGCTATCTGGTGGCAGAGGAAAACGGAACGATCCTGGGGTTCGCCGGAGCGTGGATCGTGCTGGATGAAGCCCATGTGACCAATATTGCCGTGACGGAAGCCCGCAGGGGACAGGGCATCGGCCATCGCCTGACCGCGGCGCTGATGCAGTATGCAGCCAATCTGGGCGTCGCCTATACCACCCTGGAGGTCCGGAGAAGCAATACTGCCGCGCAGAAGCTGTATCAATCCCTGCATTTCGAATATGTGGGCGTTCGGAAAAAGTATTACGAGGATAACGGGGAAGACGCATTATTGTACTGCTGTCAGCACATGCCTGCTCCCGATCCAGATTTCACCGAAGAAGAAACCGTGTACGAGCCGGAATGAGCTTCCGGGAAGGAGGAAGCATGGGCAGCAGGAGCAGCTGGTATCAACAGGGCATCCGCCATGGCCTGCCCATCGGGCTGGGCTATTTGGCCGTGTCCTTTTCTTTTGGTCTCATGGCCGCCAAAGCCCTGACGGTGGGGGAGGCGGTGATGATGTCCGCGCTGAACCTTACCTCCGCCGGACAGTTTTCCGCCCTGCAATTGATCCTTGCCGGCAGCGGATACTGGGAACTGGCGCTGTCTCAGCTGATCATCAATCTTCGTTACTGTCTGATGAGCTTCACCCTGTCCCAAAAGCTGGACCCGCGTACGCCCATGGCCCACAGGATGCTGATGGCCTTTGGCAACACGGATGAGGTATTCGCGCTGTCCGCGGCCGCGGAGGAACCGCTGTCGCCCTATTATGTATATGGCATGATGAGCATGGCCATTCCGGGCTGGGTGCTGGGGACCCTGCTGGGGGCGGCGGCGGGCAGCGTTCTGCCCGCTTCCGTGCTCAGCGCCTTGGGCATTGCCCTGTACGCCATGTTCTGCGCCATCGTGATTCCGCCTGCCGCGCAAAGCCCCACCTTGCTGGTCGTGGTGATCCTCTCCATGGCGGCCAGCCTGCTCTTTTCGGCCCTGCCGCTGCTGGCGCAGATTTCGGAGGGGATGCGGGTGATCCTGCTCACCGTGCTGCTTTCCGCCGCCGCGGCGTATTTTCGCCCCATTCGGGAGGAAAAGCCATGAAAGGAAATATTTATGTATATATTCTGATCATGGCTGCCGTGACCTATCTCATCCGTGTATTGCCCCTGACGCTGGTGCGCAGGCGCATTACCAGTCCCTTTATCCGTTCATTCCTGTATTATGTGCCTTATGTGACCTTGACGGTGATGACGTTTCCCGCCATCCTGAGCGCAACGGATTCCCCTTGGTCTGCTGTGGCGGGGTTTGTGACGGCCATGGTGATGTCCTTCCGGGGAAAGGGCCTGATCCTGACCTCGATTGTTTCCTGCGCGGTCGTATTCCTCACGGAATTGATCCTGCTGCCATGAAGGGAAGCTGAATTTGTTGATCACAAAAATGGGGGCGCTCCTGACGGAGCGCCCCCGCTGATTGTCCGGTTGATTATTCGATGATGGTGGCCAGCCACGCCGTCTTCGCCGACATATTCATCCGGCACGGGCAGATTAGCCATCAGCGCATCGTCATGGAAGGGAACGAACTTGCCGTCCTCGCCGACGGTATAGTTCAGGCCTTCGATGCCGGCATGCTGGAAGGTCACGCCTTCGGGACTGGCATACCAGTCGAGGAATTCCATGATCCGGACGTACTTCTCGCCTTCCACCTTGGAGCCGATGCCGAACATGCGGTCGGAGCCATAGTAGCGGTCCGCATCCGCGTAGTAAAGCTGATCACCCACGGGGATGAAGATGAAGGCGGTGCCGTCGTTCAGGCGGTCCACACTGTTCCAGAAGCTGACTTCCCAGCTGTACCACATTAGATAGGCACGGCCGGTCTGCAGCTTATTCATAATGCTGTTCCAGTCCTGCTCGCCGGATTCCGGATCCACCAGTCCCATCTGATAGGCTTTGTTCAGCCACTTGGTGATCTTGTAGTAGGCGTTTGCCCGGTCATAGATCGGAGAGAAGGTGTTATCGGGCTTGAGGATGGCGCTCTGCTTGATCTTCTCGCCGTACCAGGTGGTCAGCTGCACGACGTTCGCGATACCGATCATGTTGTCATTGCCGTCCCAGTCAGCCCAGAGGGTGAAGGCGTAGGCGAGATCGCCGTCCGCATTGGTGGGATGCGCATCCTGGATCGCCTTCAGGGCATCCAGCAGGCCGTCAAGATCAGCGATGTCGGGGGATCCGATTTCCTTGTACAGATCCCAGCGCAGCATCGGGCTGGAATAGATCACATCGTCCGTCAGGGTGGTGGGAGAAGTATCGGTCATCTCGGACGGGATTCCGTAATACTTTCCGTCTTCCCCGGTCAGGCCCTTATTGTAGACATCAATCTGGGTCTTGAAGTGCATGATGTTTTCGCACTCGGGCAGCTTATCGCTGATGTCGCGAACCAGACCTGCAGCCAGCAAGAAGTTGTTGGTCATCCCCAGCGTTTTCATGGAAAGATACCAGGGAATAATGCCCGCGCTGAAGTACATGGTAATCACGACGAAGCGGTACCAGAACTTGCGCTTCCACATGGTCTGCCGGGTGAACATATATCCCAGGAAGGCAGCGATGATCACGGTCATGACCGTGCCGACAACTGTGCGCAGCACGGACATGAGGGCCGCGTCCGTCAGCCCGGGGATCTGAGAAAGGTTTGTGTAGTTCGTGAAATGAATCTCCATCGGGTAGAAGAGGATCTTGCCGCGCTCGCTCAGGTTGTTTGCGCTGATGGAGTTAATGATCAGATAATAGAACGGATAGACGCAAACAAAAGCGAAAATTGCGTACACAAAATAGGTGATTACGCTGATCAGCCGGTCACCAAAGCTGCGCTTGATGTGGATTTTACTGGCTTTCGTATGTGCGGTCAACGCCTTTCACCTCCTCTTCGCATCAGATGAAGCCTTCGCCGCGGATCAGCTTGGAAAGGCCGTTCGCTCCGGCCAGCAGCGCGATGCTGACCACGCTCTTGAGCATGCTGATGGCTGTGGACAGGGGATAGTTGCCGGTGCCGCTGGTTGCGATATTGTAAACATACAGATCCAGCACCTCGATATAGTCCTGGTTGAACGCATTCTTGAACACATAGTACTGCTCCATGCCGTTGTTCAGGAAGCTGGCGATGTTCAGCATGACAATCACGAAATAGGTGGGCAGGATGCTGGGAATCGTGATCCGGCGGATGATCTGCATCCGGCTTGCGCCGTCGACTTTCGCCGCCTCGATCATCTGCTCGTCAATCCCGGTGATAGCGGCCAGATACATGATCGCCGCCCAACCGGCATTTTTCCATGTCAGCCACAGCCACATCCGGAACCACACATGGTTGGATGATTTCAGGAAGGAGATGGGCTTTGAAATCCATCCCAGGTTCTGCAGAATGCTGTTCACGGCGCCAAATGAGCCAAAGAGGTTGAATGCAACGGAAAACACAAGCACCCAGGAAATGAAATTCGGCAGCGTGGTCACCGTCTGCACGAATTTTTGGTAGGGCTTGCAGCGGATTTCATTGAGGAACACGGCGAAGATCATCGGAAACCAGCTGAAAGCCAGTGAGATGCCGCTCATTGCAAACGTGTTCCGGATGACCCGGAGATATCCTTTACGCGCGTCGGATTTGAAATGATGTAGTTGAACCATTTGACCCCGACGTAGTTTTCCCCGCTGATCGGAAGCGGCGGGCGGTAATCGTGGAACGCGTATCTCCAGCCGTACAGCGGGAAATAGGAAAACAGCGCCACAAGGATCAGGAAGGGCAGGACATAGAGAAATTCCTAATAAGAGCGCCTTTTCTTGTAATCAATCTGCCGCTTGGGCACAGACGTTTTCCCGTCCCATGTTTTGATATCGGTCTACTGTTTGGCACTGAGCACTTTCTTCCCCCTCCTCTCCTGCATTGACGCTGTGAATTACGCAGCGTTTTCTATTTTCATCGCAGAAGGGCGTGCCGGATGGCCGCATTGTTTTTTAAAGACTTATATAACAGGATAGTCAAGGTCAAATCCCGGTTTTCCCGGGGCAGAATTCCGCCGGATCGAAAAAAACCATCAAAAAAACATCCCGATGCATCAGGTTCGTGTTACAAAAAAGGACAAAAACCACAATTCGGATGGCCCGAACGCACAGATCCTCCGTTTCAAACAGGTTTCCATCCAACCCGAAAGAAAAACGGCCGCCGCTGTCAGCGCATCTGAGGCGGACAGCGGCGGCGGATGGGACATAATTCAATTCGGTGTGATGGAGATAACGGCCTGGCAGAAACATTTGCGGAAAATGATCCCTGCGCGGGCAGGCAGGCTCTCAGTCTGCTCTCCGGGCTTATCCGATAAAAGCCGGCAAGAAAGCGTCAATCGGATTGCAAAGCGTCGTAGCCCTCCTCGCCGGTGCGGACGCGCACCACGTTTTCCACGTCATAGACAAAGATCTTGCCATCGCCGATATGGCCGGTGTGGAGCACGCTGCGGGCCGTGTCGATGACCTGACGGACGGGTACCTTGCTGACGACGATATCCACCTGGACCTTGGGAAGCAGGGTCACCTCGACCGGCGTTCCGCGGTAGTATTCGGGCTTGCCCTTCTGCGCGCCGTAGCCCATCACATTGGTAACGGTCATTCCCGTGATGCCGATTTTGTTCATGGCGATTTTCAAAGCTTCCAGGCTGGCGGGGCGGCAGATGATCTGCACCCGGGTATAGACAGGCGCGTCCGGCGCCTTTTCTTTGACCTTGCGGGGCGCTTCCGTTTCCGCGACGGATACCGCGATGGCCTCGGGCTCCGCGTCTTCATAAGCGCTGTCCGGCATCATGGCGTAACCGGCGTAAGCGGTGGGCAGGCCGTGTTCGGAACGATCCAGGCCCATGACCTCGTCCGCGGCGTCGGCCCGCAGCCCGATGGTCTTTTTGATGAGGGTGAACACGACGGTGATGACGATGGCCGTCCAGGCAATCACGCTGACCACGCCCAGGCACTGCACGCCCAGGAAGTGGAATCCGCCGCCGTAAAACACGCCTTTTTCGGTGGAAATGCCGGTGGCGAAGAAGCCGGTCAGGATCGTGCCCAGCGCGCCGCAGACGCCATGAACGGAAATCGCGCCCACCGGGTCGTCGATTTTCACGGTCTTGTCAAAGAATCCCACCGCCAGCACCACGGCAAACCCGCAGCAGAGGCCGATGACAGCCGCTCCGAAGGGATTCACCGCGTCGCAGCCCGCCGTGATGCCCACCAGGCCCGCCAGCGCGGCATTGAATGTCATGGAAACGTCAGGCTTCCCGTAGCGCAGCCAGGTAAAGAGCATGGTCACCAGCGTAGCCAATGCGGCAGCCAGGTTGGTGTTGAAGAAAACCAGCCCGGCGGAGGCGATCAGATCGTCGCTGTCCATGCCCACGGTGGACGCGCCGTTGAAGCCGAACCAGCAGAACCAGAGAATGAACACGCCCAGCGCGGCGATGGACAGGTTGTGGCCCAGGATGGCCCGGGGCTTTCCGTCCTTGCCGTATTTTCCGATGCGGGGGCCCAGCATCTTCGCGCCGATCAGGGCGCACACACCGCCCACCATATGCACCGCGGTGGACCCGGCGAAATCATGGAAGCCCATTTCTGCCAGCCATCCGCCGCCCCAGATCCAATGTCCGCTGACGGGGTAAATGAACAGGGAAATGGCGGCGGACTAGATGCAGTAAGCGGAAAACTTGGTGCGCTCCGCCATGGCCCCGG
>JAFXVJ010000036.1 GCA_017524615.1 Clostridia bacterium | reverse complement strand
GTTCGTCCTGAGCCAGGATCAAACTCTTGTGTTTAATCCTTCAACTTGCGATCTCTGGTGTCGCCTCCGCTTCAGTTCCTCCCCTCACAGGGATTCCCTCCGCGGCGGCTACCGCGTCACAAGTCAAAACTCATTTCAGAATTAACTGTCGTTTTTTTCTCTCTTCTCTGTATCGTTTTCAAGATTCTTGCGCCCTCCCGGCCCCTCTTTCGAGGCCCCGTTTGCCGAGCGCCTGAATAGAATATCATAATCCATCCCCCTTGTCAATACTTTTTTTCGAAAAAAATCGATTTTTTCCGCTCCTGTCAAAAAGCCCGAACGTTTCATTTTCATTTCTCGCATGTCATTCGTCATTGATCCCATTCCTTGCCTTTGCCCTTGGAAAATTGTTCGTTTTCGTGAAGAACGTTTGTTCTCTTTTTTATGTCTTTTGTTGGCTGATCCCCAGAAAAAAAGAAGCCGTGAGGCTTCTTCAAACGATTCATTTTTGCCCGGATTACCCGATCACTTTCTCTGTTTCCCCATCGAACAGGTATACGCTGCCATAGGGGATGGAGAAGGTGATGGGCATGTCCGTTTCGGGGGTATCGTGGGAATCCACCTTCAGGATGGCATGGGCATCGCCGGCGGCGATATACACGTTGGTGTTGTCGCCCAGCATTTCGGTGAGCTCCACATCACAGGTCATCACGTAAGCGTCGGCATGCCGGCCCAGCTGAATGGCCTCAGGCCGGAAGCCAACCACGATTTCCCTTCCTTCATAATCCCCGATCCGTCTCAGCCGCTCGGACAGGTCCAGCCTGGTATCGCCGAATTTCACGCATCCTCCCGTCACGGTGTCCCGGATGAAATTCATGGGCGGTTCGCCGATGAACCCCGCCACGAACACATTGGCGGGCTTGAAGTACAGTTCATACGGCGTGCCGATCTGCTGCACATACCCATCCTTCATCACCACGATCCGGTCAGCCAGGGTCATGGCTTCGGTTTGGTCATGGGTGACATAAATAGTGGTGGCGCCGGTTTCCCGGTGGATCTGGGCGATTTCATAGCGCATGGTCACGCGCTGCTTGGCGTCCAGATTGCTCAGGGGTTCATCCATCAGGAACACGCCCACCTTGCGGATGATGGCGCGGCCAATGGCCACACGCTGGCGCTGGCCGCCGGACAGGGCCCGGGGCAGCCGATCCAGATAATCCGTCAGGCCCAGGATCTGGGCCGTTTTCTTCACCCGCTGCTCAATCACATCCTCATCCACGCCCTGCAGCGTCAGGCCAAAGGCGATGTTGTCAAACACCGTCATCTGTGGATACAGGGCATAGCTCTGGAACACCATGGCCACCTCGCGTTCCCGGGGGCCCTTTTCATTGGCGCGGACGCCATTGATCAAAAACTCTCCGCTGGAGATATCCTCCAGGCCGGCGATCATCCGCAGGGTGGTGGATTTGCCGCAGCCGGAGGGGCCGACGAACACAATAAATTCACCCTTTTCAATTTCCAAATTGAAATTATGCACCGCATGGAATCCGTTGGGGTAAATTTTGTTGATGTTTTTCAGCGTTAAGTACGCCATATCATTGCCTCCTCACGTGTTTCCGCCCGACTGCGCATTTCCAGGCCGCGTCTGCCCGTTTGCTTCCCGCGTTTTCCCCGTCAGCATGGACAAAACAGACGATCCCTGTTATAATATGACATTCCCATCTGGCAAAGGAGCATCCAGCATGAATGACATTACCTATGTGGGCAGGCATTCCCTGATGCATACCGTGTCCCGCCATACCCATGAAAGCTGGGAGTACGTATACTGCACCGACGGCACCGGCACCTTTGTGTTTGACGGCATGAGCGTTTCTTACCGGAAAGGGGATGTGGTAGTCATCCCGCCGCTGATCCCCCATGCCAATGCCAGCGATAAAGGCTTCCAGAACATCCATGTGAACATGGTATCCCCCACCCTGGCGCTGAAGGAGCCCGCCGTCATTTCAGACGACAGCAACCACTTTCTGCTGGACGCCTTCACCGCCTCTTTTTACCACTTTTATTCCAATCGGAAGGAGCGCGCCGCGCTGCTGTCCGCCTATGGCAATCTGATCAGCTATTACCTGGCGGCCTACCAGACCGTGCAGCCCCGTTCCGGCGTGGTGGAGGAGATCGAGCGCAGCATCATCACCAGCTATTCCGACTGCGATTACAAGCTGGACGCTTACCTGCGCTCGCTTCCGTTCAGCTACGACTACGTGCGCAAGCTGTTTCAGAAGGAATTGGGCGTAACTCCCCATAAATACCTGACCGATAAGCGGCTGCAAATCGCGGCGGAGGTGCTGCTCAACGCCGCCGACGGCAGCAGCATCGCCGACATTGCCATGATGTGCGGTTTCCGGGATCCGCTGTACTTTTCCAAGATCTTCAAGAAAAAGTACGGCGTAGCCCCCACTTATTACCATCGGGACAGCCAGCACGCCCCGGAAGATGACGCGCCGGAAACCCGGCCGTAGCATTTACCGGGCGGCGCGTTTGGCATCCTCCACGATGCTGCGCATCAGCCGCTTGGCCCCCAGGAACAGCAAATCCCATCCCGCGGTGAACACCCCGAACAGCACCGGGCCCACGCCCAGAAAGGTCCCCTCCGTTTGGACGCCCAGGGATGCCGCCGCCGCGTTGATCACCCCGTAGGTGTTCATCACGAAAAACGTCAGTACGCCGGCATAGAGAAGATTCAGCGGGAAGGTGATAAATCCTTTTTGGGGAAACATCAGCCACCGGTCGTTCGCGCCTTTGGTTTTCGCCATGAAACGAAACACATTGTTGGTCAGCAGATCCGTTACCATGCCAAGCGCCACGGCCAGGATGACGATTTTGTCCAGATCATTGGACACATAAGCGCCGATCCCCCAGTAAAAGAAGTAGCACACCATCCCGGCAAACCAGATTTTGATGAGCACCGCTTTGATCCGGTCCGACAGGGTGATCCTGGGGCCGGAGCGGTACTTTTTTAATTCCTCCGGCGCCACCTGGGGAGCGTTGGATGCATCCGCGCCCACCAGATCGTCGATGGCTTTGGTGTGCAGCTGATAATACTCAGCCAACGGCTTTTCCCGATCCGGGGAGGGGCCCTTTTTTTGTTTAGCCATGCTGCTTTCCCCCGGAACAGACGCAATCAATCCTCATTGCTGATGTCAATGGCGCCCATTTCGCCGTTGTCCTCCACCTCCACGGAGGTGTTGATTTTCTTCAGCCATTTGCGGTAAACGGGCAGTGTAGCCGCCAGCGCGGCGCCAACGGCCATCACCGCGATGTGGCTGGCAATGACCCGCCGGGCCGTGTCGATGAAAGCGATGCTGGGGACGATTTCAATGGGATTGTTTTCGCGGGTCATGGCTGTACGGATCAGCCCCAAATAGTATACATCACAGTACAGCACCACACCGATCATCACAAACAGCAGCGTCAGCATGACTACATTGGTCTTTTTCCGATACGGGAACGCATTCATGCAGCACACCAGCAGCAGCACGGAAAACAGCATCGTCACAAATCCGGTCAGGCCCATGTTGTTGCCCTGGATATAGGATGTGGTATTGGAAATGGCCGTCAGCTGGAAGGAATACAGCACGAACGCCAGCAGCAGCACGCACAGCGGGATATTCTGCGGCTTGCGCTTGATGGCCACCAGGAATTTCCGCCGGGATTCGTGCCGGCAGAGCAGGAACGCAACGGCCGCGATGAGCACCGCATCCACCGCCAGCACCGGGAGAGAGAACTGTCCGCCCAGATACAGACTGTATAATGTAATCACAGCTTATTGTCCCCCTTCGCGGATGGCATTGGTGGTTTCCCTGTCAAAGAAATGCTTCCGGTTGAAGCGCACCTTCACCGCGTCCCCGTTGCGATAATCCTTCCATCCGCGCAGCTTGGCCGTGATGGTGATGCGCCCGGCCAGGGAGCCATGGATCAGGGTGTTCATGCCCAGGTTTTCATTGGAATGCACTTCCACCGGCAGGGTGCCGCCATCGTCGATGTCCTCCGGCCGCACGCCCAGCACGATGTCCTTGCCCTCATAAGCGGCCAGGGTATGCTTTTCCTCCTCCGTCAGATCCACATCATAGCCCGCGCCGCGCAGCATTCCCTTTTCCACCCGCACATCCAGAAAATTCATGGGCGGCAGCCCGATAAAGCCCGCCACGAACTGGTTATTGGGCTTGTCATAAAGCTCTATCGGCGTGCCGATCTGCTGCACATGGCCCATGGACATGCACACGATACGGTCGGCCAGGGTCAGCGCCTCGGTCTGATCGTGCGTCACATACAGCATGGTGGCGCCCAGACGCCTGTGCAAAAGCAGGATCTCCCGCCGGGTGGCGCCGCGCAGCTTGGCGTCCAGGTTGCTCAGGGGCTCGTCAAACAGGAACACCTTGGGGTTGCGCACGATGGAGCGGCCCATCGCCACGCGCTGCCGCTGCCCGCCGGACAATTGCGCCGGCTTTTTATTCAGCTGGCTGGTCAGATCCAGGATCTCCGCCGCCGCCAGCACCTTTTTGTGAATGACGTTTTTGTCCTCCTTGCGCAAGGTCAGGGAGAACGCCATATTCTCGTAGACGGTCATGTGGCCGTACAGGGCGTAATTCTGGAACACCATGGCCATATCCCGGTCCTTGGCGGGCTTTTGGGTAATATCCCGGCCATCCAGCAGCAAATGTCCCCGGGAGATGTCCTCCAGGCCGGCCACCATGCGCAGCGTGGTGGATTTTCCGCAGCCGGACGGGCCCACCAGCACGATCAACTCGCCGTCTTTGACGTCCATGTTGAAATCATACACGGCCTGCACGTTGTTGTCGTATATTTTATCCAGATGCTGCAATGAGAGCTCTGCCATGGGAAATCCTCCTTACGCCTGCATGGTTTCCAGATTCGCCAGGTGTGCCGCCAGGGCGCTGCTCTTTTTCAGGTTCACATGGGCCGCCCGGAACAGGCACAGCGCCGAAGCGATCAGATACACGCACACGCGGATAAACTGCCAGTCGCCCATGACCAGGTTGTCCATGGTGACATTCACGTGCATGCTCAGAATCTGTACCGACTGCTCAATGGGATCCCCCATCACGGTGGAATGCATTTTCACGGGCAGGATGAAAATGCGCACCAGCTGCAGCACCCCCAGCACGATCAATACCCATGAAAAACTGCGCTTGTAGTTTTTCACGCCCTCGGAGGCCAGGAACGCAGCCAGCATGAAAACGAGATTGTATATGATGGACGCGCCGATGAGGATCGTATAGTAGTAGGTTCCCACATCGGATTTATAAATACTGACGAAAAACAGGACGTTGAACAGGATGGCCAACAGGGCAAGCCGGGATGAGGCGGTATTTTTCGTATACCGCATCCGGTCGGTTACGATGCGTTCGTCGTTCATCAGGACACCGCCTTTCCTTGCTCGAGCAAGCTGCGCTCATCGTTCATCAGCCTGATCTTCCAGATCAGATTCAGCACCAGAAGGATGGATACAATCAGGGGCACGACAAACACGAAATAGTGGATATCGAACCAGAAGGTGGAGGAAGTGAACAGGTCGCCCACCCGGCGGCGGGTCAGCTGCCGCTCCAATTCGGTAAAGTCAATGGTGGACAGGTAGGTCTGCTTATAGCCGGCGATCTGAACATGTCCCCATACAGCCGCGCATACGTTGGCGGCAAACGTCAGCCCGATGCTGATGTAATTGCTGATGTAGTATTTTCTGCGGGTGTGGGTATTGGTCAGCAGCAGGGAGCAGGAAATCAGGATCAGGATGATGCCCACCCACAGCAATTGGTGATTGAAATCCTGCATGTCGTAATAAATCCGCGCGCCGCCGCCGATCCGGTCGTTGTCGATGTTGGCGTGGTCGGGCATCATATTATACAGCATATCAAACAGATCTGTCATGATGCCCAGCGAATACAAAAATACCAGGGCGCTTGCGGCAATGGACAGAATGCAGAGGAGCTTCTGCAATTTCATTTGCTTTTTATACATGATGTCCTTCCCTCGTTTCAGGCCCCTCCCTCCCCCGAAAGGGAGGGAGAGGCCGGTTGTGTTCGGTTTTCCCGAAGGATGCTTTGGAAACTCAGTTCAGGGTGGCGTAATAAGCCTGCAGACGGGTCCAGGCGTCGTTCTTCAGTTCCAGATACAAATCGCCGAACCAATCATTCGCCACCTTCGCGGCGGCGGCCTCCGCGTCGGCGGCGTCGATGGCTTCATAGCCGCCCACGATCTGCATCACGAACATGTTCTCGCCGCCCTTGGAGCTGGAGAACTTGCCGCTGGAGGTGAGCTCGGTGTAGGTCTTCAGTTCGTCGTTTTCCACCTTGGTGTTGGGCAGCACGGTGGGCACGGAGGTGTACCAGGGATTCTCGGTGATGGCCAGCTCGGGATGCTTGATGGTGCCCAGGCCGATGGCCGTGGAGATCTTGCCCGCGCCTTCCTTGCCCACTTCGTGGGTGCACTGGAACTCGAAGGCCTGGGACTTGACGAAGGACAGGGTGGAGCCCAGGTACATCCGGGCGTAGTTGGTGTAGTTGCCGCTGGCCTTGGCCCACAGCTCTTCGGCGGTGGCGTCGGCGATGACGGGCATATCCTTGCCGTTGAATTTGAAGGTCACGTAGGAGCCGTCGTCGTTGGTCTTGATGAAGGCGTCGGGGCCATAGCTCATCAGGATCTGGCCCTTTTCGGAATACGCGTAATCGATCAGCGCCAGAGCGGCGTACAGCTTATCGTCGTTGCCTTCCACGCCGGCCTTGGAAATGGCCCAGCCGTCGGTCTTGACGGAGCGCCAGGATTCGGTGAAGCGCATATACACGCCGTTGTCGTCCGTGCCGTCGAACCACCGGGCCACGGGCACCATGACCGCCATGTACTTTTCGCCCTCCTGCAGCTTGGTGGCGTTCATGATGGTCTGGGTCTGGTTGTAGTCGTAGGACATGAAGCCGTTGTCGTTCTCCAGGTAGGTGCTGCTCTTCTCGCTGGCCATTTCAAGATAAGCCACGGAGATCAGGCCTTCCTTGGCCATGTCGTTCATCTTTTCCAGGGCCTTGTAGGTGCTGGCTTCCTGACGGGCGTCATGCAGCATGCCGTCGGTGCCCACAAAGAGGTAATCCTGGCGGGATTCCATGCCGCGCACGCCGAACAGGTGGCCGGCAAAGCGGAACATATCTATGCGGCGCTGGTTGTTGTCATCCTCGCGGGAGAACAGGCCCTGCACCGTGTCGGTGCCGTTCAGCGTCTGGGCGTTGGCCACCACGCAGCGCAGCAGAGCCACCAGCTCGTCCACGTCCCACGCGGCATTCTGGCCCACGAACAGGTTGCTGCGTTCGGTGCCGTAGTATCCGTTGTAAGCGGTGTCGATGTATTCACGGAGCATGTTGACGGCTTCCACGCCGCTCATGCTGCCCTTTTCATTCATCTTGGCGATGATGTTGCCGGCAGCGTCATAGTCCTTGGTGACGATTTCGGTGGCGGTGCCATCCAGGGTGGGCGTTTCGATTTCGATCTTGCCTTCGGTGGGCATATAGGGCTGATACACGGGATCGGCGGTGTTGCCGCAGGCTTCGGCAGTGAATTCGCCTTCGCCGTCCAGCAGCTTCACGGCCCAGTCAACGCGCATCAGGGGCATACGCTCGATATCGTTGACGCCGTCAAAGTACGGGCTGAAATAGATCGCGCCGGAAGAAGTATTGCCGGTGATGGACAGGCGAACGATGGGATTGGCGTCCAGATAAGCCTTGAAGGAAGGCATCATATCCAGATACTCGGCCAGGTTGACCAGCATGTTCTCTTCGCCGTATTCAGACAGGGTGGAGGCGGGGCCGCTGACCATATCCACCTCGTTCAGGCGATCCTGCCAGTATTTAAATTCGTCTGTGGTGCTGTTCCCCTGATACTTATTTTCGAATTTGACGTTCAGGATCTGCTCCAAAGCCACCCAGGTGGGCTTCAGGCTGCCGGTGTTGTAGGTGTTGCCGTCGGCCAGGGTGATGCCGTCGCCGGCGGTTTCGGCGTCGAAGGCGATGCCGGTTTTGGCGCTGTTGTAACCGACTGCCATCCGCAGGATGGTGCCGTCGGCGTACCGATCCGCCGCCAGGGCACTGCCGGCCAGCGTGAGCATGAGCACGCAAGCGAGCGCCAGAGAAATGATCCGTTTCATGTTGAGGTTCCTCCTTTAACATTTTATTCCTTCACACCGCCGGCATTTGTGCCTTTGGCGAAGTACTTCTGAATGAAGGGGTAAATGACCAGAATGGGAATGATGGAGCACACGATCAGCGCGTAGATCACGGAATCCGCGGCATAGCTTTCCCGCCAGGCGCTCAGGTTTTCAGACAGGGTCAGCTCATCTAACTTAGTGCGGATATACACCTGCAGAGGCTGCTCGTTGGGGTTGGAAATCATCTGCCGGGCCCAGAAGTAACCGTTCCAGCGGGATACGGCGAAGAACAGGGCCACCGTGGCGATGGTGGATTTGCTCATGGGAATGAACACCTGACGCAGCACCTGGAATTCGCTGGCGCCGTCCACGATAGCGGCCTCCTCGATTTCGCTTGGCACGTTTTCAAAGGTGTTGCGCAGCAGGATGATGTTCATGGCCGCCATGCCCATCGCAATGACCACCAGCCATTTATCGTCGGTGATGCCCATGCCGTTGAACACGCCCTTGGTGGCGATATAATTCAGATACTGGGGCACGATGCCGGCGGAAAACCACATGGTGAACACCAGGAAGAAATTGAAGAATTTGCGGAACAGCAGCCGTTTCTTGCTCAGCGCATACGCGCCCAGCACAGCCACCACCAGGGACCACACCGTGCCGTACACCGTCAGGAACAGGGTGTTCGAATAGGCGTTCCAGAACACATTCTGCCCGAACATCCAGGCGAAGGCGTCAAACTGCACTTCCTTGGGGAACAGAATCAGCTGCGCCCGCTCGGAATACACCAGCTTCGGCACGGTGACCGGATTGCCGTCGGCATCCGTTTCGTACACCGGGTTGCCCGCCTGATCCACCACGGGCGCGCCGTTTTCATCTGTCTTTTGCACAGGGATGTATTCAATCGCTTTTCCGGAATCCTCCGGAACCACGGGATTGCCCTCGGCGTCGAACTCCTTCACATCCTCATACCGGCGGATCATGCTGTATTCCACATATTCCTTCCGGCTTACGGAGGCGGAAACGGCATACACGAAGGGATACAGGCAGCACAGGGCAAACACCGTGAGCATCACATAGCTGATCATCTTAAAAATCAGCTCAGAAACTTCCAGCCTTCTTTTCATCGGCCGCACCCTCCCTTCCGTCAGTACAGCGAAACATTGGACGCCTTGCGCGCGATGGTGTTGGCGCCAATGACCAGCAGCATGCCCACCACGTTATTCATCATTTCGGCGGCGGACGCGATGCCCGGGTTATCCGCCTTCACCGCCCAGGAGAACGTGGACACAACCTGCGCCGTGGTCAGCACGGCATTTTGCTGTTTTTCCGTCAGCAGGATCACCTTTTCATAGCCGATGGACAGCATGGAGCCGATGCGGGTAATGAGCATGATCACAATGGTGGACAGGATGCTGGGCAGCACCACATAGCGCATCTGGGCCCATTTGTTGGCGCCGTCGATCTGCGCAGCTTCATAGCTGGTGGGCGAAATGGCGATGATGGCCGCGAAAAACACGATGCTGTCGTAGCCGGCGGTTTCCCAGATACCGCTGATCTGGTAAATGGCGCGGAAATAAGCCGGATTGTTCAGCAGGCCCGCCTGGGCCGCCTCCTGGGGCACGATGCCTAAATTGACCAGCAATTGGGCGATGATGCCCGGGTTGGTGTTGGAGGCCGTGCTGCCCGCCTTCACCAGCATGATGACCAGGCTGGTCATGACCACCGTGGACATGAACTTGGGCAGGTAGGTCAGCACCTGATAAACGCTGCGGGCCATGTTGGAACGGATCTCGTTAAAGAACAGTGCCAGGATGATCGGCATGGGAAAACCGAAGCACAGGCCGTAGAAGCTCAGCAGGAAGGTGTTGCGCAGCGCCTGCCAGAACTGGGAGGAATAAGGCCCGAAAGTGCCGGAGCCTATCAGCAGGGCCTTGAAATTGGAAAAGCCCTTGAAATACTGCTCCGCCACCGCTTTGGCGCCGTCGTCCACCTTAAAGGAGCCCAGCAGCTCATACATGGGAAAATAGCGCCAGAAAAGAAAGACCAGGATCATCGGGATCAGCATGATGTACAGCCGCCAATCCTTCAGGATCGTCAGCCCCACATGCTTCCAGTAGTGCTTTTCCACATCGTCCCGCACAATCTGCTCCGGATCTTCCACCCAAACGCCCTTTTCCTTGTCCAGCACCAAGTAATCCGAGCCGGAAACTTTCATCGGGATCCCCCTTCTTCCTCCTGAAGCTCACGATGAATGCGCTTCAAATAATGCCGCTGATTCTCGAACACACCGTCCAGTCGCCGCGCGATCCACAGGATCAGCAGGGTAAACAGCATGGATATTGCATCCAGGGTCACATACAGCACCGCGGAGGCCGGCGCCATGCCCCGCATCAGGGCCACCGCCGCCCGGCCCAGCTGCATCAAAAGCAGCACCGCGGCGCCAAAAACCAGCGTTTTGCCCACGCTTTTCCGTATTTCCTCCGCCCCCAGCGCCCGGATCAGCCCCAGGGCGGCCAAGCCAAACAAATTGCCCACGCAAAAAATCACATAATCCTGGCCCGCCGCGCCGGGCATCCAACGCAAGGTCCAATAGCTGTGCACCGCGCCGCCCAGCACCGCGTGAAGCGCGGCCCACGGGCCCCAGCGCATCATCACCACGGCCGTGACAGCCGCCACCGCAGACACGGTATAAGCCTCGTTGGGAAACCATCGCAGGGAAGCCGTGGTGATCAGGGATTCAAAAAAAACCAGCATCACCGCAAACAGGAATAAATCAATGGCCCGATACTGCCCCACCGTTCGCTGTCCCTGCACGCCTTCACCTCCCGGCAGGAAATGACCGATTCGTCCATATATAAACCATATTCATATTATAGATTTTTGTTAGAAAATCGTACATAGCCAAAACATGCCGCCTTATGTACAAAATAGACATTTTTCACGGTATGATTTTGCCTGTATGATCGGTTGATTTTCTGTAAGCCGCCTGTTTTCTTCATTCGCCGGGCGATTGCAAACAAAGAAAAAAAGCATCCCCCGATGGTCGAAACGTATCCGCGCGTCGGCCGTCGAAGGATGTTTTTATGCGGTTTTCCCCGGAAAGCGCCGTGTGTTCCGGAATGGGTTTTTTATCCGGCCCTGCCAAACGAAGGGAAGCGCGGCGGCGGCGCACCGATGGGAGGGAAGCAGCGTCCGGGCGGAACAGACACCCGAAAAAGGCATTGCTTCAGGAAAACAGCATCAGCATTTTTCCATCCTGCAATTTGATTGAAAATCGGTTGGCCGGATTTCGTGCGGGCTCTATGGCGCGGATCCCGACGGGATCAGCTTTTGCGCAGCGGAAAGCGGGCTTCATGGGTGCGCCCGTCCGGCGTCAGGGTCACCCAGCCGTCCTCCAGTCTGGCCCCGTCCAGGGTGGGGAACAGCGCGTCGGGGTCGGCGGTCAGCAGATACCGGGCGCTGCCGCAGCGATAGGACAGCGTGTACTCCGCCGGATCCGGCATGGGACATGGAGAAAGCCGCACCCGGTCCCCCGCTTTTTCAAAGCCCAGCAGCACAGTGAGCACGGCGTAATACAGCCAGGCGGCGCTGCCGGTGTACCATGTCCAGCCGCCCCGGCCACGGTTCTCTCCTGCGTATATATCCGCCGCCAGCACATACGGCTCCACCCGGTAAACCGCCGCCCGCTCCCGGCTGTTCCCATGATGGGACGGCAGCGCTTTTTCCGCGATTTCCCAGGCCAGAGCATATTCCCCGATCCGGCACAGCGCCAAGATCAGCCACGGAACGGCGTGGGTGTACTGGCCGCCGTTTTCCCGGACGCCGGGCAGGTACGCGCCGATGTAGCCGGCGTTTTCCTCCGGCGTGAAGGGCGGGGCCAGCAGCTTCACCAGGCCCGCTTCCCGGTCGTACAGCGCCTCCACGGCATAGCCCAGGGCCGTGCGGCCGTGATCCCGAGGCGCGCCGGCCAGCACCGCGAAGCATTGGCTGATCAGATCGATACGGGGCGGGTCCGTATCCGGGCCGCCCAGGGGACGGCCGTCGGAATACCACGCCCGCAGGTACCATTGCCCCGTCCATGCGCTTTCGGCGGCGGACAGCAGCTTTCTGCGCATCGCATCGTATTTTTCTTTGATGTCCGGCGGGCACAACGGCGCGTACTCCTTCAGCACCACGATCAGGAAGAAACACAGCCACACGCTTTCCCCCGTCCGGCCGCCCACCCGATCCATCCCGTCGTTCCAGTCCCCGCCGCCCATCAGCGGCAGCCCGTGCGGGCCCAACTCCACGGAATCAATGGCCCGCATGCCGTGCCAAAGCAAAGGCTCCGCCCAGGACGTCTCTTCCGGCTCCTCATACCGGTCTTTTTCCTCAGGGGTCAGCGGCGGGGATACCAGGTACGGGATCCGCTCCTCCAGGATGCCGCTGTCGCCGGTGACCCGCACGTACAGCGCCGTCACGCAGGGCAGGAACAGTTTATCGTCGCTGATCCGTGTGCGCACCCCCCGCCGGGGCGGATGCCACCAGTGCTGCGCGTCCCCCTCCATATATTGATGGGCAGCGCACAAAAGCAAATGCTCCCTGGCCGTTTCCGGCTCGGTAAACAGCAGGGCCAGCAGATCCTGCATCTGATCCCGGAACCCGATGGCGCCGCCCTGCTGATACGGCCCCATCCGGGCCATCAGCCGGGACGCCCGGATCTGGTAGGGCAGCCAACGGTTCATCATCCGGTCCAGTCCCGGCTTTTGAGAAAACAGGGTAATCCCCGTCAGCCGCTCTTCCCAGCGGACCCGCACCCGGCGCAGCGCGGCCGCGGCCCCCTCCGCCAGCAACGCGTCAAACTGCTGACGGGCTTCCTCCTCCTGCCGGGCAAAGCCCAGCGCCATGGTCAGCCGGATAGCCCGCCGGGCAGGCAGATGGCACGCTGCCGACAGGACCCCCACGCTGCCCGGCCCGTGAACCGGGTCCGCCAAAGCGGGCGGCAGCGGATCCCCCGCCAGGCCGAACACCGCCGCGGCGCACAGGGTCTGGGCCGCGCCTCCCTCCAGGGCCGCCCAGGCCAGGCCCTCCATGGATCCCGCAGCGGCAAAAGCCATGTGCCCCGCCGGACGGCAGCGGGTGTCCTCCGGTTTTTCTCCCAGGGCGAACCGCACCAGATACACGATCCGGACGTCCCTTTCCTCCTCGCTTCGCAGCGTCACCATGCGCACGCCCAGCGGCTGATCCGGGTGGGAAAACACCGTGACCTGCGCCTCCGTTGCCCCCGCCTGATTCCCATATTCCGTCACCCCCGGCTCATGCACCGCGGCGCAGCAGGCCAGGGGCCACGCGCCGCCCGCGCCGTCCAGCAGGTAGATCTCCTCCGCGGGCAAGCCGCGGTGCACGTCGGGGGACAGCCGGGTCAGCCGTCCCAGGCGGCTGTTGCCCGCATAGGAATGCAGGATGCCCGTTTCGCATACCAGCGTGCCAAACGCCGGGCCGCACAGCAGATTATGCCAGGCCGACGGGGCGGGTGCGTACACGCAGTAGGCGTTGTCCTGGGTAAAGCCGCCGAAGGAATTGTTCTCCTGCAGTGCCATCGGCGAGCGCGGCACAGGCACAGACAGCCGCCGCCCGGCGGATGAAAAGACCTGCACCCGCAGGGCGGACAGCTGGGCATGCAGGGGCTGGCCGGAGCGCAGCGTCAGCCGGGCCAGGCTTTCCACCTCCCGGGACTCCGTTTCGTTGCCCGACGCCACCGTCACGCCGCCCGGAGCGTCAGCCGGAAAGCGGGAAGGGCAGGCGGCCATCAGCCTTGTTACGGTATCCCGGCATGGACGGTGATACGCCTCCTCTTCCGGGCAGAAGAAAATGAGGTCGCAAAAAACGCCCTGCTCCCGCATCCAGGCATGTGCCCGCAGCGCATGGCGGATCAGGGCCTGATCCGGTCCCTCGGCCAGATTCACCAGCAGCACCGGCAAATCGCCGGACACCCCCATTCGCCACAGCGCCGTCCTGGGCGCAGGGGGAAAGACCGCCTGATGCGGCTGGCCGGCAAACGCCACCGCGCCCAGCACGCGCTGGAACAGGGCCAGCATCCCCGCTTCCATGCCCAGGTGCCTCAAGGTCATGCGTGCGTGGGTATCCGCCAGGGAAAAGGACGCCCGCAGCCGATCCGGGGTCAGGCGCAGTCCGTTCAGCGCCTTCCCGGAAGATACCGCGCAGGTGACGAAAAACAGTTCCGTCTCCGCGCCCGCCCCCACCCGGAGCCCTGCCCGCAGGGACAGGCAGGGCGCGATCACATCCCCCGTGCGGAACAGGCAGGCGTCGGCGGGCAGGGCCAGCTGCGCCGGCTGCGCATACGTGCCCTCCCGGCCCAGAAACAGCAGCCGGTCCCCTTGGCGGCACAGCGCCGCGGCGTCCCCCGCCACCGCGTGAACGACGCAGGCTGTATGATCCGTCTGTTCCCGGGGCAAGCGCCGGGACATCAGCCCCTGGCTCCCCCATGGTGTCACCCGCACCGACAGATCCTGGAAATTGGGGTGGGCGGCATCCGCGGCCATGGGCGCCTGGGCCACCTCCAGATAGGAAACCGCCTCGATTTCCCGCTCCGTTTTTTCGGTGTTCCGTACCTGCAGATGAGACACCGCCATGCCCGTCAGCGGATCCACCGCGTGGCACAGGCGGGCCGTCCATCCCCGCCAGCGCAGGGAAAAGCACACCCGCCCCGGCTCAAAGACGGGTTCTCCTTGCACGGATGGCCGCGTCACGGCGCCGGAATCCCCGTCCCGCAGATAAAACTGCGGCCCCGTCTGGCTTCCCGCTTCCTGCCAAAAGCGGGTGATCAGCATGTCCCGATGGGCCAGATAGCCCTGGCCCTGGGCGGATAAGACCCAGGTTGTGCCGCCCCCGGACAGGGCATGGGCCTCCACCGGCAGCCCTCCCCGGGGCACGCGCGCGGCCTCCCCCACGGCAGGCCTTTCCTCCCGGGGCGGCGGCAGCGGGGAACGGCGGCGTGCGGAGCGCGGGGCGCGCTCCCACAGCAGATACGCCGAAGCGCGGGCGGCGGGCGGGGTCATGAAGGCCCGAACCAGCGCCTGATCGCACAGGGCGTTGCACAAGGCGCATAAAATCATGCCCTGATGATGGGCCATGTGGCTTTTGATGATCCTCACCGTGCCGTCCACCCGCTGGGGCGTATAATCCGCCGCTTCGAACAGGCCGTATTCCCCCTGCCAGCCCAGCCGCCGCATTCGGGCCGCATTGTCCGCCACGGCCCGGGGAAAGAAGGGCAGCGCCAGCAAAGAGGCATAAGGCGCGATCACCCGTCCCGCCGTTTCCCCGCTCATGGCCAGGGCAGGCAGGCCAAAGGCACGGTACTGATAGTTCAGTTCCGCATCAAAGGCGAAATATCCGCTTTCGCTGATGCCGAAGGGGCGGGCGGGATCGTCGCTCATCTGGGCCCGCACGGCGCTGAGGCATCCTTCCCCCAGCAGCGTGCCGGGAATCAGCGGCAGCAGAAGGGCGGGCATCAGGTATTCAAACAGGGTGCCGCCCCAGGATAAAAGCGCCGCCCCGCCTCCTGCCCGGGTGACAGAGCGGTTCAGTTGAGCCCAGTGCTTCCGGGGTACCTGGCCCGTCATGACCGCGATGTAGGAGGCCAGCCGCGCTTCGCTGGCCAGGGTATCGTAATGCGCCGGGGTTGGGGCGTCGGATTGCACGTCCCACCCCACGCGCAGCAGGCGTGCCCGGGTGTCGTACAGCGCGGAAAAATCCATCCGCGCGGCCAAGGCATCCAGCCGGGCGGGCAAGTTCCTTTCCGTTTCCGTCAATTCCGGCAGCCGGCGCCGCAGCAATTGCGCGCAGGCCATCAGGCACCCCGCCAGATTGCCAGAATCCACCGTGGATACGAACCGGGGCGGCAGCGGCGCGCCGTCGGAAAGATCATACCAATTATAGAAGTGTCCTTTCCAGGTCGCCAGTTTCTCCAGGGTGGACAGGGTGTCCTGGGTCCGGCGGGCCAATTCCGCCGTGACGATCAGGCCCATTTCCCGGGCCGCGCAGCAGGACAGCAGATACAAGCCGATGTTGGTGGGCGAGGTGCGCATGGCGGGCCCCCGGTCGGGGTCCAATTGCACATTGTCCGGGGGGAGAAACAGGGAATCCGCGTTCACCCAGTCGGCAAAAAAGCGCCATGTGTCCCGGGCCAGGGCACGCAGATCATCCCGCATGGCCGGTGTCAGGGCGCGGGGACGGCGGGCCGGGCCATCGATCCAGCGCAGCAGCAGCGGCGAACCCAGCCACGCCATGCCCAGCGCTGCTCCGGGCATGAAGAACCCCGGCAGCAGGGACAGGGCCGTCATTCCCACCCCCGCCGCGATCTGAAACAGCACGCAGGAAATGGGCGGAAAATCCCCCCGGTCCCCCTGATCCGCCGTTACCCAGCTGAGCAGCCGCCGGTGACTGATGAACTGCCGGTACAGGGCGCGGCATGCGGCGTCCAGCAAGGTATACGCCTTGCCGGGCAGCAGCGTCAGCCGCCGTCCCATGCCCCGCAGCGGCCAGGGCAGGCCCAGCAGGAACAGCCACGGCGATTGCAGTCCCCCCGCCGCCAGCAGCGCCATGAGCTGCGCCGCCGGCACCAGGGAACGGCGCAGATTATCCATCACCTTGTGGCGGGATAAAAGCGTCAGATGCCGATCCCGCAAAAAGGGCAGCAGCTGCCAATCTCCCCGGGTCCAGCGTTCCAGCCGCTTCTGCCAGCCGGCCAGGGTGGATGGATGGCCGTCGTAGAGCGCCACATCGTCCATTAGCGCGCTGACCGCCAGCTCCCCTTCGATCAGGTCATGGCTCAGCAGCCGCCCGGCGGGCAGCTTTTCCCCAAGCCTGTCCAGCCACAGATCGGGCCGGTAGATGCCTTTTCCCACGAAGGAACCGCGCCCGAACACGTCCTGGTACACATCCTGGGCGGGCAAATGGTACAATTCCGCTCCGCCCCGGCCGCCCAGCCACAATTGGGCCCGGGTGCGCACCGTATCCGGCGCCGTTTCCATCCGGGGCTGGATCACCCCCACCCTGCCTTTTTGAAGGGGATGCTCCATGGCGCCCACCAGTTTCCGGATGGCGTCCGGGGGCAGGAAGGTATCGGCGTCCAGGGTGACGACATAGGAAAACCGGCCCCGAAGGGCTTGGGGATCGCATGACGTAAATCGGAAGGAATCCGGGCAGCGCCCCTCCGTCAGCAGCAGGTTCAGCGCTTCCAGCGCGCCCCGTTTCCGCTCCCGGCCGGTATACTGCCGTTGGCCCGCATCCCAGGAACGAGCCCGATGAAAATAATAGATCCCGCCGCCCTGCCGGTTCAGGGCCTCCACGCTCTGCCGCGCGGCCCCAAGGATCCCGTCATCCTGCGGTTCCTCGGGCGCGTCCGCGTCGGCAAAGTCCGCCAGCAGCATGAAATGCACCTGGGGATCGGGATGGGCGCAGCGCAGCACCGCCAATTGCCTGCACAGGGCCATGGCTTGCTTCCGGGAGGTGAGCAGGGCGGGGATCACCACCAGCACCCGCTGACTCTTATTCAATTCTTTCACCTGCAGCCGCGGCAGCCGTCGGGCGGGAAAACAGCGGCACAGCAGGGGAAAATACACCGCCCGGAGCGCTTCGGAAAAGCAAAGGGGGATCAGCGGCAGCACATACCAGGGAGCGCCCAGCAGCGCCCCGGCGAGCAGGGACGCCGCGGCCCCCATATACAGGGGCAGGACGAACAGGCCCTGGCGATGCCGGACCAAAAAGCCGCCGGGTTTCCGCTTGAGCAGATATTCGCCGATTTTTCCGGGCTCTTCCAGCAGATAATAGCCCGCTTCAGCCTCAGCCCCCTCCCGTCCCTCGCATAAAGCGCAGGCCGCCCGGGCCACGGCCGTTTCCCGTACGTTCCATCGCTTGGCGATGCGGGCACAGGCCTGGCGGTACAGATCCCGGCTTTCCCCGTCCATCCGGCGGTAGGTTTCCTGCTGACGCAGCACATGGGCCACCGGGCTCACGCGCTCGGCGATGCGGCCCAGGGGCAGCCGGCTGAGGCGTCGGAGCGCGGTGATGTCCCGGCCCATTTCCAGGCCGCTTTGCGTGCGCTTTTCCCGCCGATCCCGGCTGATTTCTTCCGCCCGCCGGCCCTGGCGCGCCAGCATTTCATCGGCCCGGCGCAGGGCGTCTCCATCCTCCCGTCGCTCCAGGGCTTCCAGCAGCGCGCCCAGCCATTCCGTCTCCCGGGGCAGCTCCACGCGGCTACCCGCCGCGAATTCCCGGGCATACCGCTCCGCCCGGGTGTACAGCGCCGCCTCCCTTATAAGCGCATGAAGCCCCGCGCCGATCCGCTCCAGCAGGGCGATCGCCAGGGCAGGCCGCAGCATGGACAATTCCGCTTCCGTCCATTCCGGCTCCGACTCCTCCCGCAAAAAGCGCAGGATCAGCGCCGCGTCCGCCGCGCCTTCCCTGTCCTGCATCGTCCGGCGGGCCCAGCGCAGCACCCGCGGCTCCCGCCGTTCGTCCGCCGGCAGGGCAGGCCAGCCCCGGGCATCCCGGCACAGCGCCTCCGCCTCATCCATCAGCAGCCGGCTGTGATCCTCCACCCAGGTGCCGGCGGGCGGCAGATCCTCCCGCGGAACGGCGCGCAGGGCCATGTCCGTTTTCCGGATCAGCCCAGGCAGGCTCCGGTCCGGACGCAGACGGGCCCGGCCGGAGAAAGGGAGCAAAGCAAGGAATGTATGGTGCATGAAGCGCCTCCCGATCCATGGAATTCGTGTATTCCCGCAATCGCCGCGCAGGTTATTCTATTATGTGCAGCTTTCCCAAATAAAAAACTGGAAAAACGGGGAGAAACATGCTATAATGAAAAAAACAACACGAAAGCCCGAAAGGGGGATATGCACCATGTGGTATTGTCCGCCGGATCAGGAGGGGCGTGAACGGTTTCATCAGGGCCAAAGCGCCGATGCTTATCGCTTCCTGGGAGCGCATCCCGTGGAGGAATGGGGCGAACTGAAATGGCATTTTTCCGTATGGGCGCCCAACGCCCGCCGCGTTTCCCTTACAGGGGAATTCTGCGGCTGGGACATCAACGCCTATCCCATGGAAAAGCAATTTGACGGAATATGGGAGTTGCGCCTGCCGGCCCGGCTGTTTACCCCGGAAAACGATCCCGACCGCTTCAATTATCCGGACGCGGCCGATAAGCTGCGCTCGTACAAGTTCGCCATCCTGGGGGCGGATGACGCCTGGCACATGCGGGCCGATCCGTACGGCTTCGAATGCGAAAAGCGGCCCAACAACGCCAGCCGCCTGCGCAGCCTGGAGGGTTATCAGTGGCATGATGAAAAATGGATGCAAAAACGCGGCCAGTGGAACCCCTACCGCAGCCCCATTAATATTTACGAAATGCACCTGGGCACCTGGCAGCGGGGAGAGGACGGCCGCATCCTCACCTATGACGAGGTGGCACAGCGGCTGGTGCCCTATATCCAGGAAATGGGCTACACCCATGTGGAATTGCTGCCGGTGATGGAGCATCCCTTCGACGGCTCCTGGGGATACCAGGTAACGGGGTATTACGCGCCCACCTCCCGCTACGGCACCGCGGATCAGCTCCGCGTCCTGGTGGATCAGCTGCATCAGGCAGGCATCGGCGTCATCCTGGACTGGGTGCCGGCCCATTTCCCCCGGGATGAATTCGGCCTGCGCCGCTTTGACGGCACCGCCTGCTATGAGCATCCCGATCCCCGCCGGGGCGAAATGCCCCAGTGGGGCACCATGCTGTTTGACTACGGCCGGGGAGAGGTGCGCAGCTTTCTTTTGTCCAATGCCCTGTACTGGCTCAAGGAATACCATGCCGACGGCCTGCGCTGCGACGCGGTGAGCTGCATGCTGTACCTGGATTTTGCCAAGGATCCCGGCGCCTGGCTGCCCAACAAGGACGGCGGAAGGGAAAACTATGAAGCGGAGGCTTTCCTGCGCCAGCTGAATGAAACGGTGTACCGGGAATGCCCGGGCGCCATGATGATCGCCGAGGAATCCACCGCTTATCCCCGGGTCACCCACCCCACCTACATGGGCGGGCTGGGCTTCGGCTTCAAGTGGAATATGGGCTGGATGAACGACATGCTGTCCTACATCAAGATGGACCCCATCTATCGGAAATACCATCACGATAAGCTGACCTTCTCGCTCTACTATGCCTTCAGCGAAAATTTCATCCTTCCCTTCTCGCACGATGAGGTGGTGCACGGCAAGCAATCCATGCTGGACAAGCACCCCGGGGACCTGTGGCGCAAGTTCGCGGGCCTGCGCGCCCTGTACGGCTACACCATGGCCCATCCCGGGAAAAAGCTGCTGTTCATGGGGGGCGAATTCGGCCAGTTCATTGAATGGAAGGATACCGACCAGCTGGATTGGTTCCTGCTGATGTACGAAAAGCACCCGCAGCTGCGCGAATATGTGCGTCAGCTGAACCACCTCTACCGCAGCACCCCCGCCATGTACGCCGTGGATGACAGCTGGGCGGGGTTCAAATGGCTGTCCGTCAATGACAGCGACCGCAGCGTGGTCGCCTTCATGCGCTCGGCCGGGCGGCACACCGCCATCGTAGCCCTGACCAATTTCACCCCGCAGCCCTATGGCGATTACCGCATCGGGCTGCCCTATGACTGCGAGCTCACCGAAATCCTGAATTCTGACGCCAGGGAATTCGGCGGCAGCGACATGTATCGCAATCCCCTGCCCATCCGGGCGGAAAAAACGCCGCATGAAAGCCTGCCCTATTCCTGCCTGGTGGCCGCCCCGCCCCTGGCCACGGTGTACTTTAAGGTCACCAGGATCGGCAAACGCCGCGCCGCGGCCCGAGCAGCCGCCGAAAATCCGGAAAACCCGGGTGATGATAGACAAATTGGCAAATAATTATCCATTGAAGGAAACCCCGAAATCATATAGAATATATGTGCAAATAATTGCCAAATCTGTCCGCTTGCTGAAAGCGGCAAATACACGCATGAGGAGGATTTATTTCGTATGCTTCGCAAAAAACGCTGTGTTGCCATGCTGCTGGCAGGTGGCCAGGGCAGCCGCTTGGGCATCCTGACCCGGCATGAAGCCAAGCCGGCCGTTCCCTTCGGCGGCAAATACCGGATCATTGATTTCCCGCTGTCCAACTGCACAAATTCCGGCATCGACGTGGTGGGCGTGCTGACCCAGTACCGTCCCCTGGAATTGAACGCCTACATCGCCAGCGGCTCTCCCTGGGACCTGGACCTGGTCAACGGCGGCATTTTCGTGCTGCCCCCCTATCAGACGGGCACCACCGGCGAATGGTACAAGGGCACAGCCAATGCCATCTATCAAAACCTGGCCTTCATTTCCCAGTATAATCCCGATTACGTGCTGATCCTGTCCGGCGACCACATCTACAAGATGGATTACGCCGCCATGATCGCCCATCACGAAAGCCATAACGCCGACGCCACCATCGCCGTGCGCCAGGTGCCCTGGGATGAGGCCAGCCGCTTTGGCATCATGAACACCGACAAGGAAGACAACATCGTCGAATTCGAGGAAAAGCCCAAGCATCCCAAGTCCAACAACGCCTCCATGGGCGTGTACGTATTCACCTGGGAAAAGCTGCGCAAGTACCTGACCGAAGATGAAAAGGATCCCAACTCCTCCAACGACTTCGGCAAAAACATCATCCCCGCCATGCTGGCCGACGGCCAGAAGCTGGTGGCCTATTCCTTCAACGATTACTGGAAAGACGTGGGCACCATCGAAAGCCTGTGGGAAGCCAACATGGATCTGCTGACCGACGCGCCGGAGATCGACCTGCATGACAAGAAATTCCGCGTGTACGCCCGGAACCTGGGCATGCTGCCCCAGTACATCGCCGAAAGCGCCCAGGTGGATAACTGCCTGATCACCGAGGGCTGCGAAATCCACGGCATCGTGCGGCATTCCATCCTCTCCTCCGGCGCCGCCGTGGCCGAGGACGCTCAGGTGATCGACAGCGTGATCATGCCCGGCGCCCGGATCGAAAAAGGTGCCGTGATACGCCGCGCCATCGTGGCGGAAAACGCCGTGGTGTCCGCCGGCGCCCGCGTGGGCGAGGAGGAAGGGCTCATCGCCGTGGTAGGCCAAGACGCTGTAGTGCCGGAAAATGCCGTTGTGACCGCCGGCGAACAATTTGGCGAGTGATAGGGGGATACGACCGTGAAAAATATCATGGGAATCATTTATACCGGCGAGCGGGATGAACAGCTCAAGGAACTGACGGCGGAGCGCGCCGTGGCCGCGGTGCCGCTTTGCGGGCGCTATCGCCTGATCGACTTCCCCCTGTCCGCCATGGTGGACAGCGGCGTGCGCAATGTGGGCGTGATCACCCAGAAGAATTACCACAGCCTGATGGATCATCTGGGCAGCGGCCGTGAATGGGACCTGCACGGCAAGCGCTCGGGCCTGGCTTTCCTGCCGCCCTTCCTGAATAACAACACCGTGGGCGTGTATTCTGGCTTTCTGGATGCGCTGCACGCCAACCTGAACTACCTGCGCTCCTGCAAGGAACGCTATGTGGTCAGCACCGACACCCACATGCTCTTTTCCGCCAAGTTTGATGAATTGGCCGACGCCCACGAAAAATCCGGCGCGGACATCACCCTGCTCTACACCCGGGATCCCGGCGTCCGCCGCAATGGCCGCGGCCGCTACATCCAGGTGGAGGAGGACGGCAGAGTGTCCCGGCTGGAGGTGGATCCCACCATCCCGCGCCTGCCCTGCACCTATCTGGAAACCTTCTGCATCCGGCGGGAGCTGCTGATCCATCTGGTGGATGAGGCCGTATCCCAGGGCCATCATCACCTGACCCGGGAATTGCTGATGGACGGGATCAACACGCGCTCCCTGAAGATCATGGGCTTTGAGAATCCCGGCCGCGCCTGGTATCTGGATTCCGTGCAAGCCTATTTCGACTGCTCCATGGAAATGCTGGATCAGGATACCCGCAACGGCGTATTCCCCGCCGATCGCCCCATCCTGACCAAGCTGCGGGATGAAATGCCCTCCCGCTACGTATCCGGCGCCGTGGTCAAAAATTCCCTGATCGCCGACGGCTGCGTGGTGGAAGGCACGGTGGAAAACAGCATCCTGTTCCGTGGGGTGCACATCGAAAAGGGCGCCGTGGTGAAAAACTCCATCATCTTCCAGGACGGCCTGGTGCAGGAAGGCGCTCAGCTGCAATACTGCATCCTGGATAAACAGGCCACTGTGCTGCGGGAAACCCGCCTGCTGGCTCCCAAATCCTATCCCATCGTGGTGGCCAAGAATCTGACGGTGTAAAAAAGCACCGAAGGGCATCCCAGTTTGATAAACCGGCACGCGATCCTTTGATCCGTGGCCATTGTGCGGGGGGAACCATTTCCGGCTTTCACCGGGAGTGATTCTCCCCTGTGCGCAATGCGGAATCGATCCCTCATCAACCGAGCAAGGAGGAAAAGAACCATGAAAATTCTCTTTACCGCCTCCGAATGCGTCCCCTTCGTCAAAACCGGCGGCCTGGCGGACGTGGTAGGCGCCTTGGCCCCGGTGCTGGCCGCAAAGGGCAACGACGTGCGCGTGATGGTGCCCCTCTACGGCGTCATTGCCGAAGAATATGTGCAGCAGATGCGTCACGTGGTGGATTTTGAAGTGGACCTGGGCTGGCGGCGTCAATACTGCGGCATTGAAGCACTGGAACGCGACGGCGTCACCTATTATTTCATTGACAACAAATTCTTCTTCGGACGCAGCTACATCTACGGCATGGGCGGCGACGAGCATGAACGCTTCGGCTTCTTCTGCCGGGCTTGCCTGAACGCCCTGACCCTGGTGGATTTCCAGCCGGATATCATCCATGCCCATGATTGGCAGAGCGGCATGATCCCCGCCCTGCTGCGCATCCAGTACGGCTATCTGCCCTTCTACGCCAATATCCGCACGGTGTTCACCATCCACAATCTGCAGTATCAGGGCATTTTCGGCATTCCCGAGGTGAAGGAGCTGCTGGGCCTGGGTGACGAGTATTTCACCGATGATAAGCTGGAATGCTTCGGCTGCGCCAATTTCATGAAGGCCGGCCTGGTCTACGCCGATGAAATCACCACCGTCAGCCCCTCCTATGCCGAGGAGATCCAGACCGCCTACTACGGCGAGCGCATGGACGGCCTGCTCCGGGCCAAAAACAATCACCTCTCCGGCGTGCTCAACGGCATCGACGTGGTGGAATACGATCCGGAACACGATCCCCTGATCCCCGCACGGTACACCGCCGAGGATCTGTCCGGCAAAGCGGAATGCAAGCGCGCCCTGCAGGAGGAATTGGGACTGGAGCAGCGGAGCGAGGCCGCTGTGGTGGCCATCATCAGCCGCCTGAGCAACCAGAAAGGCCTGGATCTGGTGGACCGCGTGATCAGCGAAATCATGGAAGAGGATATCCAATTGGTGGTGCTGGGCCTGGGCGACGCCAAGTATGTGAACCTGTTCAGCTGGGCCGAGCAGCGCTATCCCGGCCGGGTGGCCGCCCGGTTCAAGATGGATGTGGATCTGGCGCATCGGGTGTATGCCGGCGCGGATATCTTCCTCATGCCTTCCCAGTTTGAGCCCTGCGGCCTGAGCCAGATGATCTCCCTGCGTTACGGCACCCTGCCGGTGGTCCGGGAAACCGGCGGGCTGAGGGACACCGTGCTGTCCTACAACGAAGCCAACGGCGCGGGCAACGGCTTCTCCTTCTTCAACTACAATGCCCACGATATGCTCTACACCCTGCGCCGCGCCGTGTATTTCTTCCGGGAAAAGCAAGATACCTGGCGTCTGCTGCAGCAGCGGGCCATGAGCGGCGATTATTCCTGGGCGCATTCCGCGGAAATGTACATTTCCCTGTATAAGGACATGCTGAAGCAGGCCGAGCCGCTGCCCGCCCCCGATCCGGAACCTGTTCCCGCGCCGCAGGCCGGGATCCCGACGCCCCCCGTCCAGGAAGAGCCGCAGCCCGTGGCAGCGGCCCCGGCGGAAGCGCCCGAAAAAAAGTCCCGCAAGACCAAGTCGGATGGCGGCGAAAAGCCCGCCAAGGTGCCCGTACGTAAACGCGCCGGGAAATAAAAGCTCCATAGCATCAGAAACGCTGTCACAAAGGCAAAACTCTGTGACAGCGTTTTTTAGGTTGGGGTAAGTGACAAAAAAGAAAAGATATTCTTCGCGGGACAGTTATTCTGATACGATTCGCGTTCTAAAACACAATTCGTAAAACGAGACATAAGATCAGGAGGACGAGGCAGGGGCCTTCGCGGCCCCTGAACCCCGCGCCAGGGGATGATCCCCTGGACCCACTCCTCGCGAAATTGCTTGATCGATAGAACCAATGAATCGTCGCGTGTTACGCTGGGATTACGAACGTTTGGGGCTTCTGGCCCAGAGAAAGCCGGGGAAATCCCAAGGGAAAAGCGAGCTTTTCCATGGGGATGGTTCCCCGGCTTTCCCTGGATGCTTTGCATCCGGGTTGGCCGCTTTCAGCGGCCGGGCCAGAAGCTATACGATGACCACCGCCGTTATAGCGCCCTTTCTGGTTCT
>JAFXVJ010000035.1 GCA_017524615.1 Clostridia bacterium | reverse complement strand
GCATGCCGGGCGGCAGGGTATCATAACGAAGAAAGCGGAGCTTTCTGTCTCGGCGGGCCCCGAATGGGCGCACGCCGAGCGGCAGGGTATCATAACGAAGAAAGCGGAGCTTTCTGTCTCGGCGGGCCCCGAATGGGTGCACGCCGAGCGTTAAAGAATAATCATACTGGGTGCATATCCACCCGCAGGAAAAGAAGGGACGAAGAACGCATGAACGAGCCCAGGCAAAACGCCTTTGCCAGCGAGCATCCGGAAAACGTGCGCCGACGGCGCATCGTGAGCATCCTGACGCTGACAGGCATTTTGATCATTTTTGGCCTGATCGCCTATTTCGTCGGTAATCCCCTGGTGCGTCAATTCCAGGATTCGCCGGAAACCTTCCGGGAGCACGTGAAATCCTACGGCGTGTGGGGCCCCGTGCTGATGATCGGCATGCGGGCGTTGCAGGTGGTGGTGGCCATCATCCCCGGCGAGATGCTGGAGGTGGCCTCCGGGTTCGTGTTCGGCTGGTTCTGGGGCATGGTGCTTTGCCTGACGGGCACCACGTTGGCCGTGATCCTGATCTACCTGGCCGTGCGCAAATGGGGCGTGAAGCTGGTGGAGGCTTTTTTCTCCCGGGAAAAAATCCTGAAATATTCCTTCATTCAGAATGAAAAGAAGCTGAATATGCTGGTGTTCATTCTGTTTCTGATCCCCGGCACGCCCAAGGATCTGCTGGATTATCTGGTGGGCCTGACGCCCATGAAGCTGTCCACCTTTCTTTTGATCACCACCTTTGCCCGTATTCCATCGGTGGTGTCCTCCACCATCGTGGGCAGCCTGGCCCAGGACGGCCGGGTGCTGGTAGCGGTGATCACCTACAGCGTCACCATCCTCATCAGCCTGGGGTGCATTCTGTGGTATCGGCGGGTCTTCATTCGGAACAGGGGCGAGGACGCGCCTTCGCCGGAGAAAACCCAGAAAAAGGAGCAGGAGCATGTTTGAACTGGATCCGGAAGCGAGGACGTTTGGCGTCACCGCCGTCGAAAATCGTTTTTTGACGGATTATCTGGCCGCTGCGAAGGGAGATTATGTAAAGGTCTACCTGTGGGGGCTGTATGCCTGCGGACAAAAGGGGCCGGATTATACTTTGGCGGAAATGGCGGACGACATCGAAATGGACGTGCCGGAAATCGAGGCCGCCCTGCGGTATTGGGAGCGGCGGAGCCTGGTGTCCCATTTGAGCGACAATCCGCCCCAGTACCGTTTCTTTTCGCCTTCTCAGCGGCAGCAGACCCCGGTCCGGGATCTGGAGGTGGACGTGGAATACGTTTCCTTCGCCGAAAGCGTCTACGCCGCCTTTGGGGACCGGCGGAAGCTGAAAAACAGCGAAATCCTGCTGGCCTGGGAGTGGGTGAAGGATTACAGCCTGCCCCCCGAAGCGGTGCTGATGCTGCTGCATCACTGCATCGCCGTGGAGCGCATCAATTTTTCCTTCCGCAAAAAGGCTGAGCCCCTGGCCATCCGCATGCATGAGGCGGGAGTGCAGTCCGTGGACGACGCGGAGGGGTTTTTGCAGCACAACATGGCTGTTCACGACGGCACCCAACGGGTGCTGTCCCGCATGGGCAAGCGCCGCCTGCCCAGCGACGATGAACTGGCCCTGTACGAAAAATGGCTGGATCAGTGGAAGTTCACCGCCCAGGACATTCTGGACGCCTGCGCCGAAACCACGGGGGGCGATCCTTCTTTCAAGTATCTGGACGGCATCCTGGCCCGGCTGCGCCGGGAAGCGGAGGACGACGGCACCCCGATCCGGCAGCGCCTGACCCGGGAAGAGCAGGAAAAAGCCTGCGCCCGGGAAATGATGCAGCATCTGAGCATCAGCCTGGACACCCCCGCCCTGCTGCGGCTGTACCGCCAGTGCCTGGAGATACAGCCCCACGGCGTGATCCTGCTGGCGGCAGACGAATGCGTGCGCACCCGGGAAAAGGGCCGCGTGGAAAGCCTGCTGAGCCTGCTGCAGGCCTGGCAAAGCCGGGGAATGACCACGGAGGCGGATGTGAAACGATACCTGTCCCAGGTGCGGGAAGAGAACCTGGCCCTTCGCGAGCTGTTTGAGCGCAGCGGCCATGAAGCCCGGCCCACCGCCGCCGACCGGGCTCAATATGAAACGTGGAAAAGCTGGGGCTATCATCGGGAACTGCTGTTGCTGGCGGCAGAGCAGTCCCGCGTCGCCCAGGGCAATAAAATGGCGTATATGAGCCGCGTGCTGGAAATGTGGCACGAGGAGGGCATCACCGATATTTCCCAGGTAAGGGCCAAAAAACGGAATGAAAAAAAGCCCGCGGGGCCGGGCGGCAAAACCGTTACCGCCCAGCAGTACACCCAGCGGGATTATACCGAGGAAGAACTCATGGCCGTGTCCGACGACCTGATCGAGGAGGCGAAACAGCTGCGTGGATAGCCGGATCTTGGCGGACATCCTGGCCGCCTATGAAAACAAGCGTCAGGTAAATGAGCAGGAGGAAAACCGCAGGCTGGCGGAAATCCGGGAATGCCATCCGGATCTGGACGCGCTGATCCGGGAGCGGCACGAATTTGTGCTGCAATCCGTGCGCAGCGCGTTTTCCGGCGCCACCCAGCAGCCGGAGGATGCCATGGCGGATTATAACCGCCGCATCGCCCAGGGCCTGAAGGCCCACGGCTATCCCGCCGATTATCTGTCTCCGGTGTGTCAGTGCGCCCTCTGCCAGGATCAGGGGTTTGTTTATGAAAACGGTCTGCGCAAGCCCTGCGAATGCCTGAAGCGGGCGTATATCACGGCTCTGTCTCAGACGGGCCGTAGCATGCAGGGTGCCCAGACCTTTTCCGCCTTCGACGAATCCCGCTTCCCGGAGGAGGCCTTGCCCGGCCAGGAGGTGACCCAGCGGGAGTACATGCGCCTGGTGCGCCGCAAGTGCCAGGCCTATGCCGACGGCATCCCCCACGGCCCCATCAAGACCCTGCTGCTCCACGGCGGCAGCGGCCTGGGCAAAACATTCCTGCTCAACTGCGTGGGCAACGCAGCCCGGGAAAAGGGCATCGACGCCCTGTACGTCACCGCCTATGAGTTGCTGATGGCCCTGAAAACCGCCTATTTTTCCCGCACCGGCGAAACGGCCCAGGAGTATTTCGACGCGCCGCTGCTGCTGATCGACGATCTGGGCATGGAGCCGCTGATGGAAGGTATCACCGTGGAGCAGATCTATAACCTGCTCAACGCCCGGCTGATCCGGGGGCTGTACACCGCCGTCAGCACCAATCTGAACCGGGTGGAGCTGAAGAAAAAGTATACGGAACGGGTATCCTCCCGCCTGCTGGATACCCGCACGGGCATGGCCATTCCCTTCCTGGGACGCGATATCCGGCTGCTGAAAAACAGCTGACGGCGCAGGAGGCATCGGATGGAACTGGTGATCAAGCCCTTTGAACAACTGACCGTGCGGGAACTGTACGATATCCTGACGCTGCGGGTCAATGTGTTCGTGGTGGAACAAAACTGCCCTTACGCGGAACTGGACGGAAAAGACCCCTTTGCCCTGCATCTGTATCTCCGGGATCAAGAGGGGATCCAGGCCTATCTAAGGGTGATGGACCGCGGCGTGGCCGGCGAATATGTCACCATCGGCCGGGTCGTCACTGCCCGGCGGGGGCTGGGCCTGGGCGATCAGATCCTCCGGGCGGGCATTCAGGCAGCCCGGGAGCGCTTTCACGCGGACTGCATCTATCTGGAAGCCCAAACCTACGCGAAGGGCTTTTATGCCCGTCAGGGTTTCCGGCAAATTTCGGAAGAATTCATGATGGACGGTATCCCTCACGTGGAAATGCTGCTGACGGCGGAGAATCCGTAAAGGCAGCGCATTAATTCCAAGAGGGGAGAGGACGGGCTTTGTCCCTTCCGCGGCTTCAGCGGATACGGCGCCCAGCCACAGGTCTCCTTATCATTCCTGCGCGGAAGAAGCCGTTGGATCAGAAATTGCGGGTCATATCATACCGCGCGTAAAATTCCCTGCGATAATCCAGGAACCGATCCTGGGCGATGGCCTCGCGGATCTCCTCCATCATGCGGATCAGGAAGCGGAGGTTGTGGATGGAAGCCAGGCGGCCGCCCGTGATTTCATCCGCCTTCAGCAGGTGGCGCACGTAGGCGCGGGTGAAATGCTGACAGGCATAGCAGTCGCACCCCTCCTCAATGGGCGAGAAATCGCGCGCGTACTGGGCGTTGCGGACCACCAGGCGTCCGTTGCGGGTGAAGCAGGTGCCGTTGCGGGCGATGCGGGTGGCCAGCACGCAATCGAACATATCCACGCCCCGCAGGATACCCTCCAGAAAGCAATCCGGCGTGCCCACGCCCATCAGGTAGCGGGGCTTATTTTTGGGCATATAGGGCTCGATTTTTTCCAGCATTTCGTACATCACCGGTTTGGGCTCGCCCACGGAAAGGCCACCGATGCCGTAACCGGGAAAATCCATATCCGCCAATGTCTTGGCCGATTCAATGCGCAGATCCTCATAAAACGCGCCCTGCACGATGCCAAACACCGCCTGATCGGATCGGGTATGGTGTTTTTTGCAGCGCTCTGCCCACCGGTGGGTCCGGTGCATGGCTTCCTCGGCGGTTTTGTGGTCGCAGGGATAGGCGGAGCACACGTCGAAAGCCATGGCGATGTCGCTGCCCAGGGCCTGCTGAATATCCATGGAGATTTCCGGACTGATGAACTGTTTGCTGCCGTCCAGATGGCTGCGGAAGGCCGCACCTTCCTCGGTGATCTTGCGCAGTTCACTCAGGGAGAACACCTGGAATCCGCCGCTGTCCGTCAGGATGGGATGATGCCAATCCATAAACTGGTGCAGCCCGCCGGCCTCCCGGATGATATCCTCGCCGGGACGCAGATGCAGGTGATAGGTGTTGCTGAGGATGATTTTGGCGTTGATTTCTTCCATTTCCCGGGGCGTCATGGCCTTGACGGTGGCCTGGGTGCCCACGGGCATGTAAATGGGCGTGGGGATATCGCCGTGGGGCGTATGCACCACGCCCAGCCGGGCGCCGGACTGCTTGCAAGTGTGCAGTAATTCAAATGTAACAGGACTGCTCATGCTACCTCACTTTGTCGTGGCAGGCACGATCAGATTCAGGAAATCTCCGTTGCCTGCGTCGATTTGCGCCCAAAAATCATTGATTTGGTCTGTATTGATCCACTGATACAGCACAAAGTTGGGGCCGACATGATCATTGACCGTGGCCAGCATGCCGTGGTAAACAACGATGATGCCATCCTCCACCGGCACGAAGCGGAAGCAGATGCGCACAGGACGCTCACCCAGGCCCTCCTGCAGCGCAAAGCTGGGCAGCACCGCCTGCTCCACTTCATAAACGAAGGGATTCCCCTCGTCATCCATCGCGGAGGGAAACGCCGTTTCCACCCATTGATCCAGCTGATCCTCGATGGCGGTATAATCATCCTCCCAGTCGCCGGGCTCCGGCTGGAACTGCTCCAGCAGCGGCTTCAGCTCCGGCACGGCGCTCACCCGCGCCGCCATCCGGACGGAATGGAAGATGTACAGGATCTCCTGCAGCCGGGCCGCGTCATTCATCCCGAAGAAATACAGCTCCACGGCCATAAAGGGCTCCTCCAGGTGAATCCCGTTCACCTGGGTGTCCTGCGCCCAGCCCCATGCGTCCGCGTTTTCCAGGCCGGTCACATCCAGCGCGTCCTTCAGCGCCATGCCGAAGGAATACTGATCCATGAAGCACAGAGGCGGCGCGATAGAAACCGGCTGGGGATCTGCCTGGACTTCCACCGTCTCCTCAGCGGGATCCGCCGAGGCGCTTTCCGACACATCCTCCGCCTGGGCGCAAACGGCGCCCAGCATCACCAGCAGCGCGCACAGCAAGCAGAAAAACCGTTTCATCGTGTGTTCCTCCTTTATTGATGTTCTTTCTCACAGCTGCTCCACCGCGGGCCGGATCTGCGGCCACACGGTTTCCAGCCCCCTGAGCTCCCGCTCGAAAAACAGCCAGGGCTTTTCCTCCGGGACCGGAGCAATGAACAGCATCTGCTCCTGCGTGATGGGGTGGGCAAAGGAAAGCCGCATGCCCCACAGGGCGATTTGCTGGCCGCGCTTGCCGTTTCCGTAGCGATGATCCCCCCACAGGGGATAGCCGGCGTGCTGCATCTGCACCCGGATTTGATGGGCCCGGCCCGTTTCCAATTGAATGGCCACCAGGGAAAGGCCGTCCTTCCTGGCGATGGTGCGGCCGTGCAGGATGGCTTCCTTGCCCTGCAGCTTCAGATAGGGCGGCAGCACCGTGACCATGTTTTTTTCCGTGTCCTTGGCCAGGTAATCCACATAGGTGAACCGATCCGGGGCGTCTCCTTCCACGACAGCCACGTATTGGCGGTTCAGGTCGTGGGTGCGCACCTGGTCGCTGAGCCGGGCCGCCGCCTTGCTGGTGCGGGCAAACACCAGCAGGCCCCCAACCGGCCGGTCCATGCGGTGCACCAGGCCGATATACGCCTCTCCCGGCTTATTGCAGGTTTCCTTGACGTAGGCTTTCACCTGATCCAGCAGGTTATCGTCTCCCGTTTCGTCCCCCTGGGTCAGCAGGTTTTGCGGCTTCACCGCCACGATCACGTGATTGTCCTCATAAAGTATGGTGGGCTTTTCCATATGTGTACCTCCGAAGAAGGATTTGTTATGAAAAGGCGGCAGGAGCGAGAAGCGAAGCGCGGAGATGCACAGGGCCGTTTTTTCATTCCGATGCCGTCTCCCGGACACCTTCCGCCTGCTCCCTTGCAGGCTCTTACCTGTTCATCCACCGTCCAGTGGCCCCGCAGGGCAGCACGCCGCCGGAGCGGACGGGCAGGCACAGCTCCTCCGCGTCGATTTCTCCGCCGAATCGGCGGGCGACCGTTTTTTCCAGGATCGTCTGCAGCACAGCGGGCTGAAAGCCGGTGGTGTAGCTGTTGATGAAGAAGAACAGCGGCTGATCGCTGAGCGTCTGGGCGCAGGTGTCCACCAGGCTGTACAATTCATTTTCCAGCTTCCACACCTCGCCCGTTGGCCCCCGGCCATAGCTGGGCGGATCCATCACCACGCCGTCGTAGCGGCTGCCCCGGCGGATCTCCCGCTTCACGAAGGCCAAGGCATCCTCCACAATAAACCGGAAGCTGGTCTCCGGAAGTCCGGACAGTTCCCTGTTTTCCTTGGCCCACAGCACCATGCCTTTGGCCGCGTCCACGTGGGTCACATGAGCCCCCGCCGCCGCGCAGGCCAGGGACGCGCCGCCTGTATAGGCAAACAGATTCAGCACCCGGCCCCCGGGCCGCTGCTTGAGCAGCGCCCGCATCATATCCCAATTGGCCGCCTGCTCCGGGAACAGCCCGGTGTGCTTGAAGCCGGTGGGACGCACATAGAATTGCAGATCACCGTAGGTCACGGTCCATTTTTCCGGCAGCCTCTGGCGGAATTCCCATGCGCCGCCGCCCCGATCGCTGCGGGTGTAATGGGCGTGCGCCTTCTGCCACAGCTTTTCTTCCCATCGGGGCCAGATCACCTGGGGATCGGGCCGCGCCAGGATGTAATCCCCCCAGCGCTCCAGCTTTTCCCCGTTTCCGGTGTCCAGCACCTGAAAATCCTTCCATCCATTGGCAATAAACATGCGTTTCATCCTTTTCCGGGAACAAAATTCCAATTTTGATTATATCATGAAAAAGCCCGCCATACAAGCGCAGGCGGGAAAAGATTTCTGTTGCTTGCCGGCCGTCCGGACGGACGCGGCGGGATCCGCGCTGGCTCCGGCGATTGCGTTAGGCCGGATACCGCAATTGTGGATGGATCAGTGCGGCCTGATATTTCCGGGCGTAGTATTTCGCCATGTCCAGATTCTGCTCCTGCCAGTTGCCGCACTCCGCCGGGCTGGCCCCGGGAACGGGCCCGGAGAAATCCAGGATGAAATCCAGCATCTGCCGCACCAGGGCCAGCGCATCCTCTGCCTCCAGGCGGCCGAACATGACCAGATAAAACCCTGTCCGGCAGCCCATGGGGCCAAAGTAAATCACCTCGTTCTTGCGGGCGGAATTGCGCAGGAAGGTGGCCCCCAGGTGCTCAAGGGTGTGGATCGCGGGGGTATCCATCACCGGCTCCTCGTTGGGCCGGGTGAAGCGCAAATCAAAAGTGGTCACGGGGGTTTCCTCCCCGCCGTCCCGCCGGGAGACATACAGCCCCGGCAGCAGCCGGGTATGGTCCACGCGGAAGGATTCGATCTTTTCCATAGCATCGCCTTTCTGATGGCCGCGGCCATCGTTTTTCATCCGTCACAGCTGCTCCATATCGCAGTATGCGCACACATACTTGGTGGGAATGCGCACCAGCTGCCCGTGGCGCATCACCTGATGCACCGGATAAAACAGCGGCTCCAATCCCTGCTCGGTGGAAGAAATGCAGCGCGGGTTCCTGCACATTTTTCCCGTGGTGATCAGCACCCGGCCCGGCTTGGGGGGCAGATCAGCTTCTCCCATCAGCTTCAGGATCAGCGCCTTGCGCATGATTTTCCCGTACATCACCTGCTTGAAATAGCACGCCCGGGGATCCTGATCCACTTTTACGCTGATTTCGTTCACCCGGGGCAGCGGATGCATCACGATCATATCAGGCGGCGCCAAACGCATTTTTTCCTCGTCCAGGATGTAGGTGTCCTTCAGCCGCAGGTACTCTTCCACGCTGAAAAACCGCTCCTGCTGGATCCTTGTCATGTACAGCGCGTCCAGGCCGCCGATTTCCTCTTCCAGGGATTCGGCTTCCCGGTAGGGGATGCCCGCTTCCGCCAGCGCTGCCACGATATGGCCCGGCACCCGCAATTCCCGGGGAGAGATGAGGATGAACTCATTGCCGGGGTAACGGCTCAGGGCTTCGATCAGGGAATGCACGGTGCGCCCGAATTTGAGATCGCCGCACAGGCCCAGCTTCAGGTGGTCCAGCCGTCCCTTTTCTTTTTTCAGGGTCATCAGGTCCGCCAGGGTCTGGGTGGGATGCTGATGGCCCCCGTCTCCGGCGTTGATGACAGGAACGGGGGAGGATTGCACCGCGGCCCAGGGCGCGCCTTCCAGCGGATGGCGCATGGCGATGATGTCGGCATAGCAGCCCACGGTGCGGACGGTGTCCTTCACCGATTCGCCCTTGGCGGCGGAGGAGGCGTTGGCCCCCGCGAAGCCGATGACGTGGCCGCCCAACTCATACATTGCCGCTTCAAAGGACAGGCGCGTGCGGGTGGAGGGCTCGAAAAACAGGGTGGCCAGCTTCTTTCCCGCCATGGCGTCGGCATAGGCTTCGGGGCGCGCCTCAATATCCGCCGCCGTTTCCAGCAGGCGGTCCAGCTCCTCCACGGTCAAATCAGTGATGCTCAATACATGGCGCATGGCAAGACCTCCTTACGTTGCCGCCAGCAGCCGGTCCAGTTCAGCCGCCAGACAGGCTTTCATTTCCGATAGATCGCTTTCCGTGGGACGGTTTTGATCATCGTACATTTTTTCCATGGGATACCACCACACGGGGCCTTTTCCGCGGTTTCCGTATTCACCGAGATCGCCGCCGCGGCGGGGAAACAAATGCCAGTGCAGATGATCGTCGCCCATGCCCAGCAATTCATAGTTCATTTTGTCCGCGTGAAAAGCCCGGCTGACAGCCTGCGCCACCACGGACATTTCCTCCATGAATCTGGCGCGCTCGGGCAGGGCCAGATGATACAGTTCCGTCGCTTCCCCGTGATGCTTGCACAGAAACAGGGTATAGCCCCGAAAATGCTGATGATCCCCGAGCACCACATAGCCCGTTTCCAATTCCCGCACGAAATACGGATTGGTTCCCTGCCGGATCATCGCAATGCGGTCGCACACCAGGCACATCGCGCTGCCCTCCGTTATTTGTTCATCCAGCTTTCATCACTGGGATCGTCCCGGAAGCGGAGCAGCCGCTCCACATCCGCGGGCTGGATATAGCCCTCCTCCGCCGCCACCTGCACCAGGGTATCCAGGTTGGACAGGCTGATGTTCTGAACGTTGGCCGCTGCCAGGCGGTCGATGCCCTTCTGCATGCCGTAGGTGAATATGCTGGCGATGCCCAGCACCTGAGCGCCCGCCTGGCGCAGGGCGTCCACCACCTCGATCACGCTGCCGCCGGTGGAAATCAAATCCTCCACCACGACGACCTTCTGGCCTTTTTCCAATTTGCCTTCGATCTGGTTGCCCCGGCCGTGGTCCTTGGCGCCGCTTCTCACATAGCCCATGGGCAGATTCATCAGATGACCAGTGATGGCGGCGTGGGCGATGCCGGCGGTGGAGGTGCCCATCAGCACTTCCGCGTCGGGATAATAGGTTTCGATCAGCGCCTTGAGGCCCTCTTCCACATGCGTGCGCACGGCGGGGGCCGTCAGGGTCAGGCGGTTGTCGCAGTAAATGGGCGATTTGATGCCGCTGGCCCAGGTGAAGGGCTCCTCGGGCCTGAGGAACACGGCGCGGATGGATAACAGGTCATGGGCGATGGTTTGCGCGACGGTGGGCATGTTTTTTCCTCCTTTGTGTGATGGTTTCTGCGGGGGGAGACCATGGCTGAGGGGTATGCCGTTATTCCCCGATAAACTCCCGTACGCACCGGCGATAGGCGGCCACGGGATCGGCGGCGCGGGTGATGGGCCGGCCCACCACGATGTAGTCGCTGCCGCCCCTGCGGGCGCGCTGCGGGGTCATGATCCGGCTTTGATCGTCGGCGGCGCTGTCCGCAAAGCGGATGCCGGGGGTGACGGTGGCAAAGTCCGTCCCGCAGGCATCTTTCACCAGGGCCGCTTCCAGGGGAGAGCACACCACCCCGTCCAGCCCCGCTTCCTTCGCGTTCTGCGCGTATTTCTTTACGGTTTCTGGCATCGTGGCGGAAATCAGCAGTTCTTTCTGCATCCTTTCCTCGCTGGTGGAGGTAAGCTGGGTGACGGCCAGCAGCATCGGGCGCCTGCCGTCCTCCCGGGTCAGGCCTTCGAGGGCGGCGCGCATCATGTCGATGGTGCCGGCGGCGTGGAGGTTCACCATGTCCGTATCCAGGCGGGACAGCACCCGCATGGCGGATTTGACGGTGTTGGGAATATCGTGCAGCTTCAGGTCCAGAAAGATTTTGTGGCCCCGGGCCTTGATCTGCCGCACGATGTCCGGCCCCTCGGCGTAAAACAGCTCCATGCCGATCTTCACGAAGGGCTTTTCATCCCGGAACTGATCCAGGAACGCGTAAACGTCGGCGGCAGCGGGGAAATCCAGGGCGATAATGACGTCATGATTCATGCGTGAGCACCTCCGATGATTTCTTGCAGGGATCGGATCCCCAGCTTTTCCATTTCCACAGGCAGCTGTTCAATGATTTCCTTGCATGCGCAGGGATGGACCAGGTTGGCGGCCCCCACCTGCACCGCCGCCGCCCCGCAGAGCATCATTTCGATCACGTCCCGGGCGCAGCTCACGCCGCCCATGCCCATCAGGGGGATCTTAACGGCTTTGTACACCTGATACACCATCCTGAGCGCCACCGGCAGCACCGCCGGGCCGCTGAGGCCGCCCATCCCGTTGGCCAGGATGGGTTTGTGGGTTTTCAGGTCCACGCGCATGCCCAGCAGGGTGTTGATAAGGGAAAGCCCGTCCGCCCCCGCCTCCTCGCAGGCCCGGGCGATCGAAACGATATCCGTCACGTTGGGCGACAGCTTGATGAACACCGGCTTCTTCACCGCCGCTTTCACCGCTTTCGTCACCGCGGCGGCGGAATCGGGCGAGGTGCCGAAGGCCATGCCGCCGCCGTGGACGTTGGGGCAGGAGATGTTCACCTCGATGATCCCCACCTGCTCTTCCGCGTCCAGCATGGCGCAGGTTTCCACATATTCATCGACGGAAAAGCCGCTGACATTGGCAATGACCGGCTTGTGAAAGTACCGCTTCATTTCCGGCAGCTCGTGGGAAATCACGTGCTCCACGCCCGGGTTCTGCAAGCCCACGGCATTCAGCATGCCGGCGGGGGCTTCCGCGATGCGGGGGGTGGGATTGCCGAAGCGCTGCTGCCGGGTGGTGCCCTTGAAGGAGAAGGAGCCCAGAATATTGATATCGTAGTATTCCGCGAATTCCTTGCCGTAGCCAAAGCAGCCGCTGGCGGGGATGACGGGATTATCCAGCGTCAGGCCGCACAGGTTCACCGACAGATTCACCACGTGAGTTCCTCCTTTCGGAACACCGGCCCATCCTTGCATACCCGCTTGGGGCCGTTTTTCGTCTGGATCGTGCAGCCCATGCAGGCCCCGAAGCCGCAGGCCATGCGCTCCTCCAGGGAATACTGGCCGGTGGGGCAGGCGCTTTTTTTGCATACCGCTTTCAGCATGGGCAGGGGCCCGCAGGCGAACACATAGCGTTCATCCTTTTCTTTCATGGCGTCGGTGACGAAGCCCTTTTGGCCGAAGCTGCCGTCGGCGGTGGTGACGGAAACGGGGACGCCCAAATCCTCAAATTCCTCCAGCAAGAAGATTTCTTCCGCTTTGTTGAAGCCTAAGATCACGGCGGGCTCCCTCCCGGCGGCGATCAGCGCTTTGGTCAGGGCGTAGAGGGGCGGAATGCCCACGCCGCCGCCGATGACCAGGGGATGATTGCCGCACCGGGTCACATCGTACCCGTTGCCCAGGCCGTTCAGGGCGTCCAGGGTATCCCCCGGCTGCATGCGGGAAAGGGCTTCGGTGCCCTGGCCCACGGCTTTGTAAATCAATGTCATGCCGCTTTCATCCCAATCGCAGATGGAAATGGGGCGGCGCAGATAGAACCCGGGAATTTGCAGCTGGGCAAACTGCCCCGGGGCCTTCACCGCGGAGGTGTCTCCCGCCAAATCCAGCAGGAACACCCCCGGGGCAATGGGAGAATTTTCAACGATTTGATACTGCATAAAGCGCTCCTTTGCGTTATCTGCAAAACTGGAATTTATCAAATGCCTATCTCTCTGTATATCTTTTCGATAAAAGGAGATTTGTGTTGGATATATTTCTCAATATCATTTGGATAGAGCATTGCGCCTTCTACTTTGATTCGACTATATTCACGCACTGCTTCCGGATTGGCG
>JAFXVJ010000034.1 GCA_017524615.1 Clostridia bacterium | reverse complement strand
TCCCCTGGACCCACTCCTCGCGAAGTTACTTGATCGATAGATCCAAGAAATCGTCGCGTGTTACGCTGGGATTGCGAACGTTTGGGGCTTCTGGCCCAATGAAAGCCGGGATCATCCTCAGAGAAAAGCGAGCTTTTCCCTGGGGATGATTCCCCGGCTTTCCCCGGATGCATCCGGGTTGGCCGCTTTCAGCGGCCGGGCCAGAAGCTATACGATGACCACCGCCGTTATAGCGCCCTTTCTGGTTCTCTTTCGGGCTAAAGAGAATACCCCGTCGTCCCTTTGCTCTTTTTTCATCCTTGCCAATTTGGATCTTAGATGAGAATCAGTATAAACGGGCAAAAACCCGGGGCGGCCTTTCGCTCGAATAGGGAGGCGCAGCGGCGCTGCGTGGACCGGAACAGGGCCGAAAACCCCAAAAAGTGAGACCGCGGGCCCTTCCCGGATTGCCGCCCGTAACCCGCGCGCAGGCACGGTACTGGGAGGCGATCCGGCAAGTTCCGCCTATCTGTTCAGGGACAGCCCGGCCCGTTCCATGGTGATGACCAGAACGGGAATGAGGGCAAGATGCAGGATGATTCCGGGAATGGCGTCGGTCACCGCGCCCGCCAGGAAAAGCGCCCATGTAAAACTGCCGCCGGTTAAACCGGCAAGGATCAGCTGCGCCGCGCCCCAGACAATACGGCCTGAAATCATGGAGATCAGAAGGATGGCATAGATGATCCATTTTTTCTTTGGCAGCAGATGATAGAGAAGGCCTGACACGATGCCATAGACAGCCATCTCAAACGCCATCGCCACGGCGGTGGGGAGCATGAGGGGATTGCCGAAGAGGGCGGAACGAAGCAGCGGAGCCACCAGCCCGACCGCCAAGCCCCACGGCCATCCGCACATAAACCCGCAAAGCAGCACCGGGATGTGCATCGGGCACAGCATCGCCCCGATCTGCTGAATCTGCCCTGTCACAAAAGGCAGCACCATGGCAATGGCCAGATACAGCGCCGCGTAGGTCAGCCTGCGGACTTGCAAGGAGGTCATTTGCCATTCTCCGTGGACATGATTTGCAGGATATGCTGCATGGCATCCTCCAGAATGGCCGCTGAGCCGGACACAACGCCCGCAATATAGGTATTGCACAGATTCATGGGAATCAGCACCCGATAGGCCGGGCTGGACGCGACGGCATTGGCCATGGCCGGGGAGATTTCTCCCAGCATGGCGTCCGCGGTCGCGATGCCGAAAGGCCCGACGATGATCTGCGCCGTTCTGCAGGCGACGATGACTGCGTTTTCGCCTGTCGCCAGCTGGTTGGCGCAGCCGGAGTTCATCATGTTCTCTGTGGCGATGCTGTTGGTGCCGACAGCCGTTATATCGGCCTCCGGGCAGGTTTTGCGGATGTTCTCCACCAGTTTGCGTCCAAGCCTGCCGCCCTGGCCGTCAATCACAAGAATGTTCATCAGGAGCCTCCCTGTCCGTTAAAATAGTATATTCCGATGGGCATGCTGCCGGTCGCTTCCTCCGACAGCATTTCTATCGCTTTGTCCAGGTCAACCTCCGCCAAAAGCTCCGGATTGGCCGTTTTCGCGATGGTCAGCATCGCGGCGACCTGCAGATACGGCGCTTCCAGCAGTTCCTCCGACAGAAGAATCACACGTCTGTTCCGTACCGCGTCCATGGATGGCCAGCCGTCGCGGGACAGCAGAGCCGCATACACCCCGCTCGCCTTCCCTGTGGACGATACGCCTTTGCCCAGCACACTGCCGTCCACCACCTTGACAACCACGCCGGGATTCTTCCGGCAGATCCAGCCGTCGTCCACAAGCAGGTTCTTTTCCAGCAGCCGGGCGGATACGTCGTAGGCCCCGGCGTTCAGAATGAGGCTGTGCTCCGGTGATGTTTTGAAAACCGTCACATGATCCGCTGCGGTTTCCCAGTACACATACTGCCTCTGGCATTCAAAAAGGCTTCCCATCCGATCCGCAAGAAGCACCGTGTAATAGGTCATGGCGGAGTCGGCTTCGTCCGCGTCCTCAGACACACCCAACTGTTCCGCTTCTTCAGCCGGGACTGTCTGGGCGGCGGTTTCTTCCGCGGCGGCATTCAGCTTGGAAACCGTTTCGCTGTCCGGGTCTCCCTGCGCGAAAGCGCCGTCGCCTTCTCCCTCGGCATGCACCGTCCGATCCGTTCCGGCCACGATTTCCGCGGGCGCGTTCTCATCATATTCCTTTCGGGACGCCTCCGGGTTTTCCTTTGTCTGTTCCCCAGGAACTTCGTTCTTTTCCTGTTCCTCCGTAAATTCAGATGCATTGGATTCTGCATCCGGCAGGGAACCGGGTTCAAGCGGCTGCGCAGACGCGGCGCCTTCCATTTCCGTGTCCGGAGGGGCGGCATCGCTTCCGCCCGTCCTCGTCCGGCATCCTGCCAGCGCCAGACAGAGGAGCAGCAGCACGAACAGACATCCGATCTTTCTGATTTTCATTCGCATAAACACATCCAATACCTGATGCGGAGACGCTGTTTCCAGTCCGCGGTTTTGAGAAGCGCCGTTTCCGTTTCCTTCAGCAAAGACAGGGCCAGCCGGCGTTTTTCCTCCGGTAGGTCATGGGAACTGTAGGCCGCTTCCTCATAATCCCTGGCGCACGCGCTGAAGCGGGCCGCATATCCGTCCGGCATGCTGCCTGGAAGCGCATCCGTCCAATCCTGATACAGCAGGTTCCCCCCGTCATGGCCTGTTTCCTTCAGCCAGGTGATGACCTGCCTGAAAATGGCGCATACGGCTTCGCTGACATTTTCGGAAGCAAAGGCTTGCCTTTCTTCCTGGGCTTTCTTTTTGCGCGCGTTCAGCAGCAGAAACGGGGCAAAAGGAACAAGGACCAGAAAAATGACCAGCAGGAAAAGGAGGATCGTCTTTATCCAGTTGAAGAAGCGGGGCATGGAAATCTGCTCTTCCTCCACCGTGACCAGCCGATACTCCCTGTCGGCCTGGGCCTCACTCTGGCCGGGCTGAAGCGACTGCGTGTGGACATGCCGGGTCTCGGTTTCGCCCTCGGGCAGTTCCTCAATGGCGCCTGTGAGCTGCTGCGCCATCCGGCTCAGACGGTCCCGCACGTTTTCGGATGCCGCTTCGGTGCCCGCGTCCACGCCGGGAAACAGGAGCGTGACAAGCAGGGCGGTCAGCAGGATGGCGGCGATGCAAAAAAGAGCGGTTATGCGGTCAACAGGCCGCCTGATCATCCACAGGGCGAATGAACCGTACACGAGAATGTTGGCCCAGGCGGGCAGCGGCAGGCCAAAGTAGACCTGAAAGAACGTGATTGCCGCCGTGATCCCGAGCGCCATCGCTCTGCTGCGGAGCAGGAGCATTTGGGCGGCCAGCGCAAAGAGCGCGGCAGCCATCAGAAGCACAGCGACGGTGACGCTTTGGCCTTCCGGCACCGGAAAATAATCGTAGGCGTAGGCGTTGACAGCTTCGCTGGCGGAATAGACCCGGTTGCAAAGCGCCTGTATCCCGCGTCTTGCCTCCGGCACCAGCCAGAGCAGCAGGACGCACATAGCCATCCAGCCGGCCGATATCCACAGAAGACGTTTCCGGAGGATCCTTTTTCGTCCGGAACCGTCTGAAACCGCCGTTTGTTCCGTCTCGACGGGCTCCTCCTCCGTCGCCGTTTCCCGGACCAGCCACTCATTCTTTTTGGCAGACAGCTTCCAGTGAATGCGGCGGATGGGATCGCCGGGACGGTACAGCCGCACGTCGCCCGGATCATCCGTTTCCTGATTTACAAAAGCCCTGACGGTCTGCGGTCTTGCCGTTTCTTCCCTGACCGGGTCATCGCCCGCGAAAAAGGCGGTTCGCAGAAAGGGGATCAGCGGAAACAGCAGGGAGCCAATCAGGACCGTACGTGTTCCTGTGTTGTTCTCAAAGAAATACAGGCATGCTGCCAGCAGGACCCAGGCGGCATAGCCGATCCAACGCTTTTTCATTTTTTGATCCCCGGAAACAGTCCTTTGCGGTCGGGATTCTCCACCTTTTTCAGCAGTTCTTCCAGAACCTGCTCTACGCTGGCCTCCCGGGCATTCTCCTTCAGCAGCACACGGTGCGCGCACACATCCTTGAAAACAGCCTGCACATCCCCGCCTGTGACATAATCCCGGCCGTCCAGATAGGCGCCGGCTTTGGCCATCCTGTTGAGGAACAGCGCGCCCCGGGGACTGATGCCCACCTCTACCGCCTCATGCGCCCGGGAAGCCATGGTCAGCCGGGTGATATAATCCAGCACGGCGTCTTTGACCGTAACGGCCCTGACTTCCCGCTGCAAAGCGATCAACTCGTCTTTTTCCATCACGCAGGCAACGCTGTCCAGCGGGTTTTCCGCCTGGCGGTCCCGCAGCATGGTCATCTGCGCCTCATAGTCCGGATATCCCAGCGAAAGGCGCACCAGGAACCGGTCCAGCTGCGCGTAAGGCAGGAATTGCGTCCCGGCGGTGCCCACGCTGTTCTCCGTGGCGATCACGATGAAGGGCCGCTCTGTCGGATAGGTTTTCCCGTCCACCGTTACCTGCCGCTCCTCCATGGCTTCCAAAAGGGCAGATTGGGTTTTGCTGGTGGCCCGGTTGATCTCATCCCCCAGCAAAAGGTTGGCGTGGCTGATCGCGCCGGGACGGTAAACGAACTCCCCGCTGTTTTTGTCGTACATGGAGAAGCCCACCAGATCGGAGGGCAGCACATCCGGCGTGAACTGCACGCGCTGAAAGGCAAGCCCTACCGCCCGGCTCAGCGCCACGGCCAGGGTCGTTTTGCCCACGCCGGGCACATCGTTGAGCAGCACATGCCCCTCCGCCAGCAGCGTCATCAGGATCTTTTCGATCACTGTCCGCTTGCCTATGATCACCTTTTCTGTTTCCCGGATGACGGATTCAAGCTGAGATTGCATCAGGCCGGTTACCTCCCCCAAAAGGGAGAACAGCAAGCCGATAAAAAGCCTTGCTGTTCTCCGCTGTTCATCCGTTCAGACAGCTGCAACTGATCCGCCCGGATGAGAGACATGCCGATTGCAGCACATCTTTGTGTTCAATTGTTCTTGACAAAGCGATTTACCGGACGGTGACGCGGCCCTGTGCCTCGGCATAGGCGTCGCCGATCACATTGCTCAGTTCGTCCGTGATGTAGAGCCAGATCACATCCCGCACCACGGCGGTGGTGATGGTGCTCTTTTCGTTTTCTTCAGCGGCAGCCTTGAACATATAAGAAGAATCCATGCCGTTGAAGTTGGCGTTGCTGGTGATGACGGCATAGACGGCGTCGGGATCAAAGGGCTGGCCGTTCACTTCTTCAACCGTCACCCGGCCCAGAGAAGCGGTCCTGAACCAGATGCCCTTATCGCCGTAGGCTTCGCCCTGATCGTAGGCGACGGCGGTGTCCACCGTGTACTTGATTCCGGAAGCCTGCATGAAGGAAGCGCAGGCGGCGGCTGTATCCTCGGCATAGGGAAGCCCCTGGGACGCGGCTTCCAGCGCTTCCAGCAGCTGCGCGCCGGTCATATAGATGACGGCCACCTTGTTCGGATAGGGCAGCACTTCGGCCAGCTGCTCCGCGCCGAATTTTCCTTCCGCCACATCAGCGCGCAGGTTGCCCCCGTTCCACAGCGCCACAACATGATCCGCGTCGACGGCGATCCCGGTGTTGCCGGCGGTCACGTCGTCTTCCTCCCAATACGCGTTGATGGCGCCGGAAACGGCAAACCAGCGCAGGGCATCCGTCCACAGATCCCCCAGGTTGGTCTCCGCCTTGCGCGCCGCGTGATCCGCGCCATAGAGCGCGTAATTCGCATAAGCCTCCAGGGAATCGTCCAATTCGATCACATTGCCGTGCGCATCGGTAAAGGTGGAAGCAGAAGCGGCTGCGCTCAGGCCGCAGAGCAGGCACAGCGCAAGCGCCGCACACAGGATCCTTTTCAAAGCATGCATGGGGATTTCCTCCTCTTCGTTTTTGTTTCCCGGGGCCCGGATACAATAAAAGGCGCGACAATCCTCTTGGGAGGATCATCGGCACCTTCATGATACCGGAAACTGAAACCAATGGCCACATCAAAACCGGACGGCCTGCTTGTGCGGGCCTTTGTCAGCTTGTGCTGACCTTGATGACAGTTTACCACACGCCATGCGGTTTGTCAAATCCAGCGCGTGTGCCGGGCGCCAGCCGTGCATGCCGGCTGGAAACGGGATCAAAGCATGCCGAACGATGGCGTCAGCTGTTGTTCTGGGCTTCCACCAGACGCACGCCGCAGTACTGCTGGCGCAGCTTGGGCTTTTCGATTTTGCCGGTGGGATTGCGGGGCACCTTGGCGAAAATGATCTTCCGGGGGCGCTTGTACCGGGGCAGGTCCAGGCAGAAGCGGTTGACCTCGTCCTCGGTCAGTTCCATGCCCTCCTTGACCTGGATGATGGCGGCGGCGATTTCGCCCAGCCGCTGATCGGGCAGGCCGATAACGGCCACATCGTGGATCTTGGGATGGGCGGCCAGGAAATCCTCGATCTGGACGGGGTACAGGTTTTCGCCGCCGGTAATGATCACGTCTTTCTTGCGATCCACCAGGAAAATGAAGCCGTCCGCGTCCTGCTTGGCCATATCGCCGGTGTGCAGCCAGCCATCCTTCAGCACATCCGCAGTGGCCTTGGGATCGTGATAATAGCATTTCATGACGCCGGGGCCCCGGACGCACAGTTCGCCCACCTCGCCCTGCTGCACCGGCTGATCCTGCTCGTCCACGATTTTGCATTTCCAGCCGAAGCCCGGCACGCCGATGGCGCCCACCTTGTCCACATGGTCCATGCCCAGGTGCACGCAGCCGGGGCCGGTGGATTCGCTGAGGCCGTAGTTGGTGTCGTATTTATGATGAGGAAAGTATTGCAGCCAGTGCCGGATCAGGGAGGGGGGCACGGGCTGGGCGCCGATATGCATCAGCCGCCACTGGGACAGGCGGTAATCCTCCAGCTTCACGTCTCCCCGTTCGATGGCGGCCAGGATATCCTGGGCCCAGGGCACCAGCAGCCACACGATGGTGCATTCCTCCCAGCTCACCGCGTCCAGGATGGCCTTGGGGGTGTTGCCCTTGAGGATCACGGCCCGGCTGCCGGTGAACAGGGAGCCGAACCAGTGCATTTTCGCGCCGGTGTGGTACAGGGGCGGGATGCACAGGAACACGTCGCTGTGGGTGGTTTCATGGTGCATGGCTTCCATTCGGGCGGACTGCAAAAGGGCGGTATGATCCAGCAAAATGGCCTTGGGGAAGCCGGTGGTGCCGGAGGAATAATAGATGGCCGCCTCGTCGGTATCCTCAATGAGCACCTTGGGCGCCGCGGAGGAGCAGTTGGCCACGGCCTCGCTGTAGCTTTCCGCGAAGGAGGGCTTGCTGTCCCCCACGAAGAACAGGATCTTTTCCCGGCTGATTTTGGGCACGATATCCTCCACCCGGCCGATGAATTCCGGCCCGAAGAACAGCACGTCCGCATCCGCCAGGCGCAGACAGTATTCGATTTCTCCCGCCGTGTAGCGGAAATTCAGCGGCACGGCGATGGCCCCCGTTTTCAGGATGCCAAAATATATCGGCAGCCACTCCAGGCAGTTCATGAGCAGAATGGCTACTTTCTGGCCCTTGCGGATCCCCCTCTGCCTGAGCAGATTGGCTACGCGGTTGGCTTTTTCGTCAAATACGCTCCAGGTGATTTCCCGGCGGTAGGGGGTGGAGGTGGTGGGCTGGATCAGTTCATACTCCCGCCAGGTCACCCGCGGCTCCTCCTGAATCTCCGGGTTCATCTCCACCAGCGCCACTTCATCTCCGTACAGCTTGCTGTTTCTTTCCAGCAGATCGGTAATGGGCATACACGGCAACATCCTTTCTTCAAAAGCGCTTTACCGCTTTTATTCGCTAAAGAAATGATAGTACAGCCGCCGCAAATTGTCAAGTACAAACATTGTACGGATTGATCCCCTCAAGCGTCAAGGCGCCTGAACAGACCGGGGCGGGGGATGCAGCCGAAGAGCCGGAAAAGCCGAAAAAGCCGGCAAAGACAGCGGATCACGTCAGAAAACCATGGAAAATACAAGAAAAGCGGTTTACTTACACGCTTTAATGTGTTAAAATATTGCGTATCATCAACGGACACCCGCGCGGCGCGGGGCCACGGAAGCGGGGGAGGCGGAAACGGATGGCCAGAAACACGAAGAAAAAACGCAGCACCGGCATGTATGAAGCCATCCTGCAGCTCAGGGATCTGGAGGAATGCAAGCGGTTTTTTGAGGATCTGTGCAGCCCCACGGAGCTGCGCAGCATGGAACAAAGGTACGATGTGGCCGTATATCTGCTGCAGGATCAGGTGTATACCGAAATCCTGGAAAAGACTGGGGCCAGCAGCGCCACCATCAGCCGGGTGCGCCGCAACATCCTGGATAACGAGGATGGCGGGGCGATGCGGGAACTGATCCTGCGGATGGGCCTGGCGGAAAACACCGATGCAAGCGTCTAAACGGGGCGTGGCGCGTCCCCGATGACCATAGAAAAGTAAATGAAGAAAAGAGAGAGTGCGATCATGAAAAAACTGATGCTTGGCAACGCGGCGGCGGCCCGGGGCCTGTATGAGGCGGGGTGCGCCGTGGTATCCAGTTATCCCGGCACCCCCAGCACCGAAATCACCGAGGAAGCGGCAAAGTACGATGAGATCTACTGCGAATGGGCGCCTAACGAGAAGGTGGCCATGGAGGTGGCCTTCGGCGCCAGCCTGGCAGGGAAACGCAGCTTCTGCGGCATGAAGCATGTGGGCCTCAACGTGGCGGCGGACCCGCTGTTTACCATTTCCTACACCGGCGTCAACGCCGGCATGGTCATCGCCGTGGCCGACGACGCCGGCATGCATTCCTCCCAGAATGAGCAGGACAGCCGCCACTACGCCAAATCGGCCAAGGTGCCCATGCTGGAGCCCAGCGATTCCGGGGAAGCGCTGGCCTTCGCCAAGCAGGCTTATGACATTTCGGAGGCCTTTGACACACCGGTGTTCCTGAAAATGTGCACCCGCGTGGCCCATTCCCAGTCCCCGGTGGATACGGCGGAGCGCATGACCCCGCCGGAAAAGAAATATGAAAAGAACATCGCCAAATACGTGATGATGCCCGGCAACGCCATCCGCCGTCATCCCGTTGTGGAGGAGCGCACGAGGAAGCTGATCGAGTTCGCCGAAACCAGCGCGCTGAACCGCGTGGAGCCCGGCGCCGACCGCAGCAGGGGCATCATCACCTCCTCCACCAGTTACCAGTATGTCAAGGAAGCGTGCGGGGACAAATATCCCGTATTGAAGCTGGGCATGATCTGGCCCCTGCCGGAGAAAAAGATCCTGGATTTCGCCGCGTCGGTGGATCAATTGATCGTGGTGGAGGAACTGGACCCCTTCATCGAGGAGCACTGCCGGAATCTGGGGCTGAATCCCGTGGGCAAGGCGTTGTTCTCCCTGATGGGCGAACTGAGCCAGACCGTCGTGGCGGACAAACTGGGCATCGCCCACGAAGCCGGGCCGCAGCTGGGAGAAACGGTGCCCGCCCGGCCGCCGGTCATGTGCGCCGGGTGCCCCCATCGGGGACTGTTCTATACCCTGAACCGCAACAAGTGCACCGTGCTGGGCGACATCGGCTGCTATACCCTGGGCGCGGTGGCGCCCCTGTCCGCCATTGAGATGACGGCCTGCATGGGCGCGTCGGTCAGCGCCATTCACGGGTTCAACAAGGCCCTGGGCAAGGAAAGCGAGCACAAAACCGTCGCCGTCATCGGCGACAGCACCTTCATGCATTCCGGCATGACGGGCCTGGCCAATATCGCCTACAATCAATCCAATTCCACCGTCATCATCCTGGATAACTCCATCACCGGCATGACCGGCCACCAGCAGAACCCCACCACCGGCTACAACATCAAGGGCGATCCGGCGGGAAAGATCGACCTGGAAAGCCTGTGCCGGGCCATGGGCTTTGCCCGGGTGCGGGTGGTGGATCCCTATGACCTCAAGACCTGCGATCAGGCCGTCAAGGAGGAACTGGCGGCGGACGAGCCTTCCGTCATCATTTCCCGCCGTCCCTGCGCGCTGCTGAAATATGTGAAGCATCAGCCGCCGCTTCTGGTGGATAAAGACAAGTGCATCGGATGCAAGTCCTGCATGCGCATCGGCTGCCCGGCCATCTCCATCAAGGAGGGCAAGGCCCGGGTGGATGAAACGCTGTGCGTGGGCTGCGGCGTATGCAGCCAGCTGTGCCCCAAGGATGCCTTTGAAAGCACGGCAAAGGAGGCGTGAGCAATGGAAACGAAAAATATCATGATCGTGGGCGTGGGCGGCCAGGGCAGCCTGCTGGCCAGCAAATTATTGGGCCATCTGCTGATGGAACAGGGGTATGACGTAAAAGTATCCGAGGTGCACGGCATGAGCCAGCGGGGCGGCAGCGTGGTCACCTACGTTCGCTACGGCGACCGCGTGGCCTCCCCCGTGATCGACAAAGGCGAAGCGGACTTCATCGTGTCCTTTGAACTGCTGGAAGCGGCCCGCTGGATTTCCTTCCTGCGGCCCGGCGGGCAGATCGTCACCTCCACCCAGCAGATCGACCCCATGCCCGTGGTGACGGGCGCGGCGCAGTATCCCGAAAACCTGGTGGAAAAAATGAAGGCCGCCGGGGCGAAGGTGGACGCCCTGGACTGCCTGGCGCTGGCCAAAGAAGCGGGCAGCAGCAAGGCCGTGAACATCGTGCTGATGGGCCGCCTCAGCCATTATTTCGATCTGCCTCAGGAAGCGTGGCAGAAGGCGATGGAGGCCATCGTGCCCGCCAGGTTCCTGGAGCTCAACAGAAAGGCCTTTGAGCTGGGGAAGAACGCATAAGCGAAGGAGAAAACGCCATGCCTCTTGAAACCGTTGCGTCAGCGGAATACAAACTGCCCGTGGATGTGAGCTATTGCTGCGGGAAATGTGGGAAAAGCTACACCGTGTCCCAATACGTCGTGGTAACGACCTCCATGAGCGCCTCAAAAATCGGCGCGAACAACGCGGAAAAGATCCTCCGCGAAAATCTGCCCTCAGATTGGAAGCAGCAGGTGGAGGGGATCGCGGGCCAGTGGGAAAAGGGCTGTCTGCTGCCCTGCGCTACAGTGAACCTCAAGCACCCGGCCATCAAGCTCCGCTGCCCGTCCTGCCATCTGGATCAGGTGCCCTATGCCGGGGGCAAGATGCAGAATCTGCGGGGCCCGCTTCTGAAGGTATATTTGGTTCTCGTTTGTTTGCTGGTTTTCGGCTGGATGGCGGGCATGTTTGTGGTACTGGAGAAAAAGCCCATGGTGCCTATGCATCTTTTGTACGTGACGCTGGGCTGCATTGCCATCGGCGTGCTGCTGGGGCTTTGGAAAAATGCCATCGTCAAGCGCGCCTTCCGGGATCCGACCTTTATGGAAAAGCATTTCGGTAGCGTGGCCAGCGACAGCGTGTACGCCGATTTCACGCCTTACGGCCTGGAAAAAATCCGGGTTAATTCAAAGGAAAAATAAACATTTATTTATGAAAGAAGGGAAGCAGCCGATGGGAGAGAGGTATTTTCAGCCCGAAATCGAAACCGCGAGCCGGGAGCAGATCAAGGCCTGGCAGGACGAGCGCCTGGTCAAGCAGGTGCGCCACGTATGGGACAGCGTGCACTATTACCGCAAAAAGATGGAAGAAAAGGGCCTGACCCCCGATGATATCAAGGGAACGGAGGACCTGCATAAGCTGCCTTTTTTGAGCAAGTATGACCTCAGGGACGCCTATCCCTACGGGCTGCTGGGCGTTCCCAAGGACCAGGTGGTGCGCATCCATTCCACCTCCGGCACCACCGGCAAACGCGTGGTGGCCTTTTATTCCCAGGCGGACGTGGATCTGTGGTCGGACTGCTGCGCCCGGGCGCTGACCGCCGCCGGCGCAACACAAGAGGACGTGTGCCAGGTCAGCTACGGCTACGGCCTGTTCACCGGCGGCATGGGCCTGCATGATGGCAGCCAGAAGGTGGGCTGCATGACGGTGCCCATGTCTTCCGGCAACACCGAGCGCCAGATCATGTTCATCCGGGACCTGAACGCCACCATTCTGTGCTGCACCCCCTCCTACGCCGAGTACCTGGGCGAAAGCATGAAGGAAATGGGCCTGACCCCCGATCAGATCCCCCTGAAGGCCGGTATTTTCGGCGCGGAGGCCTGGAGCGAGGAAATGCGCCGGGATATTGAGAATACCCTGGGCATCAAGGCGTACGATATTTACGGCCTGACGGAGCTTTCCGGCCCCGGCGTGGCCTTTGAATGCTCCGCCCAGACGGGCATGCACATCAACGAGGACCACTTCATTGCCGAGATCATCGACCCGGAAACCGGCGAGGTGCTACCCGACGGCCAGCAGGGCGAACTGGTTTTCACCGCCATCACCAAGCAGGCGTTTCCCCTCCTGCGCTACCGCACAAGGGATATCTGCGTGCTGAGCCGTGAAAAATGCCCCTGCGGCCGCACCCACGTGAAAATGAGCAAGCCCCGGGGCCGCAGCGACGATATGCTCATCATCCGCGGCGTGAACGTGTTCCCCAGCCAGATCGAAACCGTGCTGCTGAACCAGGGCTATCCCGCCAACTACCAGATCATCGTGGATCGGATGAACCACACCGACACCCTGGACGTCCAGGTGGAAATGACCCCCGAAATGTTTACCGACAACATGGGCGAAATCACCCAGCGCCAGAAGAAGCTGGTGGAGGGCCTGCGCAACATGCTGGGCCTGACCGCCAAGGTCACTTTGGTCGCGCCCAAATCCATCGTGCGCAGCGAGGGCAAGGCCGTCCGCGTCATCGACAAGCGCAAGATATGATCAGGAGGGGTATTTCATGAGCGTCAAGCAGATTTCCGTGTTTCTGGAGAATAAAACCGGTTCCCTGTCCGATATGACCCAGGTGCTTGCGGAAAACAGCATCGACATGCGGGCTTTCTCCCTGGCGGAGACCAGCGATTTCGGCATTGCCCGGATCATTGTGGACGACCTGTATAAGACCACGACCGTGCTCAAGGACACGGGCTTTGTGCATACCGTCAGCTCCGTGCTGGCCGTGGCCATTCCCGATGTGCCCGGCGGGCTGAGCCAGGTGCTGACGGTGCTCAAGGAAGAACAGGTCAACGTGGAATACATGTACGCCTTCCTGGGCGGCAAAAAAAACAGCGCCTATATGATCTTCAAGGTGGCGGGCCACCACAAGGCCGCCGCTGCCCTCACCGCCCGGGGCTTCCGGCTGGTGGATCAGGATGAACTGAGCGAATTGTGATCCGGTTTGCTGACAGAAAACAGAAACCGGAGTCATGGCAGGGATACACGGAGCCTCGTATTCCGTTTCCAGGGGCCCTTCCGGTCCGCAGCCTCAGGCATCGCGCCTCCCCGCGGCGGGGAGATCGCCGTCGGACCCTTCTCAGCGCAGGCAAGGCAATTGCTTTGCCTGCGCTTCGTTTTTCATCCGGGGGATGCCGCGCAGCGTATCGGCCAAGGCATCTTCCGCCTGTCGCATGGGCAAGCGGGGCGATGCGTTCCGGCGGCCGGAGCGTCATTTGAATCGTCGATTTGTGCAAAAAGCCATTGACATTATGGCTGAAAAACCATATAATAAACACATCGGTGGTAAACGCCAGATCTATCATAGAAAGCGGAACGCGCGGCCATGCGCCCGTGTTTCCGCGGCAAGCGTTTCCCAAAATCAAACAATCAAAGGAAAGGTGATTGGTATGAAGAAACTGACCGCTCTGATTCTCGCATGTCTCCTGGTGTTCTCACTCTCCGCCTGCGCTTTCGCAGATGCTGATCCGGCCACGTTTGAAGAGCTGCTTGAAGCGGGCAAGGCCAACGGCAACAAGCTGTCCGTGTATACCACCCACTCGGTCACCGTATCGTCTGTCGAAGCTTTTGCCAACAAGTTCGGCATTGACATTGAACTGGTGGAAGGCACCCAGATCGGCGATAACAACCAGATCACCCAGGTAGCCACCGAGGTCGCCAGCGGCATTTCCGGCGCCGACATCATCTTCATCCAGGACGGCGCCCGCACGGTGGCCGAGCTGGTGGACGAAGGCTATGTATACAACTGGTACAACCAGGAGATTCTGGACAAGGTCGGCGAAGACTGCGAGCCGCTGCTGGTCTGGGATTACTGCAACAAAGTGTTCATTTACAACGCCGACTATGTTGAGAGCGGCGAGATCAACAACATCTGGTATGCCACCGATCCCCAGTACGCCGGCACGCTGCAGATGAAGGATCCCGAAAAGGAAGGCGTCAACATGAACTTCCTGGTCATGCTGACCTCCGATGAAAACGCGGCCGCGCTCACGGAAGCCTATAAAGAATACTACGGAAAAGACCTGGTGCTGGATCCCGATTGCCCCAACGCCGGCTACCAGTTCATCAAAATGATGTACAACAACGGCTTGCTGGCCGGTGATTCCGACGGCAATATCGCCAAGGCCATCGGCAACCCCGCGCAGGAAGCGCCCACCAAGTGGTCTGCCCTCATCACGCTGAACAAGTATGTCAAGAACCTGAAGGATTCCACCGTGAAGCCCGGCGAAAAGACCCTGGATTACGTGAAGGAAATGACGCCCGTGGCCGGCTTTATCTATCCCATCTACGGTCTGATCACCTCGAATGCTGACAATCCTGAATTGGCCAAGGCCTTCCTGGTGTGGCTGTTCACGGAAGACGGCTGGTTCGGCGACGGCGTCACCACCCAGCGTGACGGCTCCGTGTTCGTGGGCATGACCGGCCGCTTCGGCGACTACTCCGGCAACCAGGCCATCCCCGTGGCGGACGGCGATTCCCCCGTGACGGAATGGAAGAAGATCCTGATCCAGGAAGACCCGATCTTTGCTGCTGAGCATCGTGCGGATGTAGAAGACTTCATCAAGATGATCAAATAATCAGCGCATTCCTTGAAATTGCGCGCTTCGACCCATGATTGCACCAATGGCGGAGAAAGGGGTGGCGGACGCCATCCCTTTCTCTCATTTCAAACGCTGCGCATCCCGTGAAGGCTGCGCTGTTCAGGGGTGAGTGTGATGAACAGAAAACTGAACAAGGTGAAATCCTTTCTCAGCAAGCCGTACAACATCCTGCTGATCCTGCTGTTGATCTTCCTGACGTATCTCGTCGTCCTGCCGCTCATCTCCATCATCCGGGATACCTTTGTGGTCCATGCGTCGGAAAAATCGCGCATCAAGCAGGCGGTGGGCTCTTTTACGCTGTACCACTGGCTGAGAGCGTTTGCCAGCAATTTCAGCTCCATCCTGATCTGGGAGCCGCTGTGGCACAGTGTCTACACCTCGGTGCTGGCCTGCGGGGTGTCCATCCTCATCGGCGGCGGCTTTGCCTGGCTGGTGGCGCGCACGGACATGATGTGGAAGAAGGTGCTGACCAAGCTCTTTATCTTCCCCTATATCATGCCTTCGTGGACCTTGGCGCTGGCCTGGCGGAACTTTTTCAAGAACGCGGTGGTGGGCGGCGCCCCCGGCATCTTTACGGCCGTTACCGGCATCGCCATCCCCAATTGGTTCGCTTACGGCCCCTTCCCCATCATCATCACCACGGGCTTGCATTACGCGCCTTTTGCATACATCCTCATAGGCGGTGTGCTGCGGAACATGGATGCCAACCTGGAGGAGGCCGCCATCATCCTGAAAACCAATAAGATGCGCATGTTCACGCGCATCACAATCCCCATGGTGATGCCCGCCGTCATGAGCACGATCATCCTGGTGTTCTCCAGCTCCATGAGTTCCTTCGCGGTACCCCAGTTCCTGGGCCTGCCGGTACGCTTCTATGTGCTTACCACGGAAATGTACTCCACCATCCAGGGCACCAACCCCGGCGTAGGCTATATCATCGCCATCCTGATGATCGTGATTTCCGTGGCCATCATGCTGGTGAACCAATATATGATCGGCACGCGCAAAAGCTATGCCACGGTAACCGGGAAAAGCGCCAATATTTCCCTGTTCCACCTCAAGGGTGCCCGGCTGCCCCTGTCCTTGCTGGCCTGCCTGATCGTGCTGTGCATTTCCCTGATCCCCATGATTTCCTTTATCCTCCAATCCGTGATCCTGACGGACGGCGACTATTCCCTGTCCAACATGACGCTGGATTTCTGGATTGGCCTGTCCAAGGGCGGGAACGACTATCAGGATAAGGCGGGTATCCTGCGGAATGCCGACGTGTGGAAAACGCTGTTCAATTCCCTGAAGCTCTCTGTCACCTGCGCCATCGGCGCCGGCACGGTGGGCTTCCTGGCGGGCTATTCCATCGTCCGCCGCCGGGGCAGCTGGCTCAGCCGTCTGGTGGAAAACCTCACCTTCATCCCCTACCTGATTCCTTCCATGGCCTTTGCCGCCATTTATCTGTCTATGTTTTCTCAGCAGCGGGGCATCATCCCCTCGCTCTATGGCACCTTTGCCATCCTCGCCCTGATCGGCACCATCAAATACCTGCCCATGGCCAGCCGCAGCGGTGTGAATTCCATGATGCAGCTTTCGCCTGAAATCGAAGAGGCCGGCGTGATCATGGGCGTTCCCTGGTGGAAGCGGATGGTGCGCATCATCATTCCGATCGAAAAAACCACCATCGTTTCGGGCTACCTGCTGCCTTTCGTTTCCTGCATGCGCGAGCTCAGCCTTTTCGTGATCCTGGTCACGGCCAACAACCGCGTGCTCACCACGCTGCTCTTCTTCTATGATGAAAAGGGCTGGGCGCAGTACGGAAACGCGATCAACCTGCTCATCATCTTTATCGTCCTGCTGGTCAATTTCATTGTGGAAAAGCTGACAGGCGCGTCCATCGAAAAGGGTGTAGGAGGAAAGTAAAATGCCAAGAATCAGACTTGAACACATCACCAAGCAGTTTTCCAAGGGCTCAAAAGCGGTGGATCAGCTGGACCTGGTCATCGAGGATGGGGATTTCGTATCCCTGCTGGGCCCTTCCGGCTGTGGAAAAACCACCACCCTGCGCATGATCGCCGGCCTGGAAACCCCCACGGAGGGCGAAATCTACTTTGACGATCAGTGCGTTTTCTCCCAGGATAAGGGCATCAACATTTCGCCCGATAAGCGCAACGTGGGTTTCCTTTTCCAGAATTACGCCCTCTGGCCGCACATGACCGTCCGGCGGAACATCGCCTTCGGCCTGGAAAACATGAAGTGGGAAAAGAGCAGGGTGGAAAGCCGTGTGAAAGAGATTTGCGACACCATGCGCATTGCCGAATACATCGACCGCTATCCCGCGGAGCTTTCCGGCGGTCAGCAGCAGCGCGTGGCCATCGCCCGCACGCTGGCGCCCAATCCCCGGGTTCTGCTGATGGATGAGCCGCTGTCCAACTTGGACGCCAAACTGCGCAACGATATGCGCGCGGAATTGAAGCGGCTGCACATGAACACGGGCGCCACCTTCATCTATGTGACCCACGATCAATCGGAGGCCATGACCCTCTCCAGCAAGGTCTGCCTGATGAAGCTGGGCGTGTTGCAGCAGTACAGCCCGCCCCTGGAGCTTTACGGCAGCCCGCAGAATATCTTTTGCGCAGACTTCATGGGCAATCCCTCCATGAACTTCGTGCCCTGCAAGGGCACTCCCCGGGACGGAGCCATCGAGCTGGAAGCGGAGAGTTTCTCGCTCCTGTTTCATCCCAATTCACCGGCCGAGATCCGCAGCGGCCAGGAACTGGTGCTGGGCATCCGGCCCGAGGCCGTGAAAATCGTTCCGTCCGGCGGCATAGAAAGCAAGGTCATCTCCTCCCTTCCCACGGGGCTGGATACCATCCTCTCCCTGAACGCCCGCGGAACGATCCTCTCCGCCATTGATTTCGGCATTGTGGACTATAAGATGGATTCCATCATCCGCTTTACGTTTGAGGGGAACCGCTTTGTGCTCTTCGACAAGGAAAGCACCAATCAGATCACGCTGGGCAGTCTCTCCCTGAGGGCCTGATATGGAACGCAGGGAAAGCCATAGCCCCTTCCAGCGCTTGCCTGAACTGCTGCTGGATATCATCCTGCTGGGCATCATGTGGACGCTTACCAGCCTGGGTGTCGTGACCGTTGGCGCTTCCACGGCGGCGCTCAACGACAGCATGCGCGCTGCCGTGGTGGATCAGGAAAAAAAGCCGCTGCCCATCTTTTTCCGCGCATTCCGGGAGCATTTTTCCCTGGCCACGAAGGTATGGCTGCTGCATTTGATTGCCATCGCCGTGCTGACGCTGGATATCCTGTATTACAGCGCGGGGGATTCCGTGCAGGATACGCTGGCCATGACCGCCGTCTGTGTGCTGGCCACGATGCTGGCCTTTGAGATGTCGGTGGTGTTTGCCTGTATCGTGCACTATCGGCCCGTGACCGTTCGCGCCTGCTTCGCCCAGGCCTTTGACCTTGCCTTTCGCTGCTTCTGGGATTCCCTGCAGCTGCTTTTCATCACGGCCGCCGTGATGATGGCGGGCATTTTCCTCTTCCACGGCATCCTTCCCTTTGCGGCCGGCATGATCGCCTGCGCGCATTGGAAGCTGATGCCGCGGATATTCCAAAAAGCGCACTTCCGTAAACCGCAAAAGCGCACATAAAAAGAAAGGACGTTACCGCCATGCTCGTGAATATGAAAGGAATGCTTGATGCCGCCAACCGGGACCACTACGCCATCATGGCCGTCAACAGCGTCAACATGGAAATGGCCCGCGCCGTTATCGAAGCCGCCAGTGAAATGCGCTCTCCCATCATCCTGCAGATGGGCAGAAGCCAAATGGCCAAGCTGGCACACCATGAAGACATCTTGCCCATGATCCGCAATATGGCGGAGCGGGTCGATGTGCCTGTCTGCCTGAACCTGGATCACGGCCCGGATTTCCAAACCGAAATCAACGCCATCCACTGGGGCTTCACCAACCTGATGATCGACGCCTCCTCGCTGCCCTTTGAGGAAAATGTGCGGCGCACCCGGATCATCGTGGATATGGCCCACGCCAAGGGGATCAGCGTGGAAGCGGAATTGGGGCATGTGGGTCAGGCCGCTGACGGGGACGGCCGCACAGACGATATGTTTACCAACGTTGCGCAGGCAGTGGAATTCGTGGAGCGTACCGGCGTGGACGCCCTGGCGGTAGCCATCGGCACAGCCCATGGCAAGTACCCTGCCGGCTACGTGCCCAAACTGGACTTTGACCGGCTGGCCGAACTGAAGGCCGCGCTGCGCATGCCGCTGGTGCTGCACGGCGGCTCCGGCTCCGGCGAGGAGAATATCCGCCGCGCCGTGGCAGGCGGGATCAACAAGATCAACGTGTGCACCGATGCCTTCCACGCCGCCGAGGTCGCTATGAAGGCCAAGTGGGCAGAAGACCCGCAAACCGATTATCTGAACATCATGGTAACCGCCGAAGCCGCCATCAAGGCTTTCGTGAAGGATTATATCGCGTTGATCGGCTCCGCCAACCGCTACACCTTTGATTTTGCCGACAATGGCAGTAAGGAATAAATAGATCAGGGTAAAGCAGGGAAAAGCGGGTCTTTCCATCCGTTTTTTATCCGCTCAACGCCGCGCCATACATCCCGGATACAAAGCGCCTGCCGCTTCAGCCACGCCGACGCGTGTTCATCAAGCGGCAGGCGTTTTATGATACGAAACGGTGGACGCAACGGATCGTGGCCTCCGGGAGGGGATGCGTGATTGCAAAAACAGGCCGCTCCCATCGCTGAGAACGGCCCGTGTTTTTTCACGCTTTTTCACGCTTTTCACGTTTTTTGCGGTTTCTCACTTTTTTTGATTTTTCACGGAAAGTCAAGGAGAAGGAAACGACTTTGCCTGTCATCCTGAGCGGAGCGAAGCGAGAGCAGAACAGAGCCGAAAGATCTGTATGCCGGTTCCAGCGCGCCGCAGCAAGGTAAATGCGCCGCTGCCCGGAACGTTCACGCTGTCCGGAACGGACACCGCGGAAGCCGGATCATGGCACGGTGTGGAACAGGGTTTCGTGGGCTTTCAGCAAGAATTCCCGCTCCCCGCCGGGCCAGGCCGCCGCTGTGCGGACAGGCGCGTCGCCGTTGTTCATCAGCATGAGCGTCTTTTGCCGGGGAAACCAGGCGCATTCCGTCAGCGCATCGCTGCACAGGCCGGCCGCCCTGCCCTCCGCGCCGGTGAGATACAGCAGCATTTCCAGCAGCATCCGGGCCGCCCGGGGGCTGTAGGCAAAGCCGCCCATGTACACGGCCCGGCCCTTGCCGAAGGGCCGCAGCGTCAGGGTGGGCGTACCGTCCGCCTGCCGCAGCACCTTTACGTCGGGGGCAGTCAGTCGGATGCCGGCGGTGGCGGCCAGGGCCTCGTCGGCAATCAGGAAGGGATCGGCCGGCTCCGTCACGAATTCCCAGGCGCCGTGACAGGCGTAGGCCCCGTCGTCCTGATCCACGCCCAGCACGTGGGCCAGGGCAAAACGCGCGTCCGCCCCCGATACGGCGGAGGGCTCCCCGGCGCCAATCAGGCTGCCGCCCTCGTATACGAACCGGGTGATCTCAGCGGTCAAAGCCGCGTCCTGCCAGGCGTCGCCGCCGCTCCAGGCGTCGCCGGCCCGGCCCGCGTTGATCACCACGTCGGCATCCCGCAGGGCCCCTTGCTTCACATCCTCAAAGCTGACGAATTTCACGCGCACGGGCAGCCCCGACAGCGCTTCGTTGATATGGATCAGGAGATTGCCGTCGGTTTCGTGGAAATGGCCGGACAGCGTCCAGGACCTGAGGGCCCCCCAGGTGTGCATGACCGCCACGGTGACGGGCAATTCCGCCGGCTTTTCCAGGGCGTGCAGGGCCTTGATGCGACGGAATACCATCCCCATTTCCTCGATGGCGTCGTTGAAGGCGTCCTGGCCGACGGTCAGATGCAGATAGCCGCCCAGGCCGATGCGGTCCACGCTTTGCCGGGCCAGGGCGCGGCGCACGTGGAGCCAGTAGGCCATGGCGTCCTGCTCCGGGTGCCCACCCGCCATAAAGGTGGGGGCCCCGCCCAAGCCCACCGGGAACAGGTAAGGGTGGAAGCGCAATTCGTGCACGGGCACCCGGGCCCCGGCGCACAGACGGCATTCGAAGCCGGAAAACACGCATTTGATCAGCCCGTCAAAGCCGATGGAAGCAAAATACCGGCCGTAGGGTTCCATGCCCACCCAGCTGTCATCGTAAAACACATAGGCTTGTTTCCCAGCGGCGTGAATGATGTCTACCAGCGCTTTGGCCTTTTCCGCCACGAAGCGCTGAATGAAATCCATATAATCCCGCTTGTGGGCGGTGGGCGGCCGGTGGGTGGCCTGCAATTTTCCTTTGTTGATGAAATCCTCCGCCGTCAGGGCGTAGCCGTACGCTTTTTCAAAGGCGTTCAGCGCCGCGGGGCTTACCGTGAAATCATAGCTGGCCCAGTCCACGAATCGGGTGCGGCGACGCAGATCGCTGCCGAAAATCCACACGAAATTGTAAAACAGGGAGGTCAGGCGCACCACGTCGGTATGGGGATTGTCCCTGCACCAATCCCGCAGCCACTGCTGCAAATATTCCCATGCCAGGGGATGGCGGGGGTCCAGTTGGCGCAAATGCTCGCTTTCCCAATGGTTGGTGGTGTGGTTGTACATGTTGATTTCCTCCCAGATGCGCCAGGCCAGGAAGGAAACGGTGTAGCGGTGATAGGGTACGCAGCCGCGGACGCGCACGATCCCATCGGCGTATGTCCATGCGCCGGCAGGCAGCAGGCGGTTTTCCGTCCGATCCCACACCTGCCAGAAGGGCAGGGCGTCGGGGGAGTCGTTCAATTGGAACTGCTGGTCAAAATAGCCGGCCAGCGGCGCGATGTCCAATTCGTCCTCCGTGGCCAGCAAGGCGTCGGAGGAAAGGAACGTTTGCTGCTGGGCGTCGGGGTGGGCCTGGGCAAAGGCGTTATGCTCCCGGATGATGCAGATTGTGGAGTAGATTTTGTAGCCCGCCTCCACGATCTCGGGGGACAGCCTGGTGCCGTCGGAGTCACGGATCACGTCCGCGCCCCATTTTTTTGCCATTTTCAGCGTCAGCGCTTCATATCCGGCCTCCCCGGGAAGGGTAAATCCACCAGTGCGGTAATCGTCCATGGCTCTCTCTCCTGTCATATGTTGATGGTGCGCTTTCCGTGGGTTTCTTTTTCTGTTCAGTCCGAGGGCTTGCTTTCTTGTGAAGCGTGCGATCCTGGCCAGCAAATAAACAGGACTGAAGGCAACGGAGGAAACGCGCGGACAGCAAAAAGACCGCCTACTCATGAAGCAGTCCGTGAAATCCTGTGCCCGCCGGCGGAAGGGGCTGGGGTGGAGCTTCCACCCCAGCGGGCATCTGATGGCAACGCCCTCCAGGCCCCTTCCCGCTCCTTTCCGGCATCCGTCCCGTCACTCTTCCGTAAACACGATGGTGGTCACGGACAGAGGCGCCAGGGTAAAAGCCGTGTTGCTCACCCGCTCGGCAGTTTTCACCAGATTCCGCGCGGCGGAGGTTTCATACGCCGTGATGCGGTCATACTTGGCAAACGCTCCGCTGAGCTTCACGTCCCGGGGGGACTGGCTGTCGTTGATCAGCACCGCCACCAGCTTCTGCTTGCCATATTCCTGCCCGGTGAAGGCCACGGCCTGGCAATCCTCTCCTCCGGTGACCTCCACCCGCGTGAAGCCGGGGCGGATGAATCTGGTGTAGTTGCCATACGCCCACAGCCGCTTCAGCGGCACCAGCGATATGCCGCCCGCGCCGTTTTCCGCCGCGTGGATCAGCCCGTCGTGATACCCGCCGGGGGATACCCCCACCCAAACGCTCCAGGACACGGCGTTCAGCACGGTCAGATCCTCCGCCAGGGTGTGGGCCAGCACCAGGGCGGAATCCATGCCCACGTCGGTGCCGTTGACCATTTCACACCATTCGCTCATGCGGATCTTCTTGTCCGGCGCGTGCACCCGCATCCAATTCATGAAGGATACTTTGCTCTGGGTGTCGCTCCAGTAGGAGTGGCAGTCGATGGCGGAAAAGTGAGCATTCAGCGCGGCGGTATTGAGGATGGCGCTGACGTACTGCGTGGTTTTCCCGCCCCACTCGCCGCTTTCCGGGCCGGACAGCTCCACTGCGGCCAGAGCAGGCCGCCGTTCCATCTCCTCCAGGAACGCTTTGTACACCCCCGCAATTTGCTGAGGCTCGTAATGGCAGCCCTCCTGATTGCCGGCGTACCAATCCCACTGGGGCTCGTTGATCGGTGAAATGAACCGCACGGGTACGCCCGACTGGATGAAATGCTCCGCCACGTCGCAGGCATAGACCGCCCAGGCGGCATATTGGGCGGGATCAATGTTGGTTCTGCTGCCGCCCTGGATCATTTGCGCGGTGCCGTTCTCCGTGAGCCGCTCCAGGGGGCTGTTGAAGAACAGCACCACCTCCTGAGCGCCCAATTCCGTCACCTTGTTCAGGAACCAGACCGCGCCCGCATCCTTATTCCAGTCATACACGCCGGGCGCCGTCTCGAAGCTCTGGGCCCTGCGATGGGGATCCCCGTATTCACCCTTTCCGCTGTCCGCGCTGCCCGCGCCCAGGTTGTAGCGATAATTGGTCAGGCCGATGCCGAAGTTCCGGTCATACAGCAGCGTGGCCAATTGGTCCCGCGCGGCGCGGCCCGTATCGTCATAGGGCATATCCCACAGGCCCATATACTGGCTCCACCAGCAGCCGCTGGCGCCGAAGGACTCCACCGTCTGGTAGGTCACCTTTTCGTCGATGTGCACATCTGTTTCCCCGGCGCAGGCAGCCCTGCGCCCGCACGCGAGCGCCAGCAGCAAACACCATATAACCGCTTTTTTCATCGCTTATCCCACCAATCCGGACGATTCCAGGTTCTCCACCAGCCAACGCTGCGCGAACAGATACAGCACCAGCAGCGGCGCCAGGAAAATCAGGACACCGGCCTGCTTCAGCGCGTCGAAGGCCATGTCGGTGGTGGTGGGGACATTGTACCATACCCGCACCCGCTCCAGCAAGGTCACCTTGTTGGCGTCGATGAAGGTCGTGGCCAGCTTGGAGGCCATATACGGCCCGCTGGGGTCAAAGTACCGGGTGTAGTAGGTGTCGCCATAGTTCCACACAAAGGCCAGGATGGCCACGGTGGCAATGGCGGGAATGGCATTGGGCACCATGATGCGGAAATATGTGCGGTAGAAGCCGCAGCCGTCGATCAGCGCCGCTTCCTCCAGTTCTTTGGGGATATTTTTGAAGAACTGGCTGAAAATCAGCACGAACAGGCTTTGATTCACCCCGAAGCCCAGCAGGGCCATCAGATACAGGGTGACCGGCTTGTTGATCAGGTTGACCTCCTGGCCGAAAATCCGCATCACGCCCAGGGCGTCAAAGTGATTGAAGTAGATGTACTGAGCCAGCAGCAGAGACTGTCGGGGCACCAGGAAGCACAGCGCCACCACCACATACAGCAGGCCCGTCCACTTGTATTTGACCCGGGCCATGGTGTAGCCCGTCATGGCGGAAATGAACACCTGAATGACCATCACCGCCAGGGCATACACGATGGATTTCACCATCGTCATCACGCCCTCCGGCATGATCATGCGGGAGGCCGCCTGGAAGGATACGGTGGAGAATTTTTCCGGGATCCAGATCACGTTGGGATTGCCCAGATCCTCAATGTTGGACAGCACCGACGGCACCAGCCGGATGAAGGGATACAGGATCACGAAGCACAGCCCGGCGATGAGCAGGAAGGTGATCAGGTTCATGCTGAAGCCCGACACCTGACGCTTGGCCAGGTAAATCTTTTGATCCGGGGACAGGCGGGCGTGCATGGCCCGTTTTTTCGCTGCGGACATGGTCTGCACCGGTTTGAGCGGCTTTCTTCTCTCATTTTGCATTGTTTGCCACCGCCTTTCGGGTGATCAGAAGCACCAGGCCCAGAATGATCAGCACATTGAATATGTACACCACCGACAGGGCCGAGCCAATGCCGATTTTGTTTTTCTCAAAGGCGAAGGAATAGGCTTCGGCGGCAATCTGGGAGGTGAGGAACAGATCCACGATGGTGTACACCACCACGAACAGCAGAATGTGCAGGATGGAAGGGATGGTAACCTTCCAGAAGGTTTCATAGGCCGTGGCTCCCTCGATCCTGGCCACCTCATACATGCTGGGGCTGATGGACTGCAGCGCCGCCAGGAACACCAGCGTTTGCACGCCGGAGCGGGAAATGATGGAGAAAATATCCTCCACGAAGGCAATCAGCTGGCGCAGATACTGGTTGGGGATCGAGGTATAGCGGATCAGCAGCCGCGCCACCAGGCTTTGGGAGAACAGCCCGCCGCCGGCCTGCACCCAGTCGCTGCCGGTGGTGACGGTGAGCATATCGGTCACCACTTCCAGGCCCAGAATGATGGGCAGGAAGAAGATCATGCGAACCAGCGCCCGGCCCTTGAATTTCCGGTTGGCCAGCAGCGCCAGGAACAGGGACAGCAAGGTGATCAGCGGCAGATTCACCAGCATGTTGGAGTTTTCATCCACCAGCACCCGCAGGATCTGCTGGCTGCGGGTACTGACCTCTGTGGTGAACAGGTCGATGTAATTCTGCACGCCCACCGGCTCCAGCTTCATGGCGCCCACATCATCCACGGTGATGTGGTTGAAGGAATAGATCACCGTATTCACCAGGGGCAGGGCAAAGAACATCAGAAAGCCCAGCAGGAACGGAATCAGGAAGGTAAAGCCCAGCAGCCGCCGCTGGGTCTGATAACCGATGCGGAATCGTTTCACAGGGATCCTCCTTCCTTCACCAGCAGCCAGCCGCCGGCCTCCGCCGTGCCGCTTTCGCTTTCGTAGGGCTCGCAGGAATAATTGGCAATGATCCGTACGCCGCCCTCATAGGTGGTTTCGAATACCTCGGGGTTCAGCATGCGATGGTTCACGATGGCCCGGCCGCCAATCTCCTGCCGCAGCGCTTCGGTGGCGGCAGCGGCTTCCAGGATTTCATCCTTCCAATCGGGATAATAGACGGCGAAGAGATATTCGAAATGGCTGCTCTTGAGCACATAGGGGTTTTGCCCCGTCACCGTGAATTTCACCGACGTGCCCAGCTCCGCCGCCTGCAGCAGGGAATACCGCAGATCCCGGGAGGACAGGTTCACATCCTCTCCGGCGATTTGGGTCAGCCCGGACAGGCACAGCTGCCGGAAGGGCACCGTGGCGTAGAAGGAAGCGTATTCGCTGGACCGCCGGGACACATCCACCGCCCATTGGCCCAGCGGGGCCAGGTCGGAGGCAGGATCGCGCAGGGCCAAGGGCCCGGTCATTTTTTCCAGCGCCTGCCGCACCAGCAGCCCGGCTTCCACCGGATCGATCACTGCATGATACCGATAATCCACAAACATATCGTGGGCCAGGTCGCCGATGGCCACTTTGGCATCTGCCCCGGCGTCGGCCATGAAGCGCTCCGCCAGATAGGGCAGATACTTGGGCGACACCCGGGTGTAGGGCCGGATGGGATCCCAGCGGCCGTTGAGCATGTTGGTGGCCGAGTTGTAGGAGTAGATTTCCGCCGCCTCGTTGGAGAAATCCCGCAGGGCGTGGAGGTAGGGGATGTAGCTGCGGCCGTTTTTGTACACCCTGGACAGGTTCACCTGCCAGAACAGGTCGATGCCTTTTTCCTCCAGGTCCGCTTTGGCCTTTTCCAGGGCCTGGCCGTTGCCGTTCTGGCCCACCAGCCGCGCCCCGTCGTTGAGGCCGCTCAGATAGCCGCCGTTATATCCACCGTCGTACTGGATGGTGATCCCTTCGTTCGCGGGCAGATCCTGGGCGATGGCGGACAGATCCTCATAGGTGGTCATGGAGGCGACGCTGTCGTAGGGGATGCCCAGGAAACGATGCACCAGGGTGACCGCGCCCATGGCCTCCAGGTACACAGTCGGCCCCTTCGGGGGTTCGACGGCCCGTCCCGTTTTGTTTGCCAGGTAATCCCGGTAATCCATGGCCAGGTCAAAGTAGGTGACGCCCTCCGCGTAGGGCCGGTAGCGCAGGGTATAGTCCGCCACGATGTGGCCCGAGGAGGACAGGTACGTGGCGTTGTTGTCGGAATACGCGCCGTAGATCTTGACCCGGGTGTAATCCATCACGTCAAAGGAAACGTAAGCCCGGTTGGCGCCGCTGCCGCTGGTGCTGGCCAGGGTGACGTGCATATTGGCCGTTTCCACCCCTTGCTCGATGATGCCCATCAGCCCCTGGTCAGGCGTTTCGCCGCCCTTGAGGATGCCGAATACGGGGGTCATCAATTCCTGGCCGTATTCGGATTTGTAGTAGTAGTCGCTGTAATAATCGTTGTCCAGGAAGGGCCGCACATATTCCGGCACCGTGGCGGTGTAGGTGTTGAAGCGCATCAGCGCCCCCGCGCCGTCGGGCACCAGGAAAAACCCGTCGCCATCCTTGTCATAGGCTTCGGATCCCAGGCTAGGCAGCACCGCCATGCGGTAGAGCTGGTAGAAATCATTGCCCGTTTTCATTTCGTCTCCGGGCAGACGCACCACCAGGTCGCCGCCGTCCAGCGCCGCCTCCAGCACGATATCGAACTGAGCGGGCTCGTGGAAATCCGGCACCGTGCCATAGGCCGCGCAGTCCTCAATCAGCATATCCCGGGAATATCCCACCAATTTGGTCATGGCGATCAATTGGCTGGATGCGCTGATGGAAGGCGCGCCGGAGGTGGTGAGCACATAGCAGTTTTCCGCGTTGTTCTTTTTGTACACCATTTTCAGCGCGCGTTCGTACTTTTTGAAGTCCGATTCGCTGATGGCGCCCTCTTCCGCCAGCTTTTCCAGGGTGGGCACCAGGAATTCCTCATACCGGGCCGTGGGGATGCGCTGCGGCAGGTATTCAAAGAACTCGGTGGATTCGCCCTCGTTCACATTCATTTCAACGCGCACGCCGTTCGGGATTTCATACAGCTTGTAGGTGCCAAACGCCACGCAGTTGTCGTAGGTGTTCCACTGCTGCAGGGTGTTGTCCTCACCCAGGTAGGAGATCTGCATCAGGGCTTTGTCCTTGCCCTCCTTGGCGCCCGGCAAGGCAGACACCCAGGTTTTTCCGCTGGCGTCATCGGTGAGCGTGAAAACCAATTCCCTGGTGTCCAGCGTCAGGGTGCGGCCGCCCTGCTGCGCAACGGTGACGGCTTCCCCCACGGGAATCTCCGGGCCCACTTCGCTGTGGGCAACCTGCACCTCCGGGACAGGCGCGGCCCGCAGGCCAAAGGCCGGCAGAAAATACACCAGCAGGATCACCAGCGCCGTCAGCACGATGGTCACGATGGTGCGGCGGATGGGATGCGCGCCGTAGAAGTCCCTCAGCTTGTTCAGGATGGATTTGACTTTGTTTTTCATCGCTGCATCCCTCCTTACAGGCGGCGCATCAGCTCATCCCCCACGCTGGAGAAAAAGCTGACCATGCGTTCCATCATTGTGAACAGCAGCACGCCGATAAACAGGATGATGGCGGCGGCCACCACGCTCATGAAGATGGAGGCCAGGTTGCCGCCCAGACTGTATTCGTGAATGGTGCCCAGGCCGGCCACCAGCAGGAAGGCGAACCAGGCAATGCACAGCATCCGGATGGATTGCAGGATCATGACCTCCTCGGTGGTGACGAAGTTGCTCACGAAGCACACCAGCGCCTCCCCGATGATCAGCACCGTCAGAGAATAGCACACCACGATGTAAATATCGCTGAGCTTTCCCTTGCCGTTGAAAAGGGTGGTCACGGTCCAGTTGGACAGGGAAAACAGCAGCAGCACCGATATGCAGGAAATGAACAGGCTCAGGGTGTCCAGCTCCTCCAGGTTCGTCAGGTTCATCACGAAACCGGCGTACTGGGCCGATATGCAGCGCAGCACCCCGTAGGCCACCATCAGCAGGAAGGCCAGCAGCAGGCTGCCCTGATTGCGGAACCGGATCTCGTAGAAGCCGTCGAAGGGGTGCACCAGCGCATGGCCCCACCAGGATAGCTTTTCCTTGGTGATGGACGATCTCATTTGCTTCCCCTCCTTTGCTTGCGGTTATAGGCGATTTCCGATCCGATCACCAGCGCCACCAGCACCCCCGCGATCACCGCGATGATGCCGAAGTGGGAGCGCATCACCTCGCTGCGGTAGCCCTTATAGGCCTTGGAGTAGAATTCCCGGTTGTTGCCCAGCCGGAAATACTCCATGGCATCCTTGTACTTTTCCTGCATCAGCAGGTTTTTCCCGATGCCCACATAGGCGGTTTCCATGTTGGAGCACAGCCGCAGCACTTTTTCAAAGTTTTCCGTGGCCTGGTCCCACCGGCCGTAGTAATAGGCTTCGTTGGCGTCCAGCAGCGCCTGGCCGAACTCTGACGGCTCCAGAATATAGGCGCATTTGAGGGCGCTGTCGCCGATCACCAGTTTATCCCCCAGCCAGGCGATGGTGCTGGGCGTTTTGAATTGCCCGCTCAGGTTGCCCTTGCTGCCAAATACGGACAGCAGCTCCCCGTCAAAATTGTACAGGAACACCCGGCCGAAGGCCTTGTCCAGCACGGCATAGGTGCCATAGGGCTTCACGGCGATATCCACGAACACGGAACTGGTGCCGTCCGGCGTCGATACATCACCGATGACCGGGACGCTGCCCTTTTTCCGCAGCACGTTTTTACCCCCGAAATTCAGGCGGAACACGGACTGGGCGGCGCTGTAATCGCTGGTGACCGCCATGACAAACCCTTCGCCGTCCAGCGCCACGTTATTGAAGGCCGGGGCGTAGGTTTTGCCCATCTTTTCCTTCTGGGCGTCGGTGGCGATGGATTTCCACATCTGATCGATCAGGTTGATCTGGGGTTCGTTCACGCCGAAATAGCGGGAGAAGGTGCCGTCCTCATTGAGCTCGATGATGCCCTCGTAGCTGCTCTGCACCACCAGGTAGATGCGGTCGGCGTTGTCCACCGTCACCTTGGAGGGCTTGAATTCGGTCACGCCGGTCATGGCGGAGGGCCGGGTGATGAGCCGCTTGAAGGTGTAATCATCGCCATTGAGCACGATCACCCGCTGGGCTGCCGTATCGGCGATGTACAGTTCCTTTTGCTTTTCATGGAAGAACACGCCCTGGCAGCCGTTGAGCATCAGCTGGGAGCCGTCCTCCAGGATCACGATTTTGTTTTCCGTGTCCCGGATGGTTTTCAGGCTCTTGAGCATTTTGCCGTTCCCGTCCAGCACATGCACCCGGCTCTGCTTGCTGTCCACCATGAAAATGCGGCCGTCCAGGGAGGTGCACACGTCGTCCACGCTGTCCAGGGCGATGCCCTTCAGGTTTTCACTGGTAATGACCCGGCTGAGCAGGAAGGGGGCGGGGGTGGATTTCACATTGGCATAGAAGTCGTAGGTATATCCCTCGTACACGCTGCTGGTGCCGTCCGCCGCCAGCGCCGGCAGGGAAGAGGCCAGCATCAGCAGCGTCAGCAGAAGAAGAACCGTTTTTTTCATCACGCATCCTCCTCCTTAATCCTTCATGCCCGAGGTGGACATGGTTTCCAGCACGTTGCTCTGGGAAATCACGAACACCGCAACAGGCACGGTCATCATAATCAGGGAAACGGCGGAGGACACGCCGGTCCGGGCGATGCCGCCGCTGACCAGCTGGCTGAGCACGTAGGAAACGGGCTTCAGCTCCTCCGAGTAGATGAACACGCCGCCGGTGGTGCCCCACATCTGCTGGAAGGACAGAATGATCAGGGTGATCCACGCCGGCTTGCACAGCGGCATGATGATCTTCCAATAGATCACGAATTCGTTTGCGCCGTCGATGGTGGCGGCTTCGATGAGGGAATCGGGGATCTGCACAATGAAATTCTTCATCAGATACAGGCCCAGCGTGCCTCCCACCGCGGTCAGGATCACTGCCCAATAAGTGTCCACCAGCCCCAGGTAGGTCATGATGAGGTAATTGGGGATGGCCGTTACGGAGGAGGAAAACATCAGGGCGTACACGATCAGGCTGCTCATGAGCTTACTGCCCGGGAATTCATACTTGGCCAGGGCAAAGGCAGCCATGGAGCCCAGCAGCACGGTGCCCAGCGTGCCCAGGCCGGTGATCACCGCGGTATTGAAGATGTAGCGGCTCATGGGCACATCGAAGGATTCCAGGATGAAGGAAAGATCGTAGAAGTTGTTCAGCGTCGGGTTATCCACCGTCAGCTTGGGCGGGAAAATGAAGATCTCGCTCATGGGCTTGAAGGCGTTGACCACCGTGAACAAAAGCGGGAACAGGGAGAATATGCCAAAGCCGCCCAGCAGCACGAACATCAGGATATCCACCGCCAGGGAACGGCGGCGCTTCAGCTTCCGGCGGCGCAGCGCCTGAACCGGGCTGAAGCGGCTGGGCATTTTGTGCAGGGTCTTTTTCTTGTCCATCCTCTTCCACCCCCTCAGCCCAGACGGCGCAGCACCTTCTGCACCAGGATGTTGCAGAAGAGCATGATCAGGAACAGCACCACTGCGATGGTGCAGGCATAGCCCATTTCATAGCGCAGGTTGCCGTAGTCGTGCAGATGGGTCATGATGGTGTGGCCGGCATAGTTCACCGACGGGAAGCCCACCAGATCCAGGGAAATCTGGCTGACGGCGAAGGAAGAGGTGATCTGCATCACCGCGCCGAACATCAGCTGGGGCTTCATGGCGGGCAGGGTGATGTACCACAGCTCCTGCCACCGGTTCTTGATGCCTTCCACCGCGCCGGCTTCATACATGGCCTTGTCCACTGTCTGCAGGCCGGCGATGAAAGAAAGGAAGGACACGCCCAGGCTCATCCACAATTGCACGATGATCAGGATGGGCATGATGTAGGCTTCCGTGGTCAGCCACAGCACCGCTTCCCGGGTGATGCCCAGCTTCATCAGCCAGGCGTTGGCCCAGCCGTAGGTGTCGGAGGAGAAAATCAGCTTCCACACCAGATACACGTTACCCGAAATGGAAGGCGCGTAAAACACCAGGGTCATGATGGCCCTGAGCGGCCTGGGCAGTTCATTGATGAGCCAGGCGAACAGGAAGCACATGATGTAGGACAGCGGCCCCGTCAGGATGGCGAACACCAGGGTGTTTTTGATGGCGGTCAGGAATACGTCGTCCTCCACGATGAGGGTCACGTAATTGCTCAGCCCCACGAAGGTGGGCATGGAGGTCATGTTGAAGGAGGTGAAGCTGAGAAAAATGGCCGCGGCCACCGGCAGCACCGTGAACAGCACGAATACGATGGCAAAGGGGGCCACCAGCAGGTATTGATTGCGGTATCTTTTCAGCGCCGACCCCAACGGCATCTTTTTGGAGGAGACCATCATTTGTTCATCTCTCCTTCCCAGGTGGCCACGGTGCTCAGGCCGAATTCCGTGCGTTTCTTGGTCAGTTCGTTGTCAATATCCCGGATTTTCAGATACAGCGTTTCCCTGGGGCTGCTCAGATTCGCCACCACATCCTCAAAGGCGTAGGAGATCATGCGGGTGTTCATGTAGTAGCCGGGCACGGCGGGCATGCCGTTCAGGGCATCATACTGGGCCAGCAGCTCCGTCAGCTCCTTGTTGCTCCAGGGCAGCTGGCGGATCACATCCGGGTCGGCCGCCGGATAGCGGGCCGCCGCGCCCATGATGGATTCCAGGGTGTTGGCGTAATCCAATTGGCTCTTGGTGGAATTCCACCAGCGCACGAATTCCCAGGCCGCCTCCCGGTTCCGCGTCCCCTGCATGATCACGGTCTGCACCGTGTCGCACACGTAGGTGTTGTCCAGGGAGCCGTCCTCCCGGACGGTTCCGGGGAAGGGGGAGAAGCTCCACAGGCCCTTGATTTCCGGGGCGAAGATTTCCAGGGTGCAGTAGGCGGTGTAATCCGTGATGCCCATGGGCATTTCGCCGGTACGGAAGCGGTTGTTGAAATCCACCTGCACCTCCAGGCCATGCACGGTGAACAGATCCGTGAACCACTTGAAGGCCTCCATGGCCTCGTCGCTGTACAGGGCGGAGGCCACGCCGTAATCGCTGCCCTGTCCCCGGTAAATCTCGCCGCCGTTCTGGTACACCATGGCCTGGAACACATTCAGGCCGGTGGCCACGCGGGTGGACGGCATATAGAATTTATAGTGTTCGCGGCTGAGCACCGGGATCATTTCCATGACGTCCGTCCAGGTGGTGGGCGGCGTCAGGCCCAGATCCTCCAGCACATCCAGGCGGTAGAACAGCATCTGGAAGGTCACCTGTTCCGGGATCCCCCATACCCCGTCCTGGTAGGAAGCGGTGCGCATCAGGCCGGCGCCGTATTTTTCCGTGGCTTCCGCAAACCCCTCCAGCTTGCTCAGGTCCACCACCGCGCCGCGCATGGCGAAATCCTGGGCCGTGGCCTGATTGAGGCCGATCACCACGTCCGGCCCGTTGCCCGCCAGGGCCGCCCGCAGCACCACATCGGTGGGGATCAATTGCAGCTTCACGGAAATATTGGTTTCCGGGGAGAAGGTTTCGTCGATCATGTTCTGGATGATCTGGGCCTGCTCCCGGCCTGCGGAGGCCATCCACACCTTGATGGACCGCCCGCCGTTCCCCTCGCTGTCGGATACCACGCTGTTGGTGGAATGGAAGAAGGTGGCAAAGAACCGGGCCGTATCCGCCTTGATCCCCTCCCACTTGGTTTCCCTCGGCGCGGGCAGGGACGCCCGATCGGCGGAAAGGATGAGGCTGTCCAATTCCAGCGGCATGTTGGAAATGTTCACGATCCAGGTGCCCAGCGCGGAAATATTGTTCTTGAACTGATTCAGCTCGCTGACGATCTTATCGGGCTTCCGGGCCAGCCCTTCTGCCTCGATGGCCATCTTTTCCAGCAGCGCCGTGCTTTCGCCCTTTTCTCCGGTGATCCGCACCATTTCATCCACCAGGCCGTACAGCCGCTGGCTTTCATAGGCCATGGTGTCGGTAAAGCCGTTCACCTTCTTGGCGATTTCATAGTCGATATACTGGCTGGGGGCCTGACCGGTGATTTGGATGGTGCGCAGATACAGATCGTTCAGGCTGCGCAGGCTTTCCTCCACCTGACTCAGCACGCCGCCGATGGAGCCCAGCACCACTTCCAGCGACACGGTGTTTTCTCCCTTGTGCAGGTACACGTAATAGGGCGTGCCGTCTTCCGCGGCCAGGGTGTAATTCTGCATCACACCGGAATAATCAAAGCCGATCACCTCGGCTTCGGCAAACGGCACCTGGCCATTGATTTTCAGCCGGCGGTAGCTGGTGACGCCCCGGTTGGTCTGCCGTCCCTTGAAGGTGAGCATATACAGCCCGTCCTCCGGCGCGGTCACCTGCCAGGTCAGGGCGTCCCCCGGCTGGCTCCAGCTGCCCGCCCCGATGGTGGGATACAGGGTGTGCCACGCGTGATAGGGCACCAAAGCGGCGTCGGAATAATTCTTCTGCACGTTGATGGAGGGGCTGGATTTCAGGATCTCCGTGGTGCCCCCTTCCCGGCGCTCCGCCTGGCACACCAGGGCCTCCCCGGCGTACAGCCGTCCCTCCTGCTGCCAGGCCGCCAGCGTTTCGGCGTAGCCCGCCGCCACGGGGGCCGCCCGGAAGGAAAGGGCGGTGATTTCCATGGGCTCCTTGATCACCTCAAAAGCCAGGGTATGCTCCCCCCGCGTCAGATACAGCATCAGCGGCGCGCCGCTGCGGCGGTCGTAATCCTCCAGGAACACCGTTTGCGGCTGATACACTTCCTCCGCGTTGGGGCGGATTTCGTTGTCGTTCTTCAGCCGGATCTCCTCGTCCCGCCACAGCCGCTTGAACACGATCTGGGTCAGGGCGGTGTAGGGCGATTCCCCATCCAGGCTCACCCTGCGCTGGATATCCGACGTGGTGCCCGGCAGCGCAATATAGCCCACCTCCAGGTTATAAAATCCTTCCCTCTCCACCGAAAAGGGCCAGGAAATCACGCCGGCGTCGCCGGTGAGTACGCCATCCTGACCGTTCTCCGCCTGCATGCCGTCATCCGCCTGCCAGGTGAACACATCCACGTCCACCCGGGCATCGGAAAGATGGCCGTCATAGCCGAAACGGTCCAAATAGGCCTGATAGGTTTTCTCCCGGGCCTGCACCGGAGACGAGGCTGGCACGGCAAACACGCTGTCCTCCCCGTCGGGAATGACGGCGCGGATGACCAGGATCAGCAGGATCACTGCCACCGCCAGGAGAATGAGCATCTTTTTCTTATCGCGCACGGGCGTTCACTCCTCTTGAGAGGTTATCGCGGAACCGGTTTGCAGGGAAAACGGAGTATAAATAGGAAAGGCGGCGGACGCCGAACGGGAAATTCCCTCAACGCCCGCCGCTGCGGGGGACGCGCCGCGTATCACGGCGCGCCCAAGATCAAATCATTCCGCCACCACGTTCACCGTGATTTCCACGGAGGCTTTGTTGCCGGCATAGTCCTCAACGGTCAGGACCACGGGATATTCGCCGGGGGTGGTGGTATCCAGCTGGGTTAGGTCGGCCAGCACCAGATCCTTCAGATCCAGGCCGTCTGCGTCCACGGCGGTGTCCACATATTGTCCGGCCCAGTCGATGAGCACTGCGTCAGCGTCCAGGGCTACGGGGGGCAGTTCTTCCTTCACGGTCAGGGTGGGCGGCGTGGTGTTGTCCGGGTTGAACACGCGCACGCCGAACTTGGCGCTGCCTTCGTTGCCCGCCTTATCGGCGTAGATGCCCTTCACGGTGTAGACGCCGATGGTGTTCACGTCCACACCGCTCGCATCGAAGGTGCCGGAAGCGGGATCCAGCACACCGTCAAAGCCGTCCTCGGCGGTGAAGTGAACGGACCAGTCATAATCGCTCAGATCGGTGCCCAGAGCCACGGTCAGATAGCCTTCGGCCTTCACGGAAGGCGCCTGGTTGTCGTTGATTTCATTGCTGCCCAGGATGGCTTCCATCTGGGCCATGGTGTCGGTGAACTTGTTCATGTTGGCTTCGATGGCCACTTCATAGGCGGGCATGCCTTCCACGCCGTAGAAGCCCTTGCCCACGATGCGGTCCCAGGGATCACGCATGCCCAGCAGGTTGGCAAAGTCGTTGGGCACGCACTTTTCGGAGTTGAATATGAAGGCGTTCAGGATGCCGTCGCCCAGCTTCTCATTGAAGATATCCAGGCCGTATTTCATGGCTTCGGTTTCAGCCATGGCGGTCTTGTATTCGCTCATGTCGGCAACGCCGGCTTTGAGCTCATAGTAGGTCTCCCAATAGGTGCGGAACACCTTCAGGGCCAGTTCGGTCTTTTCAGGATCGATGCCCTTGAGCACGCCCCAGACGTCGCCCACGGAAATGACCTGACGGTAATCCTCGCTGTCCTTGGCCAGGTTGTCGGGACGGGGCCAGGGCATCAGCGCCACGGATTCGCCGCGGGCGGTGCAGTTGTCCACCTGGCCCTTGATGTGCCAGATGGGGCATTCGGCAAACACGGTGGCGCCGCGGCCGAAGTCGTAGCCGGATTCGCACCACTGGGGGGTATAGCCGTCATCGTAGGTGCCGCAGTCCACCATGACCCCGGCATCCCGCAGGGACTGGATATACTGCACGGCCTCGATGCTTTCCTTGCTGTTCACCTGCAGGCCCTTGGCGCCGTAGATGGCGCCGCCGTTGGAATACATGGCGGCCAGGGTGGCATAGCGGTGGTCGGTTTCATAAGCCTGCACGGTGCTCACCTTCGCGCCTTCGGGGGCGGGGGTGTTGGCGTAGTAGGCTTCGATCTTGGTCAGATAATCCTTGAAGGTGCTCCAGGTCCACTGATCCTTTTCCAGCAGATCGGTGGGATACACGATGTTGCCGTCCGCATCCTTCAGGGCGTCCACTTTTTCCAGCATGGTCAGGTTGACCAGCAGGGAGAAATACTGGGTGAAGCTCTGATTGGCGTTCAGGAAGTAGTTGTGGCCGTACACCTTGTCAGGCAGCATCCAGGACGCGCCTTCGTAAAGGCCCACATAGTCGTCCAGGGGCTGCAGGATGTTCTGCGCCAGCACGGTGTTTTCAGAGCCGTTCCACATCAGGGCAAGGTCGCACACCGGGTTGCCGGCCAGCACGCTCAGCACCAGCTCGGACCGGGTATCCTGGGCATACTGCACATACTGGATTTCAACGTTGTAGGCTTCCCGCACCGCGTCCTCAGCGGCCAGGCGGATCAGGCGGTCTTCTTCATCGCCGATGGTGTAGTTGCCGGTGGTTTCGTCGATCATGTGGGGATCCAGTTCATTCACCCAGTGGGTGCCCATCCGGATCACCGTGGGCGCTTCTTCCGCCAGTACGGCGGGCATGCAGGCCAGCAGCATCATCAGCGCCAGCAGCAGAGCAACGGATTTTTTCATCTTGTCTTCCTCCTTTAATATTGGGGCGGCTTCGCCGCGCCCTTCTCAACAGCGATAGACCCGCTGTGTAAGAACGAAACCGGTTTCATGCGATTCCAGGAAAAAACGGACAGCGCCGCTGAACTGACGCTGTGAACGAACCGTCCGCATGCCTCCATGAAATGCGCTCTTTTAATGGAAAATAAAGAAAAATAATTCCCATTTCTTGAATCAAACATATCATAATTTTGCATTCTTGTCAACGTTTTTCTTTGGGTTTTGGATAACTTTCATAGAAATACAGAATGGCATTCCCCGTTTTTCCTTGCGCATGGAGAAAACATATGCTAAAATCATTGCGTGTTTCAAAGCGGCATTTCGTGTCATTATGGAAAGAGCAAAGGATAAGGCCCGAAACCGCGCCGTTATATTGTATGATACCGTGTTTTCATTATAACAAATCGGGAGAGCCCCGAGCGGACGGCGGCCGGCTTCACGGGCGGCGTCATTTCGGCGGCCTGTCCGCTGCAGCGTCTGACGGCGGACACAGCCCTTGACGCGGCGTTTGCCGTGACGGAAAAGGAGATATCAGCTCAATGAACGTGCAAAGCAATCCCCTGCTGACCCGACAGGACCTGGCCCGGGCGGCGGCGGACATGATCCGTCCCTTGGTTTCCTGCCTGACGCCGGGCAAAGCCCGCCTGATCGTGGGCGAGGGAAGCGCGCATTACGCCGAGGACGTGGCGGGGATGGAGGGCTTTTCCCGGGTGCTGTGGGCCCTGGTGCCCATGATGATGGGCCGCTGCCCCGAGGCAGAGGAATTTTGGCCCCTGTGGCGGGAGGGGATCATCCACGGCACCGATCCCGGACACGCGGAATACTGGGGCGACATCTCCGACGCCGATCAGCGCATGGTGGAAATGGCGGTGATCGGCACGGGGCTGTGCTTCCTGCCCGAAAGATTTTACGAGGAACTGACCCCTGCCCAGCGGGATCACCTGTACCGCTGGCTGGATCAGATCAACCGCTACGATATGCCGCAAAACAACTGGCGGTTTTTCCGTATCCTGGTCAACATCGGCTTTCTGAAGGTGAGCCGCCCGGTGAATGAAGCGCGCCTCCGGGAAGACCTGGATATGATGGAAAGCCATTATGCCGGAGACGGCTGGTATTTTGATTATCCCACGAAACGGGACTATTACACGCTCTGGGGTTTTCATTTTTACAATCTTGTTTACGCCGCCGCCATGGCGGACAGGGACCCGGAACGCTGCCGGCGTTTCCGGGAGCGGGCGCGGCTTATCGCGCCCCGCTTCGCCTGCTGGTTCGACCGGGAGGGCCGGGGGCTGCCCTATGGCCGGAGCCTGACCTACCGCTTCGCCCAAAGCTGCTTTTTCTCCGCCATGGCCCTGGCCGGGGTCACGGCGGAAGGGATCGGCTGGGGCGAAATGAAGGGGCTTCTGCTCAGGAATCTGCGTTTCTGGCTGCGCATGCCCATTTTCGACCGGGGCGGCGCGCTGACGGTGGGCTACGGCTATCCCAACCTGTGCGCCGCGGAGGGCTACAACGCGCCGGGGTCTCCCTATTGGGGCATGAAAACGTTCTTTGCCCTGGCGCTGCCCGGGGATCATCCTTTCTGGCAGGCGGAGGAAAGGCCCTTCGCCGCTCCCGCCGTTTTCCTGGATGAGCAGGTGCGCCTGCTTCTGACCCGGGACAGGGAAAACCGGCAGGTGATCGCCTATACCGCCGGCAATCATGCCTGGGAACACATGCACGAGGACGAAAAATACGAAAAATTCGCCTATTCCACCCAATTCGCCTTTTCTGTGGTCAAGGAAGCCGCCACCCTGGCCAAGGGCGCCTTTGATTCCATGCTGGCGGTGAAGCGGGAGGGCAAGGATCTGTGGCACGGCCGCAGCGGGTGCGAAAGCTTTACGCTGACGGAACGGGAGGTGCGCTTCGCCTGGTCGCCCATGGCGGGGGTGGAAATCGACACCGTCATCGCGCCCCTGGGCATGTGGCACGTGCGAAAGCATGTGATCCGCACGGACGCGCCCATTGAAATCGCCGAAGGGGCTTTCGCCGTGCGCCGGGACTGGGCGGGCGGACGGCCCTGCGACCGCATCGCTTCCCGCATTGATATTGATATGGAAGGAGGCACGGCGGCTCAGGCCAGCGGCGCGTACGGCACCAGCGCCATTTTTGCCCTCCGGGGGTATGCCGTAGCGGAAATGGTTTGGCCCGAGCCCAATACCAATCTCATGTATCCCCGCACGCTGCTGCCCATGCTCCGGGCGCATCTGCCGGCGGGAGAGCATGCGCTGGTGTGCGCCGTGTTTTCCGATGCCGGGGACAGCCCCGTCAAATCCGTGCCTGAGGAGGTGCTTCAGCTTGCCGAATCGTTATGAGGATGCCCTGAACCGGGCTGCGGAAAAATTCCGCCGCACGGCGCATCTGGCGGCGGACCAGGGAATCATCCCCTACAAAAGCGAACGGGGCGCGTGGATCCCTTCCCCTTACGCCGGCAACGGCTGGTGGACCGGGGGATTCTGGCCGGGGCTGATGTGGCTGCTGTATGCCAGAACCCAGGATGCATTCTTTCTCGGGGAGGCGCGCCGCACGCAGGCGATGCTGACGGACCAGTTCCGTGTGTTCTGCGAGCTCAATCACGACGTGGGGTTCATGTATCTGCTCTCCTGCGGCGCGGATCATAAGCTGACCGGCGACGCGCAGGCCCGGCAGGACACCCTGCATGCCGCCAGCCTGCTGATGGGCCGCTTCAACCCGGCGGGCTATATCCGGGCGTGGAACCACCCCAGCCAGGCGGGCTATGCCATCATCGACTGTATGATGAATCTGTCACTGCTATATTGGGCCACCCGCCAGACGGAGGACCCGCGTTTTGCGCACGTGGCGGATATTCACGCCCATACGGCCCTGCGGGAGTTCCTGCGGCCGGACGGCTCGGTGAGCCACATCGTGGAATTTGATCCCGAAACCGGGGCGCGGGTGCGGGAGCACGCGGGGCAGGGCTACGCCCTGGGCGGCCAATGGAGCCGGGGGCAGGCCTGGGGGCTGTATGGCTTTACCCTGGCGTTCATGAACGCGAAAAAGCCGGAGTATCTGGAAGCGGCGGAAAAAATCGCTGAAAACTTCATGGCGCACATCCGGCCCGACGGGCTGACAGACTGCGATTTCTGCCAGCCGGACACCGAGGAGCGCATTGACAATATTGCCGGGGCCATCGCCGCCTGCGGGCTGATGGAATTGGCGGAGATCACGGGAAAGGACGGCTGCCGCGCCGCCGCGCTGCGGCTGGTGGACGGGCTCATGGATCACTGCTGCGATTGGTCGGATGCCCATCTGGGCCTGTTGACCCATTGCACCGCCAGCTATCATGACGATGGGGCGGGCCGCCACACCAACATCACCTACGGCGATTACTTTTTCATCGAGGCTTTGGCCAAAATGAACCGCTGCGATCCCATGCTGTGGCTGTGAGAGGATCATGATGGAAATGCAGGCATGGCCGGCGATGACCGGTTGCCGGCGCAGTGCGCCCATGAGCGGGAAACCCAGCATGTGCGTGGACCGGGTGTATGCGCCGGGAGACAGGATCATCCTTTCGGGCGGCGCGCACTGGCAGACGCAAACGGATCAGGCGCCGCATGCCGGAGAGGGCTGTTTGCCCGCGGACAGCATGATCCGGCCCGTGCCCGCCGGAGAACACCGGCAGGCTGATCCGCCCGGCGCGTTCGAAATGCTCCGTCCTGTGATCCCCTCCCGCGCCATGCGGGAAGAAATCCGCGCCGTGCGGCATATAGCCCTGACACGCATTGCCTTTGGCTTCCGGAATTTCCATAACTTCCGCGCTCGCATTTTATGGTCTGCGAATCCGGCTTGCCCCAACATTTGACAAAGAGCCAAAAAGGACGGGGATTTCCCCAAAAATGAGCTTGCTCATTTGGGGAAATCCCCGCCCTTTTTCCCGGGCGCTTTGGCCGGCCTGCATAGCCGGCCAGCGGATGTCCGAGGGCAAAAAACGCCCACAGATTTGCCTTTGATCTAAAAATGGCGCGAAAATGAAAGTACGGCGGCCTTATCACCCGGGCTGTTTACAGCAGCGCGCGCTGGATCTTGCCGCTGGTGGTTTTGGGCAGCTCGTCCCGGAATACCACGATGCGGGGATACTTGTAGGGCGCGGTGCGCTGCTTGACATAGGATTGGATTTCCTTTTTCAGTTCCTCTGTGCCTTCCTTGCCCTTCACCAGCACGATGCTGGCCTTGACCACCTGGCCGCGGATGGGATCAGGCGCGGCGCTGACGCCGCATTCCAGCACGTAGGGCAGTTCCATAATGACGGACTCGATCTCAAACGGTCCGATGCGATAGCCGGAGGATTTGATCAGGTCGTCCACCCGGCCCACATACCAGAAGTACCCGTCCTCATCCTTCCAGGCGGTATCGCCGGTATGGTACAGGCCGTCATGCCAGTTGCCGTTGACGTTCTTGTCCTCGCTGCCGTAATAGCCGGTCAGCAAACCGCACTGGGGGCCGTTGTCGGTGCGGATGACGATTTCGCCCACTTCGCCCACCGGCACCGGCTTGCCGTCATGGTCCACGATATCCACATCGTACAGGGGCACAGGCTTGCCCATGGAGCCGGGTTTGGGCGTCATGCCCGTCAGGTTGCCCACAATGATGGCGCTTTCGCTCTGGCCAAATCCCTCCATGATGGTCAGGCCGGTGGCCTCCTTGAACTTCACCATCACCTCGGGGTTCAGGGCCTCCCCGGCGATGGTGGCATGGCGGATGGAGCTGAGATCGTATTTGCTCAGATCCTCTTTGATCAGCATGCGGTACATGGTGGGCGGGGCACAGAAGGTTTTGATGTTGTACTGCTTGAACAGCGGCAGGATATCCTCCGCGTGGAAGCGGTCGAAATCGTAAACGAAAATGGCGGCTTCGCACAGCCACTGGCCGAAGATCTTGCCCCAGCAGGCCTTGGCCCAGCCGGTATCGGAAATGGTCAGGTGCAATTGCCCGGGCATAACATTATGCCAGAATTTGGCCGTCATGTAGTGGCCCAGGGGATATTTGTGGCTGTGGCATACCAGCTTGGGATAGCCGGTGGTGCCGGAGGTGAAGAACATGAGCAGGGGATCGTCCCCGCCGGGGGCGTCCGCGGGACGGTCAAAATGGGAAGTGTACAGGGTGTATTCACTGTCGAAATCGTGCCAGCCCTCCCGGCTGCCGCCGCAGTACACCAGGGTTTTGACGCCGGGGCACTCCGGCAGCGCCTTTTCGATCTCCGAAGCGGCCTGGCCGTGCGCGGTCACGATGGCGCCGCAGATTTCACCGGTCTGGAAGCGGTAAATATAATCCTTGCACAGCAGTTGGTCCGTGGCCGGGATCACCACCACGCCCAGCTTCTCCATGGCCAGCATGGTGATCCAGAAATGATACTGGCGGCGCAGCACCAGCATCACCCGGTCGCCCCGCTTGAAGCCGATGGATTTGTAGTAGTTGGCCGCCCGGTTGGAGGCGCGGCGCAGATCCTCAAAGGTGAAGCGGCGTTCCTGCTTATTGATATCCAGATGCAGCAGGGCCATCTGATCCGGATGCTCCCGGGCCAATTCATCCATGATGTCGAAGGCGAAATTGAAGTGGTCGATATCGTGATAATGGATATATGTGGGGGTGCCCTTTTCGTCCACCCGCGTGTCGATATACCGATCGGCGATGGTGGCGGCGGAGGCCGGCGCGGGAACGGCAGGCTCGTGCACGGCGGGCGCTTCGGTTTCCTCGCCGGGGATGACGATGGCCATGAACACGCAGTCCTCGCCCTCGGCGGCGATCATGCCGTGAGGCGTGGAGGAATCCAGCAGGATGGAATCGCCGGGGCGCAGGGTTTCGGTGTGCTCGCCGATCTGCACCCTGAGAACACCGGAAATGATGTAGTCGAATTCCTGGCCGGAGTGGGTGTTGGTCTGGATGGGCCGGGCCTGCAATTCCGGATCGTAGGAATACCGGGTCATGTAGGGCTCCACCAGGCGCTTGCGGAAGAAAGGCGCCAGGTTTCGCATTTCAATGCCCTTGTTGTCTGTGGTCAGTTCGCCCTGGCCGTGGCGGGTGACGGTGTAGGAGGACAGGCGGGGGCTGGTGCCCTCGATCAGATCCACGATGTCCACGCCGAAGGCCAAAGCAGCCTTATGCACGAAATAGAAGGGCATTTCCGCCGCGCCGGCCTCATACCGGGCGCAGTCCGCCTCGGTGGTGTCGGTCAGGCGGGCAAGTTCGGCAATGGAAAAGCCGGAAATCTCCCTCAGCTCATGAATACGGGCCGCCACGTCATGCAGCATCTGCGGCGCCTGCGGCTTATGCGCGGTCATTTCCATCTTTTGTTTCCTCCTTCTGCCTGGGGACGAATGAAAAACCCGTCCCAAAGTCATTCTTTGAGACGGGCTGAATGTCAGCTCGCGGTACCACTCAAATTGCGCTTTGCAGCGCCCCTCATCAGGCTCCTTTTGAAGCCCTCCGCACTGACGCGGCGGTCGCGGAGACCCCTACTGATTCCTGTTCAGGATCCCGGCTCGGGAGCCACAGCATTGGGAGCGCATCTTCACCGGCTTTCAGCATCCGCCGGCTCTCTGAATCGGATGGCGCGCCCGCCTTCTCCGTCATCGCCTTTCCTATGCGATTACGGGTAGTGTACCAGATTTTCGCGGCCTTGTCAACGGGTTCCGCCCCCGATTTTCTCTTTGCGTACAAAAGAAATACAGCCATCCGGGATTGACATTTTCCATGTTCCGGGGGATAATTGATGGAAGCACGGATTTCCCCTGGGAAGAATGGCAGGGAAAGGAGGAGCGCCATGCGACGGATCATTGTGATCTCGGGCCATTACGGCAGCGGCAAGACGGAATTGGCCGTCAGCCTGGCGATGGACCTGGCAAAACGGCAGGATCGCCCCTTTCCCCGGCTTTCCCTGGTGGATCTGGACGTGGCCAACCCCTACTTCCGCTCCCGGGAACGGATGGATCTGCTGCAGGCCCACGGCGTCCGGGTGTACGGGGACAGTTTCGATTCCACCGGCGCCACCGCCGAGCTTCCCGCCCTGACGGCGGCCCTGCGGGCGCCCCTGGAGGATCCCGGCTGCCAGACCATCGTGGATCTTGGCGGCAACGACGCCGGCGCCCGGGTCCTGCGCCAGTTCGGCAAATATTTTGAGGGCGACGATCACGAACTGTGGGCTGTGGTGAATTTCCGGCGCTATGAAACCCGGGATATCGAAACCGCCCGGGAGCATGTGGAATCCATCGAAAACGAGCTGCGGCTGCGGGTGACGGGCCTGGTGAACAACACCCACCTGCTGCGGGAATCCACCCCCGATATTTTGAAGGAAGGCTATGAAAAGGCCGTGGCGCTGGCCGATATCATGGGCCTGCCCCTGCTGTTTACCTGCTATCCCGCAGGCCTGGTGTCCCCCGAGGATCTGAAGGGCATCGCTCCCCTCTACCCCCTGGGGCTGTATATACGGCCTGCTTACCTGGATAAATAAACCTGTCTGCAGAATGATAAGAAACGAAAGGAGACAAATGACGATGCGGGCGTTCAAGCTTGTTTTCCATCCGGAAAAGTGCAAGGGCTGCGAATTATGCCGATCCGTATGCCCCAAGGGCGTCATCGGCATGGCCGCTCAGGTGAACCAGAAGGGGTATCATCCCGCCTGCGCGGTGAACCCGGAAGCGTGCATCGGCTGCCAAAGCTGCGCGCTGATGTGCCCTGACGGCGCCATCGAGATTTACCAGAAGGAGGAGGGCGACCAATGATCACCGATAAAGTGCTCATGAAGGGCAACGAAGCCTTCGCAGAGGCCGCCATCCGCGGCGGCGCGCGGCTGTATTTCGGCTACCCCATCACGCCCCAGAGCGAAGTGCCCGAGTATATGAGCCGGGAGCTGCCCAAGGTGGGCGGTCATTTCGTACAGGCGGAAAGCGAACTGGGCGCCATCAACATGGCTTACGGCGCCGGCGCGGCGGGCGGATCCGTGTTCATTTCCTCTTCTTCCCCGGGCATCGCCCTGATGCAGGAGGGCATGAGCTTCCTGTGCTCGGCGGAGGTGCCCCTGCTGGCCATGAACGTCAGCCGCGGCGGCCCCGGCATCGGCGGCATCCAGCCCGGCCAGGCGGACTATTACCAGGTCACCCGCGGCGGCGGCAACGGCGACTACCGCATTCCCGTGTTCGCCCCCGCTTCCATTCAGGAAGCCGTCGATCTGCTCTATGAGGGCACCGAAATGGCCCAGAAATGGCGCAACCCCATCATGGTGTTCACCGACGGCATGATCGGCCAGATGATGGAGCCCGTGCGCCTGCCGGATTACAAGCCCGTATTGACGCCCAGCGAAATCGCCGGGAAACGGAACTGGGCCTGCACCGGCTATGCCGACCGGGGCGGCGATCAGGAACGCCGGGTGGTAAAATCCCTGCGCATGCAGCCCGAAAAGTTGGAAGAGCACGTGGAAAAGCTGTTTGAAAAGTACGCCCGGGCCGAAAAGGAACTGGCGCGCTACGAAACGGAAAACCTGAAGGGCGCGGACGTGGTGTTTGTGGCCTTCGGCACCACGGCGCGCATCTGCCGGGAGGCCATCGAGATCCTGGCCGAAAAAGGCGTCAAGGCGGGCCTGATCCGGCCGATCAGCCTGTGGCCCTTCCCCAACAAAGCTTTTGACGAAATCGACTTTGGCACCACGAAGGCCGTTATTTCGGCGGAGCTTTCCATGGGCCAGATGATCACCGACGTGCAATTGGCCCTGAACGGCCGCCTGCCCGTATTCCTGGCCCACCGCACCGGCGGCATGGTGCCCACCTCGCCCGAGGTGGCCGCCCGGGCCCAGGCCGTATTGGAGGGATTGAAATGAAGCCGATTTTTGAATATACCAAGGGCATGACCGATATGCCCACCCATTACTGCCCCGGCTGCACCCACGGCATCGCCCACCGGATCATCATGGAAGTGCTGGAAGAAATGGGCGAACTGGGCAACACCATCGGCGTGGCGCCCATCGGCTGCTCCGTGATGGCGCATCAGTACATGAACGTGGATATGTGCGAGGCGGCTCACGGCCGCGCGCCCGCCGTGGCCAGCGGCATCCGCCGGGTGCATCCCGACAAAATGGTGTTCACGTACCAGGGCGACGGCGATTTGGCCTCCATCGGCACGGCGGAAATCATCCACGCCGCCGTCCGCGGGGAGAAATTCACCACCTTCTTCATCAACAACGGCATTTACGGCATGACCGGCGGCCAAATGGCCCCCACCACCCTGATCGGCCAGAAGAGCACCACCAGCCAGGAGGGCCGCAGCAAGGAACTGAACGGCATGCCCATCAAGATGAGCGAAATGATCTCCACCATCGACGGCGCGGTCTATGTGGAGCGCGTGGCGCTGGACAGCCCCGCCCATGTGCGCAAGGCGAAGCAGGCCGTGCGCCGGGCCTTTGAAATCCAGAAAAAGGGCCTGGGCTTCACCCTGATCGAATTCCTGTCCACCTGCCCCACCAACTGGGGCCTCACCCCCGTGAAGGCGCTGGATTGGGTACGCGAAAAGGTGATCCCCTATTATCCCTTGGGGGTCATGTGTGAGCCGAAGGAGGATGAGCAGGCATGAGCACCTACAAAATGTTTTTCGCCGGGTCCGGCGGCCAGGGCGTGCTGCTGATGGGCCAGATGATCGCTCAGGCGGCCATGTTTGAGGGGAAGGAAGCCACCTTCCTGCCTTCCTACGGCCCCGAAATGCGCGGCGGCACCGCCAACTGCACCGTGGTGGTCTCCGACAAGCCCATTTCCTGCCCCCTGATTTATGAGGCCGACATCGCGGTGGTCATGAACCTGCCCTCCATGGATAAGTTTGAGCCCATGGTCAAGCCCGGCGGATGGCTGTTCTACAATGAATCCATCATCGACCGCAAGCCCAAGCGGGACGATATCACCGCCGTGGCGGTGGACCTGGCTGCCCGCGCGTCCGCGTTGGGCAATGATAAAGTGGCCAACATGGTGATGCTGGGCGAAGTGGTGCGCCGTACCGGCGTGGTGAAGCCCGAAACCGTCTGCGAAGAGGTGTTCGCGGAAAAATTCACCGGCCGCAAAGCTGCCCTGATCCCGCTGAACAAGCAGGCGTTCCTGGGCGAGTGACCCGCCGACAAAACAATATAAATTCGCAGGAGAAGGGATGCCTTCTCCTGCGTTTATTTGTGCCCCGGCACGGATCATCCGGGGGATTCCTCATTTTCAGTGTTCAGCTTCCATATGCAGCGGATATTCCTCGGTTTGATCTTCCCCCGAAGGCATGGGGACGCCCACCACAAAGCTCCCCTCCAGGGCTTCGGGCACCTGCCCCGTGCCGTTCACCGTAAAAAACACGCATCTGTCGCTTTGCCAACGGCAGCTGTCCGTGGTCAGCATATTGCCGTTTTCATCGTACAGCGCCAGGTCGCACCAGATGGCGTCTTCCTCCGGCCGCGGCATTTCTTCCGCGAAATCCACCGTTGCGAACAGCCGCACCGCCGTGGCCATGATGGATACCCGGGCAGGCACGCCCCGGATCGCCGTTTCGCCTGTGAAACGGCGCAGGGCCGCGTCCGTGCATGGCACGGTGACGATCAAAGGCGCCAATTCCGTCCCTTCCATGCGATGATACAGCGTTTCGCCGTCGAAATAGTACCGCTGCACCGACTGTCTGATCGGCACGCGCACAGTGATTTCCTTTTGATTCCACATTTCCGAGGGCAGTTCCCAATAATCCCGGATGGCAATCAAAGCGCCGTCCAGCCGCTCCTCCTCGCCGCCGGAACGGCCCAGGTCGATCCCCGTGAGAGAATCGCTGTGATCGGCAAAATACACCTGATACACGGCCCAGCCCAGGCTTTCACCGTTTTGCCGGGCCTGCCCCAGACGCAGGAGCATACGCTGCTCCTGTTCCGTTTCCGCCATGGGCAGCAAATTGCGCTCCATGTGCTGCATCGCGCGCAATTCCGCGTCCGTGGGCACATAGTCTTCCACGTAAATGTCGTTCGTAACGGTGCATCCCAGCAGCAGCGAACTGCCATCGTAATACGCATATTCGCACGTCACGGCGACGCTGCCCGCCCGCTCGTCCGTCCAAACCACGGGATCTGCGGGCGCAATGGCCGTGTGATCGGCAATGTCCCGGTATTCCGGCCTGCGGTCGCTGAACCAGGCAAACGGATTCAGCCCCAGGGCCGCAGCGGCAGCGGCGGTCATGGTCAATACAAGGATCAGAGCGGCGATCACCACCACCCGGACGGGTGTTTTTTTGATTCTCATTTTCTGTTCCTCCTCAGCAGAGCGGGCGGCCCGAAGGAGGGCGTCACGGCAGTCCTGCGGCACATCAGGAAACGCGCCGCGCAGATCCAGCGCATCAGTCTCTCGCTCGTTCATTCCTCCAGCTCCTTTCTCAAAGCTTCTTTCGCCCGATGGATGCGGCCGCGGACAGCCGCCTCGGTGATCCGTAGGGCCCGGGCGATATCCGCGTAGGTCATGCCCTCGGAGCACTGCATGACCAGCGGCAGCCGCAGCTTTTCCGGCAGACGCTGCAGGGCCAGGGCCAGCGCCGGATCCGGCAGGTCGGCAATGGGCTCGGCCGTCTCCTCCAGGGATACGGTGCGGCGGCGTCTGCGCAGGATATCGCGGCTGGCATTGATGAGGATGCGCACGATCCAGGTGGAAAAGAAAGCTTCATTCCGCAGGGTATGCCGCTTTTCCCACGCCCGCAGAGCGGTTTCCTGCATCGCGTCCCGGCAGTCCTCGCGGTTCTGCAGCATCGACCAGGATACCCGGAACAGCGTCCCGCTGCTTTTTTCCAGTTCCCGCACAAAAGTCTCCCTGTCCATTCCATCACCTCTTGAAACGCGTTCCATTCATTAGACACGTCGGAACGGCCGATCCTCACGGCGTTTTTTATTTTTTGCCAACTGTTCGGCTGAGGAAGGAGCAGTTACGTTTATTATGCTCATTACATTTATTTTTGAAGATCTTGGAAAAATGACCGCACCGGCGGCCGTCCCCATCCGTTCCGCCGGCCTTGTGCGCGCGTCAAAAAACCCTGTCCGCGGACGGGCCTCAAAACCCCTATCCTCCGCGAGGAAGCGGGCAGACAAATTGCAATATGCGTGAGGGGCCGCTGATGCTGTGCGGCTCATCTCCCCTTCCAGAAAAGACAAAGCAGGATCATTCTGTGCTCAGAAAAACACGAAAAACGAAGAATAAACGAAAAAAGCCGAACAAGAATCGAAATAATCGAAAGCCATTATTTCGTGTGTCTGCCTGTTATTGGATTGCGGTGCGACGGATAACCCCGTGAAAAAGCGCAGCCTTCCAGGGGCCTTTTGCCCTTTTGCCGGAACGGTGTTTTCTCCGCGCCGCGCATGCTGATATTTATTTATCCACCCGGAAAATGCCGCATTTCAGGTATTGAGTTTCCGGCGCGGCGGGCAGGATGGGATGATCCCGGCCCTGGGTGCGGTATTCCACCTGCATCAGGCGCACCCGGGCGTCCCGGGCAGCGGACAGCACCACATCCTTGAACTGTCCGGGCAGCATGTGCTGGCTGCAGGAGCAGGTGACGAGATACCCGCCGCTTTTCACCAGCTTCATGCCCCGCAGATTGATCTCTTTGTACCCCCGGGCTGCAGCCTCCACGGCGGCCCGGGTTTTGGTAAAGGCGGGCGGATCCAGGATCACCACGTCATATTGAGCGCCCAGGGCGCACTGCTCCTTCAGGTAGTCAAATGCGTTGGCCGCCACAAAATCCACGTTGTCAAAGCCGTTGAGCGCGGCGTTTTCCCGGGCGCAATCGCAGGCAAATTCGGATATGTCCACGCCCGTTACCTGGGCAGCGCCGAATTTAGCGGCGTGCAAGGCGAAGGAGCCGGTGTGGGTGAAGCAGTCCAGCACCTGTTTCCCCTTCACGAAAGGCGCAATGGCGGCGCGGTTTTCCTTTTGATCCAGGAAGAATCCCGTTTTCTGGCCGTTTTTCACGTCCACCCAGAATTTCACGCCGTTTTCTTCCATCATTACCCGATCGGGTACCGTGCCCCGCAAAACGCCCGTCACCTGCCGCAGGCCTTCCAGCTCCCGCACGGGCACGTCTCCCCGCTCGTAAATGCCCCGGGGATGCACTTCGTCCATCAGCGCGTCACAGATCGCATCCTTGTACTGCTCCATGCCCAGGCACAGACACTGCATCACCAGCACGTCCCCGAAGGCGTCCACGATCACGGCGGGCAGGCCGTCGGATTCGGCAAAGATCAGGCGGCAGGAGGTGAGATCGGCGAAAGCCCGGCGATATTCCACCGCTTCGTGCACCCGCTGACGGATGAACGCATCGTCGATGGGTTCCTCCCGGTGGCTCAGGATGCGCAGGGCGATTTGGGAGGCGGGATTGTAGACCGCCATGGCCAGGAAACGGCCGTTGCTGGCGGTCAGGCGCACGGTGTCGCCGGGCGCGGGATTGCCCTTGGTGCGGGCAATATCGCTGCGGAAAACCCACGGATGACCGGACCATACCCGTTTTTCCTTGCCGGGGAGCAAAATCACATCTGCCATAGGCTGTATCCTTCCCTGTGAAACGCGTCACATTTTCATTGCCTTTGCAATGGTTCAGTCTTTGCGGAACAGCTGCCGTTTTTTCTCAGTTTTTTCTCACTTTTCCGCATCTTACTGTTTTTTTGGTGTGCGGCATTTGCATTATATCATAAAATGACGTATAATGTATAGGATATCCTTCGGATTTTTACATCCGGGCGGATATCTTCGACCGGAACACTGACAGGCGTGCGAAGGGGAGGGGCTGCCATGGCGGATCAGGTGGTATGGATCACCGGCGCGTCCAGCGGGCTGGGACTGCACACGGCCCAGGCTCTGGCGCGGAACGGATTTCAGGTGGTGGCCGGTGCCCGATCCTTTGGAAAAGGGAAGCAGGCGGAGGGCTGCCATTGCCTGCCGCTGGACGTGACGGATGCGGACAGCATGGACGCTTTTGTCCGCGAAGCGTCTGCCTTTGCCGGGCCGCCGGATATCCTGGTGAACTGCGCAGGCATGCTGATCCTGGGCGCCTGTGAAAGCTATCCGCTGAGCGAATTGCGCCAGGTGATGGAGACGAATTTTTTCGGCCAGGCGGCCATGATCTCCCGGGTCATGCCGCTGATGCGGGAAAAAGGCCATGGACGGATCGTGAATTTCTCATCCATCAACGGGCTGCTGGGCATTCCCTTTGAGGGGGCCTATACCGCCAGCAAGCACGCCGTTGAGGGCTACTCGGAATGCCTGGCGCTGGAAGTCAAGCCCTTCGGCATCGAAATCATGCTGGTGGAGCCGGGGGACCATCGCAGCGGCTCCCGGGCCTACCGGGGCCATTCGAAGGGAATCACCGACGATTCCCCTTACAAGACGGCGTTTGACCTGGGCACCCGGGTGATTGCCCACGATGAGGATAACGGCAGCGACCCGGACCGACTGGGCGAAAAAATCGCCCGCACCCTGAAGAAGAAGCATTTGCCCCGGCGGCTGCGCATCGCCAAGCCGGATCAGCATGTTGCCGTCATCCTGCATGATTTGCTGCCCAACCGCCTGTTTGAAAAGATCATTGGCTCCTATTACCGGAAAAACGTGCGATGAGACGGGGCCGCGGCACAGCCGTGGCGCGTGCCGGGCGGACAATGCCCGGGGGATCATTCAGAAAAGAGAGAAGGTACAGCGATGAGCGAGGTGCTGGCCCGCAGCAATCAATTGCGGGAAAACATGACGCTGCAAAACCTGTTCAGCATTCTTTGCGCCGATGGCGATAAGGTGGCCGCCCGGTATCTGGACGGCGACGAAGAAAAAGCCATCACCTACGGAGAATATAAAGAGCGCACCTTTGCCTGCGCCGCGATGCTGCGCGCCGCCATCGGCGAAAACAGGCAGGGCAGCTTCGTGGGCATTCAGGCCGACACTTGCCCCGAATGGTTTTATCTGTTCTGGGGCGTCATGGCCGCGGGCTATAACGCGGTGCTGATGGATTTCACCCTGAATGACGACATGACGGCCTACATCCTGCGTCAGGCGGGAGCGGTGGCCCTGATCAGCCGCGCCCCCCGCAATCTGCCGGACGTCAGGCAGTTCACTGTGAAGCAATTGGGGGAGGCCAAGCCCTCCGCGCATTTCAAGCCCCAGTTTGGCCGTCAGGTGGCCCTGTGCACCTCCGGCACCACCGACACCAGCCGTGTATTTGTGTATGACGAAGCGGCGGTGTGCAGCCAGGTGCTCAATGCGGAAATGCTCTACAAGGCCAACCGGCGCATCATCTGCGACGAGCCCCGGCGGAGCCTGGCGTTCCTGCCCTATCATCACATTTTCGGCTTCATGGTGTGCCTGCAATGGATCCATTTCCTGGGCTACGAAACGGTGTATCTCCATGACCGCAGCCCCAAATGCATCCAGGAAACGGCCCAGCGCTTCAAAATCACCCACCTGATGGCGGTGCCGCTGCTGGCCAATAACCTGTGCGTGGCGCTGAATAAAAAAGTGGCCAAGGAAAAGCGGTTCAAGCGCGCGGCGTTCAAGACCCTGCGCGGCATTTCCCTGGCGCTGCAGAGCGTCGCCCCCGGCTTTGGGCTGGATTTTGCCCGGAACGTGCTGTTCAAATCCGTGGTCAGCCAGATTCTGGGGCCTGACGTGCGCTGCATCATTTTGGGCGGCAGCCATACCCCCAAAGAGCATATGCGCACCCTGAGCGCCCTGGGCTATTTCACGGTGTCCGGTTTTGGCATGACGGAAACGGGCATCACCTCGGTGGAAACCAACATGAACGTCATCACCCGCACCTCCGGCTCCGTGGGCCGGCCCCTTTCCAGCGCGGAATACCGGGTGCAGAGCGACGGGGAAAAGAGCAACCGCGGCGAAATGTATATCCGGGGTAACACCATCCACACCGGGCGCCTGGTGGAGGGCAAATTGCTGCCCCCCAGCCTGGACGACGAGGGCTGGTTCCGCACGGGCGACGTGGTGCGGCTGGAAAAAGGCAGCCGCATGTACGTGGAGGGCCGGGCCAAGGACGTGATCATCAACGAATCCGGCGAAAACGTGTACCCCGATGAAATCGAGGACGCTTTCGGCGCCCTGGAGGGCGTGGAGCAGTTCTGCGTGCTGGGCGTGAAGGCCCGGGGCAAGGAAGAGAAAGAAGAAAAAGGCCTGCTGAGCCACATTCCCCATCCCCATCTGTCCGGCCGGAAAAAGGGCGTGGTGGATTATGAGGATATCACCCTGGTAATCAATGTAGGCCAGCATTTCCGGGACGACGCCTACATCGCCGACATGATGGGCCAGGTGCGCCGCATCAACAGCACCCTGCCCGCCCTCAAGCGGGTCAGCCGCGTACTGGCCACTCCGGAAAAGTTCCAGACCGCCGGAGGCATCAAGATCAAGCGGCTGGCGCTGAAAAAGGAAATCGAGGAAAAGAAGCTGGCCTACCGGGATATTGATTTCAACCGCAAGGATGAGCAGGCCAGCGAAAGCAAGCCCCTGATCCAGCAGGAAAACACTCCCTCCGACCTGCAAATGGAGGAAATCAAGCAGAAGGTGCGCCGGGTGTACGCCGAAACCCTGGATATCCCCGCCGATCAAATCAAGGATGACGCCCACTTTATCGATGAATTGGGCGGCGACAGCCTGCAGGTGCTGGGCATGAGCCTCAAAATCGAGGAGCAGTTCAATGTGCTGATCCCCACCGAGGAATACGGCAAGTGCACCACGGTGAATGATCTGTCCGCCCTGCTGTACGCCCGGGTGCGGGGCAATGTGGCCTATGAAAACGCCATTCCGGAAAACCAGGAGCCGGTGACCCCCATCACCCGGTTCGAGGATTCCCCCGAGTATCAGGCGTTCCAGAAGCGCCTGGAATCCCTGACCGCCTCCGGCCAGGAAAACCCCTACTTTGTCGCCCATGATTCCCCGCTGCTGGACAAGAGCTTTGTGGATAACCAGTGGATGCTGGATTTCGGCTCCTACAACTATGTGGGCATGAGCGGCCGCAAGGAAACCATGGACGCCGCCAAGGCCGCCATCGACAAGTATGGCACCTCCGCCTCCGGCAGCCGCCTGCTGGCGGGCGAAAAAACGCTGCATAAGGAGCTGGAAGCGGAAATCGCCGACTGGAAGCACACCGAAACCGCCCTGGTGCTGGTGGGCGGCCACTCCACCAACGTCACCTGCGTGGGCAACTTCTGCGGCAAGGGCGACCTGATCGTGTACGACGCCATCGCCCACAATTCCATCGAGCAGGGCTGCCGCCTTTCTCAGGCCACCGCCAAGCCCTTCCCCCACAACGATGTGAACGCGCTGGACAGCATCCTGCGCAATCAGCGCCACAAATTCGCCAAGGTGCTGATCGTGATCGAGGGCGCGTATTCCATGGACGGCGACATCGCGCCGGTGCCCGAATTCGTGAAGCTGAAAAAGAAGTACGGCTGCTTCCTGATGGTGGATGAGGCCCATTCCGCCTGCGTCATCGGCAAGACCGGCGGCGGTGTGGACGAATACTTCGGCCTGGCCCCGGACGATATCGACATCAAGTACGGCACGCTGTCCAAGGGTCTGGGTACCTGCGGCGGATACCTGGCCGGCAGCCACGCCATCATCGACTATATGCGCTATAACCTGCCGGGCTTTGTGTTCTCCGTGGGCATTTCCCCGCCCCTGGCCGCCGCCAGCCTGGCCGCCATCCGGCTGCTGCGCAGCGACCCCAGCATCATGGAACGCATGCGCCGCAACATCAAGTGCTTCATGGATGAGGCCCACAAGCGGCATTTCAACACCTGCCTGGCCGGGGAAACGGCCATATTGCCCATCCTGGTGGGCAAGGACGAGGATGCCTGGGAGCTGAGCAACCGCCTGCGCAAAAAGGGCGTCATCGTGCCGCCGGCCGTGTACCCCGCCGTGCCGAAGAACAAGGCCCGCCTGCGCTTCTGCGTGATCAGCGAGCACAAGCCCGAGGAGATCGTGGAGGCCCTGGACAAATTGCAGGAATGCGCCAAGGAAGCCGGCATTCAACTGCCCTCCTGACGCATAGGATATAACGGAAAGGAATCTGGACGCATGAAAAACCTTTTGAATCAAATCCTGCGCGGCGCGGTCATCGGCGTGGCCAACATCATTCCCGGGGTGTCGGGCGGCACCATGATGGTGAGCATGGGCATCTACGATACGCTGATCCACTGCATCACCCACCTGTTCAAGGAATTCTGGAAAAGCATCAAAACCCTGCTGCCCTACGCCATCGGCATGCTCATCGGCATTCTGGCCCTGGCCAGCCTGATCACCTGGGGGCTGGAGAATTATCTTCTGCCTACAAACACCCTCTTTATCGGCCTGATCCTGGGGGGCCTGGGGCCGCTGGTGAAGAAAATTGACAAGAAAAAGGTGACCGACAGCTGCGCGGTGGTCTTCGTGCTGTTTTTCGCCCTGATCATCTGGCTGGGCGCCAAAAACAGGGGCACCATCGCCAATGCCGATACCATCGACATGAATTTCGGCCGTTTGCTGCTGATGGTGGTCCTGGGCATGATCGCCTCCGCCACCATGATCATCCCCGGCGTGTCCGGCAGCCTGGTGCTGATGCTGCTGGGCTATTACAAGGCTGTCACCGGCGCGCTGAAAACCGTGGGCCACGGCCTGGTGCATTTTGAGTTTTCCTCGCTGGGCCAGCCGCTGCTGATGCTGCTTCCCTTTGCCGTGGGCATCGTGCTGGGCATTTTCGGCGTGGCCAAGCTGATCGAATGGCTGACCCACAAGTACCCCACCCACACCTACTGCGGCGTGATGGGCCTGGTGGTGGCGTCCCCCATTTCCCTGCTGATGCAGACCGATATGCACGGCGTGGGCCTTGGGCTGGTGCTCATCAGCGTGGTCACCTTTGCGGCAGGCTTCCTGGTTGCCTGGCTTCTGGCAAAGAACAGCAAGGAAGACGCCTTGGCATAATACACGTACAGAACGGCGCTGTGCCCGCGGAAATGATGTTTCATCGCGGACTGGGACCGTCCGGCGGACAGTCACGGAAAAACGCCCCTGAGGAAAACGCGGATGCTTTCCTCAGGGACGTTTTCATTCTGACAGCCGTAATAAGGGGGAAGGATCATGCATCCTCCCGCTTTTTGCCCCGAACCGGGATCGCCGTGAGGCCCGCGCCCAAAACCAGCAACAGCCAGAAAGGCAACGCGCTGAGTGTGACCCCTGTGGGGACATCCTGGGACAGGTTGTTTTCGAACGACAGGGAAGCGCCGGCCGATGCCGTCAGAGATCCGGTCCAGACGCTGCCGCTATGTTTTTCGCCACCGTTCAGAGCCCAGGAAGCAATGTAGTCTTCCTTCCGCTCCGAGACGGTGATGGCTTTGCCCATCGGCACGGTGATCACTGCAGATTCTCCATGGGCAAAGGTGAAGGTCCCGCTGGAGGCAATGGTGCTTCCCGTCCCGTTTTTGACCAGCCGGTATGTCCGAATAGTTCCCCTGCGGGTCTTTCACGTGATAGGTGTGCATGTTGGCGGGTTCGGGCGCCGCGTCGTATTCCGTGCCAAGGTACAGCCGGAAGCTGAAGGTGGAGGGATCATCGGTGTCGCTGATGGCGGTTTCGCCGTCCTCCTGATACAGCTTCTTGGTGAGGGTCAGGTGCTGACGCGCGTTCGGATTCACCGTATTCACATAATCCACCCGCGCGCGGTTCCTGGTGGTGTCATAGCTGATGCCATAATCCTTGCGGCCGTCATACCCGGCAATGGGCGTGCCGGAAAGTAGCCATTGACAGGTTGGATCTTTCCGGAGATAATAAAGGAAAGCCCGAAAACACAGCATTTCAGGAAAGGCCGGCACGATGACGCCCGGCGCAGACAACGGATCAAGGAGGAAACCAACATGCAGTATCTGAACATTGTGAACGGTCCCGAACACGCCTCTTCCATCATTCTGGGCTGTATGCGCATGCCTGCCCTGTCGGTCAGCGACGCAGCCGGCATGATTCGCGCCGCGTGGCAGGAAGGGATCAATTTCTTCGATCACGCCACCTGCTACGGCGACGGCGAGGCGGAAACCCGCTTTGGAGACGCATTCCCCGAAACAGGGCTGCGCAGGGAGCAGGTATACCTGCAAAGCAAATGCGGGCTGCACTTCGACCGGAAAGAATTCGACTGGTCCAAGGAAGATATCCTGTCCAGCGTGGACGGAAGCCTTCGGCGGCTCAGGACGGACTATCTGGACACGCTGCTGCTGCACCGCCCCGATCTGCTGTTTGAGCCGGAACAGGTGGCGGAAGCCTTTGAGCAGTTATGGCAAAGCGGGAAGGTGCGCTTTTTCGGCGTCAGCAACGTAACGCCGGGGCAACTGATGCTGCTGAAAAAATACGTGCGGCAGCCGCTGGTGATCAACCAGCTGCAATTTTCCCTGGAACAGACGCAGCTGATCGATCCCGGCCTGTATCTGAACAACCTGACCACAGACCGATCCGTCGACCGGGACAACGGCGTGCTGGATTATTGCCGGCTGAACAGCATCACCATCCAGGCCTGGTCCCCGCTGCAGTTCGGCATGTTCAAGGGCTGCTTTGTGGATCATCCGGATTTTCCGGAGATGAACAGGGCGCTGGGCGAAATCGGAGAACAGTACGGCGTGCCCAAAACGGCCGTCGCCATCGCCTGGATCCTGCGGCACCCCGCCCGCATGCAGGCCATTGCGGGCACCATGAACCCCCAGCATCTCCGGGATATCTGCGCCGCGGCGAAGGTGCGTTTGACGCATCAGGAATGGTATCGGCTGTATCTGGCCGCCGGAAAATTCCTGCCCTGACAAAAAAGGGGATGCCGGCGTGGGCGGGCATTGCTCCTCCGCCGGCGCGTTTTCCCCCTGCCGCCCGATTCCGCGGCGGAACAGTTGTGCCAAAAAAGAAAATGAATGTTTCATGAAAGGATGAGTGCCATGAAGCTTGTGCGGGATACGCTCAGCCGCTTTGTCTCCTCCGGGCAGATTGCCGGATGCGCCGCGAAAATCATGCGCAATGATGACGTTTGCTTTGAAGGCTGCTTCGGATATGCCGATATCGAAAAGAAAATCCCCGTTTCCGATCAGACGATCTTCCCCATCGCTTCCATGTCCAAGGTCATTACCGTGGTCGGCATCATGCGGCTGTATGAGCAGGGGCTGTTCAAGCTCTGGGATCCGGTCAGCGAATACCTGCCGGGCTTCAAAAATCCCACGATAGCCTTGGAAAAGCCGGACGGCACCTATGAGATCGTGCCCGCCAAGGGAGAAGTGACCATGCGGCAGCTGTTTACCATGACCAGCGGCGTCCCTTATGCCGGCAATGACACGGCGGCGGCGCGCATCGCCGATCAGAAAGGCGACGAATACCTGGCGGAGCATCATGCCCTGCCCCATACCGTGGAGTACTGCAACCTGGTGGGACAGCTTCCCCTGGCCTTTGAGCCCGGCGAAAAATGGATGTACGGCTTTTCCATCGACGTGCTGGGCGGCGTCATAGAGGTGCTGAGCGGCAAAACGCTGGGCGATTACCTGAAGGAGACGGTTTTCGACCCCCTGGGCATGAAGGATACGGGGTTCTGCGTCCCCATGGAAAAGCAGGACCGGATCGCTACGCTGTATCATATCCAGGAGGGCATGAAGCCGCATGAAAGAGAATACCCCAGCGAAAAGCCGGCCTTTGAAAGCGGCGGCGGCGGGCTGTTTTCCACGGCAGAGGATTACTCACGCTTCGCTCAGATGCTGCTGCATGGCGGCACGCTGAACGGCGAGAGGATCCTGGGCCGCAAAACCGTCGACCTGATCGCCACCGACCACCTGACGCCCCGGCAGCAGGCCACCCACAACTGGGACACCCAGCGCGGCTATGGTTACGGCCTGGGCGTGCGCGTCATGACCGATCCTCAAATCGCCGGGATCAATGGCTCCGTAGGCGAATGGGGCTGGGACGGCGCTTTCGGCAACTGGTTCTGCGTGGACCCCAAGGAAAACCTGACCTGCGTGTACCTGACCACCAACCTGCCCGGCAGCCATTACCGTTTTATTCCCAAGCTGATGGCGTCCATGTACGCTTCGTTATAAGGAACGCCCGATGAATCCGCGCGCCGGGCGGCGGAGAAACCGTAATATCTTTTGCGCCGGTCGGGAAACCCGGCCGGCGCCTGTTCATGCTAAACTCTGATGAAAAGGAGATAAGATTTTCGAGCCATTTTTCCCCTGGCAAAGCGGAACGAAGGGAGGCGCAGCAGCGCTGGATTGACCGCAGTGACGCGCTGCCAGAACGAAAAAGACGTCCAAAGATCTAATACCATTCTCAAATAAAATCGGCAAGGAAGATAGACGAAGTTACAATGTCATCCCGACCGAAGCGGAGCGAGAGCGAAGCGGAGCGGAGGGATCTGGAAACTGGGCAATATGCTGCTGGAAGTAATCTGTTTCTCAAAGATCCCTCGACTTCGTTCCGCTCTCGCTCCACTCCGCTCGGGATG
>JAFXVJ010000033.1 GCA_017524615.1 Clostridia bacterium | reverse complement strand
GGGCTTTCCGTCCTTCCCATACTTGCCCACGCGGGGCCCTAACATTTTGGCCCCGATCAGGGCGCACACGCCGCCCACCATATGCACGGCGGTGGAGCCGGCGAAGTCGTGGAAGCCCATCTGCGCCAGCCAGCCGCCGCCCCAGATCCAATGCCCGGATACGGGATAAATGAACAGGGAAATGGCGGCGGAATAAACGCAATAGGCGGAGAATTTCGTGCGTTCCGCCATGGCGCCGGATACGATGGTGGCGGATGTGGCGCAGAACACCGTCTGGAAAATGGCATAGGCCCACAGGGGGACGCCGTCAGGCAGAACGGCGCTGTAATCTCCCATGATGAAGGGGTCGATCCAGCCGAAAAGCGCCGTGCCCGTGCCGAACATGATGCCAAAGCCGATCAGCCAGTACAGGGGCGTGCCGATGCAGAAATCCATCAGGTTTTTCATCAGAATGTTGCCCGTGTTCTTGGCGCGGGTGAAGCCTGCCTCGCACATAGCGAAGCCCGCCTGCATGAAGAAAACCAGGGCGGCGCCCAGAAGGACCCAGATGGTGTTTGCGGGAGAGTACGTCATACTTCTCACTTCCGTTTCTGTAAAATCACCAACAAAAAAGGCGCCGGGTGCGAACACGCACCCTTGCGCCTTGTGTTGGATGGGGGCATTTTATGCGGTTTGGCGGAGTTTGTCAAGGGGGAATACAGCCAAAAAACAATCGCTATTCCCACTCCACCGAGGCGGGCGGCTTGGTCGTCACGTCCAGCACCACGCGGCTGGCGTGGGGCACCTCGTTGACGATCCGGGCCGAAACCGTGGCAATCAGGTCATAGGGCAGGCGTGCCCAGTCGGCGGTCATGAAATCGTCGGTGGTGACGGCGCGGAGGGCGATCACGTAATCATATGTGCGCTCGTCGCCCATGACGCCCACGCTGTGCACGCCGGTCAGCACGGTGAAATACTGGTTCACGGTTTTGTCCAGGCCCGCCTTGGCCATTTCTTCCCGGAAGATCAAATCGCTTTCCTGCACGATCTTTACTTTTTCCGGCGTCACTTCGCCCAGCACGCGGATGGCGATGCCCGGACCCGGGAAGGGCTGACGCCACACCAGGCCGCGGGGCAGGCCCAACGCTTCGCCCAGGGCGCGGACCTCATCCTTGAACAGCATCCGCAGGGGCTCGATCAGCTCGGTAAAGCCCAGCTCTTTGGGCAGTCCGCCTACGTTGTGATGGCTCTTGATGACGGCGGCATTGGTGCCCTGGCCGCTTTCGATCACATCGGGATAAATGGTTCCCTGGGCGAAATAATCCAGCCGGCCCAGCTTTTCCGCCTCTTCCCGGAACACCTCAATGAAATCCCGCCCGATGATATGGCGCTTCTGCTCCGGGTCCGTAACGCCCTTCAGGTCGGCAAAGAATTTGCCCGCGGCGTCCGCCCGGACGAAGCGCACCGGGAACAGATGGCTGAACACGTGGCACACCTGCTCGCTTTCGCCCTTGCGCAGCAGACCGTGATCCACGAACACGCAGGTGAGGCGCTTGCCGATGGCGCGATAGATCAGCGCCGCGGCCACGGAGGAATCCACCCCGCCGCTGAGGGCCAGCAGGACCGTTCCGTTTTCTCCCACGGTCTCCTGAATTTGACGGATCGCGGTTTCGGCGAAGACGTCCATGGTCCAGTCGCCAGCGCAACGGCAGACCCCGAACAGGAAGTTATGCAGCAGCCGCTTTCCTTCCTCCGTGTGGGTCACCTCGGGATGGAACTGCACGCCGTATATTTGTTTTTCCTCGTCCGCCATGGCGGCGATGGAACAGTTCTCCGTTTCGGCGATGGGGCGGAAGCCGGGAGGACATTCGCAGACCTGCCAGGTGTGGCTCATCCAGCAGGCGCTGTCCTTCTGCATGCCGTCCAGCAGGCCCGTTTGCTCTTTCATCCGCACGGCGACGCGGCCGTATTCCCGCTCCTGCGCTTTTCCCACCCGGCCGCCCAGCAGGTGGGCGGTCAACTGCATCCCATAGCAAATGCCCAGCACCGGCACGCCCAGATCATAAACCGCCGGGTCGCACCTGGGCGCGTCCGGGTCGCACACGCTGGCGGGCCCGCCGGAGAGGATTACGCCCACGGGCTGACGCCGCCGGATTTCCTCCACGGGAATATTCCAGGGCACCACCTCGGAATAGACGTGGTTTTCCCGCACCCGCCGGGCGATCAATTGGGTATACTGCCCGCCGAAATCCAGGATGATGATTTTTTGAGGATCAGGCATGAAAATGGCTCCTTTGCTGACTTGTTTTTGGAAAGACAAACTGGAATTTGAATGATTAACTTCCGGTATTGTTATCATCGTCTTCCAGAAATAACTGTTGTTTTTAGCTCATATATTCCTGAAAATCAATCGGGGCGGTAAGCATCTGCTCGGTTTCGTCAAGAAAAGCTTTTATTGCTGTACAGTCATTTCCTATCTTCTTCAAATCCTCGACTCTGATGTACCAGAGCGGTTTCAGGCAACGATACATCATGAGTGCTGTGTCTTTCTCAATACCCGAAAACTGATAGTATTCAGAGGCAATCTTCAACGCTTCACATATTCTGGGAACGCCATGTACTTCACGCATAAGGTAATTCAGAAATACATCTTTCCCGCAGAGATTGAAATCCCATACGCCAACAAATCCGCCTTCATCGTTAATAAGTATGTTTGATGGATTAAGATCAGCCTGAAACACAGAGGTCGGAAGCTTTTTATAAACCTTCTCAAGAGCTCTTCTGTTTTCAGTCCACAACTGCCATATTCTCCCGACCTGTTCCCTGAACTCAACAGGCAGGGTATCGGCATACTCCTTCCAGTTTAATGCGTTTTCCAGCACTTCGTCTGTTTTATCGCTGGGACAGAATGTTTCAAACAGGCAGTATGCCGACGGATATTCCGTATAGTCGAAGTGCTGCGCGGCAATCCGCGCCGTCATTTGCCAGATGTCTTGCTTATAGCTGTCATAGAGTGTGTCGCTCTGATTGTTGATATTTGTAAATCTGTCTTCAGCAGAGCGGAACGGCGCATATTCTTCTGCATATGCCACACATTTGTGTCCGTGAAAATCGACAATAGGAAAGGCACCGGACTTATCCCCATATATCCTCGGGCAATAATAGCCAAGCTTACGGTATTCTTTGATCGTTCTTTGCCAGACGGCGATTTTTTCCGGGAATTCAAAATCGTTGTCGGCAAGCTTCAATACAAATTTGCCGTCCATATCCGTTTCGATAATATAGGCAGTCCTGAAGTCCATATCGTCATGGCTCGTATCGAACGACTGAACAATTTTGGGCAAGCCTTCAAAAAACAGAGATATAATTGTTCTGATCTCTTCATCCATACTCTTCTTCGCCACCTATCCGAGCTCACCGATCGTCCATTAGTATTAAAAGTTCATCCGCTTCGGCAAATTCCGGTTTATCCTCTGCTCCCTCGCCTGAAAGCTTTCCCATCGCGGCCTCTTTGGTACATTCTGTGACCCAGAGAAAGTACACGTTTCCTCCCCGTTCCTCCGTCACACCCCGCTGGCGCCATAGTTGGCCAGCACCCGGGCGGAGGGGTCGTCCACGTCGCAGCCGGGCCAGGTCTTGTTGGGCATCCAATAGTCCGGAATCATCCGGGCCTGGCCGGGATAGAACTGCTCGAACAGTTCCCGGTACATGAGGCTTTCCTTGGTGAAGGGACGGCAGTAATCATATTTCGACGCCTTCTGCGCAAATTCCTTGTCGGTATAGGTCCTTTCGGCCAGGGCTTTCAGGTCGTTGACCATGGAATGGCCCACGGCGTCGGAAAAGGCCGCCTTCTGCCGCCAGAGGATCCCGTCGGGCAGGATGTGATCGTCTGCGAAGGCTTTGCGGATCAGGTATTTGCCCATGTTGTGGCGGTTCATTTTCAGTTCCGGGTCGATGCTCATGGCGTAGCGCACGAATTTCAAATCACCGAAGGGCACCCGCGCCTCCAGCGAGTTGACCGAAATGCAGCGGTCCGCCCGCAAAACATCATAGACATGCAATTCCCGGATGCGCTTCTCCGCCTCCTCCTGGAAGGCGGCGGCGTTGGGAGCGAAATCCGTGTATTTATAGCCGAACAGTTCATCGGAGATTTCCCCGGTCAGCAGCACCCGCACGTCCGTGTGCTCATGGATCCACTTGCATACCAGGTACATGCCGATGGAAGCGCGGATGGTGGTGATGTCCCAGGTGCCCAGCAATTCCACCACTGTGGGCAGGGCGTCGATCACGTCCTTTTCGGAAATGATCACTTCCGTATGGTCGCTGCCGATGTAATCCGCCACCATGCGGGCGTATTTCAGGTCGATGGCGTCCACGTCCATGCCGATGGCGAAGGTGCGGATGGGCTTTTTAAGCATCTTCTGGGCGATGGCGCACACCAGGGAGGAATCCAGCCCGCCGGAGAGCAGGAAACCGACGGGCGCGTCGGCGTCCAGCCGTTTTTCCACCCCGTCCATGAGCAGCCGCCGCAGCTTGGGGCAGACCTCCTCCTCCGTTTTCATGGTGAAGTAGCCCACGTAAGCGGGATCGGCGTACCGGATGAACTGCCCGTCCTTCCAGTAATGCCCCGGCGGGAAGGGCAGGATGGTTTCACACAGGCCCATCAGGTTCTTGGGCTCGCTGGCGAAGGCCCATTCCCCGTCGGGCAGACGCCCGTAGTACAGGGGCCGGATGCCGATGGGGTCCCGTGCGGCGATGAGCTTCTTTTGCGTGCCGTCCCACAGGATCAGGGCAAATTCCGCGTCCAGGGTCTTGAACATTTCCACGCCGTACTCATGGTACAGGGGCAAAAGGATCTCACAGTCGGACTGGCTGTGCAGTTCGTACTTGGCCAGCAGCCGGTCCCGCAGGGGACGGAAGCCGTAGAGCTCGCCGTTGCACACCACCGCGTCCAGGCCCAGATGGAAGGGCTGCATGCCCCGGTCGTCCAGGCCCATGATGGCCAGGCGGTGAAAGCCCAGATAGCCGCAAGGGATTTTTTCAAACCGGCTCAGGTCCGGCCCCCGGGAAACGGTGCGGTCAAAGCAGGCGCGCATCTGTTCCATGGGCACTTTTGTACTGGTCAATCCAAAGATGGAGCACATCTTCCGATCCTCCCTCCAAATGAAAAAAGAGACAGGGCATCCCATCGGACGCCCTTGTCTCGTTGGACGTATCATAGCAGGTTCGACAGGCCCTGTCAATGCGGCGGGCTTTCCCGGAATAGCAAAAACAGGAAAAAAACAGCGCGCCGGATTGACAAGCGGCCCGCGCGGTGCTATCCTGCATCCATGGCAAGGGAGCCGATGCATCCGGTTTCCTTGCGCTTTTTATTTTATGAAGGAGGCTGCGACCAATGAGCAAGTACAGCAAGGAAGACATCATCCGCATGGTACGGGAAGACGACGTGGAATTCATCCGCATGCAGTTTACCGATATTTTCGGCCAGCTGAAAAATGTGGCCATCACCGCCAGCCAGATCGAAAAGGCCGTGAACAACGAGATCATGATCGACGGAAGCTCCATCGAAGGCTTTGTGCGCATCAACGAAAGCGATCAGTATCTTCGTCCCGATCTGAGCACCTTCACCATCCTGCCCTGGCGGCCGCAGCACGGCAAGGTAGCGCGGCTGATCTGCGACGTGTACAATCCGGACGGCACGCCCTTTGCCGGCGATCCCCGGGGCGTGCTGAAAAAGGTGCTGAAAAAAGCGGCGGACATGGGCTATTCCTTCAATGTGGGCCCAGAAATGGAATTCTTCCTCTTCCAGACCGACGAGCAGGGCCGGCCCACCACCACCACCGGCGACGAGGCGGGCTATTTCGACCTGGGCCCCCTGGATCACGGCGAAAGCACGAGGCGTGAAATCTGCATGAGTCTGGAGCAGATGGGCTTTGAAATCGAGGCCAGCCATCACGAGGTGGCCGCAGGCCAGCATGAGATCGACTTCAAATATACCGATGCCCTCAGCGCCGCGGACAACATCATGACCTTCAAACTGGCGGTCAAGACCCTGGCCCAGAAGAACGGCCTGCACGCCACCTTCATGCCCAAGCCGGTGTTCGGCATCAACGGCAGCGGCATGCACACCAACATGAGCCTGTTCAAGGACGGGAAAAACGTGTTTGCCGATCCCGGCGACAAGCGGGGGCTTTCCAAGGAAGCCTATGCCTTCATCGCCGGCATCCTCAGCCACGTCCGCGGCATGGCAGCCATCACCAACCCGCTGGTGAACAGCTACAAGCGCCTGGTGCCGGGCTACGAGGCCCCCTGCTACCTGGCCTGGAGCGCCAGCAACCGCAGCGCCCTGATCCGCATCCCCGCTGCCCGGGGCATGGGCACAAGAGTGGAGCTTCGCTGCCCCGATCCCAGCTGCAACCCGTACCTGAACATGGCGGTGTGCCTGGCCGCCGGCCTGGACGGCATCGAAAAGGGCATGACCCCGCCGGATGAGATCACCGAAAACATCTTCGCCATGGACGAAGCGACCCGGGAAAAGAAGGGCATCAGGTCCCTGCCCGGCACGCTGAAGGACGCCATTGAATGCCTGAAGGCGGACGAAGTGATCTGCGGGTGCCTGGGCGAACACGTGCTTTCCCAGTACGTGGAAGGCAAGGAAAAGGAATGGGACGCCTACCGCACCCACGTAAGCAAATGGGAGATCGACCGGTACATCGTGATGTACTGAAGCGCCGCACCCGGACCGAAAAAAAACGCAGGCAAAGAGAGGTGAGGAAGTGTGGCCAGAATTGTGATTGCCAGCGTATCGGAAACGAGCCGGGAACAGCTGTCTCGCCTGCTTTCCTCCTCCGGCTTTGCCGTTTTCCGGTGCTGCGCATCGGGCAGCGAGCTGCGCAGGACCATCAATGAATGCGACGACGGCGTAGTGATCCTGCTGGGCTGTCTGCCGGACTGCAAGACAGACGAGCTGCAATGGGATTACGGGGACCGCATTCAAATCCTGTTGATCGGAAAACCCGCTCTGCTGGAAAGCTGCGAAGCGCCCGAAATCTTTCGCCTGGCGCTTCCGGCCTCCAGCCAGGCGGTGATCGGCGCGGTGAGCATGCTTGGCCAATTGCATCAGATGCGTTTGCCCAAACGGATCGGCAGCGAAAAGCAGACCGTGGAGCAGGCCAAGCGCTTGCTGATGCGGCGACAGGGCCTCACCGAGCCGGAAGCGCATCGGGCCTTGCAGCAGTACGCCATGAACCACGGCGTCAGGATGGCGGAATACGCCGCGCAGATCGTCAAAGGGGACGGGGGATAGAAGTATGAAGGATCGGCAGTATCCGCTTTATCACGAAGAATTGGAGCATGAAAGCTGCGGCGTAGGCGCCATCGCCGACCTGAGCGGCAAGGCCACGCATCGCACGGTGGATCAGGCGCTTTCCATTGTGGAGCGTCTGGCCCATCGGGCGGGCAGCGACGCGCTGGGAACCACCGGCGACGGGGTCGGGATCATGACGCAGCTTCCCCACAGCCTCTTTACCGCCTGGGCGCAGGAGGAAGGCATCGCGCTGGGAAACCCGGGCGATTACGGCGTGGGGATGCTCTATTTGCCGGAAGACGAGGTGGGCGCGGACAACGCCCGCCGCATTTTTGAGCAGCTGGCCGCTTCGGAAGGATTGACGGTGCTGGGCTGGCGCGGCGTGCCCTGCCATCCGGCGCAATTGGGGGCTGGGGCCAGGCGCACCATGCCCCGCATCCGCCAGTGCTTTCTGAAACGGCCCGAAGGCACATCCGCCGGCCTGGATTTTGACCGGCGGCTGTATGTGCTGCGCCGCACGTTTGAAAAGCAGGATACGGACACCTACATCTGCTCCCTATCCTGCCGCACGATCGTCTATAAGGGCATGATGCTGGTCAGCCAACTCCGCTCGTTTTACGACGATCTCCAGGATGTGCGTTACGTGAGCCAAATGGCCATGGTGCATTCCCGCTTTTCCACCAACACCTTCCCCTCCTGGAGCAAGGCGCATCCGCAAAGGATGCTGCTGCACAACGGGGAAATCAACACCATCCGGGGCAACCATGACCGGATGAAGGCCCGGGAGGAAACCATGCGCTCCCCGGTGATGGGGGAGGATATGCGGCGGGTGCTGCCTGTGGTCATGGAGGGCGGCAGCGATTCCCAGATGCTGGATAACACACTGGAATTCCTGGCCATGAACGGCTTTCCGCTCTCCTTGGCCGGAATGATCCTGCTGCCCGAGCCCTGGCAGGGGGCTAAGCGGGGATCCCTCTGGCGGGATCTGTACCGCTATTACGCCACCATGATGGAGCCTTGGGACGGTCCGGCAGCCATCCTGTATTCCGATGGGGAAAAGGTCTGCGCGTCATTGGACCGCAACGGCCTCAGGCCCCTTCGCTGCGCCATGACCGACGACAAACGGCTGATCCTTTCCTCGGAGGCCGGCGTTTTGTTTGAGGAAAACGCCCACATCGTACGCCGGTGGAAGCTGAAAGGCGGCGACGTGCTGGAAGCCGATCTGAAAACCGGTGCGCTGCGGGAAAGCGAAGAGCTGAAAACGGATTATGCCGGTCAGCAGCCTTATTCGGACTGGATGCGGCAGCTGATTTCTCTCAACGATCTGCCCCGGGCGCGGCAGACCCGCGAAATCCCGGATGAAGCCCGGTGCACGCAGCTGTGCAAGGCTTTCCATTACACCTGGGAGGATGAACGGGATATCCTGCTGCCCATGGCGCAGAACGGCGCGGAGCCCATCGTATCCATGGGCGCGGACGAGCCCCTGGCGGCGCTGAGCAAAACCCATCCATCTTTATTTGATTATTTCAAGCAGCGCTTTGCCCAGGTGACCAACCCGCCCATCGACGCCTTGCGCGAGGAAATCAAAACCGACTGCTCCATCTATATCGGGGACGACGGGAATCTGCTTTCCCGCGGTCCCGACAACTGCACCGTGCTGGAGCTGCCCTCGCCGATCCTGACGGAAGAGGAACTGGACCGCATCCGCCTGATCGGCCATCCCGCCTTTTCCGTCCGCACGGTTTCTTTGCTGTATGAAAAAAGCACATCCCTGCGCGACGTCCTTTCCGCGTTCTTCGCCGCCTGCGATCAGGCGTGCAAGGACCGGATCAACATCCTGATCCTGTCCGACAAGGGCATGGATGAAGCCCATCTCGCCATTCCTTCCCTGCTGGCGGTGTCCGCGCTGGAGCAGCACTTGATCCGGATCAAGAAGCGCACGGCGGTATCCGTCATCCTGGAAAGCGGCGAGCCTCGGGATGTGCACCAAATGGCCCTGCTCATCGGCTTCGGCGCCCGGGCCGTAAACCCCTATCTGGCCCACGACAGCATCCGCGCCCTGTGCGCATCGGGACAGATCAAAAAAGATCCGGAAGACGCCGTTCGGGATTACAACCAGGCCCTCACCGCGGGCGTGCTGAAAATCGCCTCCAAGATGGGCGTTTCCACCCTGCAGGCTTATCAAAGCGCCCAGCTTTTTGAGGCAGTGGGGCTGAATGGGCCGTTTGTGGAACAGTATTTCACCAACACGCCTTATTCTTTGGGCGGCACAGACCTGAACAAAGTAGAGGCGGACAGCCGCTTTCATCATGCCGCGGCCTTTGCCGACCCTGCGGAAAAAGGATTGCCCAGCGTGGGCATCCACCGGCTGCGCACGGGGGAAGGGGCGGAGGAGCATCTCTATGCACCGGAAACCATCCACCTCTTGCAGCAGGCAGTATGGACGGACAGCAAGGACCTGTTTGACCGTTACGCCGCGCGCGTGGAAAACGAGGGTCCCCGCACCATCCGCTCCATGCTGACCTTTGATTTTGACGCGTGCAGGGCGATCCCGCTGGATCAGGTGGAGCCTGCTTCCCGGATCGTCCGGCGCTTCCGCACCGGGGCCATGAGCTACGGCTCCATTTCCCGGGAGGCTCACGAGTGCATGGCGCAGGCCATGAATCATTTGGGCGGCAAAAGCAACAGCGGCGAGGGCGGCGAATTGCCAGAGCGCTTCGGGACGAATCTCAATTCCGCCATCAAGCAGGTGGCCTCCGGACGCTTCGGCGTGACGCGGGAATACCTGCTCTCCGCGAAAGAAATCCAGATCAAAATGGCCCAGGGGGCCAAACCCGGCGAGGGCGGACACCTGCCGGGAGCCAAGGTGACGGAAAGCGTGGCGAAAACCCGATGCTCCACGCCCGGCATCTCCCTGATCTCCCCGCCGCCCCATCACGATATTTATTCCATCGAAGACCTGGCGGAACTGATTTATGATCTCCAGTGCGCCAATGAGCAGGCCAAAATCACGGTGAAGCTGGTGTCCTCCATGGGCGTTGGCACCATCGCCAGCGGCGTGGCCAAGGCCGGTGCGGGAGGCATCCTGATCTCCGGCGGCGAGGGCGGCACCGGCGCCGCTCCCATGAGCAGCGTCCACCACGCAGGCCTGCCCTGGGAGATCGGCCTGGCGGAAGCCCATCAGGTATTATGCCGCAACAGGCTCCGGCAAAAAGTGACCCTGGAAACGGACGGAAAGCTCATGACCGGCCACGACGTCATGGTGGCCCTGCTGCTGGGGGCGGAGGAATTCGGTTTCGCTACCGCGCCGCTGATCACCATGGGCTGCCGGATGATGCGGGTGTGCCACCTGGGTGCGTGCCCCTTTGGCATCGCCACGCAGAACCCCGAGCTGCGCAGGCGGTTCATGGGCAAACCGGAATACATCGAAAGATTCATGCTGTTCATCGCGCAGCAGTTGCGGGAAATCATGGCGAAATTAGGCGCGCGCACGGTGAACGAGCTGGTGGGACGCAGCGATCTGCTGAAAATGAAGCCGGGCGCCCAGATGGATTTATCCGATTTGACCGGCTTTGCCCGGAACACCCACTTCCAGCCGGAAGCCAAACACGATTTCCATTTGAGCGAACGCACCGACGCAAGGCTGTTCCAGAATCATGTGCATCTCACCACCACCGACCGGGCATTCGGCACCATGCTGAAAGGCGAAAAACACATACAGGCCCAGGGCTGCGGCGGCCAGTCCTTTGGCGCGTTCCTGCCGGTCGGCCAGGAAATCACCCTGTACGGCGTAGCCAACGATTACCTGGGCAAGGGCTTATCCGGCGGCACAGTTGCCGTCTGCCCGCCGGTGGACAGCGTATGGAAGCAGGAGGACACCCTCATCGGCAACGTGGCCCTCTACGGCGCCACCCAGGGCTACGCTTTTATCGCGGGTCGGGCCGGCGAACGCTTCGCCGTGCGCAATTCCGGGGCCTGGGCGGTGGTGGAAGGCGTCGGCGATCATGGCTGCGAATACATGACCGGTGGCCGCGTGGCGGTGCTGGGCAAGGTGGGCGACAACTTTGCCGCGGGCATGTCCGGCGGCATTGCCTGGGTGCTGGACGAGGAAGATACGCTGCAGGATCACATGAATCCCGGGCATGTGAAAATATATCCCGTCGCCCCGGATCAGGCGGGCGAGCTGCAAAGGCTGCTGCAGATGCACGAGCGGGCCACGGGATCGAAAAAAGCCGGGGAGATCCTGCGGGCGTTCCATGATTATCTGCCCCGGTTCAAAACAGTGATTTCAGACGAATACCGGGCCTACCTGAAAGGAGCGTGACGGTATGGGCAAGACCACCGGATTCATGGAATACGCCCGGGCGGAAAACCCGTACCGGGAAGCAAAAGAACGGCTGAAGGATTTCAGCGATCTGCATACCGCCCTTTCAGAACCGCTCCGTCACTGCCAGGCGTCACGCTGCATGAACTGCGGCGTGCCTTTCTGCCAGTCGGATTTCGGATGCCCGCTGCACAACCTGATCCCCGAATGGAACGATCTATTGTATCAGGGACAGGAAAAAGCGGCGCTGGAAAGGCTTCTGCAAACCGCCCCGTTCCCGGAATTCACCGGGCGGGTGTGCCCGGCGCTGTGCGAAAAGGCCTGCAATCTGGCCGACGACGGCGTGACCAACCGGGACAACGAATTGTATCTCATCGAAACGGGATTTGAAAAGGGCTGGATCCAGCCGCGCATCCCCGCTTTCCGGGCAGGGAAAAGGACAGCGGTGGTGGGCAGCGGCCCCGCGGGGCTGGCGGCAGCGGATCTGTTGAACCGGATGGGCCACGCGGTCACGGTCATCGAAAAGGCCGACCGTCCCGGCGGCCTGCTCATGTACGGCATTCCCAATATGAAACTGCCCAAAGGGATCGTCACGCGTCGCATCCGGCTGATGGAGGCGGAGGGCGTTTCCTTCCTGCTGAACACCGAGGCCGATCCCGAAATGCTGAATGCGTATGACGCCGTTGTCCTGTGCGGCGGCGCGAAAAAGCCCCGCGGCCTGCAAGTGGAACACGCGGACGCCCAGGGCGTTCATTTCGCCGTGGAGTATCTGACGGAAGCCACGAAATCCGTCCTCTCCGGCATGGCCCCCGCCGTCTCCGCCCAGGGGAAGCACGTGGTGGTTGTCGGCGGCGGCGATACGGGCAACGACTGCGTGGGCACGGCCCTGCGTCAGCATTGCGCCTCCGTAACCCAGCTGGAAATGATGCCCGCCGCGCCGGAAAAACGCGCTCCCGGCAATCCCTGGCCGGAATGGCCCCGCACCCTGCGCACCGATTACGGGCAGATGGAAGCCATGGCCGTCCAGGGCGGTGATCCCCGCATCTACGAAACCACGGTGCAGGCGATCCGGGTCAATGACAAAAACGAAATCGTTTCGCTGACCGCGGTCCGCCTGACGAAGAACCAGGAGGGGCGGCTCGTGCCCATACCCGACACGGAAAAAACGCTGCCCTGCGAATTGCTGCTTATTGCCGCAGGCTTTGTGGGCTGCGAGGACGCGACCCTGTCCCGTCTCGCGCTGCAATCGGATGCCCGGGGACGGCTGCTGCCGCCTGACGGCTCGCATCATCTGGGCGGGAAGCTGTTTTCCGCCGGGGATATGCGTACCGGACAGTCCCTGGTGGTGCGCGCCTTAGCGGATGGCAGGGCCGCCGCGATGGAAGCGCACCGATTCCTGGGCCAGAAAAACGGTTTTTGAACAGCGGATGAATTGACATGGATCGGATCGGGGATCATAATGATTTATTATGATAGGATTCGATGGTGATCATCGCTGACGGGAGGCAAGGGGGCCATGTGCGGAATCGTTGGATATACGGGAAGCAAACAGGCTGCGCCGATCCTGCTGGACGGGCTGGAAAGGCTGGAATACCGGGGGTATGATTCGGCGGGGCTGGCCGTGCGCAACGGAGATGCCCTGGCGGAAGTGGTGAAGGCCACGGGCAAGCTCTATCACCTGGCTGACAAGACGGACCAGGGCCGATCGCTGCCCGGAACATGCGGCATCGGGCATACCCGCTGGGCCACTCACGGCGATCCCAGCCTGGTGAATGCCCATCCTCACGTCAGCGGCAACTGCTCCGGGTCCGGCAGCGGACAGGTGGAAAGTGACGTGGTGGGCGTGCATAACGGCATCATTGAGAATTTCACGGAGCTCAAAGAAAAGCTGCTGCGCCACGGCTACGCCTTTTACAGCGACACCGACACGGAAGTGGTGGTGAAGCTGGTGGACTATTACTACAAGAAATACAAGATCGGCCCGGTGGACGCTATCACGAGGACCATGGTGCGCGTGCGGGGCAGTTACGCCCTGGCGCTGATGTTCAAGGACTATCCGGGGGAGATTTTTGCCGCCCGGAAGGATTCGCCCCTGATCATCGGCACCGCGGAGGACGCCTCCTTCCTGGCGTCGGACGTGCCCGCCATCCTCAAATACACCCGGCAGGTCTACTATATCGACAACCTGCAGGTGGCCCGGATCGCCCCCAGCAGCGTGAAATTCTATGACCTGAACGGCGACGAGGTGACGCTCCCGCTCACCGAAATCACCTGGGACGCGGCGGCAGCCGAAAGAGGGGGCTTTGAGCATTTCATGCTCAAGGAAATCCACGAGCAGCCCCAGGCTGCGCGGGATACCCTGAACAGCCTGATCCGCGACGGGAAGATCGATTTGACATCTGCCGGCCTGACGGATGATACGCTCCGTTCCTTTGAGCAGATCGACATCGTGGCCTGCGGCTCCGCCTGGCACGTGGGCATGGCTTCGCAGTACGTGATCGAGGATCTGACGCAGCTCCCCGTCCGGGTGGAGCTGGCCTCCGAATTCCGTTACCGCCATCTGCCCATCCGGAAGGATACCCTTGTGATCGTGATTTCGCAGTCCGGCGAAACAGCGGACAGCCTGGCGGCCCTGCGGGTGGCGAAGGAGCGGGGGGCGATGACGCTGGCGGTGGTCAACGTGGTGGGCTCCACCATCGCAAGGGAAGCGGATCACGTGCTCTACACCCTGGCCGGTCCCGAAATCGCCGTGGCCACCACGAAAGCGTACAGCGCGCAGTTGGTCGCCATGGACGCGCTGGCGGTGCAGATGGCCTACGTCCTCGGAACGATTTCCAACGAACAGTACGGGCATTTCATTGAGGAGCTGGGCGCCATTCCGGACAAGATCAGGCGGGTGCTCGAAGACAAGGAAAGATTGCAGTGGTTCTCCTCCAAAATCGCCAACGCCCACGATATTTTCTTTATCGGACGGGGCCTGGACTACGCCATCAGCCTGGAAGGCAGCCTGAAAATGAAGGAGATCAGTTATATCCATTCCGAGGCCTACGCCGCCGGGGAACTCAAGCACGGCACCATCAGCCTGATCGAGCATAACACGCTGGTGATCGGCGTGCTGACCCAAAGCGAGCTGTTTGAAAAGACGATCTCCAACATGGTGGAATGCAAATCCCGGGGCGCATACTTAATGGGAGTCACCACCAACGGCAATTTCACCGTGGAGGATTCGGTGAACTTCACCGTCTATATTCCCAAAACCGACGAGCATTTCGTTTCCTCCCTGGCGGTGGTGCCCCTGCAATTGCTGGGCTACTACACCAGCGTCAACCGCGGCCTGGACGTGGATAAACCCAGAAACCTGGCGAAAAGCGTGACGGTGGAATGAACGGGGGAGCGCCGGGAGAAACCGGCCATTGAATCCATTCAGTATTATTTGTTTTGCCCACACTGATACAAGAGAGGGAAAGATGGACAGCGGTATGACGAAATACATTTTTGTGACCGGCGGCGTGGTTTCCGGACTGGGCAAGGGCATCACCGCCGCTTCGCTGGGCCGGCTGCTGAAGGCCAGGGGACTGAAGGTGGCCGCGCAGAAGCTGGATCCGTACATCAACGTGGATCCCGGCACCATGAGCCCATACCAGCATGGGGAGGTCTACGTCACCGAGGACGGCGCGGAGACCGACCTGGACCTCGGACACTATGAACGCTTCATCGACGAAGACCTGAACAAATATTCCAACCTGACCACCGGCAAGGTGTTTGCGAACGTCCTGCACAAGGAGCGCCAGGGCGGATACTTAGGGTCGACCGTGCAGATCATTCCCCACATCACCGATGAAATCAAGCGGTTCATTTACCGCGTGGGCGAAAAGACCGACGCTGACGTGGTGATCACCGAGATCGGCGGCACCATCGGCGACATCGAAAGCCAGCCCTTTATTGAAGCTATCCGGCAGATCGGGCTGGAGGTGGGCCGGGATAACGCGCTCTACGTCCATGTCACGCTGGTGCCGTATCTGAAAGCCAGCGGCGAGCACAAGTCGAAGCCTACCCAGCATTCCGTCAAAGAATTGCAGGGCATGGGCATCACGCCCAATATCATCGTGCTGCGGGTGGACGAAAAAATCACGGACGAAGGCATTTTCAGCAAGATCGCCCATTTCTGCAACGTGAAGCCGGACTGCGTGATCGAGAATCTGACGCTGCCGATCCTCTATGAAGCTCCGCTGATGCTGGAAGAAGCCAACCTGTCCGGCATCGTCTGCCGGGAGTTGGGCATCAGCGCGCCCGCGCCTGACCTGTCCGAATGGCGGGATCTGGTGGCGCGCATCCGGCATCAGAATAAAACCGTCCGGATCGGCCTGGTGGGCAAATATGTGCAGCTGCACGACGCTTATCTCTCCGTAGCGGAGGCCTTGCGCCACGCGGGATACACCCTGGACGCCCGGGTGGAGATCGAATGGATTGATTCAGAAGAACTGAACGAAGAAAACATCAAAAACTCATTGAGCGGCGTGCAGGGCATCATCGTGCCCGGCGGCTTCGGCGGGCGGGGCATCGAGGGCATGATCCTGACGGCGCAGTACGCCAGAGAGCATCACATCCCGTATTTCGGCATCTGCCTGGGCATGCAGATCGCCGTGATCGAATACGCCCGTCACGCAGCGGGGCTGGAAAACGCCAATTCCAACGAATTTGATGAAGCGGCGCCTTACAAGGTGATCGACTTCATGCCCGGCCAGAACGACGAAATCGACAAGGGCGGCACCCTGCGCCTGGGAAAGTATCCCTGCCTCCTGAAAGAAAACACGGTGATCGCCCGCTGCTACGGAAAAACGGCAATCAGCGAGCGGCACCGCCATCGCTACGAATTTGCCAACGCCTTCCGGGATGTGCTGCAAAACGCCGGCTTGTGCCTGTCCGGCCTGTCCCCGGACGGGCGGCTGGTGGAAACCGTCGAGCTCCCCGACGAAGCGTTCTATGTGGGCGTGCAGTTCCATCCCGAATTCAAGAGCCGCCCCAACAAACCCCATCCGCTGTTCGCGGGCTTTATCAAAGCGGCGCTGCGGCAGGGAGGACGGTGACCATGGCATACCTGGTTATGGGGAACGGCAGGATTTTCGAGGGGCTCCGCATCGGGGCCCCTGTTGACCGTGTGGGCGAATTGGTGTTCACCACCGGTATGGTGGGATATCTGGAAACGCTCACAGACCTCAGCTATTACGGCCAGATCGTGACCCATTCCTTCCCGCTGATCGGCAATTACGGCGTGATCCCGGAGGATTTTGAGGGAACGAGCGCGCTATTTGGGTATATCGTCCGGGAGCTGTGCGATACGCCGTCCAATTTCCGCAGTCAAGGCGATCTGAACCACTACCTGAAAGCCCAGGGCATCCCCGGCCTGTGCGGCGTGGATACCCGGGAAATCGTGCGGATCACAAGGGAAGAAGGCGTTATGAACGCCATGATTTGCGATGCAGTCCCCGCCGATCTTTCCGTGCTGAAAACGTTTCAGGTGCGGAATGCGGTCGCGTCCGTCACCTGCAAGGAAAAGCGGGTTTTCCAGCCGGTCGGGAGGGAAAAATACCAGGTGGCGCTGCTGGACTACGGCGCGAAACGGAACATCATCCGTTCGCTGCAGCATCGCGGATGCACGGTCACCGTATGGCCCGCCGATACGAAAGCGGAAGCCATCCTGGATACCGATCCGGACGGGATCATGCTGTCCAACGGCCCCGGAGACCCCAAGGAAAACGCGGGCTGTATCGCAGAAATCAAAAAGCTGCTGGGGAAAAAGCCAATCTTCGGCATCTGCCTGGGTCATCAGCTGACTGCCCTGGCTTTAGGCGGCGATACCGGAAAGCTGAAATATGGCCACCGGGGCGGCAATCAGCCTGTACTGGACAAAACAACCGGCCGTACCTGGATCACCAGCCAGAACCACGGATACGCCGTGGTGTCCGAAAGCCTGAAGGGCATCGGGACCGAAACGTTTGTGAACGCCAACGATGGCAGCTGCGAAGGCATGGCATATCCCGATCTGCGCTGCTTCACCGTGCAGTTCCATCCGGAAGCGTGTCCCGGTCCCCAGGATACGGCGTTTCTGTTTGACCGTTTTATCGCCATGATGGGAGGTACGCCCAGCCATGCCTAAGGATACCGCGATTCAGAAAGTGCTGGTCATTGGCTCCGGCCCCATCGTGATCGGCCAGGCGGCGGAATTCGACTATGCCGGGGCGCAGGCCTGCCGCGTGCTGAAGCAGGAAGGAATCAACGTGGTGCTGGTGAATTCCAATCCCGCCACCATCATGACCGACCAGCATTTGGCGGATCAGATTTATCTGGAACCGCTGACGCCCGATGTTCTTCACCGCATTATCGAAAAGGAACGCCCTGACGGATTGCTGGCGGGATTGGGCGGCCAGACCGCTTTGACGCTGGCCATGCAGCTGAGCCGGGACGGCACGCTGGAGGAATTCGGCGTGCGGCTGCTGGGTTCTCCTATCGAAGCCATTGAACGGGCGGAGGATCGGCAATTATTCCGGGAAACCATGCTCCGTATCGGCCAGCCCTGCGTGCCATCCGAGATCGCGGAGGATATGGCATCCGCGCTGGCAGCGGCTGAACGCATTGGCTATCCCGTGATCGTGCGTCCGGCCTATACACTGGGCGGCAGCGGCGGAGGCATTGCCGGCAATCAGGCGGAACTGCGCGTGATCGCCCAGGCAGGCTTGGACGCTTCGCCCATTACGCAGATCCTCGTTGAAAAATGCATTGCCGGCTGGAAGGAAATCGAATTTGAAACCATGCGGGATGGGCTGGGCAACGTGATCGCCGTCTGCTCCATGGAAAACGTGGATCCCGTAGGCGTGCACACCGGAGACAGCATCGTGGTGGCCCCAGCCCTGACGCTTTCCGACCGGGAATACCAAATGCTGCGCACAGCGTCTCTGCGCATGATCGAGGCCATCGGCATCGTGGGCGGCTGCAACTGCCAGTTCGCCCTGAACCCGGATTCCTTTGAATACGCGGTGATCGAGGTCAATCCCCGCGTGTCCCGCTCTTCGGCGCTGGCTTCCAAGGCCACCGGTTATCCCATCGCGAAAATTTCGACCCGCATCGCTTTGGGATATTCATTGGATGAAATCGCCAACGATATCACCGGCAAAACCTGCGCCTGCTTTGAACCTGCGCTGGACTATGTGGTGGTGAAGCTTCCCAAGTGGCCCTTTGACAAGTTCCAGGGTTCTTCACGGCGTTTGGGCACGCAAATGAAAGCAACGGGCGAAGTGATGGCTATCGGCCAGTCCTTCGAGGAAGCGCTGATGAAGGCCCTGCGTGGGGCGGAGATCGGCTGCGATTCCCTGAATGCCCCGCCGCTTTCCTCCGCCTCTGTTCGGGAACGCCTAGCCGCTCAGGACGACCGTCGGATTTTTACCGTGTTTGAAGCGCTGAAGCAGGGCATTGCGGTGGATGAGATTTTCGGAATCACGAAGATTGACCGCTGGTTTCTGCATAAGCTCCGAGGCATGGCTGAATTGGAGAATCACATCCGGCGCCGTGGATTCATGCAGGGCGATTATGAAAAATTGAAGCGGATGGGCTATCCTGATTCCGCGATTACCAGATTATCCGGAGAAAAAGTGCTTCCCGGCTGGCAGTTCAGTTATAAAATGGTGGATACCTGCGGGGCTGAATTTGCCGCGCAAACGCCCTATTTCTATTCCTGTTCGGACGAAGCCTGCGAATCCAGGGCCTTGAAGCGCAGCGGCAAGCCTGTGGTGATGGTGCTGGGCTCGGGGCCCATCCGCATCGGCCAGGGCATCGAGTTTGACTATTCCTCCGTGCACTGCGTGTGGACGCTGCAGGAAATGGGCTACGACGTGGTGATCGTCAACAACAACCCCGAGACCGTCTCCACCGACTACGACACCGCCAACCGCCTGTATTTCGAGCCCCTCACCCCGGAGGACGTGATGAACATCATCCGGGTGGAAAACCCCGTGGGCGTGGTGGTGGCCTTCGGCGGCCAGACCGCCATCAAGCTGACCAAGTTCCTGGATGAAAGCGGCATCCGCATCTTAGGCACCTCCGCCGAATCCATCGACATCGCCGAGGATCGCGCCCGGTTTGATAAGCTGTTGGAACAGTTCGGCATCCGGCGGCCCCGGGGCATGGGCGTCAACACCCTGGAGGAAGCGGTCAATGCTGCGGAAGAATTGGGTTATCCCGTGCTGCTCAGGCCCAGTTACGTCATCGGCGGGCAGAACATGACCATTTCCCGCAGCCGGGAACAGACCGTGGCGTACATGGAAAAGATCCTGGTAGGCGGCATTGAAAACCCCGTGCTGGTGGATCAGTACCTGCCCGGCATCGAACTGGAAGTGGACGTGATTTCCGACGGCCGGGACGTGCTGATCCCCGGCATCATGGAGCACATCGAGCGGGCCGGCGTCCATTCCGGCGACTCCATCGCCGTATATCCGCCCTTCAACCTGAATGACCGGGACCTGCAGAAGATCTGCGACTGCTCCGAAAAGCTGGCCCTGGCGCTGGGCACGCAGGGGCTGGTGAATATTCAGTACCTGATCTACGACGGGGAACTGTATGTGATCGAGGTGAACCCCCGGGCCAGCCGCACGGTGCCCTACATCAGCAAGGTAACGGGCGTGCCCATGGTGGACCTGGCCGCGAAGGTGATGCTGGGCGGCCGCCTGGCTGATTTGGGCTTTGGCACCGGGCTGTACCGCACGCCGCCCTACTGCGCGGTGAAGGTGCCCGTATTCTCCTTTGAAAAGCTCAGCGACGCCAATTCCATCCTGGGGCCCGAAATGAAATCCACCGGCGAGGTGCTGGGCCTGGGCAAAACCATGGCGGAAGCGCTGTTCAAGGGCCTGACCGCCGCGGGCTTTTCCGTGCCCGCGCCCCACAGCCAGGAAAAAGCCGGCGTGCTGCTGAGCGTGGAGGAAAACGATTACCAGGAAATCATCTCCCTGGCCAAACGGTTTTATGATCTGGGCCTGCGGCTGTACGCCACTTCCGGCACCGCTCAGGCCATTGAAAGCCTGGGCATCCCGGTCACCGCCGTGGCCAACGCCACGGAAAGCAGCGAAATCACCGATCTGATGGAATCCGGCGCCCTGCATACCATCGTGTACACCGGCGCGGTGAAGGACGCCACCATCGGCGATTATACCGTGCTCCACCGCAAAGCCATGTTCCTGTCCATCCCCTGCCTGACCAGCCTGGATACCGCCGGCGCGCTGGCGGATATCATGGCCAGCCGCTTCACAGCCCGGAATACTGAGCTGGTGGATATCAACAACATGCGGGCGTGGCGGCAGGTGATCCCCTTCGCCAAGATGCACTCCTGCGGCAACGACTACATTTTCGTGGAGAATTTCGACGGTCAGATCACCTGTCCCGAATCGCTGTGCGTGCAGCTGTGCACTCCCCACTACGGCATCGGCGGCGACGGCATCGTGCTGATGGAGAAATCCCGGACGGCCGATGTGAAGATGCGGTCCTTCAACAAAGACGGAAGCGAAGGGAAAATGGCGGGCAACAACATCCGCTGCGTAGCCAAATACCTGTACGACAAGGGGTATATCCGCAGCGAATACATGTCCATCGAAACGGCGGCCGGGATCCATCACGTGAAGGTGTATCTCCGGGACGGCAAGGTGAATTCCGTGTCGGTCGATATGGGCGCGCCCGTGTTCCGGGCCTCCCAGATCCCCGTCAAGACAGCGGACGAGGCATGGATCAACCATCCCTTATCCATTGGCGGCGGCGATTACAGGGCAACCTGCGTGTCGGTGGGCAATCCCCACTGCGTGGTGTTCTGCGAGAGCATAGACGGGCTGGATCTGGCCGTGCTGGGGCCGCAGTTTGAATATGCGCCTCCGTTCCCGGAGCGGATCAACACGGAATTCGTGCGGATCATCAACAAAACCACCATGCGCCTGCGGGTCTGGGAGCGGGGCAACGGCGAAACCCTGGCCTGCGGCACGGGCGCCTGCGCTGCCGTGGCCGCCGCGGTGAAG
>JAFXVJ010000003.1 GCA_017524615.1 Clostridia bacterium | reverse complement strand
GTGTATCCCGACGCGGCTGTGAACGCCGAGGACTGGGAATTGATCAGCGACAGCGCGGTGAACGTGACGGTGGACGCCAACGGAGCGAACCCGGCTGAAATCACCTTCATCTATCGCCGAATCGTCAAGCCCGGTACGGTGACGATCCACTATGTGGATGAAAACTATGCGCCAATCGCCGCGGACACCTATCAAACGGTGAATCCCGGCGAAAATACCGTGTATCCCGACGCAGCGGTGAACGCCGAGGACTGGGAACTCATCAGCGACAGCGCGGTGAACGTGTCGGTGGACGCCAACGGAGCGAACCCGCCGGAGATCACCTTCATCTATCGCCGGATCGTCAAGCCCAGTACGGTGACGGTTCATTATGTGGATGAAAACTATGCGCCAATCGCCGCGGACACCTATCAGACGGTGAATCCCGGTGATAATGCAGTTTATCCCGACGCGGCTGTGAACGCCGAGGACTGGGAACTCATCAGCGACAGCGCGGTGAACGTGACGGTGGACGCCAATGGGGCGAACCCGTCGGAGATCACCTTCATCTACCGCCGGATCATCCATCCCGCCATGGTCACCATTCATTATACGGATGAACTGGGCGCTGCCATTGCGGCGGACACCTATCAGACCATTACCAATACGGACGTTCCCACCCCGGTGTACCCGCTGCCGGAAAACCTGCCGGAGAATTTTGTGCCCGCGGATGGAACCCCTGAATATCAGAACGTGATCCTGACAGCCGACGGCGCCAGCCCCGCGGAAATCACCTTCGTGTACCGGTATGTGGCCCCGCCCACAGAGGTGCCGACCGAGGTTCCGACGGAAGCCCCGACGGAAATCCCCACGGAAGCTCCCACGGAGGTTCCCACCGAAGTCCCGACGGAGGTGCCCACGGCGGTGCCGACGGAAGGCCCGACAGAAATTCCTGTGGCCGTGCCTGCGTCCATCCCGGTGACGGTCAGGTATCTGTCCCAGGAGATGCTGGATGTGGCGACGGCGGACGTGGTGGAATGCATGCCCGGCGACACGGCCGTTCAGGCGCAGCCGCGGGATCTGCTGGAGAATTACGTGCTGGACGGCGCGGACACTGTCATAGTGCATGTGGATGATAACGGCGCGAACCCCGCCGAAGTGGTTTTCGTGTACCGCTATGAAGTTCCCACGCCCAAGGTGGCGCTGGTGAATGTGCGCTATATCCGCCCCAACGGGGAAGCGTTCTATACCGAAACGGTCACCTGCGTGCAGGGCCAGGAGAATGCGATTTCACTGGATTGGAGCCGGGTGGATCCGTCCTGGGGGTATGAACTGGCCTCTCCCGAAACGGTCGTCGTGACGGTGAACGGAAATGGCGAGGCGACGCCCAATGAAGTGACCTTCCAGTTTAAGAATGAAGTCAATGCCTATGTGACCATCCGATTCCAGGACGCGGCCGACGGGCGGGACATCGCCTCTCCCCGGCAGGAGCTGTGCTATGTGGGCAGCAACATCGTGGAAGCGCGGCCCATTGACCTGGAAGAGAATTATCGCCTGACCGGCGACAGCAGCCGCACGGTCATCCTGAATGCCGACGGCACCCTGAGCCAGGAAGAAATCATTTTCCTGTATGAGTACATTGCTACGCCGGCCCCTGTGACCCCCTCGCCTACGCAGATTCCCATTGACGAGCCTATGGACACCTACGGCTATCCCACGGGCAGCAGCATCAATTTCCGTTCTTCGCCCACCACGGCCGAAAACAACATCATCGGCACGGTCAATTCCAATCAGCTGGCGCACATCATCGGCAAAGTAACCACTCCTCAGAACAAGGTGTGGTATGCCGTGGAGATCGACGGCCAGCAGGGCTATCTGAACGTGACGGTGGTGCGGCTGCTGAGCGAAGCGGAAATCGCGGCTTTGTTCGGCTATACGCAGCCGCCCACGCAGCCGCCTACCCCCGCGCCCACCGATGTTCCCGTGGGCGCCGCCATTGACCGCTGGGCCATCACCAACAACAGCGTGAATTTCCGCCGGTCTCCCCAGGTGGCGGACAACAAGATCGATTCTCTGTCCAAAAATACCCGGGTGTGGGTATACGATTCCCAGAATGTAGGCGGCGATATCTGGTATCACGTGTGCGTGAAGGGAACGGACGGCTACCTCATGAGCCGGTATGTGGATCTGTTCAGCCAGGCGGAAAGCGACGCCATTCAGGCCACCATCTCTTCCCCTGTGCCCACCCAGACCCCTCTGGCCACCCAGGCGCCCACCCAGGCCCCCACAGACGCGCCTACGCAGGCGGTCACCCAGGCGCCTGACGCGACGCCCACCAACGTGCCCACGTCTTCCCCCGTGCCCTATCGGGGCTATGCCCTCACCCAGGGCCAGGTGCCCCTGCGCACCGGCGCCAGCCTGACCGATGATACCATCATGCAGATCCTGATGGCGGATTCCCTGGTGATCGTGACCGATGAGGTGTATGTGGACGGCACTGCCTGGTCCAAGGTGCAGGATGTGCGCACCTCCAGCTTTGGCTACATGCCCTCCTCGTCCCTGAAGCCCATCAGCAATGAAGCGGCGCGGCCCTATCTGGATCAGATCAATGCCACAGAGCCCCCCGTGACCGCGTCGCCTGTGCCCGATCAGTACGACGGCTATGCCATGACCAGGATCGACAACGTGCCCATGCGCGGCTTCCCGGACACCAATGGCGAAATCCTGACCTATATTCCCTACGGCGCCGTGGCCATCGTTCGGGGCCAGTATTATACCGGCCAGGCGGCCTGGCATCTGGTGCAGTACAACGGCCTGTGGGGCTATGTGCGCCAGGACCTGCTGCGCATGATGGACGCCCAGGAAAGCCTGGCCTATGACCAGAGCCTGGCCGGCGGCACGCCTACGCCGTCGCCCGCCCCCACGCCGGCGCCTGTCACCCAGGACAGCCCCTCCAGCTACGGCCACATCATCAGCAACAGCGGCAAGGTGAACCTGCGCGCTGAACCCAGCACCCAGGCCAGCCGGATCCGGCTTTTGGACAATTACGCCTTTGCCCTGGTGATGGGCACCGTCAGCAACAGCGAAGGCACCTGGTACCATATCAGCCAGGCGGGCACCGAAGGCTACGTGATGAGCAACTACTTCAAGGTGCTCACCTTGGGTGAACTGTCCAGCTTCCTGCAGAGCAGCGAATACCTGGACGCCAATGGCGGCAACGTGGGCGGCAACCCCAATGAAATCCAGCCGGTGGAGGATTACAACGCCATCGTGTGGCAGAATCCGGCCCTGGCGGTATCCTATGAGCCCTTCAATCCCTACGCGACGCCCACCCCCGATCCTGAACTGCTGGTGACGGAGACGCCCGCGCCTACCGCCACCGCGGCGGTCACGGAGGCGCCCACCGTGCTGCCCACCGTGGAGCCTGCGCCGCAGGGCGATGAAGCGCCCAAGAGCGGCAACGGCTGGATCCTGCCCGCTGCGCTGCTGGGCGTGGCGGCCGTGGGCGGCGGCGGAATCGGCTATGCCTACTATCTGCACCGGAAGAACGAAAAACGCCGTCAGGCGGCCCGCAGCCAGCAGATCCGGCAGTCTTCGGCCAGCGGTCAGCCGGTGATGCGTCAGGCGCAGAACAATCCTACGCAGACCAATCGGCCCGCTTACCCGTCCCAGTCCACGGCGCCCTTCATGCCGCCGCAGGGCGGTTCGCCCCGGCCCACGCAGAATTTCAAGCCTTTGCAGACCAATGTGCCTGCGGTAGGCGAAACCAAGCCTTTCAAGCCATTCCAGGATATGAACAGGCCGGATGGCGCAGCCGGAGGGACCCAGACCTTCAAACCCTTCCAGAACATGAATTCCACCCCCGCCCGTCCCGCGGGTCAGCCCTTCCAGAATTGGAACAGCGGCTATCAGGCGCCCGGATCGGCTCCGTCCGCAGCGGGCCAGGATCCGTGGATGGCCGGCAGCCAGCCGGATCTCAATAGCACCCAGACGGCAGGCCGTCCGCGGCAGCGCAGGTCCGACCGGTATAAGAACATGAACCCTGATCAGAATCAGGATTTCCCCGACGCGGACTTCTGATTGCCGTGTATTCCCGGGGCCGGAGGCAGTTCCTCCGGCCCCGATTCCCGTGAAATGAAGGAGGCTTTCCATGCGTCCCGTCATTCGTATCCTGATGGTTCTCCTGTGCCTCGTCCTGGCGCTGCCCGCCGTGGGTGCGGCGGAAAACGATGCCACCGCCTCCTACCTGGCTGCCCTGGAAATCCAGGCGGGGGAGACCCTGATCCCGCCCGCCCAGCCGGTGCCGGATTATGTGCTGTGGCTGGTGGACGTGGCCCGGGGAGAACTGGGCTACACCGAGGAAAGAAGCGGCGTCACCAAGTACGGCACCTGGGCGGGCTATCCCACGGCGGAATGGTGCGCGGAATTTGCCTGCTGGTGCGTGAATCGGGTGGATCAGCTGCATCAAACCCATCTGCTCACCCGCCTGTATCCCAATTATTCCGGCACCAACGTGGGCCGGGACTGGTTTCTCACGCAGGGCCGCTACATTGCCCGGAAGGGCACAGTGCCCGGCTGGGGCACCCAATGGTTCAAGGGGGAAACCACGGCGATGACGCCCAACAGTTATATCCCCCAGCCCGGGGATTGGCTGTTCCTGTCTGTGAATTCCACCGGGGATACCGCGCATGTGGCTCTGGTGGAATACTGTGCATATGATGATCACGGCCAGGCTCGGGTACACGTGATCGAGGGCAACAACACCAGTAAGCCGGCCCCCCAATCGGTGGAGCGCAACGATTACGCGCTGGATTATTGGGCCATTCAGGGGTATGGGACCGTGCATGACCTGGTGGAGATCACGCTGCGCTTCGGCTGCGACGGGGAAAAGGTGCTGGCCCTGCAAAGAAAGCTGGTTGCGGCCGGACTGCTGGAAAGCCAGTATACCACGGGCCGCTACGGCGCCATCACGACCGACGCGATCAAGGATTTCCAGCAAAAAACGGGCATTTTGGAAACCGGCGTGGCCAATCTGGAAACGCAATTGGCGCTGGAAAATGAGCTGGACAGGATCAACCGGTGAGGAAATCCCCGGTTTTCCGGATGAGGACAGCGCATCCGGCAGGATTTTTACCGTCAGCCGTCGAATGAATCAAGGTTCCCCCTGTTCAGGGATCCTGACCTCAAAGAGGTGGAAATAATCATGCGAGACATGGTGCTGGTGCTGAATTTTGACGATGGGTCCAGCCGGGCCGTCACCCGCAAGCTGCGCGCTGAGCGGGTGCAGAGCATAATCGTTCCGGGAAGCATTCCCCTGGAGGAGATTCAGGCCCAGGATCCCCTGGGATTGATCCTCGCGGGCAGCCCTGGAGGCGATGTGCCCGCCGGGCTGGACAGCCGCCTGTTTGCCCTGGGCATTCCTGTGCTGGCCCTGGGCGGCGCTGCCGCGCTGATGCTGACCGCCCTGGGCGGATCCGTGGGAGAGGCGGAACTGAGAGGCGCCATGGCCAGCCTGGTCTGCCAGCCCAGCCCCCTGACCGAGGGCATTGAAACGGCCGAGCGGCTGCTGCCCTGCGCCCGGGATTTCCGTCTGCCGGACCAGGTCGTGCCCCTGTGCCAGGCCCAGGAAATCATCGTGGGCTTCCGGCATGAAAGCCTGCCCTTCTATGGATTGCAGTTTGAGGTGGAGCCGGTGGATCCCGAAGGCTCCCTGATGCTGAAAAATTTCGCCCTGAATGTGTGCTCCTGCACGGCCTGGTGGGACGACGATGCCTTTGTGGACCAGGCGATCGAAGAAATCAGGCGGGTGACGGACGGCGGAAAGGCCGTGTGCGCCATGACCGGCGGGCTGGACAGCGGCGTCAGCGCGCTGCTGGCCTTCAAGGCGCTGGGGGATCACCTGAAATGCATCTTTGTGGATACCGGCCTGCTCCGGGCCCAGGAAGGCGACGCCTTTATGGCCTATTACCGGGATCAGCTGGGCATGGACATCCTCCGGGTGAACGCGGCGGAACGGTTCCTGCAGGCCCTGGAAGGGCTCAGCGAGCCGGAAGAGAAGCGCCGCGCCATTGGCGAAACCCTGCAGGCCGTCCTGAATGAGGAAAAAGGCAGGCTGGGGCATTTTGACGCCCTCATTCGCGGGACCAGCTACAACGACATCATGACCGGCGCCAGTGCGAACCAGCCGGTGCTGTGCGATTCGGTGCCGGTGATCGAGCCGGTGCGGGAGCTGTTCAAGGATGAGATCCGACGGGTGGGCGATTATCTGGGCATCCCACCGGACATCCTGTCGCGCCAGCCCTTCCCGGGCAGCGGCTTGGCTTTACGGATCATGGGCCAGGTGACGCCGCAGAGGCTTCAGATCCTGCGGGAAGCAGACGCCATATTCCGCAGCGAATTGCAGCGCTCCGGCGCGGTCAAGCGGCTGTGGCAGTATTTCGCGGTGCTCAGCCCCATGCCCGGAGAGGATGGCATGGTGGTGTGCCTGCGGGCAGTGCACGCCAGCGAACGCACCCAGGCCTGTGCCGCCCGGCTGCCGTATGATCTGGTGGAAAACGTGGTGGACCGCATCCTGCGCAGCCAGCCGGAAGTGCGCCGGGTGGTGTATGACCTGACGCCCAGCAGCAATTATGCAGGCATCGAATGGCAATAAGCCCGTCCGCTGATGTGGACGAATCAACCGAAGCAAGGGGGATCGTATGCGCATCACCCATCCGCAGGCGCCCTTCCAGGGTGTGGCGCCGGAGAATGTGTTTTTTGTAGCCAATGACCAGCAGATCCAGCTGGGCACAGGCTATGTGATCCAGTTTTTTCAGGGAGAAATGTATCCCGAGCGGCCCTGCCACCTGTTTATCCAATTGGATTGCCAGCCAACAGCCCGGCCGCTGATGTTCGGGGCGCTGCTGGCCCGGGCCGAGCAATTGCGGGCACGCACCCCCAACCTGCCGGCGAGGCTCTACGCCCAGGTGCTGCCGGAGGACGGGGAACTGCTGCGCTTTTACGAATCCTGCGGCCTGAAAAACGACGACGGCGAGGATATGTTCCGCTTCCTGCCGCCCGCCGGCGTGCCTCAGGCCCCCATGGGGCTCACCTTCGCGTCGGTGCCTCTGTCCGATGAGGCATCCCAGAACGCCTTTCTGAACCGGGTGAACGCCCATCGCATTCAGCCCATCACCCGGGATTATCTGCAATTGTGGCAGCAGCAGCAGCACTTCATGGCCCTGGGCTTCTACCGCGGGGGGCAGCCGATATGCGAAACCATCGTGACCGGCACGGGGCCTACCGCCACGCTGCTGATGATCTATACAAAATCGGACAGCCGCCGCCAGGGAATGGCGAAAAACCTGCTGGGCGCGGCCTCCGCGCTGCTCAGGGAGCGGGGCGTCATCACCATGTACACCCACATTTTCCGGCGGAACGTGCCCCAGGTGAACCTGATGCGCCGCCTGAACGGCACATTTGTGCGCACGGTCACCGCGCTGCCGGGCATTGATCTGTAACGTGATCCGTGTCCGGCTCCTGTCAGGCGCTGGCGATGCTCTTCACCGTGCCCCAGATCAGCGCCGGACAGGCGAAATGGAGGGCGACCCGCGCGATGCTGACGGGCCGGTGGGGAAAAACGGAAAATGAAACGGCAAAATTTGCACGGAAAACGCAATGACGCGCAAGAAATGGATTGACTTTCAGGAAAAGGTTTGCTATAATATCCTCTGCTGACGGTTTGTCAGCGTGCCGATATAGCTCAGTTGGTAGAGCGGCTGATTCGTAATCATCAGGTCAAGGGTTCGAGTCCCTTTATCGGCTCCATTTTTTTCGAGGTGTAGCGCAGTCTGGTAGCGCGTTTGGTTCGGGACCAAAAGGCCGTGGGTTCGAATCCCACCACTTCGACCACAGAGCAGCCCTGATCCTGACACGGGATCGGGGTTGTGGCATTTTTGGCTATAGCCCTGATTTCAGGGCACATTGGCACAATCGCTGTATGCGAGCAAAGCTTTACAGCATGGCAGAATAATCGCCATCAAACTGTTGGGGAAACACCGCGGGTTTTCCTGCGTATTTGCAGGATTTACAGAGCATGATGCAGAATTGCAAAACAATGGATTCCGTGCGGTGATGCCGAATCCCTTGGCTTTACAGCATGGAGTGGGTCAGCCGGAGGTGTTTTGAGTTGAAGCATGATCTGAATGGAGTATCCTTCGCCGCAGATGTCTCGGCTCCGCGCAAGGTCTGATACGGACGGTACTTGCTCGGAGCGATAGCCCTCTTCCGGAGGAAACTGATCGTCCGAATCGGGCTTTGCGCCTATTGCAATGATCATCAATATGAATTGTAAGGAGCAAAGCCATGAAAAAACTGAATATCCTGAAGGAACTGAAAAGTTTCCTTCTTCTTTGGAGTTCACAGGCTGTATCCGCTCTCGGAACAGCAATGACGGAATATGCGCTGATCGTGTGGATCTATCGTCAGGAAGGAACGGCTTCCAGCACTACGCTGCTCACACTCTGCTCGTTTGCGCCTACGATCCTTTTCAGGTTCGCAGCCGGTGCGATGGCAGACCGTTGGGATAAAAAGCGCATCATGCTGGCAGCTGATCTGTTTGCTGCAAGCGGAACGTTCAGCGTCTATTTACTGTATTCGTTTTCTGTGCTCCGGGTTTGGCACCTGTACCTGATCAATATCCTGCTCAGCTGCATGAATGCGTTCCAGGAGCCTGCCGCCTTTGTGGCAACCAGTCTTTTGGTGCCAAAGAAGCAGTATGCCAGGGTCAGCGGGCTGCAGGGTTTTTCCGGGGCTGCAGTTTCCATTCTGGCTCCCGCTATGGGTGCCGCTCTATTGTCTTTCGGTGGATTGAAGATCGTTTTAATCTGCGATCTTTGCAGCTTTTTCGCAGCGTTCATCGTTCTGCTTCTTTTTATCCGAATCCCAAAGGCTGAGGGTACAGAAAAAGAACAAAAAGAACCATTCCGAAAAACCTGCGCGGAAGGCTTCCGATTCCTGCGCAGCCATACCGTGCTGCTGCGTTTGATCCTGTTTATGACCTGCGTCAACTTCCTTGCAAAAATGAGCAACGACGGACTTCTGTCCCCCTTTGTTCTGGCAAGGACCGGAGGAAACCAACAGGTTTTGGGTGCGGTTCAAAGCTCTGTTGCCCTGGGTGTGATGGCGGGCAGTCTCCTTGTCACATGGATGAAGCCTGTAAAAAACAGGCTGAAACTGATCGGCATCAGCACAGCCCTTGTATTTTCGGGGAACATCTTCCAGGGCCTGTCGCAGCATCCTGTTGTCTGGTGCGCCGCTGCCTTTGGGTCATACGCCATGGCCGCGGTCATGAACGCGCATCTGACGGTGCTTATGCGAGAACAGATCCCATTGGAATTGCAAGGCCGAGTTTTCTCTGCAGAAAGCACACTGAAAAACTGTGCCATTCCCTTGGGCCTGTTTTTGGGCGGCCTGCTGGCGGATCATGCATTTGAACCGTTGATGATGTCGGATTCGCCCCTGCAAAAATGGCTGATTCCGTTCTTTGGTGCAGGAATGGGCGCCGGGATCGCCGTCCAGTTCTTTCTGATGGGTGCTCTCGGAATAGCATTGTGTCTGGCCTATCTGAAGATGGAAGATGCTTTCCGGACATGATGTGACCGCGGACGTTTGGCCACATGGTATCATTCTTAGGGTTTCTGTCCAAATGAAATTGCCCGGCAAGTCAGGAAAGTCCATGATTTGCCGGGCTTTTCGTATGCTGCTGTTTCGCTGTTCCAGGACTGAACAGTAATACTGTTCTTCTTCAAAAATCTTACATCTTTGGACGTCATTTACATTCTGGCAGTGCGTCACTCCGGTCAACGCAGCGCTGCGGCGCCACCCTTCGTTCCGCTTAGCCAGAACAAAAATCCATCCCAAATCTGTTAAGATTTAAGATCCAAATTGGCAAGGATGAAAAAAAGAGCAAAGGGACGACGGGGCGTTCTCTTTCGAAGCCCGAAAGAGAACCAGAAAGGGCGCTATAACGGCGGTGGTCATCGTATAGCTTCTGGCCCGGCCGCTGAAAGCGGCCATCCCGGATGCGATGCATCCGGGGAAAGCCGGGGAACCATCCCCATGGAAAAGCTCGCTTTTCCCTGGGGATTTTCCCGGCTTTCATTGGGCCAGAAGCTCTCAAGCTTTCTGTAATTCCAGCGTAACACGCGACGATTCCTTGGTTTTACCGATCAAGCAATTTCGCGAGGAGTGGGTCCAGGGGATCATCCCCTGGCGCGGGGTTCAGGGGCCGCGCAGGCCCCTGCCTCGGCCTCCTGTTCTTATCTCACTCTTTGCGAATTGTGTTTTAGAACGCGAACAGTATGATATCCCTACAATGAAGTATTTCCCGATGCTGTTTATCAAAAGCCAAGAAAAACCGTTTTGGGTTCATTTACTTTCCGGGATGCTGATGATATAATTGTTGAGGAGATCCGCCGCAGGCTGATGGCCCGGTCAGCCGGGCCGCGAACAGCGGGGGATTTCATGAGAGCGCCGTACGGAAAGGAGGGGAGCCATGCCAAGCGATGCCCATGCGGCTGACCTGCGCCGCCGGAAGCCGATTCGGCAGCAGCTAAAGCCCTATTTATTCCTGCTGCCCATTTTGACGTTCGCGGTGGGCTTTGTATACTACCCTTTTTTCAAAACCTTTCTGTACGCCTTCAGCCAGGTGAATTTCAAGGGCGAGATCGTGGGATTCGCCGGAACGGACAATTTTTCTTATCTGTTTTCCCGGCGGGATTTCAAAATCGCGCTGGAAAACACCCTGCGCCTGATGCTGATCAACGTGCCGGCGACGGTGGCGCTGACGCTGGGCATGGCGCTGCTGGTGTGGAAAAGAAGGCACCTCAGCGCCGTGAATGAAACGCTGTTTTCGGTGCCCATCGCTGTTTCGATGGCGTCGGCCGGCCTGGTTTTCAAGGTGCTGCTCAATCCCACGGTAGGATACTTCAATTATGCGCTGGGGCTGAACATCGGCTGGTACACCGATAAAAACACCGCCATGTACGGCATCCTGATGCTGACGGTGTGGATGGGTCTGGGGTTCAATTTTCTCCTTTTCCTGTCGGCGCTGCGCAGCATCCCCTCCGGCATCCTGGAGGCGGCCACTTTGGATGGCGCGGGGCCGCTGTCCCGGTTTTTCCGGGTGCAATTGCCCCTGATCGTCCCCACGCTGTTTTACGTGGCGTGCACCAACATGGTGCAGGCCATGATGACCAGCGGGCCGGTGATCATCCTCACCCAGGGCACCTCCTCGCTCCGCGCCACCACCACGCTGATCTACATGATGTATTCCTCGGGCTATTCCTCCGCAAACTATGGCCTGGCGGCCTGCGTCAGCCTGGTGACCTTTTTCCTGACGCTGACCTTTACCGTGCTGGGATTCTGGCTGGAGGGCAAAAGGGGGAGTTACCAGTGAACGCGGGCGTGAAAAAGCGGACGGTGAACGCCGTGATGTCCCTGCTGGCGCTGGCGGCGGGGCTGCTGGTGATTTTTCCGCTGGTGTACGGCGTGATGGGCGCGTTCAAAAGCGAGGCGGAGTTTTCCGCCTATCCGCCCACGCTGCTGCCCCGCAGCTTTTCCTACACGAAAAACTTTGAGGCCGTGTGGGCCATGGTGCCGGTGCTGCGGTTTTTTCTCAATTCCCTGATCGTGGCGGTGCTGGGCACCACGGTGCGCCTGTCCTTTGCGGTGCTGGCGGCTTACGCCTTTGTGTTCTTTGAATTCAAAGGGAAAAAGGCGCTGTTCATCTTCATCCTGGCCACCATGATGCTGCCGGCGGATACCATGATCGTTACCAACTATCAGACAGTGGCGCGCCTGGGGCTGCTGGACAATTATCTGGGCATGGCCATCGTATCCTTTGTGGGGGCCAGCCAGATGTTCATGCTGCGGCAGCATTTCCTGTCCTCCCCGCGTTCCCTGCGCGATGCCGCCCAGATGGACGGCTGCGGGGACATCCGGTTCCTGGTCAGCATCCTGCTGCCGGTCAGCCGGCCGCTGCTGGTGATGCTGTATGTGCAGGGTTTTGTGGCCCTGTGGAACACCTATCTGTGGCCCCTGCTGGTCACCAATCACAACGACATGCGCACCATTCAGGTGGGTATCACCATGCTCACCACCGTGGAAGGCACCAATTACCATCAGGTGCTGGCCGGCGTGGCCATTTCCCTGGTGCCTGCCTTCCTGCTGTTTTTGCTCCTGCGCAAGAGCATCACCCGGGGGATGGTCAGCGATGCGGAAGGCTGACCGACTGTTGGAAAGGAGAAACTGAAATGATGAAAAAGCTGCTTTGCCTGGCGATGGCCCTGCTGCTGGCGGTCTGCATGACCGGCTGCGTTTCGGCGGAGGAAACCGTCAAAATCATTTTTTGGCATTCCATGTCCGAGGAGGCGGGGGTGCTGATCGAAGGCTATATCCGTGATTTCAACGCCACGGTGGGCCGGGACAAGGGCATTGAGGTGGAACTGGTGTATCAGGGTCAGTACGCCGAATCCGTAAACAAAATGAATAACATGCTCAGCGGAAAAAGCTACGATACCCTGCCCGACGTGATGCAGCTGGATGCCACGGGCAAGGTGAATTATTACGCCTCCGGCGTGGCCTATACCGCTGATGACGCCGCGGCGGAGGACGCGGCCTTCCTTGCGGACGATCTGCTGCCCGCCGCCCTGGGCAACTGGAATTTTGCCGGGGTGCAGCTGGGATGGCCTTTTGCCACATCGACCACGCTCCTCTACTACAACAAAACCCTGCTGGACAGCGTGGGGGCAGCCGCGCCCCGGACCTTCCGGGACATCATCGCCCTGGCCGCTGCCCTGCCCAAGACCACTGCGGACGGGCGGGAGCTGACGCCCTATGCCGCCGTGCCCAACACCCCCACCCTGGCCAACTGGCTGGGCCAGATGGGCAGCTATGTGGTGAATTTCCGGAATGGATCCGAGGCGTCGGCCACGGAACTGGACTGCATCGAAAACGGCGCGCTGGAGGCGTTCCTGACCGCGTGGAAGGAATTGTACCGGGCGGGGGCGCTGAAAAACGTGTCCGGCTCCACCGATTCCTTTGTCACCGGCCAGTTGGCGCTGATGACCGGTTCCTCCTCCAATGTGACGGCGGTGCTGAACCGGGTGGACGGCGCGTTTGAACTGGGCGTGGGGTATTATCCCAAGGTCGACGATGACGCCTCCTTCGGCGCCACCGTATCCGGCAGCTGCCTGGTGATGTTCGATCACGGCAGCGCGGAGCGCCGGGCCGCCGCGCGGGAGCTGGTCAGGTATCTGACCGGCGCGGCGGTGCAGGCCGATTTCGCGGTGGGCACGGGCTATATCCCCTCCAACCAGGCTGCGGTGGAAGAGGAAGTGTATCAGCAGCTGATCGCCCGGTATCCGCAATATGGCGTGGCGCTGGAGCAGCTGGCCGTCACGCCGGCGGACATGCGGTCCGTCACCGTGGGCCCCGCAGCGGATTTCTATTATACCATCCAGAATTGCATCTCCGATATGCTGGACGACGATATGAGCCCCCAGGAGACCGCCGGCATCATGGCCGACGAGCTGGGCGGCCTGCTGTACCAGTACGCCCAAGCCAATCCGTGAGGACGGGAAAACACATAATAAAAGACGGAAGGGCCGCGCTTCGGAGACAAAGGGCGGTTCCTCCCGGAAATTTCTCTTTTCATCTGGTGCGGCACGATAACAGAGGAGGTGGTTTCTGTGCGGCTGTCTACCTCCACCAACATCTGCGCCTTTCAGCGGGGCCGGCAGCGGCTGCCGGTGGAATTCTCCATCGACGTGTGCGCCAGGGCGGGCTATCAGGTGCTGGATATCAATTGGTGCATGGCCATGAATCCCGATTCGCCCCTGCGGGGGGACGGCTGGCAGGATTATGTGAAGCACATCGGTCAGTACGCCCGGGAAAGGGGCATTCGCTTCAATCAGTCCCATTTGCCCTACTATGATATTTTTGGCCGGAATGAACCGGAAAAGGCGGCGCTGATGGAGGAGCTGATCCGCCGCTGCATCCGGGCGAGCGGCATGCTGGGGGCGCGCTGGGCGGTCACCCATCCCGGCACGGTGTATGAAGCCGGCCAGGATATGCGCATATCGAAGCAGCGGAACCTGGACTATTTTGCCCCGCATGTGGAATTGGCCCGGGCGGAGGGGGTGGGCATTGCCTTGGAGAATGATTTTGAGTACCGCCCGTTGATGCCCGTCCAGCGGATCTACTGCGCTTCTGTGTACGAATTGGCCGATCTGTGCGACGCTTTTGCTGATGAGCGATACGTGGGCGTCTGCTATGATTTCGGCCATGCCAACCTGACCGGCGGACGCCATCGGCAGAACCTGAATGCCCTGGGCCGGCGGGTGAAGGCCGTTCATGTGCAGGATAATCACGGAACGTGCGACGAGCATTTCCTGCCTTTTTTCGGCGCCATCGACTGGCAGGAGGCCATGTACGGGCTTGCGGAAAGCGGCTATACGGGCGATCTGACCTACGAAATCCAGGAATTCGGCCGGTATCTGCCCCAGGATCTGAAGTATCTGGCGGTGGAGCAGTCCGTGGTGATCGGGCGGCGGCTGATCCGGTACTTTGAGGATGCCCGGACGCAGCTGATGAGCCGGGATTAGCGCGTGTTCACGCGGCCGGGCAAAGGAAATTTTCGGCCGTTTTTCTGTCATGCCCTGCTGCGCTTTTTAGGAAAACGGTCCGGCTATCCTCCGGAAACGCGCCTCGGCTGGCGAAAAAACATCCTGGCATCCCTCATTCCGGGCGGCATGAACACGCCCGGATACGTTTATCCGTGCGGAAAGGACGGGCAGTATGACGGAACGGCTTTATTACGATCATTCCTATATGCGGGAATTTGACGCCGCTGTAACGGCGGTCCGGGCTGATAACTGGATTGCCCTGGACCGTTCGGCCTTTTATCCCACGTCCGGCGGGCAGCCCCATGACACCGGGAAACTGGTGTGGGACGGCGGCGCGGCAGCGGTGACTGACGTGCAGGTGGGCGATGCGGGCGCCGTGTGGCATCAGGTGACGGCGCTGCCGCCCCTGGGCGCCGCAGTGCATGGAACCATCGACTGGGAAAGGCGCTGGGATCACATGCAGCAGCACGCGGGGGACCATATGCTGGCCGGGGCTGCGTGGCAGCTGCTGGGAGGCGTGACCATCGGGCTGCACCTGGGAGAGGAAAACAGCACCATTGATATGGACATGCCGGATGGGCGCACCCACCTGACGGCGGAGGAAACAAAGCTGCTGGAGGATACGGTGAACCGCCGGGTGCAGCGGGACGACCCCATCCGCTGCTGGTTCCCGTCTGCCGGGGAATTGGCGGCGCTGCCCCTGCGCAAGCGGCCCACCGTTGCGGATCACGTGCGGATCGTGGCCATGGGGGATTATGAGATGGTGCCCTGCGGCGGCACCCATCCCGCCACCACCGGGCAAATCGGCCCGGTGAAGATCCTGTCCGCGGCCCCCGCCCGGGGGAAAATGCGGCTGTGCTTTGTGGCGGGCATGCGGGCGGTGCGCTTTTTTCAGCAGGCGATGACCTGCGCCGATCAGGTGGCCGCCGCCCTGTCCGCCGATTGGGCAGGCGCGCCGGGCGCCCTGGCCCGGGAAAAGGAGCGCTTTACCGCCGAGCGGAAGGATCTGGCCCAGCGGCTGACACGGGCCGCTTTGGATGTGATCCGGGCCGGGCGGCAGGGCAGCGTATACGCGGCTCATTTGGCTTTCGCGGAGCGGGATATTCTGTTGCGGGCCGCGGCGGAACTGACAAAAGAGCTCCGGGCCGTGGCGCTGCTGTCCTGCCCGCAGGGCGCGGGGCGCGCGCTGGTATTCGCCCGGGGCACGGATGCGGAAACGGATATGGCGCAGCTCCTTCGCGCCGCCGGAGCCCGGGGCGGCGGCAAGCCGGACATGGCGCAGGGCAGCGCTCCCGACGGCGCGGCGCTGACGGCTGCCCGGGACATACTGACGGAGCGGCGCGAAAAGGAATAATGGGGGAAAGGCCCCTTACGCGTCCTTTTCCTTCAGGCGGAGCACCAGCCTTTCCACGTGCGCCCGGGCATAATTGGCTCCGGCGGCGGATTGGGCCTGGGAAGGGCCGGTGTCGCCCATGAGCAATTGAAACTGGCTCACCTTCAGGCCCAGGGCTTCCTGCATATCCCGGTCGCTGCCCCGGGGCGACACCAGATAGTAGCACAGCAGGGAATCCTTTTGGCCGATGCGGTGGGCCCGGTCCTCCGCCTGGGAATGGACGGCGGGGCTCCAATCCAGTTCGCCGAACACCACGCAGGTGGCCCGCTGCAGATTCAGCCCGCTGGCCGCCCGGAGAGAAATGACGCACAGATCGGTTTTGCCTATCATGAAGCGGTCCACCGCTTCTTCTTTTTTGGCGGCGGTTTCCCGGCCGGTGATGAATACGGGCCGCTCGTTTTTCAATTCTTTTTTGTACAGATCCATCACAGCGTGATGGTGGGCAAACAAAAGCACCTTTTCTCCCGCGTTCACCAGCGCCTTCACGAACTGGCACACATAGGGGGCCTTTGCCAGCCCCGTGGCCTGCCGCGCTTCCTGAGAGATCTGGTCCTCCAGCAGCGCCCGGGCGGAGGCGGTCAATTCCCTGTCCTGCCGCCATTTATACAGCTTTTCCCACACCGGGGCCATGAGCCGCACATACAGCGCGTCGTCCGCGTCGATTTCCTGCACCAGGCGGCGCTTTTCCGGCAATTCCGGCAGCACCTCCTGCTTGGTGCGGCGCAGCATCAGCCCTTCCCGGCGAAGATGCTCTCCCAGCAATTCGGGCTTTTGCACGATCCTGTTGCCATAGCCCATGCACCACTCGCGGGTGAAGGTTTCCCAATCCCCCAGGAAATGATAATCCAGGATGTTGATCACGTTCCAGATTTCGCTGCCGTAATTGTAAATGGGCGTGCCGGACAGGCCCATCACCCGCTGGCAGCTTTCCGAAAGCAGGCTGGCGGCGCTGTATTTTTCCGTGCCGGTGCGGCGCAATTCCTGCACCTCATCAAAAATAACGGTATGGAACCGCAGAGGAGGCAGGGCCTGCTTCCAGCCGCGCAAAAGCAGATAATGCAGGATATACACGTCCGCCTCCGGCAGGGGATAGGGAGTGAGGCCCTTGATGATGTGCACCCGGGGCTCCCGCCCCTGGATGCGCAGGAAACGCTTGGTTTCCGCCATCCAGTTGCGGGTCAGGTGAGGCGGCGGCACGATGAGCAGGGGAAACACGCCCTCCTGTGCCGCGCAGGCCAGGGCCTGCACGGTTTTGCCCAGGCCCATTTCATCGGCCAGCAGCGCCCGGGGCGTCAGCAGCAGCCAGGAAAGACCCGCCTGCTGGAAGGGCCGAAGCTGGCCGGAAAACACGGCGGGGGACAGCTGGGGCGCGGGGGCGGCGGCGCGGGCCTGCGCCCGGGCGCGGTAATAATCCCGGGCATCCCGCAGCGCCTGTTCCCACCGGGCCTGATCCCGGGCGGCGATTTCCAGGGGATAGCGCAGCATCAGCCAGTTCACATCGCCGATGATGCGTTTGTGAGCGGTGAACCGGGCTTCGCCCCGTTTGGCGTCGGTGCCGGGAAAGAGGCGCTTGGCCAGCTCTGTCACGGCGGGGTCGCCCTTGATGACCCAGCATTTCCGCCGGGCGTTATAGCTGAGGGTGCCGTAAGAATAGGCGGCCGGCTCCACCGCGCGCAGGAAGGGGGGGATATCCTCCTCCGACAAATCCTTCAGGATCTGATCCTCCAGGGATAAACCAGCCCGGGGCACGGGGGCGGACAGGGGCGGCGCGGCGGGATATGCCGCGCCGGGGCGGACAGGCACGGCGCCGGGTTCAACGCGCGGGCCGTCCTCCGCGGCCGGGGCGGCCGCCTGCTCTTCCGTGTCCGCAGCGTCAAAGCGGGGCTCTTCCTCTCCGGACGGCACAGGATCATCTGGGCACGGGACGTCATCGGCGGCCGATGCGGCCGTCTCCGCGCCGGATTCGCTGCCGCCCGCCTCCGTGGCGACGCCCCACAGCTTGTACAGGCTCACGGGATAAACGGGAATGCCCCCCAGGAACCCCGGCAGGGAGGCCACCGTTTTTTCGGACAGCAAAATCAGCGCCGTCAATTTACCCGTGTCGGCATACCGGCGCAATTGCTTTTCCACCGCGAGCCGGTCCGGCCGGCCCCGCTTGATCTCGATGCCCACCGTGCCGCACAGGAAATCAATGCGGCACCGGGAGGCCAAGGGCGCTTCATGACGGAATTCAATATCCGCCCGCTGCAGGGCGTCCGCCGTCAGGCCGTGCAGGTCGTATTCATCCTGGGTCTGGGGCGCGCGAATGGCGGTGAGCGCCAGTAAAACCTGTTCCGCTGTCATGCTGTCCTCCTTGTTTCCTCCCCATTATACTATTTTTTTCCGCGGAAGCCAATCTTTTTTCTCGCGAGGGAACGCTTGGACGCGGGTATCTCGTCTATACAGGTGAAGGGAGTGAGGAGGGTGCCAAAGGACAAGGAAAGGGAGAGCCGGGAGGCCATTTCCCGGCTGATGGAGCAGTACGGCAGCCGTTTGCTCCGCCTGTGCGCCCTGTACCTGAAGGATGGCCACCTGGCCCAGGACGCGGTGCAGGAGACGTTTTTGCGGGCATACCGGCATTGGCAGGATTACAGACGGGACGCGTCGGAGATCACATGGCTGAGCACCATCGCCATGAATATCTGCCGCGACATGAAAAAATCCGCGTGGCTGCGCCACTGGAACCGCCGGATAGACCCGGACAGGCTGCCCGAAATCCCAGTCGATTTTTCCTTTCCGGACGACACGGTGCTGTCCGCGGTGATGGCATTGCCCGACCGGTACCGGGCGGCGGTGCTGCTCAGGTACTATCACGGCATGAAACTCAAGGAAACGGCGGCGGCGCTGGGCATTTCCGACAGCGCGGTGCGCAAGCGCTTAAGGAACGCCGGCGCGATCCTGCGGGAGCGGCTGAAGGAGTGGTATTTCGATGAAGAAGAATGATTTTCGCGATCGGGTAGACAGCCGCCTGTCCTCACTCTCCTGGGATGAAGCCATGTCGCAGAAGGTGCTGGGCATGATCGACCAAAAGGAGGAGAAAAACGTGCGGATAATGAGCAAATGGACCATGGCGCTGCTGTTTGCGCTGATTTTGGTGGGCCTGACCACGGCGGTGGGATTTGCCACCGGGAATTTCTTTGGCATTTTGCAGTACATCCCGGAAAAGGCGGATAACCAGGCATATCTGGATACGGTGCTGAGCCTTGGGCAGACCTATGCATGCGACGCATTCACCCTGTCGCTGAACGAGGTGGCCTTTGACGGCATCTGGCTGACGGCCAGCATGGAAATCCATCCCAACGACGGAGCGGAGCCGGTATTCGTGCTGCCCGGAGTGCGCGCGACCGTCGACGGCAAGCCGGCAGGCACATTTTGGGAAGGCGGCATGGGATTTGACGAGGATGGCTTCTGGGCCCCGGACATCAGCCGGATGGTCGCTTATCCCGAATATGGCGGCGTGGAAATCGCGCTGAGAGGCCGGGCGGAGGAAACGGGGGCGTTTGAATACCGTGCCACGGATCAGGCGGTTTCGTGGGAATTGACGTTCGACGTGTATCGGCCCGCCATGCCCCTGGAATTCACGGAGGAGGATGAACCGGGGATCGGCGATGAGCCCTGGACGGAGGACAGGTATCAGGCGCATGAACAGGCGTTTGCCGACGCCTATCGGGACGGAAAGATCCTGCTGGATCAGTATGCCGATCCCTGGTGGTATCTGGGCTGCATTCCCCAGAAAGACGGCACGGACGGCGGAGAAAAGGACAGGCAGGGCCTATGGGAAAACGCGCTGGAGATGGGCGTATTCAAGCTGGCCGACCAGGCGGTGTTCCGGTTTGAAACCAAGCCGATCTCCGTGCATACGGTGGAAAACCGGCCCCTGTGCACCCTGCCGGACGGGCTCGCCGTCACGCTGGAAAAAATGGATGTGTCGGTGGACCAGGTGCATATGCGCCTGCGGATCGCGCGGGAGGACGGAACGCCCGCGGCGGAAAGCAACGACGCGTGGCAGTGGAATTTCGTCCTGCTGGCGGAAAACGCGGAAACCACCTGGACCGGCGGCTGCTTCGGCCTCCAGGAGGACGGAAGCATGCTGTATGAAAGCCAGGCGAGCCTGTCCCGGCCCACGGAAAGCATCCGCATCGTTCCCTGCCGGGAACCGGAAAACTGGATCTGGACGGGCGGCGACAATGCCCGGGAGGTCGTTCGCCGGCAGGCGCCAATCACCGACGAACAGAAAGAACTGACGGTGACGGTTGAACTGAAATAATACGAACGCATCTATCCGCCTTTGCGAAAAGGGGGACGGGGGAGAACCGCTCTTTGGGCTTCCAAGAGCGGTCCTCCCCCGTTTTTATGTTCATTGTAAACAAACTGCAACAATTTCGCAGTATTTTCTTTTCATTTACCACAACCTGTGGTATACTGAATTGTATTATGGCACGAGGTGATTTTATGCGGGAAACGCTGCTGGCAGTCGACGGAAACAGCCTGATGCACCGGGCCTTTTACGCGCTGCCCCTGATGGACGCAAACGGCGTATACACCAATGCCGTCCACGGGTTTTTATCCATGCTGTTCAAGGCTATGCAGGAATTGGCCCCTCAATATGTGGCTGTGGCTTTTGACCTGCCCGTGCCCACCTTCCGCCATACCGCCTACGCGGATTACAAGGCGGGGCGGCGGGCCATGCCGGAGGAAATGAAGCCCCAGTTTCCGATCCTGAAAGAAATCCTGGCCGATATGAAGGTGGGGGTGCTGTCCGCGGAGGGGTACGAGGCGGACGACATCCTGGGCACCCTGTCGGTCAAATGCCGGGAAGCGGGCATTGACTGCGTGCTGCTGACCGGCGACCGGGACGCCCTGCAATTGGTGGGAGGGGGCACCCGCGTGCTCTTCACCCGCAAGGGCATCACGGAAAGCACCCTGTTTGACGCGGCGGGGGTGAAGGAATATTTCGGCGTCACGCCCGAGCAGGTGACCGACTGGAAGGGCCTGATGGGCGACGCCAGCGACAACATCCCCGGCATCCCCGGCGTGGGGGAAAAGACGGCGCTGAAACTGCTGAATGAATACGGCACGCTGGAAAACGTGCTGGCTCACGGCGCGGACATCAAGGGGAAATTGGGCGAAAAGGTGCGGGAGAACGCGGAATTGGCGGCTTTCTCCAAGGATCTGGCCACCATCCGGCCCACCGCGCCCATTGATTTTGATCTGTCCGCTTTTGAGATTGCCCATATGAGCCAGGCGCTGCCCACCCTGAGGAAATATCAATTGAACGGCATGGCCGCGCGGCTGGAAAAAATGGGCGGCCAGGAGGAAGCGGCGCCCGAAGCCCCGGCGGAGGAAGCGGATTTCGCTCAGGCGCAATTGGCCAGCGCCGCTGCCGTTTCCCTGTTCGTCGCGCAAACAAAGGGACAAAAAACGGCCCTGCATGTGACACCCACCCGGATGACGGTGGCGGTGCAGGGCATTTGCGCGGAAATCACCCTGCAGCAGGATATGCTGTCGGAGGGAATGACGCCGGAGGAGGCGTGGCAGGCGCTGACGCCGCTGATGGATCGGCCGCTGTATGTGCACGACGGGAAAAGCCTGCTGCATATGCTGAGCGACCGTGGACTGCCCCTGCCCGCCTTTCAGTGGGATACCATGCTGGGCGCGTACCTGCGCAATCCGCAGGAAAAAACCTACGCGCTTTCCCATTTCGCCCGGGAGGACGCCGCGGGGGTGCTGGCGCTGGCCGCGCAGCAGGAAAAGCAGCTGAAGGAGGAAGGCATGCTGCCCCTGATGCAGGAGGTGGAAATGCCCCTGCTGTACGTGCTGTTCGACATGGAGCAGGCCGGCTTCCAGGTGGACGCCGGGGTGCTGCGTGCCCTGGGCGCGCAATTCACCCGGGAAGCGGAGGCACTGAAAGAGCAGGTGTACCAACTGACCGGCGTGCGGGGCTTCAATCTGAACAGCCCTCAGCAGCTGGGCAAGGTGCTGTTTGAAACGCTGGATCTGCCCCATGGGAAAAAGACCCAGAAAGGCTATTCCACCGACGCGGAAACGCTGGAGAAGCTGAGCGGGCTGCATCCGTGCATCGAACCCATTTTGAAGTACCGCCAGGTGGTGAAGCTGAACAGCACCTACATCGACGCCCTGCTGAGGAAAATGGATGGGACCGGCCGGGTGCACACCTATTTCGACCAGACCGGCACCGCCACCGGCCGCATTTCTTCCTCTGAGCCCAACTTGCAGAATATTCCCGTGCGGACGGAGATGGGCCGGGAGATCCGCAAGGCGTTCATCACCAAGCCGGGCTGCGTGCTGGCGGATGCGGATTACAGCCAGATCGAATTGCGCGTGATGGCGCATTTTTCTCAGGATCACGCCATGGTGGACGCCTTCCGGAAAGGCCAGGACATCCACACCCGCACGGCGGCGGAGGTGTACGGCGTGCCCATGGAGCAGGTGACGCGGGAGATGCGCTCCTCCGCCAAGGCGGTGAATTTCGGCCTGGTGTACGGCATCAGCGAATTCGGCCTGGCGCGGAACATCGGGGTCAGCCGCCGGGAGGCCGGGGACTTTATCGCCCGGTATTTCGACCGTTACCCCGGTGTGAAAAAATATATGGACGAGGCCGTCAGAAAAGGCTATGATCAGGGCTATGCCGTCACCATGATGGGCAGGCGGCGGCAATTGCCGGAGCTGAAATCCTCCAACGCCAACGTGCGCAATTTTGGCGAGCGGGCCGCCATGAATACCCCCGTGCAGGGTACGGCGGCGGATATCATCAAGCTGGCGATGGTACGGGTGCATGAAGCGCTGAACAAGGAAGGGCTGCAGGCCCGGCTGATATTGCAGGTGCACGATGAATTGCTGATCGAAGCGCCCAAGGCGGAGGAAGAACAGGTGACCCAGATCCTGCGCCGGTGCATGGAGCAGGTGTTCACCCTGCAAGTGCCGCTGGTGGCGGAAGTGAAAACAGGCGAAAGCTGGTATGAAACCAAATGAGCAGTTATATTGTGGGGCTCACCGGCGGCATCGCCTGCGGCAAGAGCAATTTATCCCGGGCTCTGCAGCGGGCGGGGGTACAGGTGATCGACGCGGACGCGGTTTCCCGGGGCCTGACGGCGCCGGGCGGAAAAGCGCTGCCCGCCATCCGGGAAATCTGGGGCGATCAGGTATTTGACGGGGACATACTGAACCGCCGGGCGCTGAGCGACCGGGTGTTTTCCGATCCGGAGGAAATGAAAAAGCTCAACGGCCTGATGCATCCCATGATCCTGGACGCCATTCGCCGGGCTTTGGATGCGTGGCCCGGGCCTGCGGTGCTGGAAGCGCCGCTGCTGTACGAAACGGGCATCGACGCCTGGTGTGATGAGGTGTGGTGCGCCTATGTGCCCCAGCGGGAGCAGATCCGCCGCCTGCGCCACCGGGAGGGCGTCACCTGGCGGGAGGCTTTGCGCCGCATCCGCAGCCAGATGTCCGCCCGGGAAAAGGCCAAAAGATCCCGGCACGTGATCCGCACCGACGGCACCAAGGAGGACAGCGCCCGCATCGTGCTTTCGCTGTGGCGGCAGCTGCCCGCCGTTCAACATGAAGCCGAAGGAGAACCGACCTGATGAATTATACGCCTCCCACCAACCCGGCCCCGGCCGCCCAGCGCCATCGCCGGTCCGACCGGCACCGTCAGGCCGACCAGCCGACGATCCCCGCGCAGTTTGGGCAGAGCGGCGCCATGCCCCCGTCCAACGGCTGGGGCGCGGGGTACTGCGTCCCGCCCAACGCGCGAAGCGCGGCCCCCATGCCTCAGGGGAAGCCTGCCTATGCCCGTCCGGCCCCGGCGGTCCGGCGAAAAAAGAAAAAACGCGCGTCTGGCCGGGGGCTGAACGCCGCTCAATGGGTGGTGCTGGCCATGCTGACGGTATGCCTCCTGGGCGCCGCGGGGTTCCGGCTCTATGCCGAAAGCCGCATGCGGATCCTGATGGATGACCGGGCCCGGGCAGCGCAGGAATACCAGGACAAGGTCGACCGCTATCTGGCCAAGCAGCGGCCGTACCGGGCCCTGATCGAGCAGTACGCCGCCCAATACGGCGTGGATCCCGCTTTCGTTTCCGCGATCATCATGGAGGAAAGCAACTATGATCCCCGGGCGGTGAGCAGCAAGGGCGCCCGGGGGCTGATGCAGTTCATGCCCAACACCTTCGATTGGGTGAAAAAGAACTGCGGCTATAAAGGCGCGGATTTTGACGTGGTTTACCAGCCGGAGGCCGCTATCAAAATGGGCTGCTATCTGCTGAAATACATCATTGGGCAGCTGGACACCGACGATCCCATCCTGGTGACCTGCGCCTATCATGCCGGCTGGGGGCACATTTCCACCTGGGTGTCCAATTACTCTACCGACGGAAAAACCCTGACCGTGGCGCAGATTCCCGCGGCAGACACACGCACGTACGCAGGAAGGGTGATCAATTCCTATGCGATCTATTTGCAGAACGTTTATGAGGTGGACGGCGGCGCTGCTGGCTTTGACGCTGCTGTGTCCCCCGGCGATGGCCACGACCATGGATCAATCCCTGTCCCTGGGAATGATCTCGGTGAAAACCAAGTATATCAATCCGCTGGTGGCGGAAGAACGGGAGTTTCAGTCTCTGACGTCGCTGATTTATGAGGGGCTGTACAGCCTGGATGACGATTATCGGCCTGTGGAATGCCTGGCGGAAAGCTGCGAGGCGGAAAGCAGCGGAAAACGCTGGACGGTGAAAATGCGCTCCGGCGTGGTGTTTCACGACGGCACGCCCTGCACCGCATACGATGTGGAGGCCACGCTCAAGGAGATCCTGCGCCTGGCGGACGATGGGATGGGCCAGTACAATCAGCTGAAATACATGATCAGCGACGTGAAAGCCAACAGCGCCGATTCCCTCATCATCACAGCCTCCCGGCCTTATTGGGGCATCAAATTTGCCCTCACTTTTCCCGTGCTTCCCCGGGATCAGGTGAATTTGCAGGTGCCTGCGGGCACCGGCCCCTTCAAGGTGGATCGGTTTGAACCGGCCTCCTATCTGCTCCTGTCCGCCAATGAAGCCTGGTGGCAGACGCCGCCCACGGTGAAAAGCATCAGCGTCACCTTCCGAGCCACCAACCGGGAGCTGATCACCGACTATGAATACAACCGGGTGGACGCGGCCATCACCCGTTCCGCCTCCGCGGGCCAGTACCAGACGGGCCTGGCCAATCTGAACATCACCTACCGCACCCGTCAGCTGGAAACGCTGCTGCTGAATAACTCTTCCAACGCTTTTCCCCTGGACAACATCCTGGTGCGCAAGGCCATCCGCCATGCCATCGATTTCAATGCCATCGCCAATTCTGTATATATGGGCATGGCCCGGCGCACCGACACGCCCATGCCCTCCGGCACCTGGATGTACCAGGCGGACGACGCGGAATTCGTCTATGATCCGGAAAAGGCCAAGGCGCTGCTGGACGAAGCGGGGTGGAAGGCTGATCCCGCCCGGGACAACGGCGTGCGGCATACCACCGTCACCGAAAAGGGCGAGCAGAAGGACCGCCGTCTGCGTCTGCGGCTGTATGTGTATGAGGAGCAGGACAATTCCGTGCGGCTTCAGGTGGCCAACATGATCGCGGATTATCTGGCGGCGGTGGGCATCGAGGCCAAGGTCACGATGGAGAGCTTTTCTTCCGTGGCGGCGCACCTGAAAGCGCGGAATTTCGACATGGCCATCGCCGCTTTTCAGATGGACGTGGTGCCCGATCCCGGCTTCCTGCTCATGAGCGGCAATACCGGCAACTACGGCAGCTACAAATCCGCGGCGATGGATAACCTGTTCAAGAGCCTGCGCGCGGAGCGCAACGAAGAACAGTATAAATCGCTGCTGTGGCAGATCCAGGCCCAGTTTACGGAGGACTGCCCGTTCATCTGCATGTGGTATCGCTGCGGGGCGCTTCTGACCCGCAAGGTGTTCACCACCGTCCGGGACGTCAGGGAACCCGAAATCCTGCGTGGCATCGAATCCGTCGGCAACTGAGGGACCGTCGGCGCATATACTCCCAGTGGGGGTGAGCGCTATGAGCCTTTCCGAACTGCGTACCAAGGATGTGGTCAATACCATGGACGGGAAGCGCCTGGGCCGGGTGATGGATATCGAATTCGATCCCGGAGACGGCCGTGTGGAAGCCTTGGTGGTGCCGGGAGAATGGAAGGTGGGCAGCCTGCTGCGGGGCGAAAAATGCGGCATCGTGATCCCTTGGCAGCGGATCTGCAAAATCGGTGAAAACGTGATCCTGGTGGAACTGGAGCCCGGGGACATCGTGGATAATTGAGGAAATGAAATATTTTTGTAACAAAAGTGATAGACAAACGTTATAAAATCGGGTATAATACCCCGTGAAACCACGAAGGAAGAGGATGAGAATCAGTGAAGTGCCAGTTTTGCAATTGTGCCGACAGCCGCGTAGTGGATTCCCGGCCCACCGATGACGGCAATTCCATCCGCCGCCGCCGCGAATGCATCAATTGCGGCCGCCGGTTTACCACCTATGAAAAAATTGAAGCGCAGCAGCTGCTGGTCATCAAAAAGGATAATTCCCGGGAGCTGTTCGATCCTCAAAAGGTGCGCAGCGGCATCATCGCCGCCTGCCACAAGCGGCCCGTTTCCGCCGCGGACATCGAGAAAATCGTCAATTCTATCGAGCAATTGGCTTATAACAACCTGCAGGAGGAAATCACCACCCGCCAAATCGGCGAAATGGTGATGGAGGAACTGCGGAAGCTGGACGAGGTGGCCTATATCCGCTTTGCCTCCGTCTACCGCTCCTTTACCGATATCCCCACCTTCATGCAGGAATTGAAGGCGCTGGTCAGCGACAAGGACGAGAAAAAGGAATAATCCTATTCTCAGATGAAAGGGCCGATCGCTGCGTGTCTGTTCCGCGCCGGCGCTGCTTCAGATATCCTATACCTTGCGCGGGATTCGGGCGGCAATCCAGGGCTTGCCCAGCCTCAGCCGCCCTTCCTTCAGCTTCGACAGAACGGAAAAACCATTCCATATCTGATCATTATTTCGCTTGATAACGGTATAAAGCGCCCGGGAAAAAGGGCAGGGATTTCCGAGATCATGAACGCGTTCATTTCTCAAGAATCCCTGCCCTTTTCTTGCGCCCGGGAGGCCCGAGGGGACGAAAGGAAAAAACGCGCGCGGGGGATGCAGCACCCGCCCGCGCATATTTCACGTATTTCGCGTATTTTGCGTTTTTTGCGTTTCTGTTCAGCCCACGTCTGAACCGATGCGTTTCAACCGGAATTTATACTATTCTCAATCTAAAATCTTATCATCTTTGGGTGTCATTTCCGCCCTGGCGTTGCTTCATTCCGGTCAACGCAGCGGTGCTACGCCTCCCTCCATTCAGCTTAGCCAGGGCGAAAAACTCATCCCAAATCTGATCATCTTTTATACTGAGAATAGTATGAATCCTGCACGGGCCTCGACAGACGAAAAAGAGGATCGTCACGTTTCTTCAGCGGACCAGACCTGCCGGGCGATGGCCACCGCGGCCCGGGCGTCCTTGGCGTAGAAATCGGCGCCCATGGCCCGGGCATATTCCGGGGTCACCACAGCGCCGCCTACCATCACGGCAGGGGGATGGGGCAGGGAATGCAAAAGGCGCACGGTTTTTTCCATGGCGGGCAGGGTGGTGGTCATCAGGGCGGACAGCCCGGCCAGGCGGATATTTCCCTCCCGCACGGCGTCGGCGATACGGTCCGGCGGCACATCCTTGCCCAGGTCGAGCACGGTGTAGCCGTAGTTTTCCAGCACGGTTTTCACGATGTTCTTTCCAATATCGTGCACATCCCCCTGAACGGTGGCCAGCACGATGGTTCCCTTGCTGACGGCCTCATGCCCCTTGCGGGCCAGGGAGGTTTTGATTTCCTCAAACACCGCCTGGGCCGCCTGGGCGGCGGACAGCAGCTGCGGCAGGAAAGCGCGGCCTGCTTCATAATCCGCGCCTACCCGGTCCAGCGCGGGGATCAGGGTGCCTTCCACCAGCGCCATTTCCTCCTGGCTGGCCAGCGCCTCCCGGGCCAAGAGCGCCGCGTCGGCGGACAGCCCCCGCACGATGGCGTCGGCAAGCGTCAGGCGGCGCTCCGCCGGGGACGGAGCAGCCGCAGGGGATGCCTGGGCAAAGCGCTCCACGTAGCGCTGGCACTTTTGATCCTCACCGCTTAATACCCGGAACGCGGCGATCATATCCATGATTTCCCGCTGGCAGGGATTGACGATGGGCAGCGTGAGCCCGGCGGACAGGGCGCGCAGCAGGAACGCGGACGTGATCAGCGGCCGGTTGGGCAGGCCGAAGGAAATGTTGCTGACCCCCAGCACCGTGTGGACCCCCAGCCGATGGGTGACCATCCCCACCGCCCGAAGGGTTTCCTCTGCCTGCTCCTGCTGGGCGGATACGGTGAGGGTAAGGCAGTCGATCCACACATCCTGGCGGGGGATGCCCAGGGCGCCGGCACGATCGACGATTTTTTTGGCAATGGCGAAGCGCTGCTCCGCCGTTTGCGGGATGCCGTTTTCATCCAGCGTCAGGCCCACCACGGCCGCGCCGTACTTTTTCACCAGCGGCAGGATGGCGCAGAGGGATTCTTCCGTGCCATTGACCGAATTCACGGCGGGCTTTCCGTTATACACCCGCAGGGCCGCTTCCAGGGCCGCGGGATCGGCGGAATCCAGCTGCAGGGGCACGTCCACGGCGGCCTGCAGGGCCTTCACGGCCCGGGGCAGCAGCGTTTTTTCGTCCACGCCGGGATACCCCACGTTTACGTCCAGCAGATCCGCCCCGGCGTCCATTTCCTCTGCGGCCACCCGCACCAGATAATCCAGGTCATTTTCCATTAAGGCCTGCTGGAACCGCTTTTTGCCGGTGGGATTCAGCCTTTCGCCGATCACCCGGACGCCGGTCAGGGGCAGGGGACAGGTGGGGGTGCACACGAAACTAACGCAGGGCGCCGCGGCGGCCATGGGCGTCACGCCGGCGAGCGATGCGGATAACTGCCGGATAAAATCCGGATCGGTGCCGCAGCAGCCGCCCAGGCAAACGGCCCCGGCCCGGGCCAGGGCCAGCATGGCGTCGGCGAATGCGGAGGCGGTCATGCTGTAATGCCCGTCGGCGGGATCGGGCAGCCCGGCATTGGGCTTGGCGATGAGGGGCAGGGCGGTGTGCCGCCGCAATTCCTGAATCAGCGGCAGCAGTTCCCCGGGCCCCAGGGAGCAATTGATGCCGATGGCGTCAGCCCCCAGCCCCTCCAGGGTGTGGGCCATGGAAGCCACGGTGCAGCCGGTGAAGGTGCGGCCGGCGGCGTCAAAGCTCATGGTGACGAACACGGGAAGCTTTGTGCGTTCCTTGGCGGCCAGGAGGGCGGCCTTGGCCTCGTACAGGTCTGTCATGGTTTCGATCGCGATCAGGTCGGCCCCGGCCTCCGCGCCGGCCTCCATGATTTCGGCAAACAGATCGTAGGCATCCTCAAAGGATAGGGTGCCCAACGGCTCCAGCAATTCTCCCAGCGGCCCCACATCCAGGGCCACCTGAACGTCGGTGCCCGCGGCAGCCCGGCGGGCAACGGCCACCGCGGCATACACCGTCTGGCGGACGGAGTGCCCGCTCTGGCGCAGCTTCCGGCGGTTGGCGCTGAAGGTGTTGGCGTAAATCACCCGGCTGCCCGCGTCGATATAAGCCCGGTGGATGCTTTCGATCCAATCGGGGCGGCTGAAATTCATTTGCTCGGAGCTTTCGCCCGGCTTCATGCCCATGCGCTGGAGCATGGTGCCCATGGCGCCGTCCAGCAAAAGAAACGCATGGGGATCAGGAATCATAGAAAAGCCCCCTTTCACGGTAGGCGCATTGGCCCTTCAGGGCGCAGACGCCGCAGCCCCGGAGGATGGCCGGCTGCGGCTGAGAAGACAGGCCGAGCACGGCGGTGACCGATTTGGCGGGAATCAGCACATGAGCCTTCGTTTCGCACACACCCAGCCGCTTTTCGCCGTTCAGCGCCCGAAGCCAATCCCCCTGCAGGGCCAGGGGCAGATCGCCGTAGCCGGGGCTGAAGCGGTCGGTGAGATACAAATCGGGAAACCGGGCGGCGATTTCTCTTTGGGCACTGTCACAGCCGGCTTCCACATACGCGCTGCCGCAGGCGTCCAGCATCACGGCGGCGGCCATGTCCCGGGCCTGGGCGGCGCGGAGCATGGCGTCGAACTGCGCGCCGAGGGTGCACAGCAGCAGCGCGGCCAGATGGCAGGACGCCATCATTTTGCCGGCCAGCCTGCCGGGCAGCAGAATATCCGCTTCTTTGAGCAGCCAGCCCTTTTCATGGCGTTCAATCGGGCAAATCCGGTAGGTATACCGTGGCGTCACGCGATCCTCCAGGGCCCGGGCCTGCGCTTTTACGCGGGCGAGGGTGTCCGGGTCGGGATCCCGGATGCCCAGATAGCGCAGCGCTTCGCTGATCGGTATGGTCATGGCACGCCCTCCTTATCGCAGACAGCGAAGATCCGCCAGGATGCTTTTCACAAGCTCCACGCGCTGGAAGGGGGTCATGATGTAGTAACCGTCCACGAAACCGTCCACGGCCAGAGCGGCGTCATGGCACAACCGCCGCGCCAGCGCCTCGCCCTGGGCGCGGTCGAGCCCCTCATAGGCGGCGATCACCCGATCGTCCACCGCCATGCCCGGCACCTCGCTTTGCAGGAAACGGGCGTTGCGGGCGCTGACGATGGGAAACAGGCCGGCGAACAGATAGCCTTTCAGGGCCTGGCGGGCCCGCTTGATATTGTCCACCGCCTGACGGCTCAGAATCGGCTGGGTGAGGAAGGCCGCGATGCCGCTTTCCTCCTTCCGGTGCGCCTTTTGCAGCTCCGCGTCAAAATTCCGGGCGTTGATGTTCAGCGCCCCGCAAATCAGGAAGGGTCGCACCGCGCCGCTGTCGGTCAGGCTTTGGATCAGGCGGGCCAGCACCTGGGAATTGAACTGGAACACGCCCTTCACATTGTCCCGTTCCTCCCGGGGCACCGGATCGCCGGTGACGATGAGCACATTGCTTACCTGCTCCATGCTCAGGCCCATCAGCAGCGCTTTGGTGGCGTTGATGTTCCGGTCCCGGCAGGTCATGTGGGGCAAGGTTTCGATGCCGTATTCCCGTTTCAGCTTGGCCGCCAGCAGACAGGCGTCCATGCTGGCCCGGCCGATGGGACAGTCGGCGATGGTGATGGCGTCGGCCCCCGCCTGGCGCAGCAGCCGCGCCCCGGAAAGGAATGCCTCCGGGTCGGCGCTGCGGGGCGGATCCAGTTCTACCAGGATGGGCTTTTTTCCCTGCCGGAGCTGATCCAGGATGCGGCTGCGCCGGTGCGGGCGGCCCTGATCCGCGTCGGCGGCGACGGCGGGGGAAGCCTGGACGGCGGGCGTTATGCGCTCCGTCACTGCCCGGATATGATCCGGCGTGGTGCCGCAGCATCCCCCCACTATGCGGGCCCCCGCCTGAACGCAGCCCAGCAGCTGGGAAGCGTAATAGCGCGGTTCGCTTTCGTAAAAAATCCGGCCTTCCGCCACACGGGGATAGCCGGCGTTGGGCATCACGGATAAGGGCTTTGAGCAGGCGGGCACCTCCGCCAGCAGCTGCTTCATGTGGGTGGGGCCGCACAGGCAATTGAGACCCATGGCGTCCAGCCAGGGGCAGGCGTCCGCCGCCAGCAGCAGCGCCCGGGCATGCTCGCCCGCCCGGCTGATGCCATCCGGGTTCACGGCGAAGGAGGCCATGACAAAGGCCTCCGGACAGCGCGCCTTGATGTGGGCGGCGGCTTCCGGGATCCCTGCCATGGAGGGCAGCGTTTCAAACAGAAAATGGGTCACGCCCTCTTCCGAAAACTGGTCGGCGAGGGCAATATAGGCCGCGGCGGCCTTCTCCGCCTCCGGGGCGGGGCCGATATCGGCGAACACGTAAGCCGCGTCTCCCGCCGCCTCTTTGGCGATGGAAACCGCCGCGCGGATCAGGGCGGCCTGCTCCGCGGCGTTCCGCGGGGCCTGCCCCTCATGGGCGGCGAAGGTGTTGGTTTTGATGGCGCGGCATCCGGCATCCAGGTATTCCCGGTGAATGCGGGACACCAGATGCGGAGCGGTCAGGCAGGCCAGCTCCACCGCCTCCGGGGGATAATCCGGCAGCAGACGGGCATAGGTGCCCATGGCCCCGTCAAAAATGAGGAGGCCATCCTTCAGCAATGCCTGGATGGGCTGCATGGCATGTTCTCCATTCTGCGCCGATGGGCGCGGCGGGGATCAAACGGAGGTGTCTTTTTCCATGTCCAGCAGGCACCGGTGGTGCTCCATGGAATAGTAGGGGCAGGCGCTGTTGTCCCCTGTGCAGGTGCATCCGATGCGGGCCAGATCGTAGGGCGTGGTCTGGTACACGAAGTAATTGAGCCAGTTGGAATACAGCAAATGGGCGCTGGAGCGCCAGGTGCTCACCGGGGTGCGGGTATCGTCGTCGTTGGGAAAATAATGAACGGGCACCTGAATGGGCAGCCCGGCCTGCTTATCCCGCAAATATTCCTTTTGCAGGGTATCCGCGTCGTATTCCGAATGGCCGGTGATGAAAATCTGGGTGCCGCCGTCGGTGGAGATGGCGTACACCCCCGCCGCGTCGCTTTCCGCCAGGATTTTCAGCGCGGGCACCGCGGCCACGTCTTCCCGCCGGAAGGCGGTATGGCGGGAATGGGGCACCAGGAAGGTGTCGTCAAACCCCCGGAAGAGGATGGAATTCTTATGGGTCACGCGATGCTCAAACACGCCGAACAGCTTTTCCTGCAGGGGATATTTTGGGATGCCGTAATGGTAATACAGCGCCGCCTGGGCCGCCCAGCAGATGTGAAAGGTGGAATGCACGTGGGTCTTGGTCCATTCCAGGATCCGGCACAGCTCGTCCCAATACGTTACCTGCTCGAAGGGCAGTTTTTCTACCGGCGCGCCGGTGATGACCATGCCGTCAAAATTCTGATCCTGCACCTGATCGAAGGTTTTGTAAAAGGCCAGCATGTGCTCCTCCGGCGTATTCTTGGGCACATGGCTTTCCACCTTGAGCAATTCCAGTTCCACCTGCAGGGGCGTATTGCCCAGCAGACGGGCCAGCTGGGTTTCCGTGGCGATTTTGGTGGGCATCAGATTCAGCAGCAGCAGGCGCAGCGGGCGGATTTCCTGGGTCATGGCCCGGGTTTCCCGCATGACGAATATATTCTCCGATTCCAGCTTTTTTGCGGCGGGTAAATGATTGGGGATCTTGATGGGCATAAGGATATTCCTCCGGCTGTTCGTTTGATACTGTTTTCCGTTGAATGCAACGCCGTTTTCGCGTATCTTTTCCGCGCCGGCGCCGCGTTTTTCCGGGCAGCGCAGCGCTGGCGAGCCTTCCGCCGTCCGGCTTGGCTGAACGGAAGGATCTCCGAATCCGGCATGAAATACAAAAACAGGGCGTCATGCGGCCCCGCGGCCCGAAAGGCAGGGGCAGAAAAGGCGCCGGCCCTGCCCGGGAGCAGCGCTGTTCAGCCCTCGACCGGACAGTTATCATTATAAAAAGAATGCTTCCCAGTGTCAACGCTCCGGCGGTGCTTTGTCTGTTTTTTGCTTGTCGGAAAGGCGGTGATGTGGTAAGATAGATGGGGAAGTGAAACGCAAAGGAAGATGGACCGATGAAAAAATGCTTGTGCTTTCTGATGGCGATACTGCTGCTGATCCCCGCGTGCGCCATGGCCGGGCGTCATGAAAAAGTGTTTCTGGAGGGGGAAACGGATCCCTTCCCCGAGGACGCCGTGCTCCTGACGCTGCGGGTGTGCCCGCAGATGGGGGCGGACAGCATGCTGCTCACCCTGGGAGAGCACAGCATGCTGGTGGACGCCGGGCTGTATGAGCATTATGACCTGGTCCGGAAAATGCTGGATGAAGCGGGCCTGACCGAACTGGAATATGTGTATAATTCCCATCCGCACGAGGATCACATCGGCGGCGTCAAGGGGCTGCTGGAGGAGGGCTTTCCGATCGGCACCTTTTTTACGGTGTTTCCCCACGATTACACCTCCGCGGCTGTGCAGCAGGCCGGCGTCCTGCACGCGCTGGAGCGGGCGCATGTGCCCATAGCTGACTTGAAAACGGAGGATACCATTCCCTTCGGCGATGCGCAGATCGTCATGTATCGGGTGCCGGATCCGTGCATCCTTTCCACGATGGACTGCAATGATCTGTCCGGCATGCTGCTGATCACCTATGGGGAATGCTCCGTGCTGCTGACCGGAGATGTGGAATTGCTCAGCCAGCCCAAACTGGCGGAGCGCTACGATCTGAAGGCCGACATCATGAAATATCCCCACCACGGGATCGGCAGGCCGCACCGGGATTTTTTGCAGAATGCGGATCCGGAGTACATTTTCATCACCAACGGTTCCATGGATACCCAGGACGAGCAGATGTATCTGCGCAAAAAGGGCTATGACCGCCTGACTTTCACCACCTGGGGCCCGATCACCATGCAGACCGACGGCACCAAATGGATCGTTACGCAGGAGATCTATCCCAGCAAGCGGGAATATGTGAACTATTTCTGGAAGCATTTCTGGGATGACTGACCCGGCCCCGGGGCCGGCGCCCTGTCGGACATCAGCATTTACGCAAGCAAACGGCGCGCCGGGGGACTGCTCCGGCGCGCCGTTTCAGCGCGTTGGGGGGAAAGGGAGCCGGGCAGCGCTGCTCCTTTGACTGTCAGGGCTGTGTGCCGACGGGTCCGACCTCCCGGACGGTCAATATGTTTCCTGACACGGTGAAGCGCACATTCACGCCCGCATACGTCATGCCGTAGATCCGCTCCGGATCGTGCTGATAGGAAGGCCGCGGATCCTGGGACAGCAAGTCCATGATCGTCTGCCGGTGCTCCGGCGGCAGCTCTTCCAGCAGCGCGGGATCGCACAGGACCTGCAGCTTCCTTTCCCATACGCCCGCCGCGAAGCCGCCGGACGCATTCGGATGGCAATCGGCATAGGGCAGATAGGGCTTGATATCCAGGATGGGCGTGCCGTCCATCAGGTCCGCCCCGGACACCTTCAGCACCGGCCCTGCCTCCGTCTGCCAGCGGATTTCCTCCAGCCGCACGCAGGACAGGCCGATTGCGTTGGGCCGGAAGGGCGACCGGGTGGCAAACACGCCCATGCGGCGGTTGCCGCCCAACCGGGGCGGCCGCACCGTGGGGGACCAGTCCTCCCGCCTGGCCTGGGAGAATTCCCAGATCAGCCAGATGTGGGAAAAATCCTCCAGGCCCCGCAGGGCGTCGGCGTTTCGATAGGGCGGCTCAAACACGATCTCCGCCTTGGCCGATTCCACCAGGCCGCTCTGCCGGGGAATGCCGAATTTGGAGGAAAAGCCGCTGTGGATGGTGGCGATCACTTTCATGGGGATTCTCCTTCCGCGCGCCGCCGCATGGTTTGGCGCCGCCGCGGCCCTCTTGGACATGCGGGCGGATGCCTGTTTTCTTCGTTCATCTTCTCCAATTCACCGGCGGCACGGAAAAATCCTGTTTTCCGGCAAAATATCCGTTTTGTGCCATAAATCGTCCGGACTGTATTGAAGGATGATCCCGGGTTTGCTATAATGGAGGAAACGGGGCACCCCGCGGAAAACATCGCAAAGGAGAAGGTTTTTCTCATGAACAAACTGATCATACATGCGGAACTGACCAAAGGCCGTATCTGCAAGGACATTCAGGGCCAGTTTTCCGAACACCTGGGCCGCTGCATCTATGGCGGCGTGTATGTTGGCGAACAATCCGATATCCCCAATGAAAACGGCATGCGCAAGGACGTGGTGCAGGCTTTGCGGGATATTCACCTGCCCGTGCTGCGCTGGCCCGGCGGGTGCTTCGCCGACGAATACCACTGGAAGGACGGCATCGGCCCCAAGGAGACGCGGAAAAAGATGGTGAACACCCACTGGGGCGGCGTCACCGAGGACAACAGCTTCGGCACCCACGAATTCTTCGAACTGTGCCGTCAGATCGGCTGCGACGCCTATATCACCGGCAATGTGGGCAGCGGCACCGTGCAGGAAATGAATGAATGGGTGGAATACATGACCTTCGAGGGCGTTTCTCCCATGGCGGACCTGCGCAGGCAAAACGGCCATGCGGACGCGTGGAAGGTGGCCTATTTCGGCGTGGGCAACGAGCCCTGGGGCTGCGGCGGCAACATGACGGCGGAATACTATGCCAATGAGTACCGCCGGTATCAGACCTACATCCGCCAGTATCGGCCCGACGCCAGGATCTACAAAGTGGCCGCCGGCTCCAACGGCAGCGATTTCCATTGGACCGAGGTGCTGATGAAGAATGCCGGACGCATGATGGACGGCCTGTCCATGCACTACTATACCATTCCCCACAGCTGGGAAAAGAAGGGCAGCGCGCTGAATTTCACCGCCGCGGATTATTATGAAACGCTGAAAAACGCCCTGTATATCGAACAATTGATCCGCCGCCACAGCGCCATCATGGATCAGTACGATCCTGAGAAGCGGGTAGGCCTGATCGTGGATGAATGGGGCACCTGGTTTGACGTGGAGGAGGGCACCAACCCCGGCTTCCTCTATCAGCAGAATTCCATGCGGGACGCCATGGTGGCCGCTCTGTCCCTGAATGTGTTCAATCAGCACTGTGACCGGGTGCATATGGCCAATATCGCGCAGCTGGTGAACGTGCTGCAGGCCATGATCCTCACCGAGGGCCCGCGGATGCTCTGCACGCCCACTTATTATGCGTTCAGGCTGTTCAGGGACCATCAGGAGAATCAGCTGCTGGACAGCCATTTGATTGCCTCTGATTTCACCGCCGAGGGCATCACCCTGCCCAGCCTGCAGGAATCCTCCTCCCTGGCGCCGGATGGCACCGTGCATGTGACGCTGGTGAATCCTGCCCTGGATCAGGGCCAGGAACTGGAAATTTCGCTTCAGGGTATGCGGGCCGCTTCCGTTAGCGGCGAAATCCTCACCGGCGAAATGGACGCCCACAATACCTTCGATTGCCCCGACGCCGTCAAAAACGTGCCCTTCACGGGCTTCGCCCTGGCCGATGGCGGATTGAAGGTGACGCTGCCCGCCTGCTCCATCGTGCATCTGGCCATTCACTGATCCATGGGAACCTGTAAGCGATGCCTGCTCCGGGACGCTTTCCCCCAGGACTATGAAAAATACGTGGCAGGCCTGCTGCGTACCATGCCCGCCTCCGTGAAAGCGGAGGAGGGGCTTTACGCCCGGCGTCTTGCCCTGTGCGCCGCCTGCGATCAATTGCAGAATGGCACCTGCATGGGCTGCGGCTGCCTGGTGGAGCTAAGGGCGGCGTACAAAAAAGAAAAATGTCCCTTCCGGAAGTGGTGAATGAGCGCGCACGGGCCGCTTCGGCATCCGGACGGAAAGAAAACAACGAAACCCCTGAGAACAGCGTTCCGCGCTTTTCTCAGGGGTTATTCTTCGCTTTTTTCCCGGCGCGTCTTCGTCTGCCGCGCCGGGGCCGATACCTATACGTATACAATATCAAAGGCGGCGGCCCGCGCCATGCGGTTCATGACCGCCAGGGCGTCGCCCTGGGCCTCCCAGCCCTGGGCCAGGATCAGGGTGCAGCCCGTTTCATCCATTTCGCGCAGCCGCTGGAACAGCAGATGCGCGCCTTCCCGCGGCGACGCGCCCAGGGAATACGCCCGGCGGTTCCCGAACAGGGGCAGGGCGCCGGTGTGGGCCAGGATCACCGCGCCGTCCGTCTGGTCGTAACGCCGGGAAATGGCCCGCGCCACATGTTCATCGCTGCCCACATACACGGTCATTTTTGCCCGGGGGGCATAATGCCGGTGGCGCATGCCGGGGGAGGGGGCGCTTTCCCCCTCCATGAGGGGGCGCATGACGCTGGGCGCCACGGTGCACTGCCCGACGATCCGGGCAATATCAGCGGGGGTGACGGCGCCGGGACGCAGCACACAGGGCACATCGCCGGTCAGATCCACGACGGTGGATTCCACCCCCACCCGGCAGGCGCCGCCATCCAGGATCAGGGGAATGCGCCCCCGCATATCCTCCAGCACGTGGGCCGCGGCGGTGGGGCTGGGCCGGCCGGACCGATTGGCGCTGGGGGCGGCGATGGGCAGGGCGCAGGCGCTCAGCAGGGCCAGCGCCACGGGATGATTGGGGCAGCGCACCGCGACGGAGGGCAGCCCCGCGGTGGTGACGGCAGGCACCAAATCGGTTTTCATCAGCAGCATGGTCAGGGGGCCGGGCCAGTAAGCGTCCATCAATTTGACGGCTGTATCCGTCACATGGCACAATCCCCGTAATTGTTCCCGCTTTGCTATGTGAACGATCAGCGGATTATCTGCCGGGCGCTCCTTGGCGGCGAAGATGGCCCGCACAGCCTGGTCATCCAGGGCGTTGGCCCCCAGCCCGTACACCGTTTCCGTGGGGAAGGCCACCACCTGGCCTGACCGGAGCAGCGCGGCGGCCTGTTCAATGGCCTGTGCGTCCGCGGGCACGCACTTTGTTTCCATCATCAGAATCGGCTCCTTTTCAGCCTGTGATCTGTATATACAAGCAGTGAATATTCAGCGTGGCGTCATGCGGCCGCGGGGAATATCCCGTTCATGATATGCGCTGAATCATATTTTGTCAAGGGTGCGGTGATTTTGTTTTTTGCCGCCCGGCGCTCTTGTGTATTTTTTTTGAATATGATATAATGTTTATGCAGAATGGAGGAGAAAAATGAGCGGGGCTTTCTATTTCTATGCAAATCCCTATCAGCCCAAAAGCGAATCGGCGGCCCGGGCCCTGGCCCGTCAGCTTCAGGATCGGGGGGCGGAGGTGCTGTCCGATCCCTGGTTGGCCCGGCGAGGGGTGGGCCGGGAATGCGATCTGGGCGAGGTGGACGGCGGCACGCGGGCCATTGTGGTGTTCGGAGGGGATGGCACGCTGCTTCGGGCCGCGCCGGACGCCGCGATAAAGGGGATCCCGCTGCTTGGGGTGCATACGGGCACGGTGGGCTTTCTGATGCCGGGGGAGGCGGAAAAGCCGGCGGAAACGGCGGCGCTGCTGCTGAAGCCGGATTATCCGCTGGCGGACTGTCCGCTGCTGGAGGTGTGCTACCGGGGGGAAAGCTATCTGGCGGTGAACGATCTGTCCTTCGCGCGGGGGGAGCACCCGGGCGTGATGGAAGTGACGGTGGAAGCGGACGGGGAACTGGTCTTCTGCGCCCATGGGGACGGCGTGGTGGTTTCCACGCCGCTGGGCTGCACGGCCTACGGCCTGTCCGCCGGGGGGCCGGTGGTGCGGCCGGACGCTCAATGCCTGATGGTGACGCCCCTGTGCGCCCGGGAACTGACCCTGCGGCCGGTGATCCTGCCCCTGCACGCGCAGGTGACCCTGTCCGCCCATGGCAGCGAGCGCAGGCGCTTTCAGCTGGCCGTGGATGGCCAAACCCTGCTGCCGGTGACGGAGGAGGCCCATGTGGCCCTTCACGCCGCCCGGGAAAGGCTGCGGCTCATCCGGCCTGACGGCATCAGCTTTTTCGACACGCTGCGGAAAAAGCAAATCAATTGGAACCGTGACTGTTCAGCCATGGAATAGAGAAGCGCGGCGAAGCGCGCCTGCGCGGGTTTGGAATCAACAAGACACATAAGGAGAGAGGGCTTATGAAAAACGTGCGGCAGACCGCCATCCTGAGCATCATTGAACAGCATGATATCGAAACCCAGGAGGAACTGGCTGCCAGGCTGCGGGAGATGGGCATCGTGGTCACGCAGGCCACCGTGTCCCGGGATATAAAGGAACTGCGGCTGCTGAAGGTGCTTTCCGCCACGGGCAGCTATAAATACGCCACGGCGGACAAGGCGGAGCACGGCCTGTCTGAACGGTTCGTGCGCATGTTCAAGGATTCGGTGCTGTCCATCAGCTACGCCAATAATATCATCGTGATCAAAACCCTGGCGGGCAGCGCCAACGTGGCCGCGGAGGCCATCGATTCCATGCGGCTGCCGGAGATCCTGGGCACCATGGCGGGGGACAATACCGTGCTGGTAGTGGCCCGCAACGAGGAGGAGGCCGCCAAAACGGTGGACGGCTTCCGGGAAATGCTGAAATAAGAGGGACGTGCCATGCTGGTTTCCTTGACCATTCAGAATATCGCGCTGATGGATCGGATGCAGGTGGAATTCTCCACGGGACTGCACGTGCTCACCGGCGAAACGGGCGCGGGCAAATCCATATTGGTGGACGCGGTGACGCTTATGCTGGGGGGACGCGCCCAAAAGGAACTAATTCGCACAGGCGAGGAAAAGGCCCGGGTGGAAGGGCTGTTTGACGTGGGGGATTGCCCGGCGGTGCGCCGCATGCTGGAAGAGCAGGCGCTGGACGAGGGGGATGAGCTGATCCTCAGCCGGGAAATCACCCGCAGCGGGCGATCCTCCTGCCGGGTGAACGGGACGCTGATGCCCCTGTCCCAGTATCAGCAGTTCACAGCGCTGCTGATGGATATTCACGGCCAGCACGAGCATCAGTCGCTGATGGATGAAAAGCATCATCTGGGCTTCCTGGACGCTTCAGGCGATGAGGCGCACCAGCGTTTGCTTGCGCGGGTGCAGGAGGATTTCACCGCCTGGCGGGACAGCCGGAAGGCCCTGGAAAAGCTGCAAAGCCAAAGCGCCCAGGCCGGGGAGCGGATGGAATTGCTGCGCATCCGGCAAAAAGAACTGAAAAACGCCCGGCTGGTGCCCGGGGAAGAGGAGGAGCTGACCCGGGAGCGGGACCGGTTCCGCAATTCGGAAAAGATCGAAAACGGACTGCGGGAAGCGTACGATGCGGTCTATAACGGCGCGGCGCCGGCGGCGGAGGCCCTGCGGGCGGCGGCCAATGCTCTCCGGCCCATTGAGGGGCTGGACGATGGATACGCGTCCCTGCTGTCCCGGCTGGAGGGGCTGTACTATGAGGCGGAGGACGCGGGGCTGACCCTGCGCGATTGCCTGTCCCAGCTGGATTCGGATCCGGATCGGATGGAGGCTGTGCAGGCGCGGTTGGACCTGATCCGCCGCCTGAGCCGCAAATACGGCGGAGCCACCACCGGCGAAATGGTGGAAAAACTGAAGGAAATGGAACGGGAGCTGGCGGGCTTTGAAAGCCTGGATGACGACATAGACGCCGCGGCGCGAAAGGAAAGCGTCCTCGCTGAAGCGTATGCCCGCTCCGCCGGGGAATTGACATCTTCCAGAGAAAAGCTGGCGGAGAAATTCCAAAAGGAAATGGAAATCCAGCTGAATGACCTGAACATGGCGGGCACCAGGTTTTCCGTGTCCCTGCCCCCTTGCCCGCCGGGGCCGCTGGGCCGCGAGACAGCGGCGTTTCAGATCGCGCCTAACCGGGGGGAGGAAATGCAGCCTCTCTCCCACATTGCTTCCGGCGGCGAATTGTCCCGCCTGATGCTGGCGATCAAGTCCGTGGCGGCCCGGCGCGAGGGCGTGCCCAGCATGATTTTTGACGAAATCGACACCGGCATTTCGGGCCGCGCTGCCCAGGTGGTGGGAGAGAAGATGGCCGCCATCGCACGGGAACGCCAGGTGCTGTGCGTGACCCATTTGCAGCAGATCGCCGCCCTGGCCGATCATCATTACCTGGTGGAAAAATCCTTTGACGGGGAACGCACCCGCACCCGGCTGACACCGCTGAGCGGCGAAGCCCGCGTGAACGAAATCGCCCGGATGCTGGGGGGCGACCCGGACAGCGCCCGCAGCCACGCCCGGGAAATGCTCAAGGGAAGAATCTGATTCATCGGAAGAAGTCTTCGCTGCATCCTCATGAATCGCAGCAGAAAGGAAGGTCGCCATGAAACACGTTGTTCGGATCCTGTGCCTCTTGCTTTGTCTGACCCTGATGCCCCTCTGCGCCCTGGCCGATCATCTCTATCTGATCGAGGACAGCAGCACCCGCCGCCTGACGGAAGCGGAACTGTGGGAGTGGGACCGGGAATCCCTCAGTTACATTTTCAATGAGATCTTTGCCCGTCACGGCTATGTGTTCAATCCCGGTGAGCAGTATGATATCTGGTTCCGGGCCATGCCCTGGTATACGCCCAACGCCAATCCGGACAATCAGACCCAGGTCTATCCGTATGTGACCGATCTGGAATGGGACAATTACAAAACTATCAAAAAAGTCATCAGCCAGATGGACGCCCTGGGCTATCCCTCCCATATGGCGGGCAAGCGCTGCTATACCGATTATCAGCCGCCCCGCAGCGGCTGGATGCTGACGGGATTCTCCTTTATCAGCCTGAAGAGCGGGCAGAACCTGGCGGTTTATTCCGCGCCTTCTGCGCAGGCCTGGCGCGGGGCCAACGGCAGGGCGTCCGTGAATACCAACGGCGCCGTGTGGGCCGCGGGCTGGGTGAACGGCTGGCTGCTGCTGTTCTATGAAACCAATAACGGCTCCGTCCGCGTGGGTTACGTGCGGGGCAGCGATATCTCGGGCCGGGTGGACAATAACATTCAGATGCAGTTCTCCAACAGAACCGCGACCGTGACCGCCGCGTGCTCCATGACGGATGATCCCCTGCTGGCCAATATTACCATGCGGACGCTGTACAGCGGGGAATACGTCACCTACATGACCACCATGATCAATCAGAACGGACAGGCGTGGGATTACCTGGAAACTCAGGTGGACGGAAAAGTGGCCCGGGGCTTTGTGCCCCACGGTTGCCTGGATATCCCCCAGGATGTGCCTGGCGATCTGAGCGGATACAGCATCTGATACGATTTTTCTTCTAAGCTCCAAATTGGCAAGGATGAAAAAAGAGAAAAGGGACGACGGGGTATTCTCTTTAGCCCGAAAGAGAACCAGAAAGGGCGCTATAACGGCGGTGGTCATCGTATAGCTTCTGGCCCGGCCGCTGAAAGCGGCCATCCCGGATGCATTGCATCCGGGGAAAGCCGGGGGATCATCCAGAGGGAAAAGCTCGCTTTTTTCTGAGGATGATCCCGGCTTTCATTGGGCCAGAAGCCCCAAACGTTCGCAATCCCAGCGTAACACGCGACGATTCCTTGGTTCTATCGATCAAGCAGCTTCGCGAGGAGTGGGTCCAGGGGATCATCCCCTGGCGCGGGGT